>NZ_NMOK02000037.1:0-567858 GCF_003399985.2 Paenibacillus sp. ATY16 | reverse complement strand
TTTGCGCCGCCGGCTGCGCCAGGCGGCGCGCCGTGGCCGGCGCCGCGCGAGCTCGCGGCGCTGCTGGCGGCGCAGCGCGCCGCCCACGGCGCAAGGACGGCGGAACACCCGTCCTTGCAAGCCGCTGCCGCCAGTGCTGCTGCACCGCAATCGGCAGCAGCACTGGCGGCGGAGCCGCAGGCTTCGCCTACTACGGCATCGCTCACAGAAGCATCGCGCGCATTTGCTCCGCCCGCTGCTGGATCGCCCGTGGCTCAGCCTACGTCGGCATCGCCCGCCGCCGCTCCGCCTGCTACGGCTGCGCTCGCTGCGCGGTTCGATCCGCGGGCGTTAATCGCCGCGTACCTCTTGCTCGCCACAACCATCCTGCTCCAGCACAGCTGGGCAGGGCTGGCTGTCGCGGCGGCCGTCTCCCTTGCGGTGCTTATTCCGCTGCGGGCACAAATAAGGCCCTGGATGAAAGCCATCCGGGCCTACGTGATCATGACGGCGGTGATCGCCATTATTTCGGGCGTGCATTTTTCGCCATTTAGCTTCGATTGGGAGGCCGCCCTCCAGACCATCCAGCGCTTCAGCGGTTTGCTGCTTGTGATGATGCTGGGGCTGCCTCTAATGGGGCTCGTGACGCCGCTGCGAGTCCAGCGCAGCCTGGAGCAGACGTTTGGCTGGTTGAGCAGGTTCAACGTTCCAGTCATGTCCATCGCGCTTACGGTAACCCTGATTTTCCGCTTTATACCGCTGCTTGCGGGGGAATGGGAGCGTTACGTGAAGATCGCGCATGCGCGGGGCAAGGTCACGACCGCCGTAGGATCGCTTCCGTTCCGTATGCTGCTGCCTGCCATGGTGCCCTACATCCGTTCCTTGCTGCGTATGGCCGAGCAAATGGCGGATGCGCTTGAAGCCCGCGGGATCGGTCATCCGCTTGCGAAGCCAACGCAAGGGCTGAGATTGAAGTTCAGCAGGGAGGATATCGGCATCGTAATTACTGCGGCTGCCGCTGCAATCATTCTTTTTTTAATTAGATAATAGCATTAATCATTAATGGACTTAATTAATTTGCGATCCGAACGGTAATAGACCAGGCATAGCGCGGCGGCGATCAATCCAAACATACCGCCTAGCGCAAACCCGCTGTTTAACCCCCAGCTTTCGTTCAGCCAGCCCGCAAGGAATGGCCCGGCGAACATGCCTGCCGCGTAGACCGCCTGATACAGACCCATGGCGGTAGCCCGGCCGGGAGGATCCACGTCCCGGATCGCAAGACCAAGCAGAAGAGGGATATGCAAGCCTTGCGCAAATCCGTTAATCACCTGCGTTAGCATAAGAATCCAGATGGAATGCACATAGCAGATCGAGACGGTGCAGATGGCGCTTAGGATAAATCCGGCGCCGATCGTCGTCCAATTCCCGAAGCGCGGAGCAAACCACCTGGCCGTAAACATGGAAGCGAGAGCATGCGGCGCCATAAAGGCGAATACGAGCAACGTAAGCTCGAGTCCGCTGCCGCCCATGTCCTCCGCTTTTAACGGCGTAAACCCGAACATCGTAATGAACAGCACGCAATGCGCGAGCAAAGAGAGCAGGGCCACCTGCAGCAGCAGCTTCGTCCGAATTACGCTTTGAATCTTCGAGAACGATATTCCGCTCCGCTCATGAAGCGGTTTGGCCGGCTCGTGAATCACGAGCGCCAGCAACAGCCCGATTCCACCGATAACCGCCCCAAGCACGAAAGGAGCATCCGCTCCGAATCCCTCGGACATCCATCCGCTTAACAGCATCCCGATCATTTGGCCGGACACGGTCATCACGCTAATATTCCCCATCGCCTTCGTGGCATCCTCCGCCGCGAAATAATTCGCGTACATTACCGTAAAAGCAACCCAGGTCGATGCGCATAACCCCGCCATCGCGCGCCCCGCAAGCGGCCACAGCCAGCTTCCCGGAATGATGAACAGAAGACAGCTGACACTGGCGGCTAGCATACCAAGCAGGATAAAAGGCTTCCTTTTACCGTAACGGTCCGACAGCATCCCGAGCGGAAAACGGATTAACAGCTGGACGAAGCCATAACTGCCAAGCACAACCCCGATTAAATCAAGCGAAAGCCCTCTCGAGCTCAAATAAGGCGACAACGTCGGCACGTATGTATACATTGCAATCCAGAACATTAACGTTATCGACATAAAAAGTAGTCGCTGCGATCGTGTTGATGGTTCCATTCTGGCTACCTCCCTCATATAAATCTACTTTATAAGACATGCCACGCACCTGTCACGGTATTTTTAGTCCTCAGGTAACTTTTTGCCGGGCGAAAACGTTATAGGTGATGGTTATGTTGAATTCCTATTTCTTCAAGGAGTGCTAGGGAATGGATGATCAACTAACCGGGAA
The DNA here is from genome assembly GCF_003399985.2 of Paenibacillus sp. ATY16. Lineage (NCBI taxonomy): Bacteria > Bacillati > Bacillota > Bacilli > Caryophanales > Paenibacillaceae > Paenibacillus > Paenibacillus sp. ATY16. The sequence continues at coordinate 565,467 of NZ_NMOK02000037.1, read as the reverse complement.
TCGCAAGCTGCTGCGTGAGCTAAGAGAGTGGCTGATTTCGATTACGGCCGCCATCATCATCGCTTTGCTGTTCCAAAACTATGTTTACGCGCAGGCAGAGGTACATAATATCTCGATGCAAAAAACGCTTGTGGAAGGCCAGCGCCTGATCGAAAACAAATGGTCCTACCGTTTCAAGCCGCCGGAACGCGGAGATATCGTTATTATCCATGGGCCGGAAAGCTCCTTGCGCTTGGTGAAGAGAGTCATAGGCGTGCCAGGCGATGTTATTGATGTCCGGGACGGAATGGTTGTCTTGAACGGGCAGCAGCTAACGGAGAATTACGCCGTAGGGATGACGGAGCCTGGCGGGATGAACTTCCCCTACACGGTTGACCGGAAGGAGCTTTTTGTTCTTGGCGACAACCGCGAGCATAGCGTGGACAGCCGGTCAATCGGGCCGATTGCCTTTTCCAGCATTGAAGGGAAGGCCGTATACCGGATATGGCCGCTCAACAAAATTGGACTTCTGTAAAGGAGAGAAGAGGGAAGTTGAATAATCTGATGCAGCACCGGCCCGTCAAACGTTCGTTTTTGCGACTGCAGGCGGGTAAATGGTGGTATACGAATAAAAGAAGGGTAGAATGGCTGTTCAGCGCCGGAAAGCTTGCCAGAATCCATAATGAGCTGTCCTTGCCGTATGTGGTTTTTACCCATGCAACTCCTCTTATGAGGCAGCTTCGAAATGTAGACATGTGGCTGCAGACCAACAAGGTCATTAATTTGCGGCTGGCGGCTGAGAAGTTGAACGGCATCGTATTAATGCCCGGCGAAACCTTCTCCTATTGGCGGGCTATAGGCAAACCGACAAGAAGGAAGGGTTATGTGGACGGCATGATCTTATTTTATGGCGGATATAAACATGGAATAGGCGGCGGGTTATGCCAAATGTCCAATCTCATCTATTGGATGACGCTGCATACCCCGTTGCAGGTCATTGAACGGCACAGGCACAGCTACGATGTATTTCCGGACGCCGGGCGGACGCAGCCGTTCGGAAGCGGGGCAACCTGCGCGTACAATTATCTGGATCTGCAGATCCATAATCCGACGCGGCAGCCTTTTCAGCTGATCGTAGGTCTTACGGAGGATAAGCTGGTTGGCGAGTGGCGCTCGTCACTTCCGGTGAACTACCGGTACGAAGTCGTGGAGAAGGATCACCGGATCGAGCTGAAGCCATGGGGCGGTTACGTCAGAAGCAATACGATCTACCGCAGGAAATACGCGTTGGATGAAGGGGAGCTGCTGGGTGAAGAGTTCGTCACGGAGAATGAAGCCGTCATGATGTATGCCCCTATGCTTGAAACGGTGTAAAAGAGAATAACATGTATGCCTGCCTTCACGAACAGCCACACTAAACGGAATACCAAAAATGTGGTCAGGGAGGTGGCAGTATGGGATTCAAAAAAGGCAGACTATTGATTTATATGCTGATTGCCGTTTTATTTGCGATTGCGGTGCCTTCAGCCGCGCATGCGGAGCCTTCATATGCCAAATACGGAAAAATCGCGATCCAGGAAACCGCGAATAAATATCCAGATGCCGATATTATCGATTACAAATACGAGGGGCATTTTACGGCCGAAGGTTCGAGGACGGAAGAGCGGTTTAAGTTATGGCTTAGAGGCAGCGGTGCCGAATTCGGGGTGCGCGTCCATATTTTTGTGGCAGCCGATACCGGCCAAGTAAGAGATGTTCGGATCGAGGAGCTGAGGGGCTGAAGTCGAACGCAAATCGGTATCCAAAAGCCCTCGGGGAAATTGCCCTTTTCTTAGTGCTAAATGAAACGTTTTTTCCCAGGGAACGTATTCCTTCTTAATATCGGCTTAACTATTATCGGGAGGGGTCATTTTATGTTAGTAACAACAACCGCAGCTATTGAAGGACGTCCGATTATCGAATATTCCGGCATTGTAACCGGCGAAGCGATTATGGGGGCTAACGTTGTCCGCGACTTTTTCGCTTCCATTACGGATATTGTGGGCGGACGCTCCGGTGCTTACGAGAGCAAGCTGAAGGAAGCAAGGGATGTTGCGTTTGAAGAAATGAAAAACCAGGCTTTCCGCTTGGGAGCGAATGCGATCGTCGGCATCGATATCGACTACGAGGTCGTGCGCGATGGCATGCTGATGGTCGCTGTCAGCGGCACGGCCGTTCGTATCTAATATAAGGTTGAGAAAAGAAGCTTCTCATTGCCGGGAGGCTTCTTTTTCGTTACAATGCTTAAAGAAAGCGCTAGGGATGACGGGCAATGACAGGAGGCGGACATGGCATGGATTTTATGTCCTCGCTAGTAGAGCAGCGGATTAAGGAATCTGTCGCGAAGGGCGAATTTGACAACCTGAAAGGGAAAGGCAAACCGCTGGAACTGGAGGATAACTCCCATGTGCCGGAGGAGCTCCGGGTTGCCTACAAGCTTCTGAGCAACGCCGGAATGATTCCCGAAGAGATGGTTGTGAAAAAGGAAATCGTCAGCCTCCGCGATATGATCCGCCTATGCCGGAATCCGGATGAACAAGCCGTTCTCAAGAAGAAGCTGACGGAGAAAGAGCTGAGGTTCAAGATGCTCATGGAAGCGCGCGGACTGCGGCAATCGCCGGTTTTTCAGCAATATGAAACAAAGATACTGAAGAAATATGAAGGAGTGGAATGAAGTGTATCCAGAAATTACGCCAGCAGAAGTTGAAGAGCGCCTGAAAAACGGCGAGAAGCTGAATCTGATTGACGTGCGCGAGGACGACGAGTGGGAATCGGGACATATCGCGGAAGCGGTCAGCGTTCCGCTCTCGCAATTCGGCGAACGCTACGAAGAGCTGCCGAAGGATCAGGCTCTGATCATGGTTTGCCGCAGCGGCGGACGCAGCGCAAGAGCTTGCGATTTCCTTCATGCCCAAGGCTATAACGTAACCAACATGACCGGCGGCATGCTGGCCTGGAATGGCGATGTCGCATACGGCAAATAAAAATCAAAGCGTGCTTGTCAGGCGGCAATTGCCTCCGCAAGCACGCTTTTTTAATTCTACATCCTCCATTCAAATCATATAGATTAACGCAGGAGCTTGTTCGATTACGGCAGTAGAATGGACAAGCGGAAGGCGGGTGAGCCGTATGGACGATAAGGGAATTACGATCGATTTATCCGTGCAAGGGATGAGCTGCACCGCTTGCGCGGCCAGAATAGAGAAGAATGTCGGAAAAATGCCAGGCGTTGAAGCCGTAGCGGTCAGCTATTCGGCACGTACGGCCTGGGTGCAATATAAGCCTGGAATGATTGAACCGTCAGCCATCATGCAGCAGATCGCCAAGCTTGGCTTTAAAGCGGATCTGCCCGAAAATGCGAAGGAAGGCTTCGAGAAGGAACGAAGCCGGCTTCGGCTGAGATTGATCATCTCCATGATTCTTACTGCGCCTTTGCTCTCGGCGATGGTACAGCATCTGGCTCCGTTTGCCAGGATAGAGCTTCCCGAGCTTCTGACCAATCCGTGGCTTCAACTGGTTCTTGCGACCGTAATACAGTTCGTCATAGGTCTGCCGTTCTATATCGGGGCCTATCACGCTATCCGGTCGCGGGCGACCAATATGGATGTCCTGGTGGCAACCGGAACCTCGGCTGCTTATTTGTACAGCCATTTTCTCGTATTTAATGCGGATCGAACCGCTTTGTATGCCCATGAGGTTCCTCTCTATTTCGAGACATCCGCAGTCGTTATAACGGCCGTGCTGCTTGGCAAGTTCATTGAAGCCTCGGTTACTTCGCGCGCGCAGCAGGATGCCTCGGGATACAGCAAGCTGCTGAACACGGTAGTAAAAGTGGAGCGGGCCGGCGTTGAAATGGAGATCAAAACGGAATTTGTCCGGGAGAACGATTATGTGCTTGTGCCTGCCGGACAGATTATTCCCGTTGACGGCGTTATAACTAACGGAGAGTCGGAAATTAATGAATCCTTGTTGACGGGCGAGAGCGTTCCGCTTGCCAAGCGTCCCGGCGACCAGGTATGGGCGGGAACCCGGAATGAAAGCAGCAGCCTCCGAATCCGCACCACCGCTGCCGGTTATGCTACCATGTTAAGCCGTATTGTTGATCTCGTCAGGCAGGCGCAACGTTCGAAGTCGCTGATTCAACGGCAGGTCGATTCGGTATCGGCTTGGTTTGTACCGGCGATGCTGCTTCTCTCGTTAGGCACTTTTGTTATTTGGGTTACGGCTGTGGATCCGGGCAATTGGACGATGGCCTTCCGTTGCGCCGTCGCGGTAGTGTTGGCGGCTTGCCCATGCGCGCTTGGACTCGCGACTCCGATTTCCCTTGTCGTAGCCTCGGGGCGTCTCGCCAAAAGAGGGATTGTGGTGAAGGAAGCGGGTGCGCTTGAACGCCTGGCACAGCTTGATATGCTCGTGCTTGACAAAACGGGAACTTTAACCGAAGGAAAACCGAAGATTGGCAGCATACACGTTACGCAAGGAAGCAAGCAAGGGCTTTTGAGGCTTGCAGCCGCCGTTGAAGCCAATTCGACTCATCCGCTTGCCGTCGCCATTCGGGCGGAGGCCGTGCAGACCGGCCTCGTTCCTCCTGCCGCAACCGATTTCTCCTATACGACAGGCAAAGGGGTAGAAGCATTGGTGGAGCAGAGAAGAATCGGAATCGGCAATGCCGGGTTTGCCGCACTGAAAAAGTGGGGCATCGGCAGTCCAGCTATTCAAAGATTCGCGGAAGAACGCCAGAAGCTTGGGGAAACGGTGTTATACGTAGCGGATAATAACCGGGTAATCGGAGCTATCTCCTTCATCGATGCGGTAAAGGCTTTTGCCAAGCCGGCCGTGACGCAGCTTCGGAAAGCAGGAGTAACCGTGGTTCTGGCAACGGGAGATCATCCTGCGCCTGCCTTGAGCGCGGCCCAAACGGCGGGAATCGATCCTTCGAAGGTCTATGCCAATATGCTGCCTGAAGATAAATTGGAACTGGTTGACCGCCTGAAGGAGCAGGACTACAAGGTCGGAATGGCCGGCGACGGCTGGAATGACGCTCCGGCACTAGCCGCGGCGGATGTAGGCCTCGCGATGGGAGACGGTACGGATGCGGCGTTAACAGCCGGTCACATTACGCTACTCCAGCCCCGGATGACCGCTATTCCGGAGGCTTTGCTGATCAGCCGCCTAACGGTTCGCAATGTCCGGCAAAATCTGACGTTTGCTTTTATCTATAACGCGCTTATCATTCCATTCGCCGCTTGCGGAATGCTTCAGCCATGGATGGCCGGTACGGCAATGGCGTTCAGTTCGGTGTCGGTGGTGGGCAACGCCATCCGACTTGGAGCAAGATTAAGAAGAGCTGCTGGACAATTCTAGAATATGGGTGGTATAGTTACGTTGGTCGAAAACGAATAAATCATGGAACAGGTGCTGCAGGAGCCGACAGGCTGTTGCAAGCTTAATAGGGAAGTCCGGTTAAAATCCGGCACGGACCCGCCACTGTAAGAAGCGGTCTAATTTTAATTAGACCCGTGTGCCAGCTTACGTCACTGAATGCAATATTCGGGAAGACGCTGGCGCTACTGCTTCGAGTCAGGAGACCTGCCTGTTCGCATAACGCTGTACCTACGCGGAATTAGGGAAGTGTTGGAATGAGGGAACCCGTCTTTCTTTGCACGCATGCAAAAAAAGGCTTCCGGCATTTCCGGCACCTTTGCCGGGAATGCCTTTTTTTGTTTTCGATTCAAGATAAATAGAAGGGGTGCTTGGAAACAATGGTTGGGAGAAACAAAAGATTGTCGAAATTAATGCTGGCCATGCTGATGGCCGCAATTCTGGTCTTTATGGCGGCATGCGGCGCTAACAAAGCGAACACGAACGATGCGGGGAATGCGGGCGCGTCGGCATCGCCGGTTCAAAGCGAACAGCCGGCCGAAAGTCCGGCAGCCGCAGCGGAGACGGTATATCCGTTCAAGGTGACGGATGCTACTGGAACGGAATTGACGTTTGAGAAAGCTCCAGCGAAGGTCGTATCTCTCGCGCCAAGCGAGACGGAAGTTCTTTATGCGGTTGGCGCAGGCGAAGAAGTAGCCGGCGTTGACAGCTACAGCAATTATCCGGAAGAAGCGGCGTCCAAGCCTAAAGTAGGCGACATGACGACCAATATCGAAGCAGTCGCGGCTCTTAATCCCGATCTTGTAGTGGCTTCCTCTTCGATGAATACCGATGCGGTCGAGCAGCTTCGCAAGCTGAACATTACGGTTCTTGCAACGGATCCTAAAACTTACGATGAAACAATTGCCAAAATCGAGACAATCGGTAAAATAATGAATAAGAACACGGAAGCCGCGCAAGTCGCAACGCATATGCGCGATGTGAAGCAGCAGGTGACGGATGCCGTGAAGGACGCTCCGAAAAAGCTGGTTTACCTGGAATTCTCGCCAGGCTGGACGGTTGGTTCCGGCACATTCCTGGATGAACTGCTTACGATTGCCGGCGGAACGAACGTGGGCGCTTCGCAAGCAGGCTGGTATGAAGTTAGCGCGGAAGAAGTCGTGAAGCAAAACCCTGAAATTATCCTTTATCCTGATCTGGGAGAGGATCCGAATCCAATCGTTACCGGAATTAACAGCCGTCCGGGCTGGGATGCGATTGATGCGGTGAAGAACAAGCAGATGTTCGAAGTTGGCAATGACGAGACTTCGCGAGTAGGTCCGCGTCTTGCGGATGCCCTGCTGCAGGTTGCGAAAGCTCTTCACCCGGATCTTGTGAAGTAAGATGAAAAGAAAATTAGCGGTCTATGGAGGAGCAGCTTTGCTCCTTCTTGCTGTTTCTATCGTTCTAAGTTTGTCGATTGGGTCCTCCATGATTCCGTTTGCCGATGTATGGGGAATCCTCTTGCATCAGCTTCCTTGGACGGATGACGCCGGCAGTCATTGGAGTACCGGAGAGATCGCGATTGTGACGCAGGTCAGATTGTCACGCGTGCTGCTAGGCGTGCTTGTTGGCGCTTGCCTCGGGCTTGCCGGAGCGGGCTTTCAAGGCGTGCTTCGCAATCCGCTTGCCGATCCGTATACGTTAGGGGTATCATCCGGCAGCTCGGTAGGGGCGGCTTTTCTTATTTTGTTTGGTTATCAGGCCGTGCTGGGCGAATGGACGATTCCAGTTGTTGCTTTTATGACGGGAACGCTGACGCTGCTCGGCGTCTTTTTCCTGGCGCGCAGCAGGGGCGTCATGCAGATAGAGACATTGATCCTGTCCGGTGTCATCATTCAATCCTTCTTAGGCGCGTTTGTATCGTTTATGGTATCGATGTCCGACGAAGTCATTAACCAGATTCTGTTCTGGCTGATGGGGTCTCTGGCGATGAAAAACTGGGCGGACGTCTATATCGTGCTTCCGTGCTTGGTGATTGGCCTGCCGATTTTGATTGCATACGGACAAGCGCTGAATCTTTTTGTGCTTGGCGAGAGGCATGCGGCGCATCTGGGAATCCGGGTTGAACGGACAAAGCTGATCGTCCTGATCGGCTCGACGCTGCTTACCGCGGCGGCGGTGTCGGTCAGCGGAGTTATCGGCTTCGTAGGCTTGGTGGTGCCGCATCTCATCCGGTTAATGGTTGGTCCCGATTACCGGCTGCTGATTCCGCTCTCGGCGATTGGCGGAGGCATATTCGTGTTATGGTCCGATACGCTTGCAAGAATAGCCCTTGCCCCGAAAGAAATACCGCTTGGGGTCGTAACCGCTTTGCTAGGCGCGCCATTCTTCGCGTATCTGCTGTACCGGCGCAAAAAAGGACAGGAGGGCTATTCATGATCTCGGTTCAACATGTGAGCAAGAAAGTTAACGGCCGTTCTGTCCTGGAGAACCTCTCGTTTACGCTGGAGCCTGGCCGTATTCATGGCATTATCGGGCCAAACGGCGTAGGAAAGTCAACGCTGCTGCAGCTATTATCCGGCGTGACAAAGCCTTCTTCGGGCGATGTCAGCTTATCCGGCGTGAATCTGTCGAATTTTTCCCGCAAAGCGCTCGCGAGACGTTTGGCGGTTCTGCAGCAAGGCGGGTTACCCCCAGCTGGCTTTACCGTCCGCCAAGTGGTTGAAATGGGGCGTTTTCCCTATCAGAATTGGTTTGGCGATGAACGGGAGGATCATTCGGCGCTGATTGACTATACGCTGGAGTCGATGGGGCTGACGCCTTTGTCTAACCGGCCGCTTGATCAGCTAAGCGGCGGGGAGCGTCAGCGGGTAGCTCTAGCGAAGGTGATGGTGCAGGAGCCGGAAATTATTTTGCTGGATGAGCCAACGACTTATCTGGATATCGGTTATCAGGTACAGCTGCTGGATACCGTGCGGAAGTGGCAGCAGGAGCGCAATTTGACGGTTGTAGCCGTTCTGCACGATCTGAATTTGGCTTCCCTTTATTGTGATCGGATACTCGTCCTGCATAAGGGCGGAGTAGCGGCAATGGGCGCTCCAGCGGAGGTGCTTAGCGTTGAACTGATCCGTGAGGTTTATCAGACGGAAGCAACGATCGTGAAGCATCCTTTAACCGGTACGCCCCAGATTCTATTGCAGCCGAAGCAACGGGATGCCGGCAGATTAATTGAAATGACATAGAGTTCTACATACGGAGAGGAGAAAATATTGTGGCAAATGAATTAGGTGCCGAGTTAAAACAGGTGATCGAACGAATCAGACCTTTCCAAGAACAGGCTGTAATTGAAGCCAAGGCGCATTCCGACCAGCTGACAAAGCCAACCGGCAGTCTCGGGAAGCTTGAAGAGATTGCTTTTCGCTTAGCCGGGATTTCAGGAAGCCTGTGGCCGGATTTGAGCCGCAAAGCGGTAGTCGTCATGGCTGGAGACCACGGCGTATGCGAGGAAGGAGTCAGCGCGTATCCGCAAGAAGTGACCCCTCAAATGGTCCTTAATTTCTTAAGCGGCGGAGCGGCGGTAAACGTCCTCGCGCGACAGGCGGGAGCGGATGTTTATTGCGTGGATATTGGCGTAAACGCCGAGCTTGAACATCCAGGGCTAATCAGCCGGAAGGTGGTTCGAGGTACAGCCAATATGGCCAAGCAGCCTGCAATGAGCAGGGAAGAAGCGCTTCAGGCGGTTATGGCAGGCGTACAAGTAGCCAATGAGTTGGCTGAAAAAGGCTACCGGCTGTTCGCAACGGGAGAGATGGGCATCGGCAATACGACCCCAAGCGCCGCTCTGACAACCGTATTGACGGGATTATCGCCCGAATTGTCCGTTGGCAGAGGAACCGGCATTAACGATGAAAGCTGGCGGCATAAGATTGAAGTCGTGAAACGCGCGATTGCCGTTAATAAGCCCAATGCCTCGGATCCGCTTGATGTACTTGCCAAGGTAGGCGGCGCGGAAATCGCGGGATTGGCCGGATTTATCATCGGCGCGGCAGCAAACGGCTGTCCGGTTGTCGTTGACGGGTTTATTTCCTCGGTTGCCGCTCTGGTAGCCGTTCGGCTGGCGGAACAGGCGAAGCCTTATTTGTTCGCCTCCCATTTGTCACAGGAACAAGGGCATGCGGTTGTGCTGGAGTCGATGGGGCTATCTCCGATGATTCAGCTCGATATGCGGCTTGGAGAAGGGACGGGCGCCGTCTTGTGCTTCCATTTCGTTGATGCCGCTTTAAAGCTGATGCAGGAAATGGCGACCTTCTCAAGCGCCGGAGTTTCCAGGGAGTAGGTGCATCGGACATGGCTATGTTGGTGACCGGCGGAGCAAGAAGCGGCAAAAGCTCCTTCGCCGAGAAGCTTGCAGCCCGCCTCGGGGAGCAAGGGATCTACATTGCGACCAGCCGGGTCTGGGATGAGGAAATGGCGGAACGGATTTCTTTGCACCGGCAGAACCGGGAACAAGGAGGCTTTCGTTGGACCACCATGGAGGAGCCGATGGAACTTCCGGGCCGGTTGAGACAGCTGGCGAAGGAAGCCTATGAGCTGGAGCTGATGGATGAAAATTCGCCTGTGATATTGGTTGATTGTCTAACGTTATGGTTGACAAATGTTCTAATGGAAGCGGAGGAACGGGAAAAATCCGAATCTGCGGACAAAGCCCGGGATTGGTTGAATGAACAGGTTAATGAACTGGCAGCTGCCGTTCAGGAGTACATCTATCCGCTTATCCTCGTGACCAATGAAGTCGGGGACGGAATTGTACCGGCTTATCCGCTGGGTAGAAGGTTCCGCGATGAAGCCGGACGGCTGAATCAACGGATGGCTGCCTTGTCGGACAAGGTTTTCCTTGTTACGGCGGGAATTCCGGTCGAGCTGAAAGCCTTGCAATTTCGGTGGGAGAGCTTATGATCTTTTATTCTTTGCAGGAAACGCTGCTGCTTGTTGCGGCAGCTATCGTTATAGACTGGATTATCGGCGATCCGAAGTGGCCGACCCATCCCGTTATCTGGATCGGTCGGCTTATTCGCGTACTCGAGCAACGTCTTCGCAGGAACGAAGAAGGACGGAACGCCAAAGCCAGGCACATTAAGGGCATGGGCATAATTTTGACGATAATTACTCTAGCCGTATCCTATGGCATCATGTGGGGAGTAACGGCTGCGGCAGCATGGATCCATCCTTGGCTGGGGTATGCGGCAAGCGCCTGGTTTATCTCCACCACGATTGCGGTAAAAGGGCTGAAGGATGCGGCCATGCTTGTCTACCGTCCGCTTGCCGCCGGCCATTTGGAGGACGCGCGCAAATTCGTGGGATATATTGTAGGACGGGATACGGGAAATCTTACGCCACCCGAAGCTTCACGGGCAGCTGTAGAGACGGTTGCGGAAAATACGGTAGATGCGTTTGTATCGCCTATCCTGTTTGCCATCCTTGGCGGTGCGCCGCTTGCCATGCTGTACCGGGCAACAAATACGCTGGATTCCATGGTTGGTTACCGTAATGATAGTTATGTAAACTTCGGTTGGTGTTCCGCCCGAACGGACGATGTGCTCAATTATATTCCGGCACGTCTGACAGGGCTGCTGCTCACGCTTGCCGCATTTCTGAACAGGGGAATGTCGGCTGCAAGGTCCTGGGCTTCCGTTCGCCGGTTCGCCCGTTATCATCCAAGTCCAAACAGCGGTATTCCGGAATCTGCCGTGGCCGGAGCGCTTGGCATTGAGCTTGGCGGACTGAATTATTATTTCGGACAGCCAAGCGAACGGGCCAGGATGGGGTGGCCGACCAGAGCGATGGAGCCTTATGATATCGTCCGTTCCGTCCGTCTCTTGTACACGGTTAGTATTCTTATAATGGCTGGAGTGTTGGGTTTATGGTTATTGCTGCGTTAAAACGCCATGCGTTGGCAGCCGCCGCGGCTCTGCAATTTCTTACGCGGATTCCTATACCGGTAACGGTACCGTTTGAACCGGTGACGTTGGCGCGGACGGTTATTTATTTTCCAGCGGCTGGCGTGCTTATTGGGGCGATATTGGCAGGAGGATTTGCCGTGTTGGAGTTGTTCTCGCCCGCGATGCCGTCTGCCGTATTGCTGCTGGCTATTTGGACAGCGCTTAGCGGAGGCCTGCACCTCGACGGATGGATGGATACGGCAGACGGCGTGCTCAGCCACCGGTCCCGGGAGCGGATGCTGGAGATCATGAAGGACAGCCGCGTTGGGGCCATGGGCGTCATTGCTGCGGTGCTGCTGCTGCTCTTCAAATTCTCCTTGCTTGCCGAATGGTTTGGTCAGCAGGACGGCGGCCGCGTTTTATCCCTTCTAGTGATCATACCGGTCTGGAGCAGATGGTGGATGGGAGCTGCCATCGCGGGCTGGCCAAATGCCCGGCAAGGGGAAGGGATCGGCGCTTTATTCCATCTGGCATCGGGCCGACAGGTTGCGGCAGGCTTTATCGCAGCTGTCTTCGTAACGGTGCTGTGCTTGTCCCTTGACGGATTGGCTTGGCAGGAAACACTGTTGATTCTTGCCGGGTGCATTGTCTTAACGATACTTACGGGATTACTGTTCGCCGTATGGCTCAGCCGCAAGCTTGGCGGTTTGACCGGGGATACCTACGGTGCGCTGAACGAAGCCGTAGAGGCCGTATTATTATTTGCAGGAGTATTGGCCATTCACGTCATTTAGCAAGGGGAAGAGGGGAATATCCATGCTTGAACGCTATGGACACGGGGGAGATTTACGGACGGCGGAAGAAACCTTCGGCTTCCCGGCAAGACAGTTTATCGATTTCAGCTCGAATATGAATCCGTTTGGCCCGCCGGATGGAGTTAGAAGCGCCTTGGTGCATTATGCGGAGCAGATTGACCGCTATCCGGATCCGGCTGTACGCGGTCTTAGGACCAAGCTGGCGCAGCTTCACCGCGTAGACGAGCAATCCATTCTAATCGGCAACGGCGCCGCAGAGTTGATCGATTTGGTTGTGCGAGCGCTTCGCCCGGCCGTTACGGCATTAGCTTATCCATGCTTTACGGAATACGGTGACGCGGTGATGAAGACCGGCGGTTCAATTACACCAATTATGTTGTCTGCCGACAATGATTTTGTCTTGAATTCATCGATGATAGAAGATTCGGAAGCAGCCTTTTATATGATTGGGTCGCCTAACAATCCAACCGGACAACTGGTGGATCCGGCACTGATCATGAAGCTGCTGTATAACGGCGCAACGGTTGTGGTGGATGAAGCCTTTATGGATTTTGTGCCGGAGGAAGAGAGCTATACCCTTCTGAGGGAAGCGGCGTCGCATGAGAGGTTATTCGTCATCCGGTCGATGACCAAATTTTATGCCGTACCGGGTATTCGTCTAGGCTATATGGTAGGAGCGCCTCATAAAATTTCGGAATTGCGCAGACTTCAGGTACCATGGAGCGTAAATTCCTTGGCCCAGCAGATTGGAGAAGCGGTGCTGGATGAGAAGGAGTATGCCGCGCGCACGATGGATTGGCTGCTGGAGGAGCGTCCATGGCTGATCGGCAAGCTAGAGGCGCTTGGCTTCCGGGTTATTCCGGGGAAGGTGAATTATTTGCTTGTCCGGCTGCCGCATATTCCAGGATTAACGGCCGCGGGTCTGCAGCACGAAATGGGAAGAATGGGAATTCTCATCCGCGATGCCTCGCATTTTATCGGTCTGGATGAGTCGTATTGCCGCTTTGCGGTTAAGCTCCGCCATCAGAATGAATGGCTGCTGGAGGCGCTGGACCGTTCTTTGTCCAAGTTCCGTGAGGCGGCAACTCGATGAGCCAGCCCTTTAGGCAAGGCCAGCATTATTGTTCGAGGTTATGGGACGGGGTAAGCATTACCCTTCGGGAAGAACGGCTGGAAATAGGTTGTCCAGGAAAGTTAAGGACGTTAAGCAATGCGATTCATACCGGTGGCCTGGCCGAGGCGGATGTTATCGTGAACTGGAAGGTGCCTCTGCATTACAGCGGTACAGACCCTGCACGAGATACGTCCGATCAATTGAGGCAATGGGGCTATAAGCCGGAACATACGATAGGCCTGCTGACCGCGGCGAAGCTGACGCATGCTTCCGTAGCGGAGCTGGAAGGGGATTGCTTCAAGCTGCTGTGCCTGACGACGGCGGGGACCCGGAATGCGGCCAGAGCGGGCTTGCCGAGGGAAACGTTCTCCGCGTATTCCGCGGGCACCATTAATACGGTGCTGCTTGTGGATGGTCAAATGACCGATTCGGCGATGACAAACGCGATTATTACGTACGCCGAAGCGAAAGCTGCGGCTCTTGCCGATCTGCGGCTGATGGATCCCGAAACAAGCAGGATTGCAACCGGTACCACGACGGATGCCGTCGTGGTTGGGGTTAGCGGCAATCCTGCCTATCAGGCAGTGCATGCTTATGCGGGAGCAGCCACAACCATTGGTAATGCGATAGGCCGTCTTGTTTACGAGACCGTGCATGAAGCTTGCCGGACACAACACGAGAGCTGATTCAGCCATTCACGTCTTGCGTGAAGGGCTGGAACCGGCTCTCGTGTTTTTTTGCCGATCCATTAGTTGAACAGCTGCTTCATTAAAGTCTCGCTGATCGTAATCGGTTCATTGGGAATCCGGCCTTGATCGAAATACCCGATGAGCTCGGTCGCGGCAATGGGCTCGAATCTGTCCGTTTGACCGGCAAGAAAAGCTAGCCAGCCTATAATACGCTCGGGTCCTACGCCAGCTTCCTTTAAGCCGGCAATCGAGGTATCGCCATGCCGTTTGGCCAGCCTTTTTCCATCCTCGCCCATCAACAGAGGAACATGGGCGAAGCGGGGAGCGGGAAGCCCCAGCGCTTCGTACAAGAGCAGCTGGCGCGGGGTGGAATCCATCAGATCCGCTCCGCGCAGAACATCGGTCATGTTCATGGCAGCGTCATCGATAACGACCGCTAGCTGGTAGCTGATGATGCCATCCGCGCGGCGGACCACAAAGTCGCCGCCAACCCCCGGAGGGAATCGCAGCGTTCCCGCAATACCGTCTTCGTAAGTAATCGCTCTTGCCTCGTCCACCTTAAACCGCAGGGATGGGGTCTTGGCTTCGCGCCGTTCCCGCTGCTGCTCCAGCGTCAAATGCCGGCATGTTCCGGCATAAGCGGGACCCTCGGAGGATAACCCGTGAGGGGCGCTGGCAACCGCAAGCAGCTCCGCCCGGCTGCAGAAACATGGATATAGCTTATCGCCTGCAAGCAGCTTGTTCAGCGCCTCTTCATAGAGCGGGATACGCTCGCTTTGCGTATACGGGGAATGGGGTCCTCCGACATCGGGTCCCTCATCCCAATCAAGTCCCAGCCAGCGAAGATCGGCAAGTGCTTGTCCAGCAAGCTCCGGGCGGCATCTCGGACCGTCGATGTCTTCCATCCGCAGCACGAATTGCCCGTTTTGGCTGCGGATCTGCAGCCAGGCGATCAGCGCTGCCCAGGCATTGCCTACATGCATCAGTCCGGACGGAGTAGGAGCGAAGCGTCCGCGTATATTCGACATATCGATCGACTCTCCTTTATTGACACCGATGATAGCACGACTATTTTGAACGACGCAACTTTTTTACAGAATGGCGGTTTCGCGTTAAAATAAGAGAATCGGTTATCACGATGGAGGATTCGGCTATGATTCGGATAAAAGGATATACGAAACAAAAAACATGGGTCAACGACATCGCGTTGGAGGATCTCAAAAAGCTCGATCTTGACTGGTATTGGGTCGATTTCAGCGAGCCGGAAGCCTCGGAGACGAAGCTTCTCGATACATACTTTCATTTTCATCCGCTGGCGATTGAGGACTGCTGTCATCTGCTGCAGCGGCCTAAGCTGGACCATTACGACGATACGCATTTCTTCGTGCTGCATTCGGTTAACTCGCGCAGCCTGGATGTGGAGGAGGTCAATTTATTTATTGGCCCCCGATTTATCGTGACCTATCACGTAAAAAATTCGGAAGAGATTAACGAAGCGTGGGCCAAAATACAAGCTGCCTCCAAGCTGGGAAACGACGGCTATTTGTTTGCGGCTTATATGGTTATCGACCAGCTGGTTGACGAGTATTTCCCTGCCGTACAGGAACTGGAGGAGCAGGTGCTTGATATGGAGATCGGCAGCGAAAGCGCGAATCAAATGACGATGGACGAAATCTTCAACATTCGTTCAAGGCTGCTGCGTCTCCGCAAGACGATCCTGCCAATGCGGGACCTGCTCTATCGAACACTGAATACGGAACGGATTGAAGGATTAAAAGGTTATCTGGCGTTCTATCACGACGTGTACGACCATCTTCTGAAGCTGACTGAAATGACCGACGCCTCGCGCGAAATGACATCGGATTTGCGCGACAGCTTTATGTCGTACAACGCGAACCGGATGAATGCCATCATGAAGACGTTAACGGTAATCACAACGATCTTTATGCCGCTGACGTTTCTGGCCGGGATCTACGGAATGAATTTCGAGAATATGCCGGAGTTGAAATGGCATTGGGGATATTTCGGGCTAATCGGATTTATGGTCATGATTGGTATAGCCATGTACATCTGGTTCCGCAGGAAAGGCTGGTTTGATTAGAAAAACAATTTCCAGGAATTGGGGTTTTTCATGGAGAATCCATCAGTTGCGGGCTTGGATAGGAAAAGAAAGCTACAAATCGCCGGTATCATGGCGGGCATCTTTCTATTGCTGGGGCTGCTGTTTGCCGTGATGATCTACGCCATGCAGACGAAAAGCGAAGGGTTGAAGCGGGATGCAAATGCTCCGTCTGCTTATATTTATGAAGAAATTGAAGCATCCAACGGCATGAAGCTTCACGTGCTGGAGACAAGGCCTTCGAATATCACTCTGGCCTCTATTCGGAACAACATCTCTTTAACGCCTTATTACGGAGTAAACGGCGGATTTTTTTATGAGAATTCTCTGTTAAGCATCGCCGTGGTAGACGGACTGCCGGTCAATGGGGCTCCTGATGATTACGGATCCGGTGCGGAGAATGTCAAGTATGCACGCGGAACATTAGTCTGGGACGGAGCTTCGGACAAGCTGTCCGTGCAGGTGGTAAGCGAAGCCGCCGATTTGAAGGTTATGGACCACACCAGGTTTTGGGCGCAGGGCGGCATAAGCATGAGTCTGATGCAGAATCAGAACTGGCTTGAGCAGATCGAGACGGAACAAGCGCCATATCCGGACGATGCCCGTTTGCGTTCGGCCGCCGTCTATGACCGGGAAGGATTGCTCTTTCTGGTCGTTAGCAGCTCGAAGGGGTCGCTGAAGGCTTTTCGCGATGCGATAATAGAAAAGGTTGGCAGAGGCATGCTGGTGGACGGGATTTTTCTTGACGGGGACGGTTCGTCCCAGCTTCGTTCCGCGGAAAAAACATTAACCGGGGATAACCGGCCGGTGGTTCAAATGATGAGGCTGGTCAAATAATTCACGCCATTAACTATCATAATTAATGGCATTAAATAAAAGGTGTTTAATGAGGTTAAATAAAAGCGGGGGAATGTATAACTTATGAAGCAACTGCCTATTGACGCCGTACTGCCGGAGCTGCTGCAAGCCTTGCGGGACGGAACAAACGCGGTGCTTGTCGCAGAGCCCGGAGCCGGCAAGACAACCCGGGTTCCGCTGGCGCTTCTTCAAGAGAAATGGCTGGGCGGGCGGAAAATCGTGATGCTGGAACCGCGCCGGCTTGCCGCGCGATCCGCAGCCAAATTTATGGCAACCTCATTGGGGGAACAAGTCGGAGAGACTGTCGGCTACCGTGTAAGGCTGGATACGAAGGTAAGCGCAAAAACGAGAATCGAAGTGGTCACGGAAGGCGTACTGACCCGCATGCTGCAGGAGGATCAGGCGCTTGAACAGGTTGGGGCGGTTCTGTTCGACGAATTCCACGAACGCCACCTTCATGGGGATCTTGGCCTGGCGTTAACCCTGCAGTCCCAGTCGCTGCTGAGGGAGGAGCTTCGCCTTCTCGTTATGTCAGCCACGCTTGACGCGGAGCCTGTCGCAGAATTGCTTGGCGGGGCACCAGTGATCCAAAGCAGCGGGCGCGTCTTTCCGGTTGAGACCGTCTACCGTAGTACGAGGGTAGAAGGCAGGATTGAAACGCTAGTTGCTTCCACTATAGTGGAAGCTATTCGGGAACATGAGGGCGACGTCCTAGTATTCCTGCCCGGAGTAGGAGAGATCAGGCGAACGGCAGGCCTTCTTGCGCAATCCGGACTAGCTTCATCGATCCGAATCTCTGAGCTTCATGGCAATCTTCCGCTGGAAGCGCAGGATGCGGCTGTTGCTCCCTGCAAACCCGGAGAACGCAAGGTAGTATTGGCGACCTCCATTGCGGAATCCAGCTTAACCGTCGAAGGGATTCGTATCGTTGTGGATTGCGGACTGATGAGGGTTCCGAAATTTTCTCCCCGCACCGGGATGACGCGCCTGGAGACAGTGCCTGTCTCGCAAGCCTCGGCCGACCAACGCAGAGGCCGGGCAGGACGGCTTGCGCCAGGCGTCTGCTACCGGCTGTGGACGGAGCAGGAGCATCCTTATTTACCGCCGCATAACACGCCGGAGCTGCTTGAAGCGGATTTGGCTCCGCTTGCTCTGGAGCTGTCTGCATGGGGGGCCGACGAACCGGGTGAATTGATGTGGCTGGACGCTCCCCCGCAGGCTGCCTACCGTCAAGCGCTTGAGCTTTTGAAGCTGCTCCAGGCTCTTGATGCGGATGGCCGAATAACAAGCCGGGGGGCACGAATGGGCAAGCTTGGCCTTCATCCAAGGCTGGGGTTTATGCTGCTTAAGGCAGAAGAGCTGAATCTGTTAGATGAAGCATGCGAGCTGGCCGGATTACTTAGCGAGCGTGATTTATTGCCGCAGGAGCGGAATGTCGATGTATCGCTTCGGCTTGAAGCTCTGCACGGAGCAGGCGGTAGACTGGAGGCTGACCGCGGAGTCGTGCAGCGGATTAAAGCACAAGCCAAGCAGTGGCGGCAGATGGTGAAAGCTAAGGAGCAGGAGGATCAAGGCAAACGGGATTGGAAGGGAACCTCCTATGCGGGTCTGCTGATTGCTTTGGCTTACCCGGACCGGATCGCGCAAAAACGGGCGGATGGCCGTTATTTGCTGGCGAATGGCCGCGGTGCCGCGCTGCCGGAGCTTCAGCCCTTGTCGCGGTCTGCCTTCTTGGCTGCAGCGGAGCTTGACGATGCGGGCAGCGAAAGCCGCATACGCCTTGCAGCCGAGCTGGATCTAGATATGCTCGAGCAGGCAGCCGGTGAACAGTTTCAAGTGGAAGAGAGCGTCGAATGGGATCCCGGAGCGCAAGCGGTGCGCGCACGAAGACGCATACGGCTTGGATCGATTATATTAAAGGAAACGCCAATTCAGCAGCCAGCGCCGGAGTTGATTGCGGCAGCGCTGGCTGATGGCATAGCAAGCGCTGGTCTTGGTCTGCTCTCGATGTCGAAGGCGGCAACGCAATTGCAGGCAAGAATGCAGCTGATGGCGCATCATAACAGCGGATGGCCGGATGTATCCGAAGCTGCGCTGCTCGCTACCGTTCACGATTGGCTGCTACCGCATCTGTACGGCATGAAGAACAAGTCGGACTTGCAGCGTCTTAACATGGTGCAGCTGCTTGAAGGGCTGCTGACTTGGGGGCAGCGGCAGGAGCTTGACGAGCAGGTACCTACGCATATGACGGTGCCTAGCGGCTCGCGGATTCCGATTGATTACAGCGATCCGGACGCGCCTTTCATTGCCGTAAGGCTTCAGGAGCTGTTCGGGCTGCAAGAGACGCCGCGCCTCGCTGGGGGAAGGCTGCCATTGACGCTTCATCTATTATCGCCTTCCCAAAGGCCGGTGCAGGTGACCAGAGATTTAAGAAGCTTCTGGAACGAAGCCTATTTCGAAGTGAAAAAAGACTTGAAAGGACGGTATCCGAAGCATTATTGGCCGGATGATCCGTATGCGGCGCAGCCAACGAACCGGGTAAAGCCGCGTACGTAATCGATTGCAGGAAGGGGATACGAGCATGATCCTGTTGATTATTTATTTGCTTGTCGTTAATATAACCGCGTTTGCGATGATGGGAATGGACAAAAGCTATGCTAGACGCAAGAAGAGGCGCATTCCGGAAAAAAGGCTGTTTGGAGTAAGCGCAATCGGCGGAGCTTTAGGGGCCTGGATAGGCATGCAGGCATGGAGGCACAAAACGAAGCATGCCTCTTTCCGGGTCGGAATTCCGTTGTTGTTCATTTTTAACCTTGTCGTGATTTATTATTTGGCGGGATTGATCGGGATGAATTTCAATTTCGTTGCTTAAGGCATTTGTCCTGTGGTATATTGGTTATTCGTTTTTTGCAAAGCAAGATACTGCAGTTGACTATAATGGAGTCAACAGTGCAGTCATTCTTTTTAGGAGGTAACTGACATGACCACGGTTCAAAGTGCCTATCAAGAAGAACAAGAAAGGCTGGCTCGGTCGCTCGACGATATCAAGAGTCAGCTGGCAGGCATTGGTCCCCGTTATACGGGCGACGATTTTACGGAGCAGATGCTCGATCTGCAGCGCGAGGAGCGCAAACAGCGTCTGGAGGTTGCATTCCGCGAGCCTTATTTCGGGCGGATTGATTTCGAGGAGCTGCCGGAAGGCGAGAAGAAGCCGCTGTATATCGGCAAGGCAGGCGTTGCCAAGCAAGGCAGCAACGAGCTGCTTGTCATCGATTGGCGCGCGCCGGTCGCCAGCTTGTTCTATTCTTTTACGGGCGGGGAGGATGCGGCTACATACACGGCGCCGGAAGGCGATATCCAAGGCTATGTGCATCTGAAACGCAATTTTATGGTGCGGCAGGGCGAGCTTGTCCGCATGGTTGACAGTTACGTGCGCGGGAAGGAAGAAGAGTCCGTAACGGATGAATTCCTCTTATACCGCTTGGGCGAGAACAAAGATAACAAATTGCGGGATATCGTCTCGACGATCCAGCATGAACAGGACCGGATTATCCGTTCCGAACGGAGCAAAGCGTTGTTCATACAAGGGGTAGCGGGAAGCGGTAAAACGACAGTGGCCCTTCATAGACTGGCGTTTCTTCTTTATCAATACGCGGATCGGGTAAAAGCGGAACGGATGATTATATTCGCTCCCAACCGAATGTTTCTGGATTACATTTCCGGCGTTCTTCCCGAGCTTGGCGTAGGCGATATTTTGCAGACGACGTTTGCGGACTGGTCGCTTGAGCTGTTAGGGCACGAGGTGAAGCTGAGAAGCGCATCGGATGCCTT
Organism: Paenibacillus sp. ATY16; assembly: GCF_003399985.2. NCBI lineage: Bacteria > Bacillati > Bacillota > Bacilli > Caryophanales > Paenibacillaceae > Paenibacillus > Paenibacillus sp. ATY16. The sequence continues at coordinate 544,720 of NZ_NMOK02000037.1, read as the reverse complement.
GGCTTACTGGTTCGAGCAGCATCGTACGGCGGTTGAGATGGCAAATGCGCCAGGCCGGATCAAAGGGTCGCTGGCCTTCAAAGAAGCGATCGATTCCCGGATAGAAGAGCTGGCGCAGCGGATCGTTCCGGTTATTCCGTTTGAACCGCTGCCAGGTCTTGTGCTGCAGCCGGAGCAAATGAAGGAATGGTACGAGACGGATTACGGCGACGAGACTTTGATGCAAAAGCGCGAACGGCTAGTGAACCGCATCCGCCGCTGGTATGAATCGGAGCTTAAGCTGCGCAAGGTTGTGGATAAGAAGCTGCGCGCCAAAGCGCAGACCAAGCTCACTGCCTTTGCGAAAAAGATCCCATCTTACACGGCACCGCAGCTATATACGGCTTTATTCCAAGGCAAGCAAGCCGTGTCCGTCATTCCGAAGGATATCGCGGCAGCTACGGCCGCCGCGTTGAAGGATGGCGTGGTTGAAGCGGAGGATCTGGCACCGTTAGTCTACATCCATTTGCGGCTGTATGGATTAAAGATCCCGGCTTACGATCATATCGTTATTGACGAGGCGCAGGATTACTCGCCATTCCAGCTGGAAGCCCTGAAGCTTTGCCAACGAACGCCGTCGATGACGGTACTCGGCGATCTTCAGCAAGGCATTCACGCATACGCAGGAATTAACAGCTGGACGGAGCTGATCCAGCTCTTTAACGAGGAACAGACCGGCTTTTTCGAGCTGAACCGCAGCTATCGTTCGACCATGGAAATCATCGAATTCGCGAACCGAATTCTAGGCGCGATGGGCGGCGGGGTAAAACCGGCGGTGCCGGTGTTCCGGAGCGGAGACCCGGTTGAGGTTGTGAAGGCGGACCAAGCCGCATGGCAGAAGCAGATTGCGCAGTCCGTCCGTGAGTGGCAGGCTGACGGCCAGTTCCAGACGATTTCGGTTATCGGCCGTACCGCGGAGCAATGCGCGGAGCTGCATGATTATCTGGTTAGCGAAGGGCTCGAGGCGTCGCTGGTACAGAGCAAACAGCCAGAGTACGGCGGGGGGCTGTCGGTCGTGCCGGTCTATTTGTCGAAGGGGCTGGAGTTCGACGCGGTACTCATTGCGGACGCCGGAGCCGATATGTATACGCAGGATGACGCTAAGCTTTTGTATGTAGGCTGCACGCGTGCTCTTCATAAGCTGAAGCTGCTGCACCGTGATTCTTTAACGACATTAATTAACGAAGAATAGCCGAATAAATATGACAGTATTTCGTCATGTCACAGCTAGTTATTGACATTAAAGCCCGTTGTAACTACACTGGTCACAAGTACAGGCCCATCATCGGCGCCAGGCACTGGAAATTGTGCCTGGCGCCGGATACGGCCAACGACATTATTCAAATGCCGGGGAGGAATGGACAAGTTTGGGCACTCAAGCAAAAGCAAAGGCCAAGCAGCAGCGGCCAAGACAAGGCACTTACAAGCAGCCGGTAAAGAAGCAATCCAATAAATCGCTTATTGTTTTGACGCTGGCGATCGTAGCCGTAATCGTAGTTATCATTTTAGGTATTAATCATCAATCCAAGCAGCAGGCTGATCTTGCAAACAAGGTATACAACATCGATTATACGGGATTGCCGGTTAAGGGGAATGCGGAGGCTCCGGTCAAAATCGTCGAGTTCGGCGACTACAAATGCCCCATTTGCCAGTATTTTGCGCAAAACGTAGAACCGCAGCTGGAGAAAGACTTTATCGATACGGGCAAAGCGGCTTTGTATTTCGCGAACTATACCTTTATCGGTCCCGACTCAACAACAGCGGCATTGGCTGCCGAAGCAGTGCAGCAGCAAGCCGGCGACGAAGCGTTCTGGACGTATTACAAAACGATCTATGATAATCAAAAGGACGAGAAGACCAAATGGGCAACCTCGGACTACCTTGTTCAGCTCGCGAAGGACGCGAAGCTTACGCTTGACTTCGACAAGCTGAAGAAGGATATCGACGATAAAACGTATCAAAGCGAAGTGAACAAAGACAACGCAAAAGTAGGCCCGCTGAATGTAACGGGTACGCCAACGCTCTTTATTAACGGCGTCCAATATGCCGGCAACCTTGATTACGCGAGTATCAAAGCGGCAATCGACGAAGCTGTGAATAAGGAGTAGGGAACTTGACAACGACAACCGAATCCGAAATCTATGAAAGCTGGTTTCAGCGATATGGTTTATATTTGGCTTGGCTTGTCGCTCTAGTCGCTACGGGCGGGTCCTTGTATTTTAGCGAAATCCGCGGCTTTATACCTTGCGATCTGTGCTGGTACCAGCGAATTTTCATGTACCCGCAGGTCATTCTGCTTGGAATCGCGGCTTATCGCGGCGACCGCCGCATCATCGGTTATGTTCTGCCGCTGAGCATCATCGGAATGCTGATTTCGATCTATCACAATTTCGAAATCTGGTTTCCGAAGGTGGGCGATATGATGCCATGCCGCTCGGGTATTCCGTGCAACTATGATTATCTGAACTGGCTGGGCTTCATCACCATCCCGCTGATGGCCTTGACCGCTTTTATTTTAATTACCGTTCTTCTGGTGCTTGGCCGCCAAAAAAGCGAGTAATGAAAAAATGAAATCGCCTATTTCCCTCTGTGGTAGGAAAGCTTTCAACAGCTTCTTCTTGCCTAAAGGGAGGGGGCGATTTTCTTTTGAGATGATGCTTTCAAACGCAATTGTGACAAGCCGGTTAAATAAAACCATGAACAATAAGTGAACGCCCCTTTTTCGCTCGCGGCAAAGTGGCATGCTCCTTCAAAATACGTTATCGTAAGAAGAAAGTTGTTGGATAGAGAGCAGGTGCGAGCATGATTGCAACGGAATTATATAAAGAGGCGGAGCCGTTTATCGCCAATTGCTACAGTGAGCTGGGCAAGACGGAATCGGAAGCATTGGACCGTCTGAAGGAAATCGAGCAGTCGATTGAGAGCAAGGGCTACTATGTACATACGTTGGAGGAGCTTCGGCATGGAGCGAGGATGGCCTGGCGGAACAGCAACCGTTGCATAGGCCGGTTATTCTGGCAATCGCTTGAAGTGATCGATGCGCGTTCTTTAGAGGATGCCGATCAAATAGCCGAACAGGTATTTAATCATATTAAATATGCGACAAACGAAGGACGTATCCGTCCCGCTATTACGGTATTCGCGCCGCAATTCGGAGATCGGCAGATCCGGATTTGGAACCATCAGCTTGTACGATATGCTGGTTACGATACGGGAAGCGGAATACTGGGGGATCCGGCATCTTTGGATTTTACCCGGGTGTGCACGGATTTGGGCTGGAAAGGGGCGGGAACCGCGTATGACGTGCTGCCGCTTGTCATTCAGGTGAATGACGATCCTCCAAGATGGTACGAGCATCCGGAAGGACTAGTGAAGGAAGTACCGTTGTCTCATCCCGAAATTGAACGGTTTGAAGAGCTGGCTCTGAAATGGTACGCGGTTCCTTTCATTTCGGATATGAAGCTGGAAATCGGCGGTATCACATACACGGCCGCACCCTTCAACGGCTGGTATATGGGGACGGAGATAGGAGCGCGCAATCTGGCCGACTTCAACCGCTACAACAAGCTTCCTGAGGTTGCCCGGCTGATGGGGCTGGATATGTCGACCAATACATCGCTATGGAAGGATCGTGCGCTCGTCGAGCTGAATGTCGCGGTTATTCACTCCTTCAAAAAGCACGGCGTGAGCATTGTGGACCATCATACGGCCTCGGAGCAGTTCATGCGGTTCGCCCAGCAGGAGCAAAATAACGACAGGCCGCTGACCGGCCGATGGTCCTGGCTCATCCCGCCGATGTCGCCTTCTACGACGCCGGTATGGCATCGCGGGTTTGACAATACGGAGCTGAAGCCGGCTTACGGCTATCAGAAGGCTCCTTATACCCGGAAAAATTAATAAGCCAAGGTCATGGGGGAAAACTAAAAAGTGGATTTCAGAATGGAATATCTCTCTTTCTTCGTTATTGTAACGGATGGCGAGGACAGCTCTTCCTCGAAGCGGTATAAGCATTTTCAAACGCTGGAGGAAGACGATTATGAAGACAGCGAGATCAAACGTTTTCTCGACGGGGAATTTACGCGGATTGTCAAAAGAAAAGTAGAACGCAACCCCAATACCGAAAATGCGCCAACGAAAATCGGCCGCTTCATGGTTGAGCCGGGTTACGAGCTGGGGAGCAACCAGAACTACAACCTGTTCCAACGCTTGCGGGAAGCGGACTCGAAAGAACGCTTCATCGGGATCGCCGACGAACTGGTCCATATTTATATGGATACGACGGCCGTTCGGGGCGGAGCTTTTATCATTGCGAGGGCTAAGCTAAACACGTATTTCGACGAACCTTTCCTCTTCCTGCTTAAATGCGATTTCGAACCAAAGATTGCACGGATTTCCGATGAACGGAGCTTGATTTCGCATGTCGAAATGGCGATCAGCGCACGGGGGATGAAGTCAATTCAATATCCGCATATGCCCGAGGAAGGATCGCTTGACCATTGGGAGCTCAAAATCCATCAGGCTTCGCATGCCCGTTATTTCGAGGATTTCCTGAAGTTCGTGTCTTACGAAAAGCCGCTTCCCGAGGTTATGGGCGAACAAGTGCTGGGCATGGTCCAGCAGTACATGGAGGATAAGTGGCAGGCTGAGCCGGAAAGCACGGAAAGACGCGAGGAAGAGAATGCGATCGAGGTATGGGCAGCCAGCGAGAAGCGCGAGCTTCAGGAATATTGGACCCATGAGCAGGTGAGCACGGCTTCGGCAGCGCTTGTCGAGCAAAAGCCGGATCTGCCGTTTTCGTTCAAGCTTGGCGGCGTAACCGTTAAGGGGCTGCTGGCCGACTTCGGAATCACGCTGCATTTTGCTAAACATAATGGACGTTATGTTGCCGTTATTGAAGGAGATGCCTTCCAGTTCGAGAAAGGGGTCTCGCCTGTCGAATTGCTACTGCCTCCGGATCTGGAGCAGCTCCTGCCGATTATCGGCACGAACGTCAAGGAAGAAGAACCGGCTATACAGCCGTATGAAGAGGCGTCATCCGCGCAGGATGACGACGTACCTTGGTAACGGAGGGGAATTCAATGGACAAATTATTTTTTATCGAGATCGGAATGGGCTGCGATCTGCACGGCCAGAACGTAACGAAAGCTGCGGTTAGAGCGGTCCAGAACGCGATCCATCATAATTCGATGCCCGGACTGCGTTCGGTCCTGCCTGGCGGGACGTTGGACAACATGAAGGTCCATGTCAAGCTGGCTGTGCCTTGCGACAAGGAACTTCTTGACGTAGAGCAAGTGAAGGCTGTATTGCCATACGGTCAGGTCACGGTGGAAATTATGGATGGCGGGATGATGACGACAAGCGGAGTCGTACTGCCGGACAAGGATGACAAAAACGATCTGATCTACATCGTTAACGCTTCGGTGGAAGTTGGTTATTAATAAGATGCGCTAGTTAAACCGTATTCGGATCTCGCTGATCCGGATACGGTTTATTTTTTCAGGATTCATGAGCGGCCAAGGAGGGTAAAATACTTGTAATTACGAACAGTGCCGAGGAGAGACGCTTATGGTTCTGAAACTGATCTTGTTTGCGGTGCTGCTGTTTTGTTCTGCCTTCTTCGTAGCAACAGAATTCGCAGTTGTCCGTCTCCGCCCCAGCAGGGTGAACCAAATGGTCGCGGAAGGTGTCCGAAACGGGACCGCGGTGCAAAATGTAATTACGCATTTGGACAGTTATTTGTCCGCCTGTCAGCTGGGCATCACGATTACGGCGCTGGGTTTGGGCTGGCTTGGCGAACCTACCGTTCATGATCTGCTGGATCCGCTGTTTCACAGCTTGCATATCGGCGGAAATCTGGTTAACGTGCTGTCCTTTATTATATCCTTCGCAGTGGTGACCTATCTTCACGTCGTGCTTGGCGAGCTTGCGCCAAAGACGGTTGCAATCATTAAGCCGGAGCAAATCAGCTTAACCGCAGCTCCGATTATCATCGTTTTTTATAAAGTGATGTTCCCTTTTATCTGGCTGCTTAACGGCTCCGCCAACAGTATCGTCCGATTGATGGGCTTCAAGCCGACGGGCGAGCATGAAGCTCATTCGGAGGAAGAGATCAAAAGCATCATGTCGGAGAGCTTCGAGAACGGCAAAATCAATCAAAGCGAGCTCAGCTATGTGAACCGGATATTTGAATTCGATGAACGTCTGGCAAGGGAAATCATGGTGCCGCGTACCGACATGGTTTGTTTGTTTATCGAGAATTCCAAGGTGGAGAATATCTCGATTATCCGGCGCGAGCAATATACGCGGTTCCCGGTTGCGAAAGGAAGCAAGGACAATATTATCGGCATCATCAATACGAAGCAGTTCTTCATGCAGTACTTCGGCAATGATGAGACCGATGTTGCCACGCTTCTGCAGCCGGTTATGTCGGTACCGGAGGTGATGCCCATCAAGAAGCTTCTCCGGAAAATGCAGCAGGAGCGGGTGCATATCGCTATTCTGCTTGACGAATACGGCGGGACGTCCGGGTTGATTACGATTGAGGATATTCTCGAGGAAATTGTCGGCGAGATCCGCGACGAATTTGACGCCGACGAGGTGAAGGAAATCGATGCCATCGAGCCGAATCGTTTTATAGTAGACGGCAAAGCCTTAATCAGCGAGGTAAATGAAGCGCTTGGCTCCCACCTGGAAAGCCATGACGTGGACTCGATCGGAGGATGGCTGTTTAATCAATATCCCGATTTGCAGGCCGGGGTGCCTCAGGATTACGAAGAGCTGACCTTCATTATCCGCGAGAAGGAACGGCATCGCATCCGCAAGATTGAAATCATCGTCAATATCGTTAACCTCGTTAACGAATAAGGACTAATCAGCCGTATTCCGATGTTCGGGATGCGGCTTTTCTCCTAAAACGTTGGTTGCTTTCGCTTGTCTCCTCCTTGTGCTATGATAATAAGGTTGGTTAACTCAGAAAAATAAGCGAAAGAAAATTTAGGAGATGGAGGACTACATTTGGGAGATTTATTTAATGCCATTATTATGGGCATCATTGAAGGGCTTACGGAATTTTTGCCTGTCTCTTCAACAGGCCACTTGATTCTGACAGCAGAGTTGTTAAACTTTCAGGATGACCGGGCAAAGGTCTTTGAGGTTGTTATCCAATTAGGCGCCGTACTTGCCGTCCTCGTATTGTACTGGAGAAAGTTTTTGGGCTTGCTGAAATTCGATTTCAGAAAAGGATCGGGCGTTAACGCTATTCACTTTGTACTTGCCATGATTCCTGCCGGAGTAATTGGAGTTTTGTTTCATGATGTTATCAAAGATTATTTATTCAGCTCCGCAACGGTGCTTGTCGGTCTCGTAGCAGGCGGTATCCTGATGATCGTAGCAGACCGGTTGAAAAAGAAAGTTACCGCGGAAGAGCTGGATGACATTACATACAAGCAAGCTTTTGCTATCGGTATGTTCCAGGTTCTTGCCTTGTGGCCAGGCTTTTCCCGTTCCGGTTCGACGATCTCGGGCGGCATGTTCTTTGGCGCAAGCCAAAAGGCGGCAGCCGAATTTACGTTTATGGTATCGGTGCCGATTATGGCGGGTGCCAGCGGCATTGACTTGATCAAGAGCCGCGAGTTCTTAACGGCATCGGACGCTCCGCTGTTTATTATCGGTTTCGTTGCTGCGTTTATCGTTGCGATGATCGCGATTGTGACGTTCCTGAACCTGATCAAGCGTCTTAGCTTGTCGTGGTTCGCATATTACCGCTTTGCTCTTGCAATTGTATTTGCTTTTATTATTCTGTAAACAACAAAAGGATGATCCTCATGGCTTAAAGCCAACGGGATCATCCTTTTTTAGTGTTAGACCAGAAACATGGCTACAACCGTAGTAACGCAAAGTCCGATAATAACGGGTTTTAGATTACGTCGTGCCAGCTCGAATGGGCTTACGCCGCAAATGGCTGCAGCGGGGATAAGCGCCCACGGTACAAGGGTACCGCCGCCTACCCAGATCGCTGCGACCTGACCCAGAGCGGTCAAGGTGGCTACGCCGGAGCCGATTGCTCCTCCGAACAGATGGGCAATGGAACCCGCCAGCGATATACCCGAGAAGCCGGATCCGTCAAGGCCGGTAACGGCGCCTACCAGCGTCAACGTAACGGAGCCAACCTCGCCATTCACCGGTACATTATTCGCAAGGGCAACGCCAAGGTCGTTGACGATGCCTTGAGAGCCGGCAGGAAGCGTATCTCCGAAGATGGCGGTAAAGCCGGAATCCCCCAGATAGAAGAAGGCCGCGATCGGAATGACGGGGCCAAACACTTTAAAGCCGAACAAGAAGCCTTCAATCAGATAATTCGTTGTTTTCTCCAAGCCTTTGTTCTTATGAGCGAGCATAGTGATGATGAGCAGGATAAAGATCGCAGTACCGCCGACAAGCGCGGTCGCATCGCCGCCTTGCAGGTCCAGCATAAACATGGCCACTACGTCTGCGGCAAACAGCAACGGAATCAGAATGGCAAGCGTCAGCTTTGTACCGTGGGACAGCACGTTTTTGAAAGCAAGATCATCTTCGCCGGTTAGCTCTTTATCGCCTTCCACTTTGGAGATGATGCCATCGTTCCATTTCCCGGTCTTCATATCGCGGCGCATCATCCAGAAAGCCGTAACCGTCGTAACGAGCCCCATTACGATAACAAGCGGAATACTTGCCTCCATGACATCGCTAACCGGCAAGCCGGCCGCGTCGGCCGTCAGTTTTGGGGCGCCTTGAATGATGTAGTCGCCGGACAACGCAATGCCGTGGCCGAACAAGTTCATTGCCATCGCGGCCCCTAATGCGGGAAGACCCACTCTTAGGGCAACCGGCAGCAGCACGGCACCGATCAAAGCTACGGCAGGGGATGGCCAGAAAAACCACGAAGTGACCATCATGATTAAGCCGATTCCCCAAAAGGCCAGGGTAGGCGTCCGCAGGAAGCGGGCGAATGGGGAGATCATCACTTCATTTATGCCAGTCCGGATCAATACCCGGCTCATTGCGACAATTATGGATATAATGAGGATAGTGCCCATTAGTTCTTTAATGGCATAAATAAAGCTGTTAAACACGCCGCTGACCGAGTCGCTCAACGATTCGGTTGCCAGTAGGCCAAGCACAAAGATGCCAACGATGCAAATGAGCGACGTATCTCTGCGCATCACCATAAAACCGATAATGGCGACGATAAAGACGAGATACACCCAATGCAGCGCAACTAAATCAATGGCCATAAAATCACCCTCTCATGGGATACACGGCTTCGGTAACCGCTGCCGTAATGTACAGTATGCAGGGCCGCCCATAGGCGTTCGTCACGGGATCCATGAGAATGTGCTTAACCGGAGTGAACATTTGTTGACGAATGCGGCAAACCGTATACAATTAGAGGACAGGCTATTTTAACCATTTCAATCGCAAACTTGAATGATCGGAAGGAAGTATAGAACAGATGGATAACGTTAAAATTTTGGATGCGTCAATGACTTATACGAAGGAAGAAGGCTATGTTGGCCGCATACAATTCGAAATGACCGGCCAGCCCAATCAATACGAAATGACCATTCACAGCCGGAAAAGAACGGAGTGGGGGTACGGCCTATTTTTCCTTCACGAATCGGGCGACGAGGACCAGCTGCTGGCGGTAGAGGACATGCTCGAGGAGGATGACGAGCTGTTTGATTACCTGGTGAACGCGGCGGAAGAAAAATTGGATCCGAAGTTCAAATAAAAAACCTCCGGCTTCCCTAAGTATAGGGGTCCGGAGGTTTTTACATTAGAATTTCACGTTTCCAAACAATTTGGAAACATAAATTCTAATTGGCGATTAAATCTACCGCTAACCGCGGTTGCTCAACATCGAATGACTTCGATAAAGATTTCATCACATCGGCCTCTCGGCTTTGTCGTTCTTCTTCGCCGTGCGATTGCGAATGTAAAGCCAGGCTGCCGCGCCTGCAACAACGGCAATCAGGGCATAGACGACAATCATGCCGTTATCGGCAATCGAGTCGCCAATCGCTTGCACCCGGTCGCCGACGAACGTACCAAGGATAAAATAGATAAGCGTCCATACAAGCGCGCTTGGATAGGCAAATAACGCAAAACGTCTAAAAGTCATCTTGTTGGTTCCCCCGACAAACGGCATCACATGCCGCAGCACGGGAAGAACTAGGCCGATGCTTAGCGCAAAGCCGCCGTACTTTTCGCTCATGTTTTGAGCTTGATGTATGAATTTATCCATATTCTTTTTTCTCATGAACCAGTCGAACACTTTACTGCCCGCGAACCGGCCGATCGAGTAATTAAAAGTCATCGCCGAGCATATTCCAAGGAATACCATCAGATAAGCCGGCACGGGACTTAAAAGACCCGAAGCAACAAACGCGCCGCCCGTCATAACGACAACTTCGTTCGGAACGGGAAGCCCGATTAAGCCAAGGCACAGTACCAGAAAAAGCGAGACGTAGCCGAACTGATCAATGATGGATACTAAATAATCATATCCCATTTGTTTATTCATCCCTTACATCATCAACGTATTTGATTAAAAAGGCGCTTTTATAAAGCTAACATAAAACATGGCTTTCCGATAGGTCGAAATGGTTGTGTTCTTTGCCAAAAACCGCAAAAACCATTGCTCTTTTCCATGAACAAGTATCATAATAGAGTGTTTCGCATTTTTACCAAGTCATAAGACGTACGGAAAGGAGAAATAATGAGTACAACAACCAATAGACGTACCGTAACCGTTGCCTTGTATGTTGCGACCTTCCTTGCGGCGATAGAAGGAACCATCGTAAGCACGGCTATGCCGAGCATTACCGGTGAATTGCACGGGATCCAGCAATACAGCTGGATTATTTCGATTTATCTGCTTGCAACGGTGATCACGACTCCGATATACGGCAAACTATCCGATCTCTTCGGTCGCAAAAAAATGTTTATCGCCGGAGCGGGTATTTTCCTTCTGGGCTCCATGCTGTCCGGACTTGCCGCCTCCATGCCGCAGCTGATTGCTTTCCGGGCGGTTCAAGGGCTTGGAGCGGGGGCGTTGACCACGATTCCTTACACCATTATCGGCGACTTATACCCCTTCGAGCAACGGGCTAAAGTCCAGGGCTGGATGTCGAGTATTTGGGGCATCGCCGGCATCACGGGACCTCTAGCTGGCGGCTTGCTTGTCGACTACGTGTCCTGGCGGGCCATCTTTTATATGAATCTTCCGTTCGGCATCGTCGCGCTTGTGCTTCTGATGGTGTCGATGAAGGAGGTGTCCGTGAAGCAAAAGCGGCATATTGATTATCCCGGTATCGCTGCTTTTGCGGCAGGGATGTTCGCTTTCCTGTACGCACTGACGATTCTCCGTGAGCCGGATGCCTCTCAATCCATTACCGAAATCATCTTGCTTCTGGCATCCGCGGTGATCCTGCTGACATTGTTCTACTATATTGAAAAGAAGTCGCGCGAGCCGATTATTCCGCTGCAGATTTTTAAAATCCGGACGATAAGCGCCGTGAACGCAATCAGCTTTCTAATATGCGTAATCAACGTGGTTGCGATCTTTTATCTTCCGCTGTGGATTCAAGGCGTACTTGGCGAAAGCGCGACATACTCCGGCATGGCCATGATCCCGCTGTCCATAGGTTGGCCGCTTGGAGCTATTCTAGCCGGTAATTTTATTGCCAAGTATGGCATGCGCCGCATGGCGGTAACGGGCTCGCTCTTTCTCATAGCCGGAAGCGCCGGCTTCATGCTTATGAACGCCCACACCTCCATCGCGCTGTTTATGGTTTATACATGCTTATCCGGTTTGTCGTTTGGCTTATCGTTAACAAGCTTTACCGTCGCGGTAACTTCGGCTGTCAGCTGGGAGCTGCGCGGAGCGGCGGTGGGGAGCAACAACTTCATCCGCACGCTTGGACAGACGGTGGGGATAGCCATGTTCGGACTGCTCCTTAACACCGGGAATACGGAAGCGATTGATGCGCTTAAGCTGGAGCATAGCCTTCACCGGATCTTTATGATCCTGGGCGTCATGTCGGTCGTGGCGCTGCTGTCTATGTTTATGCTGCCAAAAGCCGGCACAGAAGGCAGCCATGCCGCACCGGATGCTGCGGATGCATCCTCTTAGAACCAGAAAGGCTGATAAATGGCATGACAACTTTAATCGATGATCCTTATTTACGTATCGTTGAGCCATCCGTTGCAGGTCTGGATGAATCGAAGCTGGAACGGATGAAGGAATGGCTGGAGCCATGGAAAATGACTTCCGTCATTATTATGCGAGATGACGCGATAGCCTGGGAGTGGCATGCGAAGGGCGAAGATTCGGTTGGGCCGCTCTTATCCTGTACCAAAAGCGTGTTGTCCGCGCTTATCGGAGTTGCCATCGAGGATGGTCATATCCATAGCGTAGATCAGCCTGTTTCGGATTATTTCGAAGGAGCGGCAGACTCATCCATTCGAATCAAGCATTTGCTGACGATGACCTCCGGTTGGGACTGGCCGGACTTCGATAAGCCTTACAAAGCGATGAAAAAAGCTCCTGACCCTATCCGGTTTGTACTTGAGAGATCCATGATAAGCGAACCGGGTAACGCCTATCTCTACAATTCGGGCGGCTCCCATCTTTTATCCGCTATTCTGACGGCAGCTACGGGCCAAAGCGCGCTTGACTACGCCACAAGCCGGCTCTTCCGGCCAATGGGCTTCCGCCAAGCGAAATGGACCTCGCATAAAGGGATTAATGAAGGAGGCACCGGTCTTCAATTATTCGGAAGAGACTTGGCAAAGCTGGGACTTTTGCATTTAAGAGAAGGCGATTGGTTTGGCGAGCGGCTGATTCCGGCTTCATGGGTACAGGAGTCGACAAAACGGCACCATAGAGGACTTCTTCACTACGAACCGCCGATTTACGGGGCTTACGGGTACCACTGGTGGCAGTCGCCAGCCGAGCATAACGGAGCGTTTGACTGCTATTTCGCGTTTGGGCACGGCGGTCAATATTTGCTTGTTGCGCCTGAAGAACGACTGGTTATTGTGCTTCGAAAAGCACTGGCGGGACGAAACGAAGCGGTCAAATCTCGCAATCTTATCTTTGAACATATTGCGGGAGCCTTAAAAAAGTAGGCGGTTTGGTGCAACCTTTTGCTCTGGGATGCGTTTAATCTATGTCTGTTCAAACCATCCCAAAGAGAAAAGGAGAATCCAATGTTTAAGAAAGTCAGCTTAGTTGTCCTTGCCGCATTGATGCTGTTTGCTATACCTATAGCGGCGCAAGGCGCTTCCAACGGTCAGAATCAATTAATTCTTCTTCAAAAAACAAAGCAAATGTACCATAACGGCAAGCTTTACATGGCTGCTCAGCCGCTTACCGAATTGAAAGGCACGACTTATATTTCGGCTACCGCCATCGCAGGCAGACTCGGGGGATCCGTGCTGTACGATGCGAACAAGAAGGAATATGTCCTTCGCAGCGCAACAAACGAACTCCGTTATGCGGCCGGCAAATCCTCCTATACGGTAAATGGTACTCGCGCAACGTTTACGGGCGCGCCTTTTGTACAAAACGGAAGCCTGATGATCCCGCTCCGCTCGGTGCTTCAGCCGTTCGGAATGACATTGTCTACGATTCCGGCACAGAAGAAGATTGTCTTGACTTGGACAACTAAGCCGGTAGCCAAGTTTAACATTGCATCCGGCGTTGTATATGCCGGCCAAACCGAAGTGACCTATGGCGATATGTCGTATTCGCCAAGCGGTGCCGCCATCGTTAACGAGCGTTGGGAAGGCAAACAAACCGTATTCGAGGCAGCAGGATCCTATACGGTAACCAAATGGGTTCAAGATGCAAACGGTGTCTGGAGCGACCCGTATTCGGTGACGATTAACGTACTTCCGCCGAATCTTCCGCCGGAAGCGCGTTTTGCAACGGACAAGTCCTATTACAAAATGGGCGAACTTATTCAATATAATGATATCAGCACCGATGACGAGAACAAGATTACTAAACGCGAGTGGGTTAATAACGCTAAGGCTTTCTTCGAACCAGGCGAACAGACGGTAACGTTGAAGGTAACGGATGCGCATGGCCTTACAAGCGAATTCTCCCAGACGGTTACGATTACGAATGATACGCTGTATACGAAGCAGGAGTTCGACCAGCTATACACGGATCAAGGCGAGAAATTCACGATTGACGGCGCAAGCGTACTTAAGCTTCCTACGCAGCCTTACACCGTTGTCTCGAACGGTCAGCAAACGTTTATCCGAAGCAACAGTCCCGAGATGATTAACGACGAGGGGATTTACTACCAGGATACGGCAAACGGCAATGTCCGTTTCTTGATCCACAATCAGAATAACCGTCCTAATCCGGTTAAGGTTTATATCGTAGCAACCAACGAAAACCCCACGGCGGCTACCGTAACCGATGAGCGTATCGGTCTTGGCGGTCCGGCTCCTTACGTAACCCAGGCAGGCAAAGCCGCAACTGCGAACTACCTGCTGTCGAGAACCGTTAACCCGGTTGGAACGGTAACAACCATTCCCGCGGGACAAAGCCGTGTTGTACTTAGCCCGTTAAGCAGCAAAGAAGTCGTGAACGGCCGCGTCATTACGCTGTATGCGGATGTATCCACTTCCGCGCCAATCAAATTCAGCGTGATCGTGGTAGACGCAAGCAAAGACGTGCTGCAGGCGCTTCCGCAGCTTCCGATTCTGCCTCGCGACGGCAAACACGTACGCGGTACTTTCGAACAAGCGAACCGCAGCATTAACGTTCTGCAGACCATTGGCGATGTTCCTTCCCGCATGATCCTGGCCGACAAAGTAGTGGATACCCGTTTGTCCGGTTTCGATGTATTGACAGGTGACGCGATGTCCAATGACGGCAACAACGGAGCATTGTACGTTCTGAATCTGTGGCATGTAAAACCGCACACGCTTATTGCCTTGAATCCGCGCGGCGGTCATTACGGCGGCGCGTTCCTGATCAACAATAAGCTGGTCTACGCAACAAATACGACCATTCTGAGTAATGCGAACGAAGCAGGCGTCCTTTACCGGACGGGAGATACCGAAGAATCGGTATCGATCGTATTTACGCCGGCATCCGGCAGCAATCTGCCGATCAACCTTCTGTTCCTGCCATTGCCGGAAGTTAAACAATAATTGAAGGTAAGAAAAAATGCCGATAAGAGCAAATTTGCTTTTATCGGCATTTTTTGCGTTCTGATGCGTTATATATATGTTAGATTTAAAAGAGTGCAGCCAGAATATAAGATGATATAGAGTTTGGATGACTAGATTAAGAGTTTACATGGTTAATTATATTTACATAACTATTGATAAAAGGAAATCTCTGATTTATGATGTTATATAAAATGACACGATAAATGTGTTTACAAGGTGATCGGAGGTGCGCGCTATGCATTTGACAGTGGAACAGGCGCTGAACGTTTTTCCTTTATCGGAAGGGAAACTGGTTGCCGGAACGGCAGGGCGCAATCGGATCGTGAGATCCGTCAATGTGATGGATGCTCCGGATATTACCGATTGGATCAAGGAAGGAGAAATGCTGTTTACGACCGCCTACCTGATCAAGGACCATCCACAGGATGCGACGGAGCTGCTAGTTAAGCTGAACCAGCGCGGCTCGTCGGGCCTTGGGATCAAGCTAGGCCGGTTCTGGGACGCGATCCCCGAACAGTTGATTGCTTTCGCCAATGAACTGGGGTTTCCTCTTATAGAGCTTCCTTATCAATTCACGTTCTCCGATCAGATGAGCGGCTTGTTCAAGGAAGAACTCAGGCGCAATACCGGCGTGCTGCAGGATATTTTCGACAAACAGGTCCGGCTGATGAGGATGGCTCTCAAGACGGACCATATTAACGAATTGTTTGATGCGGTAGCGGATATTATCGGATTCCCGATGGCGATTGTTGGCTCAAGGGGACAGATCGTATACAACAGCTCGCAGGTGGCTGATACGGAATTAACCGGCAGTTGGCCATGGCCGCAGCAGCAGAAATGGATGAAGAGCAAGCAGTGGCAGGCTTTTCGAATTCCGCTTATGAAGCAATCCCGCTGTACGGGATTTGTTTTGTTTTTTAACCCGCAGCTATTTCTCTCAACTATTGAAGAAAGTCTCTATTTGCAGGCGGCGGAGCTATTATCCTATCAAATGAATTTTAATTACGAGGATTATTTCGAGTTGTCCGTGCAAAAGGATTTTGGCGTACTGATCAAACGCTATTTGAGAAACGGATTGCCGATCGATAAGGTTGTCGAATATGCGGATCGCTGGGAGCTCGAGGTTTTCCAAAGCCATTATGTCTGCGTACTCAGCGATATTGCTCATGCTTCCGCGCTGCAACGGTCTGAGAAGCTCGAGAAGCTGAAATCGGATTTTTTAAGCCACGCGAAACTTCAAGAATGGAAAGGCATGCATATTGTAATGGAAGAGGGGCTTTTATCCGTTTTTCCCGAGTCTGAAGGGCAAGCGGAAGGTAGTCTTATGTCCGCGTTAAACGCATGCTTTGCATCTATTCAGCGGGAGTGCGGCGAGAGTCCCCGGGCGGCGGTCAGCTGCCGGAAAAAACGGGCAGATCAGCTTTACGAAGCTTTTGACGAGTGCAGGCAGACCCAAAGGCTTGCTACCGAATGGGGAGTCGGGCAATCCATTACTTCCTTTGATACAATGGATTTGGCGATCGTGTTCGAGCATGTATCGAAGGACCGGATGGAGGCCTTCTGCAACCGCTGGCTGGGCGGACTTGTAAACAAGGACCCGGATTACGCAAGCGAAATGCTTCGCACGCTAGAGACCTATTTGGAGCAGGATGGCCAGTTAAACGAAACAGCGAAGAAGCTGTATATTCACCGCAACACGGCAACTTACCGGATCGAGAAGCTGAGCGAAATATTAGGGGTGGATTTCAAGAAAATGAATGATCTTCTCAGGCTCAAAATCGCTTTCTTGTTCCGCAAGCTGTTAATTAACGAACAATCATAATCAACTATTATCAATCCACTGTGCTACAACAAAGGAGCGGAACATATGAGTTCGACTTTGATCCGAAATGCCGTTATTATGACGATGAATGCATCAGATGATATTTTAATTGGCGACGTGCTTGTAAAAGACAACAAGATCGCTCAGATTGGTCCGAATATTCAGGAAAATGAAGTTGACCGCGTCATCGATGCCGGAGGCAAGGTGCTGCTGCCCGGCTTCATTCAAACGCATATTCACCTGTGCCAGACTCTATTCCGCGGAAGAGCGGATGATCTGGAGCTGATTGACTGGCTGAGACAGCGGATCTGGCCCCTTGAAGCCGCGCATAATGAAGAATCGGTCTATTATTCGGCCCTGTTGGGTATTGGAGAACTGATTAGAAGCGGCACAACGACCATTCTTGATATGGAGACCGTTAATCATACGGAGTCCGCGTTCCAAGCGATTCTCGAGAGCGGGATTCGAGCCGTCTCCGGCAAAGTGATGATGGATTACGGAACGGAGGTTCCGCTCCCGCTCCAGGAGAAGACGGAGCAGTCTCTGAAGGAAAGCGTGGAGCTGCTGGAGAAGTGGCACGGAGCTGCCGGCGGACGGATCGAATACGCTTTTTGCCCGCGGTTCGTTGTCTCCTGTACGGAAGAGCTTCTTATTGGCGTAAGGGATTTATCCGCGCAATACGGCGTAAAGGTACATACCCATGCGTCGGAAAACAGGGAAGAGATCTCAATCGTCGAATCCGAACGCGGCATGCGAAACGTGATTTATCTGGATCATATCGGTCTTGCGCGTCCGAATCTTATTCTGGCGCACAGCATTTGGCTGGATGAAGAGGAAAAGCGGATTATCAAGGAGCGGGGCGTAAAGGTTACGCACTGCCCGGGCTCAAACCTGAAGCTTGCATCCGGTGTGGCGCAGGTTCCCGAATTGCTGCGTGAAGGGATCGATATCGGCATCGGCGCGGACGGTGCGCCTTGCAATAATAATCTGGATATGTTCCAGGAGATGCGGCTTACGGCTTTTATCCAGAAGGTACAGCATGGTCCAACCGTCATGAACGCAAAGACCGTGCTTCGCATGGCGACCATGGGTGGAGCTCACGTTCTCGGGCTGGAGGAGAAAATAGGCAGCATCGAGGTTGGCAAGCTTGCTGATCTGCAGCTGCTTGATCTGGAAGACTTCCATGTCTATCCTTCATTTGATGCGGACTGGTACTCCAGAGTGGTCTACGCGGCTACGCGCGGCGATGTCGATACCGTGATGATTGACGGGCAGCTCGTAATGGAGAACAGAATCATGAAGACGGTTGATAAGCCGCTCGTGTTGCGCGAGGCAGACCGAACGTTGAAGGAGCTGTTGGCAAGACTCTAATCAACCGGTTAAGTGATTGTTCTTTCTGCAAATGCCTGCTCGGCAAGCTGCTTTGCGAAACTATACGCTTTCAGGAGGGGTTGCCGATGGACATGATTAACATCCTGCGAACGATCCGGCGGCTTGATCAGCCGGCAGTCCTGGCAACCATTATCGCGGTTGAGGGGCACGCATACCGAAAGGCCGGAGCAGCCATGCTTCTCCCGCTAAGCGGAGATACCGTCGGAACGGTTAGTCCGGGCTGTATCGAATCCGATCTCCTGGAGCGGGTTCCCTCCATTTGGGAAGCGAACCGGTATGAGATTGCGGAATATAACATGGACCCGGACGACGATCCCATCTGGGGAGAAGCGGTTGGCTGCGGCGGAGTTATCCGCGTGCTTCTTGAGCCGATAGAAGGAACGCTCCGGACCATTCTGACGGATGCTCTGGATCTGCTCGATAGAGGCAGGGAGGTTCAGCTTGTGCGCAGGCTGAAGGGGGAAGAGCTCTGTTATGAGCTTTCGGCGGAAGAGGTTATACCGCTGCCTTCCGGTCAGTCCGGCTACGACTGGCAGTTTAGTCTTCATTTAACGAATAGGCAACGGGTTATTCTGTTTGGCGCAGGTCCGGATGCCGTTCCCATCTATCAACTCTTGGCGCAAAGCAGTTTTCACGTTATCGTCGCGGACTGGCGTCCGCGTTTGTTGGCTGATTATCAGGGCGCCGAGCATTATCTTGGCACGCCGGAGCAGCTCAAAGAAATGCTGCTTCTGGATACCGAGGATGCTATTATCGTCTGCAGCCATCATCTCCGTTACGACCGGGAAATGATCGAATGGGCATTAACGTCAAACTCAAAGTATATAGGAGTAATGGGTTCAACCAAGCGGATTGGCATGCTGTTTGATGGGGATGCCCCGCCTGTTAACGTGAAGGCCCCTGTCGGATTATCGATTGGAGCTGAGGGGCCTTACGAGATTGCGGTCAGTATTGCCGCGGAATTAATCGCTTTGCGATATCAATGGCGGAATAAGCAAAAGGCCGATCGGCAAAAGGAGGAACGGCATGAACCTATCCGCAATATATTTGGCGGCAGGACAGAGCAGCCGAATGGGCAAGCCGAAGCTGCCGCTCGAGCTTTCGCCGGGCGTAGCGCTCGGCAGTCTGGCGCTTCGTGCTCTCTTGGCTAGCGGAATTGGACGGATACACCTTGTGGTCCGTCCGGATGATCCGTTAACATGGCTGCAGGATCTTAGGGAAAGCTCGCTATACGCACCTCAATTAAATATCGTCGTCTGCGAAGAAGCAAGTCTCGGCATGTCTTATTCCATTCGTGCCGGTGTAGACGCCGCGCTATCCAGCCTGCCGGTTCCCGATGCTGTCGTCATTGGGCTTGGCGACCAACCTTTTGTCACGGCTGCCATGGTGCGGCGTCTTCTTGTTGTTATGGAGGAAAATCCGGGCCTGGATTTTGCCGCATCCTCTATGCGGGGAGTCGTTATGCCTCCAGCCGTTATTCGTCATACCATGTATAAGGCGCTTCGGGGATTGAAAGGGGATATGGGAGCGCGCAAGCTGTTTGCGTCTCCGGATTATACCGGAGAAATCGTTGAATTCGGCGAAGAGGCTGCTGAATTGCTGCTTGATGTAGATGATGAGGACAGTCTTGGGCAGGCAGTTAGGCGATACCGCCAAATCCGAGGCCGGAGATAAAAATGTGATCTTTTGTTACATGGATGTCATCAGACGTGCATCATGCACAATGAGTTTTTGTTATTTTATCTGTCTTTCCAATCTCATGTTAGATATATTGACGTGTTGGTTACGCGGAAGTATATTGAGACTACATCATCCGTTGGTCATGATGATGATAGAGAGTTGGGGAGGAACCATATGAAACATTTTGCAAAAGCACGTACAGTGGGGTTGGCATTGCTCGTATTTATGGTCGTTATTTTATCTGCTTGTTCCAGTAACAGCAATAACAAAACAAACGAAACGGCAAGCGGCGGCAATACACAGACATCTACAGAGCCGTCGGCAACAGATAGCGGCAAGAAGCTGCCGCGGGTCGCTTTCGTTTACATCGGACCTCCCGGAGACGGCGGTTGGACCTTCGAGCATGATAACGGCAGGAAGTACATGGAAGAGAAGCTTGGCATTAAAGCTGACACGGTGGAAAACGTACCGGAAAGCGCGGACGCGGAACGCGTTATTACGGAACTGGCTCAAAACCACGACATTATTTTCACGACAAGCTTTGGTTACATGGATCCGACGCTAAATGTGGCGAAGAAGTTCCCGAACGTAAAGTTCATGCATACGGCCGGCTACAAAACGGCGGACAACATGAGCACCTACTTCGGCAAAAACTATGAAGCCAGCTACCTGACAGGTATAGCGGCAGGGAAAATGACGAAGTCGAATGTCATCGGTTACGTTGGCGCATTCCCGATTCCCGAAGTTATTTATAACATCAATGCCTTTGCGCTTGGCATTCAAAGCGTCAATCCGGACGCGAAAGTAGACGTCGTATGGAGCAACACCTGGTACGATCCAACCGCAGAACGCCAAGCGGCGATCAGCTTGCTGGATAAAGGCGCGGACGTCCTGCTCGCTTATCAGGATTCCCCGGCAACCCTTCAGGCAGCTGCCGAACGCGGCGCGCTGGCAGGCGGCAACGACTCCGACATGACCCGTTACGCACCGGATGCTTACTTAACGAACCCGACTTGGAACTGGGGCCCTTATTATACGAAGGTCGTGCAATCCGTGATCGACGGAACCTGGAAGAGCGAGCAATTCTCCGGCGATATGGTGGACGGCATGGTTGGCCTCGCTCCGCTTGGACCTAGCATTCCTGACGACGTGAAGAAGCTGGTAGAGGATGCAAAAGCGAAAATCATCAGCGGCGAGCTGGACGTATTCAGCGGTCCGATCACCGATGCATCCGGCGCAGCCAAGCAGGAAGCGGGGCAAACGATGAGCCTGGAGCAAATTCTGGAGATGAACTGGTTCGTCAAAGGCGTAGAAGGAACCATTCCTCAATAGCCTTCAGCCAGCCAAAACTGCCGATCAACAAATCCCTTGCTAAAGGGATTTGTTGATTTATTGGCCTCCATCTCATCCAAAATTATCACAAGAGGCCGGAAAAAAGGCCCGCTTGTGTGACAATTCTTTTAAGGAGGAAACGGAATGCTCGAAACCTACTCCGTAGAAATGCAGCGTATCGTCAAGCAGTTCGGCTCCGTTGTCGCGAATGACCAGGTCGATTTCAAGGCGAAGGCAGGAGAGATTCACGCCTTGCTAGGAGAAAACGGAGCCGGCAAAAGCACGATGATGTGCATGCTGTCCGGCGTCTATCGTCCAACTAGCGGCGAGATCTATATCCAAGGCGAAAAAGTAAAAATCCGCTCGCCCAAGGATGCCATGAAGCTTGGCATCGGGATGGTGTTTCAAAACTTTCGTCTCGTTCAGACCTTAACGGCTGCCGAGAACATTATTTTAGGCGAGAAATCCTCCTTCTGGCGCGGCCCGGGCTGGATGAAGAAGAAGCAGGAAGAGATTGAGGCGATAGCGTTCAAATTCGGGCTAACCTTCCCGGTGGACCGCCCGATCTGGCAGCTGTCCGTAGGAGAGCAGCAGCGGGTGGAGATCGTCAAGACGCTGTATCGCGGCGCCGATCTTATTATTCTGGACGAACCAACGTCGGTTCTTACGCCAGGCGAAGCGGAGCAGCTGTTCGTCACGCTTGCGCAGATGAAGGCGGAAGGCAAGACCGTTATTATTACGACTCATAAATTAAAGGAAGTTATGGCGATCTCCGACAGCATATCGATTATGAGGAAAGGCAAACTCACTCATACGATGATGAAAACCGAGACGAACGAACGCGAGCTTGCGAGGTTAATGGTTGGCAAGGAGCTGACCGTTCAAAAGCCGCTTGCCAGCCGTCCGAAAGGCAAGCCGCTCCTGATCGTTGATCAGCTTGATGTATATGCCGATCATGGAAGAAAGGCTTTGAACCGGATGGAATTCCAGGTGCATGAAGGCGAGATCGTTGGGGTTGCGGGCGTAGCGGGCAACGGCCAGAAGGAGCTGGCGGAGGTGTTGACAGGACTTCGGGCATGGCGCAAAGGCAGCATTACCTTTAACGGCAGCCCGCTGAAGAACGCTTCGGTTCGCGGAGCGATCGAAGCGCGTATCGCCCATGTGCCGGAGAACCGAATGAAGAGCGGTCTTGCCGGCAGCCTGGGCATTGTTGACAACCTGCTGTTCAAATCCTATCGCACAAGCGATCGCTCCCGCTTCGGCTTCCTTCGCTCGCGGGCGAATCGAAGCTGGTCGCAGTCGCTGGTAGAGCAGTTCGATGTCAAAACTCCGGGACTGGATGCGCCTGTAAGACAGCTATCCGGCGGCAATCAGCAGAAGCTGCTTTTTGCCAGGGAAGTTGAGCAGGATCCGCTCTTTATGGTGGCCGTTCACCCTACGCAAGGGCTGGATGTCGGAGCAACGGAAGGCGTACACCGGTTACTTACGGAGATGCGCGGACAAGGCAAAAGCATCCTTCTTATTTCGGAAGATCTCGATGAGGTTATGCAGCTGTCCGACCGCATATTAGTAATCTATAACGGCCGAATGGTCGGCGAATTGGCGCGAGGGGAAGCGACCCGCGAACAGATCGGCTTATACATGGCCGGCGTTCGGGAAACGGATGACACGGAGGAGGAGAAGGTCGTATGAGCAAGCAGCCGGTACAAAGCGCTTTAGCCATCGAACAACCGGATACACCAACACGCCGCAGCAAGCTGCTGTCTCTTCGAATCGAGCTGGATCCGTCCAGAAAAGAAAGCCCGTGGTGGATGACCATCGTCTCTATCCTGCTTGCTTTAGTCTTCTGCGGCATCTTTATCGCAGCTAACGGCATGAATCCGATTACGGTTTATTCGAAAATGATTACCGGGGCGTTCGGAACCTCATTCGGCATAACGGAAACGCTCGTGAAGTCCATCCCGCTTCTCCTGTGCGGTATCGGGGTTGCGATTGCTTACCGCATCTCGGTCTGGAATATCGGGGCGGAGGGGCAGTTCCTCGCCGGAGCGATGGCGGCGACGGCGGTAACGGTCTATTTTCCGAATATGCCCGTATACCTCGTGATTCCCGCGATGGTCGTGTTCAGTATACTAGGCGGCGGGATTTGGGGACTGTTGACTGCAATCCCAAGGACGTATTTCCAGGTAAACGAGCTAATTACGTCTCTCATGCTTAACTATGTGGCCCTGCTGGCGTTGAACTACTTCGTCTTTGGTCCCTGGAAGGATCCGAAGGGCTTTAATTTCCCGGGTACTCCGGTATTCACGGATGCGCAGTCGCTTCCGGTGCTTGGGGATACAAGGCTGCATCTTGGTCTCTTGTTTGCCATTGTTGCTGTTCTTCTGTACGCCTTCCTTATGAAATATACCCGCTGGGGTTACGAGCTCCGCTTGATTGGCGCGAACCCGGAAGCGGCGAAAAACGCCGGCATCAAGATCAGCCGCCATATTCTGCTCGTAATGCTGATTAGCGGCGGAATGGCCGGGCTCGCCGGAATGGCGGAAGTATCGGGCGTCACTCACCGCCTCATGTATGGAATATCACCGGGCTACGGGTATACGGCGATTATCGTGGCTTGGCTTGCGAAGCTGAATCCTCTCGGTCTTGTCGTTTCATCGTTCCTGTTCGGCGGACTTATCGTGGGCGGCTTCAGCGTTCAAACGATTGGCCTTCCGTCTTCCATCTCGTCCATGATCCAAGGGGCGATCCTGTTCTTCCTCATTGCAGGCAGCATGGCCAGCAAATTCCGTATCCGGAGAAACGCGTAGAAGGGATGTGTAGACCATGGATATATTCGTTCAAATCATTGTAGCAGCCATCTCTTCCGGCACGCCTCTCTTATTCGCCACGCTTGGAGGCATCCTGATCGAACGGTCAGGCATTATCCAGCTCGGCGCGGAAGGTCTAATGCTGATGGGGGCCGTCATAGCCTGTATGACATACCTGCATACCGGCAGCCTGGCCTTAACCCTGCTGGCCGCCTGCGCGATAAGCGCCGTGCTGGGCATCGTCCATGCCTTTATGTGCGTGACGCTTCGGGCCAATCAGATTGTCAGCGGCCTGGCTTTAACGTTATTCGGAACCGGGCTTAGCGCTTATCTTGGCAAAAGCATTACCGGACAGCCGGTAGCGGGCGCGGTTCCGAAGGTAAACCTGAATTGGCTTGAAGATGTACCCGTAATTGGCGGAATATTCGCTCATCTCGATATTTTAACCTGGTTCAGCTTTGTTCTCGTTATCGTCTTGCACTTATATATTCACCGCACCTCATGGGGCCTTCATCTAAGAGCGATTGGCGATAATCCGCCAACGGCCGACGTGATGGGGATCCGGGTACAAACATTCCGTTACGGTTATATCATCATTGGCTCCATGTTGATCGGTCTTGCCGGCGCGGATCTGCTGATGGTGTATTCGCCAACCTGGATTGAAGGCATGACGGCAGGCAGAGGCTGGATCGCCGTGGCTCTCATTATTTTCGCAAGATGGAATCCGGTCCGCGCTCTGTTTTGCGCTTACTTCTTCGGCGCGCTGGACACCATCGGCTTCCGCATTCAACTGATCGGAAGCGAGATTCCATCCTATTTCCTGAAGATGATTCCTTACATTGTAACGATTCTGGTTCTGATGTTCCTTGGCTGGCGCAACCGCAATAAGCCTTCGGGCTCGCCGGAGTCGCTGGGTACACCGTATATTCGCGAACAAAGATTTTAACGGAAGGGGATGGCGTTATGGCTGCAAATGCACAAGGAGTGGCGGAAGCACCTTTCGTCTGGCATCCGGCAACCGCCGAGGAAGCTTGGCAGCTTAAGGCAACGCTTGGAGCTGAGGGCGTGTTCACCGCAGGAGGCACGCTGCTGCGCACGCAATGGGAATCGGGGCTGGCGGCCATGCCGAACCATCTGATCGACATCGGGGCAATTCAAGAACTGCATGGACCACGGACGGACAGCGAGACCGGAACAGTCTGCTTCGGAGCCATGACGACACTATCGGAAATACGAACCAGCCCGCTTGTAAATGCGAGTTTCCCGCTTCTGACGGAAGCAGCGCGCAGCATCGCCGCACCGTCTATCCGCAATCTGGCAACGATCGGCGGCAATGTACTGTCGATTGTGGGCGACTCGATACCGGCCTTGCTCGTTTATGATCCGGTGCTGCATTGGCACGACGGCTCAAGCGGGCTTGAGGAGTCTTTATCGGAATGGCTGTCTACCGCGGCGGTGCATCCGGTCTGGAAAGAACGTCTGCTTCTCTCGGTTGCGCTGACACCGCCAACCTTGAATTCGAATACGAAGCGATTCGTCGCTTACCATAAAGTCGGCAGAAGAGATGCTTTTACCCCTTCCGTCGTAACCGCCGCATTCAGCATACAGCTCGATTCGGACAACCGGCTGGGCGATGTGCGGCTCGCGCTTGGCGGCGGGCAGACCATCCCGCATCGACTGGAGACGGTGGAACAATTTTTGACCGGGAAGCCGGCCGATAAGAAGACCATTACTGAGGTTTATTCCATGATTCTCGAGCATTACGAGCCGAAAGGAGATGCTTTTGTCCCGGTCAGTTACCGGAAGAAAGCAGCGGCGAATCTGATTGCTTCGGAATTGTGGAAAGCGGCAAAGTAATGCAGCTGTTAAAGAGAGGACGGGTGGTCAACTATGCTCTTGAACAAAAAAGGAAGCGGGGCTCGCTGGCGTGTTCGTCCCGACGGACCCGATAAAGTAACCGGCAAGCTGGCTTATCTGACCGATATGACAGCGCCGGATATGTTGATTGGCCGTGTACTGCGAAGTCCTCATGCGCATGCGCGGATTACGGCTATTCGAACCGAGCATGCTGCCGCTTTGGATGGCGTGCATGCCGTCATTACCCATAAAGACGTACCGGGTCTTAACCGGTTCGGAATCGCTCATCCCGATCAGCCCGTTCTATGCGAGGACCGAGTGCGGTATGTTGGAGACGCGGTTGCGGCCGTTGCGGCGGATACCCTTGAGATTGCCGAGCATGCTCTTCGGTTAATCGAGGTCGATTACGAACCGCTGCCGATTGTGGAGGATGCGGAATACGCGCTTACCGACGAGGCGCCGCAGCTTCACCCGCAAGGCAATCTGCTTCACAGGAACGGATTCCAGCGAGGCGACATTGCTGCAGGCTTTGACAGCTGCGCCCATGTCGTAGAAGAAACCTATTATACGCCGCGCCAGATGCATACGTACATGGAGACGGAAGGCGGCTTGTTTATCCCGGGAGAAGACGGGCGGCTCATCGTTTATTCGCCAACCCAGCATGGCTTTATGGACCGTATGCAGCTGGCGCGCATTCTAGCGATTCCGCAAAGCGAGATTCGGATCGTATCCAGCCCAATCGGCGGTTCCTTCGGCGGAAAAGACGAGCTTAACGTTCAGCCCTATGGAGCGCTGCTCGCCCGGATAACCAAACGTCCGGTAAAACTCCATAACTCCAGATGGGAATCGGTTCGGGCCGGTCTCAAGCGGCATCCGATGAAAATTACGATGAAGACCGGCGTAGACGACAGCGGCCGGCTGATTGCCCACCAAGTCCGAATTATCGCGGACACGGGTCCTTACGCCACGCTTGGCGCGGAAGTGCTTAACTTCGCGGTGGAGCATGTGATTGGTCCTTACCGGTACGAGCATTTGGACGTGGAGGGCTTCTCGGTCTACACGAACAACGGAATGTCCGGCGAGTTCCGTGGCTTTGGCGGCAATCAGGCGATATTTGCCTTGGAAGGGCAGTTCGACCGTCTGGCGGAAAAGCTTGGCATGGATCCATGGGAGCTCCGGCTCCGGAATATGCGGAGAAGCGATGATCCCGGCCCGTTTGACCAGCCCATCGCCCTGACGGAAGGCGCCAAACAAGTCTCTGCCGCGATGACTTCCAGCCCGCTCTGGCAGGAGCGCAGCAATCCGGCGGCCAAGGCAGCGCAAGACGAACCGTGGATCCGTACGGGAATCGGAGCTGCATTTACGATGCATGGAGCGGGATTAGGCTTCGGGATTCCCGATCCGGCCGGCGGTCGATTAACGCTGGCTGCGGACGGCAAGATCGAAGCGGTATTCGGCTACGAGGAATTCGGGCAAGGCTTGATCGCTTCCCTGGAACAAATGCTGATTGAGCAGTTCGGCTTCGCCTCCGGGGATATCCGAATCGTTATCGGCGATACGGATATCGTGCCGGAGAGCGGATCAACCACCGCATCCCGCGCCACAAGCATGATGTGGAAGTCGCTGCAAAATCTGCGGCCGCTGTTCGAAGACGCCGTTCTCGGCAAAGCCGCGGATATTTTGCAGCTTCCCGCAAGCCGGCTGAGGTTTGGTGAAGGCGGCGTTTACGCGATCGAAGCCAGCCCCGAGCCTGACAATCCGAAATGTCTCATGACCTATCAGGCACTCGCGGCAGCTTGCGGGGAACCGGTTACCCGTTCAACACAATTTCATTTCCCTACCTCCGACACGCAAAAGGTAGGCGCCCATTTCCTCTATACGTACTCCGCGGTTGCCGTAAAGGTAGAGGTAAATCAGTTGACCGGCCGAGTCCGGGTGCTGCATCAATACCATGCGGTAGCAGCCGGGCCGGTGATCAACCCGCAAGGCTTTCTTGGGCAAATCGAAGGCGGCAGCAGCATGGCCATCGGCTTCGCCCTTACGGAAGACGCGGTTATGAGCAGCGGACAATATTTGACGAAAAACCTGGATACGTACCTGGTCCCAACGATAGCGGAACATCGAGGCACCATTGACGTTCAGCCGATTGAAGAGCTGCCGGAAGAGGACAATTACGGTCCCCGCGGCATTGGCGAGGTAGGATCCGTTACGCTGGCACCGGCCATCGCCGCAGCCATCTATGACGCAGTTGGCGTTCGGGTGACTAAGCTTCCAATAGATTCGGAGCTGCTGCTCGCGCAATCTTTTGATTCATTCCTAGACAAGGCGGTGAGCGGAGAATGAAAGATTCGGCAAAGTCTGTTACCCCGCTTGCGGCAAGCTCGATTCCGTGCACGATTAACGGTCATGAAGCGAGCTTGAACGTACCGCCGGCCAAGCGGCTGCTTCATGTGCTGCGCGATGACCTGGGGATGACGGGGGCGAAGCGTTCCTGCGAAATCGGCCGATGCGGCGCCTGCATGGTTATGGTGGACGGCGTTCCCGTTAATTCCTGCCTTACGATGGCCTATCAATGCTCGGGCAAATCTATTACAACCATTGAAGGAGTCTCGGCGCAAGCCGGCGGCATCGATCCGATCCAGAGAGCTTTTCTCGAGGAAGGCGGATTCCAATGCGGCTACTGCACGCCGGGAATGATTATATCGGTCAAAGCGCTGCTTGATCATAATCCGGATCCGACGTCGCTTGAGATCGAAGAAGCGTTATCAGGAAACATATGCCGGTGCACCGGCTACGGAGGCATTAAGAGAGCCGTACAAAAAGCGATAGAGTGGAGGAAGGAAGCCTATGAATCTGAATCTATCCGCGATTAACGAAATGCCGAAGGAATCTTTTGTCGAAGCGCTTGGCGCTATCTTCGAGCATTCGCCTTGGGTAGCCGAATCCGCCTTTGCCGCCCGCCCCTTCCGATCGGTGGATGAGCTGCATGACGCCATGGTGAAGGCGGTTGTTCATTCTTCGGAAGAGACCAAGCTTAAGCTATTCCGTGAGCATCCCGATCTGGCTACCCGAATCAAGATTGGCGATTATTCGACGAAGGAGCAGCAGGGAGCGGGACTCGACAGGCTGACGCCGGAAGAGTTCGAGGTTTTTACGGCAAGCAACCGCCAATATACCGGCAAGTTCGGCTTTCCGTTTATCCTGGCCGTCCGCGGCAAGGGTAAATCCGATATTTTAGCCGCTATGGAAGCAAGAATCAACAACAGCCTGGAAGAAGAAGCCGACGAGGCCTTATGGCAAATCGCCCGCATTACGAAATTCCGGCTGCACGATCTTATTACAGAATAGAAGGGATTGGTATTCATGCTTAAACTCCGCAGCGGTCGTACTCTCTATTATGGTAAAGGCGATGTTCTCACTTACCGCACTTATGCAAATCCGTTATCCGTAGCTGCCGTTCCCGAATCCGCCTATACCGGTGACAGCAATGTCATCTTTGCCCATAACGTAACGTTTGCCGTTAGCGGCGAACAGCTCCTCACTTCGTTTACCGAAGGCGATAACTCGCTAGTCGTGGCTACCGACTCGATGAAAAACTTTATTCTGCGCAACACGGCCGCTTACGAAGGCAGCACAACGGAAGGCTTGCTGGCGTTTATCAGCCGGAAGTTTATGGACCGTTACCCCCATATCGATGCCGTGGAGCTGAGCGCGGACCGGATCCCGTTCCAGACGCTGGAGGTAACCTCCCAAGCAGGCTCAGGCCTGGAGCCAAGTTCGCTTGTCTACCGCCGTTCGCATAACGATCATGCCAGCGCTTCGATGAAGCTGGTCCGGAAAGACGGAGCTCCCCGTATTGATTCGCATGAATGCGCCATTACCGATCTGCAGCTGATCAAGGTGAGCGGAAGCTCGTTTTACGGCTTTGTCCGCGACGAATATACAACGCTGCCCGAGAGCTATGACCGTCCGCTGTTCATCTTTCTGGACATCTTCTGGAAATACGATCAAGCAGACGATGCCGTTGATGCCGGGCTAGGACGTTACGTTCCTGCCGAGCAAATTCGGGACATCACCCATAACGTCTTTCATGAAATGAAATCTCCGTCCATTCAGTTCCTAATCTACCATGTCGGCCGCCGGATTCTAACCCGTTTCCCGCAGCTGGCCGAAGTCCGATTCGAATCGAATAACCGGACCTGGGAGACGATCGTGGACAACACCGAGAACGATCCGGCCGGCGTCTATACCGAACCTCGCCCGCCGTTTGGCTTCCAAGGCTTTACGATGACGCAAGAAGATCTGACTACGGACGGGGAGTGAAGCCAATGAGCGGCGGACGAATTACAACCCACGTGCTGGACACGTCGAAAGGCAAGCCTGCCGTAGGCATTAAAGTTGAACTCTACCTGATCGAGTCAGCCGAAAGCTCCACGTTGCCCGAAGGACGCACCTTGTTGCGGACGGCAGCCACCAACGAGGACGGACGCCTGGATGCCCCGCTGCTAGGCAGCGAGGAGATGCTGGCCGCCGTCTATGAAATCGTCTTTTGCGCCGGGGACTACTTCCGGGATGAGAAGAGACGCCATATTCTCGATTCTGAACCGGTATTCGACCGGATTCCGATCCGATTCTCCGTAACGGATGCCGGTTCCCATTATCATATCCCGCTGCTTGTCGCTCCCGGCGGCTACAGCACTTACCGCGGAAGCTGAACAAAAGGAGGCAGCAGGATGAACCAAGAATATGACCGCATCATCCTAAACGGGCAGGTTGTTCTCCCGGGCGGGACTTATCGATTGGACATTGGGATTATCGGCGGAAAAATCGCGGCTATCTCCGAATCGCTTGCCGATTCCCCGGCAGATGAAATGGTTGATGCCGAGGGCAAATTCGTCCTTCCCGGCATGATCGATATCCATGTTCATTTCAATGAACCCAATTTCGGCCATTGGGAGGGCTTCGCAACCGGTTCCTCCGCGCTTGCCGCAGGCGGCTGCACGACTTACGCCGATATGCCGCTGAACGGCAACCCGCCAACGGTTACCCCGGAGGCTCTAGCCTTAAAGGGAGAGCTAGCCAATGGAAAATCGGTGGTCGATTATACGTTCTGGGGCGGTCTCGTCCCGGGCAAGCTGGATCAGTTGGAAAAGCTGGCGGAGGAAGGCGTCCGCGGCTTCAAAGCCTTTATGTCCAATCCCGGCGGAGAAGGCGAAGGCCGCTTCCGCGAGGTTGACGACTTAACGTTATATGAAGGAATGAAGAAGATCGCGGCATTGGGAGGTTTTGTTGCCCTCCATGCGGAGAGTGACGCGATTACCTCTGCGCTGGCGGAACAAGCCATTCTGCAAGGAAGGACAGATGCAAGGGCCTTTACGGCTTCCCGTCCGGTTATCGCCGAACTGGAAGCGGTAAACAAAGCCATTCTGTTCTCCGAGCAGACGGGCTGCGAAGTCCATTTTGTCCATATCAGCAGCGTGGAAGCGGTGGAGCTGATCGACCGGGCGAAGAAGCGAGGCATTCCGGTTACCGTAGAAACTTGCCCGCATTATCTCCTGTTGACGGATGAGGATATGGCGGAGATAGGTCCTGCCGCCAAATGCGCACCTCCTCTACGCGGCAAAGAGCAGAAGGAAGGCTTGTGGCGGCTGCTTGCGGCGGGCAAGCTGGATGTTATCGCTTCCGATCATTCTCCTTGCCCGCCGGAGCTCAAATTCGACGAATCCCTTTCCTTCTTCGAGGCTTGGGGCGGTATTGCCGGCGCGCAAAGCAGCCTCGAACTCATGCTGGACGAAGGCTTTATAAAGAGAGGGATCCCGCTGCACAAGCTGGTTGAGCTCTTGTCTGCTGGACCGGCGAAACGGTTTGGTTTATACCCGCAAAAAGGTCAAATAGCCGTTGGCGCGGATGCGGATCTGGTCCTCGTGGACGCAAGCCGCTCCTATACGCTGATGGAAGATCAGTTGTGGCAAAGACATAAAGTCAGTCCTTACCTTGGACGGAAATTTGCCTGCAAGGTGACAACAACGCTAGTACGCGGCATTACGGTCTATACCGAAGAACAAGGCGTTAACCCGGTGAAGCAAGGTCAACTGTTGCTGCAGCCTGTACACGCGCCTCAACAAACCCCATAAAAGGAGGCTGTAACGATGAGGATTCCGATGGAACAAGAAGCAGCCTCTTTTGTATCCCGCCTTCTTGATGAGCTTGCCTCTTTTGGGGCCGATGAACAAGGAGGAGTTACGCGGCTGTTATATACGCCGGAATGGCTGCAGGCGCAGCTGTTCCTGTCGGAGAAGATGAAATCGCTCGGCATGGAGGTAAGGTTCGACCGGGTGGGCAATCTATTCGGCCGGCTGGAGGGAAGCAGCAAGGAAGCGCCGGTTATCCTTACCGGCTCGCATATCGATACGGTACGCTCCGGAGGCCATTATGACGGCGCTTATGGCATAGCGGCCGGAATCGCGGCTGTAACCTATCTGAAGGATACGTACGGTCAGCCGGTTAACACGCTTGAGATCGTCTCCTTCTGCGAGGAAGAAGGCAGCCGGTTTCCGCTCACCTATTGGGGCTCGGGCAATATGACCGGCGTCTACGATTGGCAGAGCGGCGGAATCGTGTTTGATTCAGGCGGCGTCAGCATTCAGGAAGCGATGGAAACCGCGGGCTTCGGCAAGCCGGAGCAGGATGCAAGCAAGAGGGAAGATATCGGTGCTTTTGTCGAGATTCATATCGAGCAAGGTCCGGTCCTAGAGCGTCAGCGCAAACGAATCGGAATTGTTGAAGCGATAGTCGGGCAGCGTCGGTATGTCGTAACGGTGAGAGGGGAAACGAACCATGCCGGTACGACGCCGATGTCGATGCGCCACGATACGCTCGTTGGAGCGGCGGAGATGATTCTTCAGCTTGAAGCCGATGCTCTCGTATGCGGAGAACCGCTTGTTGCCACCGTCGGACGGATTGAATGCATGCCGAATACGCCAAATGTCGTTCCGGGTGAAGTAAGCTTTACAGTAGACGTCCGTCATATCGACGAAGCCGTCATTGCCAAATTTTGCGATAGCGCGATTGCCAAGTTTAATGAAATTGCAAAATGGCGGGGACTCGAGCTTTCGATTGTTCCCTGGCTGGAAGCAAAGCCTGCGCCGATGAGCAAGGAGCTGATCGACAAGCTTGAGCGCATCTCCAATGACTTGTCTCTTCCTTACCGCCGGATGGTCAGCGGAGCGGGTCACGATGCTCAGATGTTTACGAGTAAGTGTCCAACCGCGATGCTGTTTGTACCAAGCCAATCCGGCATCAGCCATTCGCCGCAGGAATTTACGTCGCCTGAAGAGCTGGCCGAAGGGGTATCCGTATTGGCCGCTTTACTATACGAGTTAGCTTACGAGGGGGTATTGCCATGAAACGATACGCCGAATTAGCCCCATCGCAACGGACGATTATGACCCCCGGTCCGGTGGAAGTGGATCCACGAGTGCTCCGGGCGCTCTCTTATCCGATTCTGGGTCAATTCGATCCAGAATTTACGTCTTACATGAACGATACGATGGAGATGCTCCGCTCCTTGTTCCGTACAACGAATCATTGGGCCTTTCCGATAGACGGAACCTCCCGCTCCGGGATAGAAGCGGTACTTACCAGCCTGATCGAGCCGGGAGATAAGGTGCTTATTCCGATCTACGGTCGGTTCGGCAATCTTCTGTACGAAATTGCGGAGCGGGTTGGCGCCGAAGTCGCTATTATCGAGGCGGAATGGGGAACCGTGTTTGATCCCGGGGACGTGATCAACGCCATTCACCGGGAGAAGCCGGCGCTTGTGCTGATGGTTCACGGGGAAACGTCGACCGGACGGATGCAGCCGCTTGCCGAGATTGGGAAGGTATGCCGCGAACTTGGCATTCTCTTTGTGGTTGACGCGGTTGCAACGATCGGCGGCGTTCCGGTGAATACGGATGAATGGTTTATCGACGCGGTTATCGGCGGAACGCAAAAATGCCTCTCCGTGCCTTCCGGAATGGCACCGATCACGTACAATGACATCGCGGCGGCGAAGATTAACGCCCGCAAGTCTATTGAACGAGGGCTGCGCGCAGCGCACGAACCGAACCTCGAGAACGCGTCTGCACGCCGTCCCGTCATTCAAAGCAACTATTTCGATCTTGCCCAGCTGCAGGATTACTGGAGCCCGGCCCGGCTTAATCATCATACCGAGATGACCTCGATGCTGTACGCGCTGCGCGAAGGTCTGCGTCTGGTGCTGGAGGAGGGTCTGGAGGAGCGCTTCGCCCGCCACCGGTTGAACGAAACCGCTCTTATAGCCGGCTTGGAAGCAATGGGGCTTGCAATGTACGGCGATCCGTCCTGCAAGCTGCCGGTTGTGACCTGCATCGCGATTCCAAGCGGTATCGACGGCGAATCCGTACGCGGCATGCTGCTGAACGCCTTTGGCATCGAAATCGCCAGCTCCTTTGGCAGCTTGAAGGGGAAGATATGGCGGATTGGCACAATGGGCTATAGCTGCCGCCAGCAAAATGTCCTTCAATTGCTAGGCGCGCTAGAGGCCGTTTTGATTCGCCACGGGGCGAAGCTTCATGCCGGAGCGGGCTTGCAGGCGGCGCTGGATGTTTACGATCAAACATAGTAAAATGACGGAACAACATAAGTTTCGACAGCTGAACGATGTGTATATGTTGAGAAACGGTGTCCACCTTTTTGCTTGCCGCAGGAAGGGAGATGCCGTTTTCGCTTACCGATATCCATAATCGTCACGGAAGGAAGGTGTACATCCCATCATGAATGAACAACTACTAGAACAAATAAAAGAGCTCCCCAAGATCGATCTGCATGTGCATTTGGACGGCAGCGTGAAGCCGGATACCATCCGCGAGCTTGCGAAGGAACAAGGAAAGCCGCTTCCGGAAGGGGCGGAAGGCGATCTGACGCCATGGATGCAAATTGACGAGACCTGTACCAGCCTGGTTGAATATTTGAGCAAGTTCCGTTTTGTGCTGCCATTTATACAGATGGCAGAATCGCTTGAACGTATCGCGGAAGAGGTGGTCGAGCAGGCGGCCGCTTCCGGCTGCCTTTATATCGAAGTCCGCTTCGCGCCTTTACTTCATACCCTTGAAGGCCTGTCGGCAGGCGAAGCGATTCTGCATACGATTGCCGGATTGCAGAAGGGCGAACAAATGTTTGGGGTTAAAGCTAGAGTTATCGTTATCTGCATGCGTCATGATTCGGTAGAAAGAAACCTGGAGGTTATCGAAGCGGCCCGCGAGTATTACGGAAAAGGCGTGGTTGCCGTCGATCTGGCCGGCGACGAAGCGGGATTCCCTCCGGCTCTACATCAAGAAGCGTTCGAGCTGGCCAGCCGCTACGAGCTGCCGATAACGATTCATGCCGGCGAAGCGGGCGGAGCGGTTAACGTGAGAGAATCCATTACGAGACTAGGCGCCCGGCGGATTGGCCATGGCGTTCGCATTACCGAGGATCCGTCGGTCATCGAATTGGTAAGAACAACCCGAACCCCGCTCGAAATGTGTCCGGTCAGCAATATTCAGACCAAAGCGGTACCGGGCTGGGATGATTATCCGATCCGTCGCTTCCTGGACGAGGGGGTTCTGGTCACGGTGAATACGGATAACATGACAGTGTCCGGCACTACCATGAATCTCGAATTCGAGATGCTTGCGGAGCATTGCGGCTTTACGATCGAAGAGCTTGCACAGCTGACCGTTAATAGCGCTGAAGCAGCCTTCCTTCAAGGCGAGGAAAAGGAAGAGCTTAAAGCGGCTGTTCGCAGCGCCTTGCAAAAGCTTGGCTATACCCTCTAATCTTTTTTGCGCGTATCGGCAGGGATCATAGCGAGAATGGCGAACCTCCCAATACAGGGAGAAAACGTTTTCTGTTTCCTCAACTCCTGCCCATTACAGCGACCGGAAAGAAAGGGGTATTAGAATGAGTCAATCGGCAATCGGAACCAAAATGATTACCCAAATCGGAATTCTCGTGCATGATATCGAGGCCGTAAGTGAAGCGTACGCGAACTTCTTCGGCGTAGAAAAACCGGGGTGGAACTGGACCGATACCCCGGACAAAGCGCAAACCGAGTTTCAAGGCGAGCCTTCAGAGGCACGCGCCAAGCTGGCTTTTTTCGATATGGATTCCCTTCAGCTCGAGCTGATCGAACCGGACTTGCACCCAAGCACCTGGCGGAATCATCTGGAGGAGCATGGGGAAGGACCGCATCATATCGCGTTTGTGGTGGAAGGCATGAAAGAGAAAATCGCCATCATGGAGAGCAAAGGCATGAAGCTGCAGCAGAAGGGCGAATATACCGGCGGGCGTTATGCGTATTTCGATTCCGCTCCGCAGCTTAAGGTATTGATCGAACTGTTGGAGAACGATAAATAACGGCGGGGAGGGCATCATCATGCATAGACTATTAGCGGTAGTCGGGGATTACTATCACCCGGAGTCGGCCATCCAAGAAGGGCTTGAGGAAAGCCTCGCATCCTGGCTCGCGAGCGGTAACGTCAGCCTTGCTTATACGACGGCCGACCATCTAGCGAAAGCGCTTCTGGATAAGCCGGACGCAGTGATCCTCTTCAAGGACGACAAGATCAATCCGGCCGACGAGAATCCCGCGCATTGGCTGGATTCCGAGACGGAGCAGGCGATGCTTCAATACGTCTATGAAGGCGGCGGCTGGTTCTCCTGGCACTCCGGGCTTGCCTCCTACCCGGAGGACGGCGCGTATATCTCCATGACGCGCGGATATTTCAAGTACCATCCCGAGCAGAAGCTGGTTCGCTTTGAACCTGTGGCGAGCCATTCCTCGGATTCAACGAACCATTTTGCCGTAAACCCGGCGCTTGGCTTTGAATCGATGGAAGAGCACTATTTCGTTTCTTGCGACGAAGCTAACACCAATGTGTTCATGCGTACCTACTCGGAGGATGGAGAATCCATCGGCGGCTGGTCCCATCCGTACGGCAAAGGACGGGTATGCTGCCTCACCCCTGCCCATAATCTTCACACTCTTATCCTGACCGAGATGAAACAATTGGTCGAAGCCTGCATCCGCTGGTGCGCACGGGCATAAAACCGCAGATTCCCGATTAAGCTCCTTCTATAGAGGAGCTTCTTCTTTTTCTGCTATAATGTCGGTATGTACATAAGGTGGTGCTCGTAATGGAAAAAATGATCGATGATCAATGTGACGATACGTGCCATGGAACGGAGCTTCATAGCGATAATCTGGCAAATGCGAGGATGGAAGAGCCAACGGCCACGGATTTGGCGGAAATGTTCAAGGCGCTTGGCGACCCAACCCGGGTAAAAATGATTTACGCGCTGCTGGACCGGGAGCTTTGCGTACATGATTTATGCCAGGTACTCGACATGGCGCAGTCGGCTGTCTCCCATCAGCTGCGGTATTTGCGCAATGTCAGGATTGTCAAACGTCGGAAGGCGGGCAAGACGGTCTATTATTCGCTAGACGATGATCATGTGAAGGAAATCTTTATTCAGACGCTCCAGCATGTGCAGCATTATGCCTGATTGACACGAAATCCGGAAGGCAAAAAGGAGTGTTGCTTGCTATGAAAATTGTTGTCGTCTCGGATACCCATATGCCGCGTATGGCGAAGGCTCTTCCGCCAAGGCTTCTGGCCGAGCTTGCGAACGCTGATCTGATTCTCCATGCGGGCGACTGGACCAGCTCCGACGTACACCGGGAGTTGTCTAAGTTTGCGCCGGTAAAAGGCGTTGCCGGCAACAATGACGGGGAAACGATCGTCAAGAAGCTGGGTTTTAAGAAAATCGTCAAAGCCGGAGGGAAAAGGATTGGCCTTGTGCACGGCCATCTTCCATACTCCAGCAAGAAGGCGGAACAGAACGCGGCCTTGTCTTTTGAAGCGGGACAGGTCGATGCGATCGTATTTGGCCACTCCCATGTTCCATTTTTAAAGGAACAGAACGGAATGCTGCTGTTTAATCCCGGTTCGGCGACGGCCAAGCGCAAGCAGCCCCAATATTCGTTCGGCATAATGAGCATTACGGAGGGCGAACTGAAGGCCAGGCATATTTTTTACGATAATAAGGTGTGAAGAGCTGCAGGGGAGGCTGGTATAATCGTCTATATCCTAATCGGGCTGATAGCCCTAATTGCGCTGATCTACGGTTTGTTTATTCTCCCTACGCAATGGCTGAAGGTCGAGAGAGTCCATTATAAGACGGGAGCAGGTATAAAAGTTCTCCAAATCAGCGATATTCATATCGAGCATATTCGTATTCCGGCTAGCCGGCTAACCCGGTTAATAAAGACGGAGAGGCCCTCGTATATTGTGATAACGGGAGATTTCACGGAGCTTGCCCCGTATCTTCACAAGATGCAGCGTTATATAAAAGAGCTGGCATCGGCCGGCGTGCCTATCCTGGCGGTTTACGGGAATCATGATCATCATCTTCCTCCCGATGCCCTGAAGCAATTGACGAAGATACTGGAAAGCGCCGGAGTTCGTCTGCTGCACAACGAAGTTCTGGATCAAGGGCACTATCAATTTATCGGTATCGATGATTGGACCAGCAAGAAAAGCGATCCCGAACACGCGTTCGCCAAGGCGGATTCGAGCAAACCATCCATTGTACTGACGCATGATCCCAATGTTGTTTTGCATATCAAGGATTCGTTCGCGTACCTGATGGCGGGGCATTTTCACGGGATGCAGTTTCATCTGCCGTTCCTGTTCAAGTATTTGAAGAAAGGCGCATTGCCTGCGGCAGGAATCTATAAAGGAATGCATCGGATGGAGAACGGCATGATTTATATTTCGAAAGGAATCAGCCAGACCGGCACGAATGCACGGTTCCTCATTCGAAGCGAAGTCACCATCCATCAATTGTAGCAGGCGGGGAGCGGGAAGCCGTGGCAAATCAGGATCAACAGCCGAAATCGTGCAAAACGGAACGCATCGGTATAGTCGCAGGCATTACGGACGATCAGGTGCAGCTCGAAGTAGAAGGAAAGTCTGTTTATGTCCCCCGAAGCAAAACCTCGGAAACCCTGGTTTCTGGTGATCGGGTGAGCTGGAGCGGGACAGTCTGGGTGAAAATAAGGGAAGAGGAGGTGAAGAACCGATGAAAATGAGCGTTACTTCTGCCGCAACGGCACTTTTCAAACAAGAATGGGGTTTCAAGAACAATGACAGCGTGCGGATCTTTGTCCGGTACAGCGGCGGCGGAGAGGACGCCTTCGCATTCGGCATCATGAAGGATACCGCCCGTTATCCGGCCGTATCGACGGTGGAAGACGGCATTACGTTCTACATGGAGGAAAATGATGCGTGGTATATGGATGGAAAGGATCTTACCATCGACTGCCGCAATGACAATATCGTGTTTATTCGGTAATCCCGCTTATAACGATACAAAGAAAGACGCTTCAACCTTGTAAACACATGGTCTTGAAGCGTCTTTTCTTCATGTTGCGGCCGGCCGTAATCGTTATAGGAAAGGCAGCTTGAAGGATTTCTTAACGAGCGGATACAGCCATTTCACTCCGCTAGGCGTTAACGTGTCGGCAATCAAATGCGATAAGTAGCCGGCGACGGCAATCTGCATAATGCCTTCCAGCCGCAGCTGCTTCTCCAGACCCCAAGCAATGGCGCCCCATGCAACAACCGCCCATACCGTGTGAGTTAGACCTCGATGCTTAAGCCAAGGCACCCAAGCGACAAACACGCCAAAGCCGATTAACCAGGTCATGCTCATCGTTATTCCGCCATAGATCAGAGCAGCGCCTACCGCGCTTACCAAGGCATTCCGGATCGTGCCGCTGCGTACAACGAGACCGAGCAGCAGAAGAGCGGCGCAGGCAACGCCAAGCGGGATGTTTATGTAATGATCGCTGAAGTACAAATACGCCGTAACGGCGGTCAGCAGCCAGCCGCTTCCGAGAAGAAGGCCATGCAGCCATTTTGATATTTTGCTTGCTTTCGAGCTTAATAGGCTAGGCCCGTCAAGATCGGCGCTTAAGGCGGAAAATGCGGCGACGGCAATATAAGTCGCTGCGTTAACGAGAGTAAACGGATAATGAGCTGCAGCGGCTGAGCCAATCGCAACGCCGATAGTAAGATGAGTCGTGCCTTTCATTGGACCTCCCGTGACTGATTTGCGGTAATCAAACGTATGTTCGCCCGTCTATTATAGCGCATACGTTCGGTTAATGCCACATTAGTTAACATAAATATTCATACGTTAACACAGCCCATTTTAAGTCCTATAAAGCATCTATTGCTGCTGCAGTTCATTAAGGAGCGGTTGGGTCTGATAGATCCGGACGCCAATGCGCAGAAAGGCCTCAAGCCCCGTTTGGTAAAAAGCGCCCCAGCGCGGTTTATACATCATCCATTCGGAAGGCCCTATAAGAGGAAGGCCGCCCTCGAGCAATACCCGTGGATCAGCCGCTTTGGCGTCAGCCGGCATAATTTCCTCCACAAGCTCCGCGCCTTTAGTACCCGGACGGACAATGTCAACGCCGGATTCAATCAGCTCTTTGCGGCAAAGGTCGACGTTTGAACCATTTTCCATGTAGAGCCGCACGACATGAATAATCGGAATCCCTGAAGCTCTTGCGGCATCCAATATAAGCTTCATCCTTGGAATGACGGCGTAGGTTCCCTTAATTTCGGCAACCGCTCCAGGCAGACTGAAATCATTTTGCGTATCAATGGTAATGACTGCACAGCGGTTAAAGTTCGGTTTTGTATATTTTTCCATATAACAACCTCCTTTATTTGGATGCAGCTATGTATTCGATTGCTAACGATGCTTGCGCGGACGGCGGTCAATCTCTTCGGACACGACGAAGGCAAGCTCTTCATTGCCAAAAAGCGACAGCACCTGCAAAACCGTAGCGTCGTCGATATCGCCGGCTTCTTCCTTAGGCGCCGTTAAAGGGATCGCTTCAAGCAGACGGCTATTGCCTACTTGTTCAGGATAGGCCCGAGCATAGAGTTCTGCGGCATCCAGCCCATGATTGACGCACCACTGGGCGAACACAAGAATCATCGTATCCTCATCACGTTTATAGCTTTCTATGATAATCTGTTCCATTTCTTTTGAATTCATTGCTATTTCTCCTTTAAGAAGGTAATATAATTTACGAAAAATTATTCATAATAGACGGATTGTAATATGAAAGCAGTCAGAATACAATTGTCTATTTTGCCATAGCGATTCATGGTTTTCGGACGGACTAATCGAAGCTAATGGAGGAATTAAATATGCCTTCCTGCTATTTAACGGATCTGGACGGCACGCTGCTGCGTTCGGATCAGTCTTTATCGGATTACACGATCGCTCAGCTTAAGGAAGCGCTGGAATCGGGTACGATTATCAGCTATGCGACGGCAAGAAGTTATGCGAGCTCTAATAAGGTTACTTCGTCCATTCCATGGCGTTATCCTGTTGTATTGTATAACGGCGCGGTCATTTTCGATCCTGAAGGGAAGCGGGTATTAGGCGGTCATTGGCTTAGTCCCCAATTATCGAATGACATTCTGGAAGCGGGACGGCAGCATGGACTTGCTCCGCTGGTATTCGCGCTGAACGAAGACGATGAGGAGAAGGTGCTGCATGAGAAGCTGACCCGAGCGGGCGATCTTGCTTTTTATGAGAGCAGACCCCAAGATCCGCGGTTTACGGAGCTAGAGTTTCTTCATATCCATGATTCCTTCCGTCCGCTTATCCTCTCCTTTATCGGACTTTATGAGGAGCTTTTGCCATTGAAGCAGGCCGCCGAGCGGCTGTTTGGAGGGCTTGTTCACATTCAGTTCATAAAAGACGCGTATATTAAAGATCATTATTTCCTCGAAATGAGTCATACCTTGGCGAATAAAGGCGAAGGGGCAAGGTTATGGGCAAAGCTCGTTGGAGCGGAATTAAAAGACGTAACGGTATTCGGAGACAACCTGAATGATCTAGGCATGTTCCGTGAAGCCGGAACCCGAATAGCCGTCGCGGATGCGCATGAACAAATCATACAATTGGCGGACTGCATCGTCGGCACCAGTAATGAGGATGCGGTCGCCCGATATATAGCGGTAGAACGGTCTCGTTTGACTACATGACAATAAAGAGGGGAATTATGAGAAGACTTCCTGGCTTGATAGCAATGATGTTCATTTTTCTCGTTATACTAGCAGCCGAACCTGTTTTTGCGGAAGAAGCCCTGCAGCCGCCGGCAGAGCAAACCGGTCAGCCAGCAGACCAGACGGTAGAGCAGCTGCCGGAAACGCCGCATTCCGAAGCCGCGATCCTGATCGATGCCAAGTCCGGCGCCGTGTTGTTCGCCAAGAATGAAACGGAGCGGCTGTATCCGGCCAGCATAACCAAAATTGTAACCGGCATCATCGCGCTGGAGCAGTCCAATCCATCCGACATCGTAACCGTCTCCAAGACGGCGCGGAACGAGGACGGCACCCGGATCTATCTGGCGGAAGGCGAACAGAAGCCCATGCTGGATCTTATCGAAGGGATGCTCATTAACTCCGGGAATGACGCGGCAACGGCCATTGCGGAGCATATCGACGGAACAAAAGAGCAATTTGCCGAGCGAAT
Source organism: Paenibacillus sp. ATY16 (assembly GCF_003399985.2). Lineage (NCBI taxonomy): Bacteria > Bacillati > Bacillota > Bacilli > Caryophanales > Paenibacillaceae > Paenibacillus > Paenibacillus sp. ATY16. Next base: position 501,925 of record NZ_NMOK02000037.1, on the reverse strand, counting down.
GAATGAATTTGTGCGTAAGCTTGGGCTCTGGGATACGAATTTCGTGAACCCAAGCGGCTTGCCGGACGAGAATCAATATACGACGGCCAGAGATATGGCCAGGATCGCGCAATATGCTATGCAAAACGAGCAGTTTCGGCAGGTTGTAGCAACCAAATCGAGGCCATGGGTCGGAGAAGAGTGGGTCTCCAAGCTCGAAAATCATAATAAGATGCTGGGGAGCTACGAAGGCGCCATTGGCGTCAAAAACGGCTTTACGCAAGCTGCAGGGTATACCTTGGTCTCCGCGGCTCAGCGAGGCGATATGGAGCTTATCGGCGTTATTCTGAAAGGCACTACCGATTCGGGCGTTTATAAGGATATGACGCAGCTTCTCGATTACGGTTTTGCCCATTTTACAAGCAAGCAGGTTATGGCTGCCGACGAGAAGCGGACATTCGTAACGCGTGATACGGGTAAACCGGCTGAATTTATAGCCGATAAGCCGTTATTTGTAACGATCAAGGACGGGGTTGTTCCTACCGTAGCGGTCGACTCCAATGGCAAAGTCTATGTTCAGTCCTCGGAAGTCTATAATCCGGCCGAAACAGCGGGAGCGTTAGTTCCGGTCATTCCGCTTGCCGAGCAGGCGGAGGTTCAGATTGCTTCGGTTACCAACTCCAATCCGGTAAAAGGCAGCGGTCAAGCCGCTAAATTCTCTGGTTGGAATCTGGGGGTCGCGATTACCTGGTCCGTCATGCTGCTATTCATGCTGTTATCAGGAAGAATCATGTATGTAAGGCAGCGCAGAAGAAGATTATATAAATGACCATGCAGAAGAGCCAGGACTTATGAAGTCTTGGCTCTTCCGTTTCATCTAGGGTAGGCAAAATTTGTCGAATTCGATTACAATAGAGGTATTCGGACAGGAGGAATAGCAATATGAACACAAAGACACGCATTATTTTGGATGTAGACACGGGGATTGACGATGCACTGGCGATTTTGTATGCCTTGCTCTCGCCGGAAATTCATGTTGAAGGATTAACAACCGGCTTCGGAAATATTAATGTGGAACAAGCTACGGAAAATACTCTTCGGCTTATTAAGCTGGCGAATTGCGGCTATGAGGTGCCGGTAGCGGCAGGTGCTTCCGGTCCGCTTAAACGCGAATATGCCGGCCCGGTGCCGCATATTCACGGCTATAACGGAATTGGCGATGCGGAGATTCCGCCAACGGAGCAGCGGCCCTTGAAGGAATCGGCAGCAGAGTTTATCGTCCGCAAAGCCCACGAACTCCCTGGCGAGCTGGTTGTCATTACGGTTGGCCGAATGACCAATCTTGCCTTGGCCTTGTCGCTGGATCCATCCATTTCGGGCAAGATCCGCCAAGTAGTCGTGATGGGCGGAACCGTCTTTGCTCCGGGTAACGTTACTCCGGTCAGCGAAGCGAATCTGTGGGGCGATCCGGAGGCGGCTCAGCAAGTATTCCGTTCCGAGGTGCCGCTTACGATCGTAGGTCTGGATGTTACGCTGGAAACTAGACTATCCAAAGGTCACCTGGCACAGCTTCGTCAGCTTGCACCGGATAACAAGCGGCCAATCGTTGATTTTTTACATACATCGCTCGAAAAGTACTTCGATTTCTATCTCCAAACTAATCAGTACCTGGGCGAATGTCCGATGCATGACCCGCTCGCGGTGCTGGTAGCGGTTAACCCGTCTCTTGTGAACACGAGAGTCATGCATGCGGATATCGACTGCGGACATGACTTGACGGCAGGCATGATCATTACGGATCGTCGGGTCATTCCGGCTGTCGGTAGAGAGATTACGTTCTGCCTGGAAGTAGATGCCGACCGTGCTCTGCGGCAAATGTTGTCCGTATTTCTTGCGCCTTAAGGACAGGTAAGTTGAAATAACAAGGAAAGAGGATGGCTGAAATGGAACAACGTTATTCCAGGGAATCAAGATGTTACAAGACGTCCAGAATTTTCCCGACGGATGTAAATAACCACAATACGTTATTTGGCGGCAAGCTAATGGCTTATATCGATGATATTGCGTCCATTGCCGCAACCAAGCACTGCCGTCGAGCCGTCGTAACGGCTTCAACCGACTCCGTCGATTTTCTGCAGCCGATCCGGCCATCGGATTCCGTCTGTCTGGAGTCCTTCGTTACTTGGACGGGCCGTACATCCGTCGAAGTGTTTGTTAAGGTCATTAAAGAAGATCTGTTAACCGGGGAGCGCATCGTTGCGGCAACCTCTTTCCTGACCTTCGTTGCTCTGGATCAGAATAGGCATCCGGTACCCGTGCCGAAGGTCATGCCGGAGTCCGAAGAAGAGTTCAAGCTGTACGAGACGGCTCCGCATCGTGCGGAGATGCGGCGAATCCGCCGCGAGGAAAGCAAGAAATTCGCGGATTATTTGACAGTCGTCCATCCGTGGGATTAATAATGGACATAAAAAATGCGCATTCAGCTCGAATGCGCATTTACTACATAGTGGATACAACCGTATACGAATAAGGCTAGAACCACGCATAATCCTATGATAATATATACCGCTTTACGTCCATTCATTTAAGCACCAGCTTTCTATGTAAATCGATCTTTGATCTATTATATACGAATATGGTAGTAAAGTCATGGCGGCCCGGTCTTGCTTCATTCCGCGATGTTACATATACTTTTATAATCGGGTTATGCTTAACCCGGCTTAAGGAAGTCTGGCAAGAGGGGAATGACGACAAAATGGAGCAAGCTTCCAAACCGCAGCAGGATGCCACCAACATTCCGCAGGAGGAATTTTTCGCTGCTGCCGCATTATTTTGCCGCGCATATCCAGTATTCGTCGCGGAGATTGACCGTGTAGAAGCCGAACGCGGAAGATTAAACGACTTCCAGCTCATGCGCGCGGTGAACAAAGCCAAAGAAGGTCTTGTTATTTTAGGCTGGGATTGCCGAAAGGCCGTTAATGCGCTGTTTGATACGTATGTGGAAATCTATAAGCATAGCAGCAAGGATGACGCCAATGAATGGGCGGAGTCAACCTTCGGCTGCAGCAAGACCCTAATCTACGAGCCTCCGCTTGTGGAGGAAGAGATACTGGAACACGGCGTGTCTCTGGAATTGCGCATTGAGCAGCTCACGGCTCTTATTCACGAACAAGAGGCAACTCTGCTGCAAAATTACAGGGATCTCTACCGGCTTAAGATTGCTGCTGCCCACGAGGCGGAAGCAGAAAACAGCCTGGAAGAATTGGAGCAGAACAGCAAGCAGCTAGAAGAGTAAGGCGAAAAACCGTTGTCGAACCCGGCAGCGGTTTTTCCTTATGCGGCCTGCGTAAACGATTTCATGCGGTTGGTTGTATGCTATACTGAGGAAGCAACAACTGCTCTGGACGGATTGGACGGCATACGCGTGAGCAGTCAGGGAGAGGAGACGGGATACGGATGATCAGAACTTTGCTAGTGACAGGCGCGGATCGCGGGGTTGGCTTGGCGCTTGCCGCCAAATGGCTGGAGGACGGCAACCGCGTATTCGCGGGACAGTACGCGGACAGCCCCGGACTGCAAGAGCTGCAGCAGCAATACGGCGAGCAGCTGACGGTGTTCCCGCTGGATGTGGCAAGCGATGCAAGCGTGAAGCAGGCTTATGAATGGGTACGGTCCCGGACCGATAAGCTTGATGTCCTTATAAATAACGCAGCGATATTGGGAGATATTAGAAATACCATTCTCGGGGAGCTTCATTACGAAGAAATGCTGAGCGTTTTTAATGTGAATGCCTTGGGCAGCCTGCGCATGAGCCACACGTTCACGCCGCTTCTGCTGCAAAGCGATTCCAAGCTGATTGCAAATATCTCCTCGGAAGCAGGAAGCATTACCGACTGCTGGCGTGATGCCTGGTATGCGTACTGCATGTCCAAATCGGCGGTAAACATGCAGTCGAAGCTTATACATAACGGCCTGAAGCCGCAGGGAGGACGCGTGCTGGTCATTCATCCGGGCTGGGTGAAGACGCATATGCAGGGCAAGCTGGATGATGCGGCTGAACTGACTCCCCAGCAGTCTGCGGCAGGGATTACGAACGTTATCCAGTCGGCATTATCCAGGGATGCAGCTGAAATGGAATGCGAATACGTAGATTATGAAGGTAGGAAATTAAATTGGTAAAGACACTTCTAGAAGCTTTTAACACAGCTAAATACCCGGTAGTCGGACACGGAAAGCGAAATGTTCAGGTTCTTAAGGATACGTTTGATCACTTGGACGGCGCAATAGATAGCGATATTTACGGTACGGGAACCGTTATCGAAGACTTTCAGACGAAAATAGCGGCTTATCTGGGAAAACCTTCGGCGGTCTTTTTCCCGAGCGGAACGATGGCTCAACAAATCGCGCTGCGTCTATGGTGCGAGGAAAAGGGCAGCCGCAAGGTTGCGTACCATCCGTTATGCCATCTGGAGATTCATGAGCAGGACGGGCTCAAGGAGCTTCACCATATCGAGCCTGTTCTGCTGGCGGATAAAGACCGGTTAATCACGCTTGACGATGTGAAGAGCATGGAGGATGGCATTGCTTGTCTGCTGCTCGAACTGCCCCAGCGTGAAATCGGAGGACAGCTGCCTGCCTTCGAGGAGCTTGAGGCGATTGCGGACTACTGCCGCGCGAAAGGCATCAAGCTTCATCTTGACGGAGCTAGACTGTATGAGATTTTGCCTTATTACGGGAAGACGGCAGCGGAAGTATGCAGCTTGTTTGATAGCGTTTATGTATCCTTTTACAAAGGCATCGGCGGAATTGCCGGAGCCATTCTTGCCGGCGGGGAAGAGTTCACCAAGCAATCGAAGATCTGGAAACGGCGCCATGGCGGTGATCTGATCAGCCTTTATCCCTATATTCTGAATGCGGATCAAGCGTTTGACGAACGGCTTCCGAAGATGGAACAGTATTACCGTTCTGCCGTCGAATTGGCCGGCTTGTACAATAGCGGCATTGAAGGCGTAACGACCCGCCCTTTGGTGCCGGTGTCGAATATGTTCCATGTTCACGCGGCTTTTCCGAAAGAAACCTTTGAGACTATCTTGATCGCCGTATATGAAGAGACCGGGATCGGCCTGACGGGTAATGTCCGCGACGCGGGGGAAGGTGCTTCTTACTATGAAGTAAGCTTGGGAGACCGTTATCCTGCGATTCCGAAAGACCGGTTAAAGCAGGCATTCGAGCTTCTTCACGAGAAAGTAAAACAAACGGCGAAATGAATATGATACTATTTTCTATATAGCGGTGAAGGAGGAATCCCAGAATGTCGGATTATGATGAACTTTCGGAGAGGCGAAGAAATAAGCTGAAGCTGATGCAGTTCGATAAGGATGAGCATTCCTTGGTCGAATCGGATAAGCCCAAAGAAACCTTCGAGGATGTTGGCGGCCTGGAAGAAGTGAAGAAGAAGATCCGCATGAACTTTATTTTGCCATTGCAGCAGCCGGAAATCTTCAAGGCTTATGGCAAAGAGGCCGGCGGCAGCCTTCTCTTGTTCGGACCTCCGGGATGCGGCAAGACGTTCCTTGCCCGGGCTGTTGCCGGCGAGATTGACGCGAACTTCATTCATATCGAGCTGCAGGCGATCCTGTCGATGTATGTCGGTCAAAGCGAGCATAACCTGCACGATGTATTCCAGAAAGCCCGGGAAAATAAACCTTGCGTCATCTTCATCGATGAGCTGGACGCAATGGGCGGCAGCCGTCATCAGATGAGGCAGCATCATGAGCGCATGCTCGTCAATCAGCTTCTGACGGAGCTGGACGGGCTGCAATCCTGCAACGACCAAGTATTCGTCATTGGGGCAACCAATACGCCTTGGTATCTGGATTCCGCCTTGCGCCGCCCTGGACGGTTCAATCATCTTGTGTTTGTACCACCGCCGGAGGAGGAAGAACGTTCTACCATTTTGCGGCTGAAGCTTGCAGGCAAGCCCGCGAGCTCGCTGAATCTGGGCAAGCTTGCCGCAGAGACGAAGCTGTTCTCGGGCGCGGATCTGGAGCAGGTTGTTAATGATGCCGTAACCTCGGCAATGGAGAGAACGTTCGAAACCGGAGAGATTCAGCCGATTACCCAGGATGATCTCCGGAAAGCGCTGAAAGAGCGGAAAGCGACAACGATCGAATGGTTTGCGACAGCCAGAAACTACGCCACCTTCAGCGACGTGAACGGAGATTACAAGATTGTGCTGGATTACGCAAAGAAGCATGGGATAAAATAGACGATTCGGGAGGAGGATTACGTATTGGAAGAAGAGACATTACCCCCATCCTCTCATACAGGCTACACGAACGTTTACCAGCTGATGTCCTGGAAGAAGTATAAGGAAGCTTTGATTGAAACGGAGAAGCTTCTTAGGGATGATCCTCATAGTCCGGATCCCTACGCTTTATACGCGCAAATTTGCGTATTAATGGGGGATTACGAGAAAGCCCAACATTGGGTGGATGAGGCGTTAAAACGCGATCCTGAGCACCATCTGGGCTGGTATGTGCGCGTTTCGTTGTTTTACGAGACCGGCAACGAGGCAGCCTTTCATGAAGCGGTCAGGGAAGCGCTGCGAATTGACCCTTACGAGGCGCATTATTATTATTTGCAGGCTAATCAGTTGAACAAGAAGGGCAAATTCAACGAAGCGAAGGAACAAATCGAGATCGCCTTAGAGCTGGAACCCGAGAATCCTCAGTATTTGTCCATTCTCAGCTACACGGAAGCTCTGCTTGGAAATGATGCCGTATCCAGGGAGACGGAACGCGAAGCGCTAAGGTACGGTGCAGAGGAACCGATTGTGTTGATGTATCTAGCTTGGTCGGCTGCAAGAAGAGGGGATTATAAGCTGCACGAGACTTACATGCGAAGCGCGGTACGGTTAAATCCGGACGAGAAGCAGTATCAAGACGAATACCTGGAGTCGCTTCAGAATCAATATATACTCTACCGGATCTGTTTGTGGCCTAATAAATTATTCCGTAAAATGAAGCCTTGGCAAATTTTTGTCATGTGGGCGGTATGTTGGTTATTGTTCAAGCCCCTGGTCTTTGCCTTTATTATTCTTCATCTCATTGCCCATTGGTCGACCAAAGCCATCGTTCATGTAAAGATTTTTGGCTGGCGCAGGCGGCGGACATAAAACATATATCGGAACACAAGCGAAACCGGATCGATTCTCTTACGGAGAACGATCCGGTTTTTTATTGTCCGATTAGATCATGCTGCTTGTAGGACTCCAGGAATTCCAGGTACCGCCTTGAAGCGCGGGACAAGTAACGCTTCTCGTTCCAGGCAATGGAGAATTCGCGTTCACAGACCGGCGATTGAATGCTCAGCAGCTTAACATGGGGATCTTCATTCGTATTTCTCGGTACAAAGGCAATGCCAAGTCCCGCTTGAACAAGACTCCATAACGCGGAAGGCTCATCCACCTCGCAAATGATATTTCTGGATATACCCGCGGCTTCGCAATAAGCTTCGTTAATTTGACGGAATGGATGCCCCGCATGATATTCGATATAGGCCTCATTTGCCGTCTCAATCAAGGTAATTGTGTCTCTGCCCGCAAGTGGGTGGGTGATCGGTACGGCAAGGCATACTTCCGCCTTCCATACGATTTGCTCCTTAATCCAGGATTGATTCAGCGGTGCGGCAATGAAGCAGAGGTCTACATCGCCGCGCTCCAACAGTCCGACCATATCGCTCGACGAGGCCGGAGGGATCTGGGTCACGCGGAAAATAATTTCCGGATTCTCCTTGCGGAATTCGCTTATGGTGGAAGAGAGGCGGTTAAGCGTAGGGGTAGCGAGCCGTATTGTTCCTTGTTCCGTGCCCAGCATATCCGTCAATTCCCTTCGTCCTTCGTCAAGCGCTCCAAGCGCGATCTCAACCTGCTGCAGAAAAGCTTTGCCGAAACGATTCAAGCGGATTTGCCGGTTATTCCGGTCGAACAGGGCGACGCCAACGTCTTCTTCTAGACGCGAGATGGTCTTGCTAAGCGCAGGCTGAGCAATACGAAGCACTTCGGCTGCTTTTGTCATATGCTCGTATTTCGCGACCGTACGAAAATAATGAAGCTGAAGCAGTTCCAATAAGTAAACCTCCACATTCTTTCTTTGTTACCTTCGTTTCCATATACCTGAGTATATAATAACATACAATAATATATATTATCATTTATCTTTTGTGAGGGGTATATTGGTAAATATAAAGAGATGCAGGAGGGAAATCACAATGCCAGCAGAACAACCTGACGTCACGCAACCCGCCATAGGAGTCGTGCTCATTAAGCTTCTAGCGTTCACCTTGATTATATCTTCCATGAGCGCAACGATGTTCAATATTGTTCTTCCCGAGATCCGGACCGACTTTGAATTATCCATGGCTCAAGTCAGTTGGGTATCAACGGCCTATTTACTGATCTATGCAGTGGGTTCCGTTATTTACGGCAAGCTGCTTGATCGTTATCAGGCCAAAAATCTGATCACCTTTGGGCTTCTCGTATTTGCTTCAGGCTCTTTGCTAGGGCTGCTCGCGGGATCTTATCCTTTCGTGCTGATGGCCAGAATTTTGCAAGCGGTGGGCGCATCCGTTATTCCGGCTTTAGCCATGTTAATTCCAGTCCGCTATTTCCCGCCGGAAAGAAGGGGGCATGCCCTGGGGATTTCGGCTACCGGATTAGCGCTTGGCAACGCGATTGGACCTATTGTCTCATCACTTTTGGTATCATTTGTCCATTGGAGATGGCTGTTCGCGATTCCTTTGCTTATTCTCGTCACTTTGCCGTTCTACCGTAAGCATTTGAGCTCGGATATAAAAGAAGGCAGACCTATTGATTGGCTTGGAGGAGGACTTCTTACGGGGACGGTAGCCCTGTTGCTACTTGCGATAACTCAAGGGAACATGTGGCTGGGAGCAGGCAGTGCATTGCTGCTTATCGGTTTCTTGTGGCGCATACGTACAGCGGCTGATCCCTTTATCTCACGGGCGCTTATGAGGGATCGCATTTATTTAATGGGATTAATGATTGCCGCTATCGTGATGAGCGTCAGTTACGCGCTGCCGTTTCTAACGCCTCAATTGTTGGCGGATATCAATCGGTTGGAGCCAGGTTTAATTGGCTTTGTCATGGTTCCCGGAGCTTGCTTGTCGGCTTATTTAGGCCGAAAAGTAGGGAAGTTGGCGGATATCAAAGGCAATTCCTTCGTGTATCACACGGCGTCGTTATTATTATTCAGTTGTTTTCTACTGTTATCGTTATTTGCAGGGAGTCCGGCCGTTCTGATTGGATTGATTTTCACCCTTGGCAATGTGGGTCAGATGTTCATGCAAATCGTACTTTCCAATACCATTTCGCGCAGCATTCCCCGGGATCAGATTGGGGTTGGAATGGGGTTATTAACATTGTGCAATTTCCTTTCCGGCGCGGTCTCTACCGGGATTTACGGCAAAGTGATGGACCACGGCGCCCGGTCGAGCTGGATCCCTTGGCATTCAAACGAAGCTACCTTTGTATTCGGCAATCTTTATCTGGTACTTGCTCTCATTCATGTTGGTTTGCTTCTTCTGTATCGCAGCGTATATGTCAGCAAGAAAAAGACGAATACCAATGGGCATATGTTGAGTAATCAGAGATAAAGAATAACGAATCGATTCTAACGGAATCGGTTCGTTTTTTATATTAAAAAAAGCATTGACTCTCCTCTTAGGGGAGACTATAAACTTCAATATGTGAACGGCCGTTCCAAAAGAAAGGGAATTAGGAGGTTGTGCATGTTGTTATCCGTGAAAGAGGTCTCCGAGATGGCGGATGTGACCATCAAAACCCTGCATCATTATCATAAAATCGGTCTGCTTATGCCAAGCGAAATCAGCGAAGCCGGTTATCGGTTCTACGGTGAAAAGGAGTTGCAGCGCCTGCAGGAAATTTTATTTTATCGCGAGCTGGAATTTTCATTGGAACAGATCAAAGAAATCATGAACACGAATCCCGATCGCAGAACCATTCTCGAGAAGCAGGAAGCTTTGCTAATCAGCAAAAGCCAAAGACTTCATACCCTGATTGATACGATTAAATTATCTATAACGTCGATGAAAGAAGGAATACCCTTGGAGAATAAACGATTATTTGCCGGCTTTAGCAATGAGCAGCAATGGAATGAGGCCCTTGAAGAGCAGAGTAAACACCTGGAGGAAACTTACGGCATAGAGCCATTAACGGTTCAGGAGGCGGATGTTCAGAAAATGAACGAGCAAGCTGCTGAAGCGATGACTTTTATGAGCAACATGGCTGACTCGTTGAGAACTGGAGTGAAGCATAACGATGTGAAAGTAACTGATCTTATTAAATTGCATATCGATTTCCTGAATGGGCACGGGCATAAACTCTCGGCCTTGGACTTTGCTGCACAAACGAAGTTTTTTCTCCAGGATGATTTCCATTTAAGCATGCTGGAGACTCAACAAACCGGGCTATCCTATTATTTGGCGGCTGCAGCGGAAGCCTGTCAAGCGCAAAGCAAAGGATAAAAGAGAACCGGGCCAATTCTCCAACGGGAATTGGTCCGGTTTTTTGTCGGTTGCCGGAGGTTGGCTTGTGTGTTGACTAGATTGACAAATTAATATCCTAATATTAGAATAACTATTGTTAGGGTATTAATTAGGGTCAAACCTTGATAGGAGGATGAAGCTTGACTGAACGCGATGCGGAAGGAATTGAACTAGATTTAAAGCTAATTCGCGTATTGAGGAACATGGTGAACGTGTTGTATACGAGCCTAGAGCGTGATATTGACAGCTACGGCATTAGTGCGGAGAACTTTCGAATTTTAGAGCTACTTTATAATAGAGGACCGCAGACGATTCAAAGGATTAGCGAAACGTTCTCCATTCCAGGCGGGAGTATCACCTATGTGGTGGACAAGCTTGAAAAAAAGGGTTTGGTGGAACGAACTCCTATTCCGGGGGACCGTAGAAAAACGAATGTCTCCTTAACGGCTGCTGGACGAAGCAGCTTTGATCACATTTTTCCAAAGCATGCTCAATTTATCTCGGATCAGTTGTCTTTCGCAACGGACGAGGAAAAGCTTGAGCTCATCCACGTAATGAAGAAGATTGGTTACGGTATCAAAAATCGCGTAGCTGAAGATAATCACAAGCAGGAGGACTAAACATGGAAATAGGTATAGATACATTCGTCGAGACAACTCCGGATGTCGTAACCGGCGAAACGATTAGTCATGGAGAGCGTTTGCGTCAGGTTGTAGAAGAAATTGTACTGGCTGATAAAGTCGGACTTGATATATTTGGCGTTGGCGAGCATCATCGCAAAGAGTTTGCGGATTCCGCTACAGCCGTTATTCTGGCTGCAGCCGCGCCAATGACGAAAAAAATTCGGCTGACCAGCTCGGTGACGGTGCTGTCTGCCGCGGATCCGGTACGTTTGTTCCAGCAATTCGCCACGCTTGACGGCATTTCGAATGGACGGGCTGAGATTATCGCTGGCCGAGGCTCCATGGTCGATGCATTTCCATTGTTTGGATATGATTTAAAAGACTATGATAAGCTGTTTGAAGAAAAGCTGGAACTCTTATTAAAGCTTCGCGAGTCGGAAAAAGTAACCTGGAAAGGCGGATTCCGTCCGGCTTTTGATAACTTGGGCGTGTATCCCCGTCCTGTTCAAAACCAATTGCCCGTGTGGCTTGGCAGTGGAGGCAATCCGGATTCGGTTATCCGCGCAGGTCAGCTTGGTTTGCCTTTAGTATTAGCCATTATCGGCGGCAGCCCTCTAAACTTTGCTCCGCTTGTACCGCTGTACAAGAAAGCAGCTGCCCGCGCCGGGCATGATGTGTCGAAGCTAAAGATAGCCGTGCATTCCCTTGGATATGTTGCGGAGAGCAACTCGCTTGCGGTTGATAAGTATTTTCCGCCTACCCAGGCCTCATTTAACTACTTCGGCAGAGAGCGCGGCTGGGGACAATATACACGCTCGCAATTCGATGCGTCACGCACTTTGGATGGTGCACTATTCGTTGGTGATCCCGAAACCGTGGCCAACAAGATTATCTTTATGCGCAAGCATTTAGGCTTCACGCGATTCTTCCTTCATCTGCCGGTTGGCACCATGCCGCATAAAGATGTAATGAACGCAATTGAGTTGCTGGGTACCGAAGTAGCACCAAGAGTTCGTGAAGAAGTCGCGAAATGGGAAGCTAATGAAGGTAAGTTGATAGAGAATAGCTAATAAAAAAGAAAAAAATATGTAAACGCTTTCATAAGTAGTGAAAACCAGGCTAACCAGGAATAATGATTAGCTTGGTTTTTTTGTGCGTAAATGACAAATCCAAATGATGATTACAAATGACATGATAATCATCCAGTTGATTAAATCAACAATAAAAAATCCAAACTGATAAAAGATTAGATTATTGAATCTAAGGAATTAAATCTAAGGAATTAAATCTAAGGAATTAAATCTAAGGAATTAAAACTAAGAATTAAAACTAAAGATCAAATCTAAAGACCAAATCTAAAGATCAAATCTAAAGACCAAATCTAAAGATCAAATCTAAGGATCAAATCTAAAGATCCAATCTAAGGATCAAATCTAAAGATCCAATTCAAAAGAACAAAATCAAATGTAGAGCCAAAAAGAAACAAAATAATGCAAACTGAGTAAATAATCATAAAAACCCTGGGTGGCCAGGTTTTCTTAACGTCTTTTTCACAAAACCCGTATTTTATACATATGTCTGTAAGTAATAAAAAACCCTTATTTCATGTCATAGCACGTAGTGCTTTTTTCGAAGACTGTGGTTCTCTATCCCTTCACTGAGAAGGGTCTTCTTTATCTCTCATAAAAATCATAAAACCGATATAAATTATTGCAAGTAAGAAAGAAACTATTCTTAGTATATCATGTGCCGTTCCATTAATTTCTATCTGTTCTGATAAAATAAACGTGCCGAAAATAATGACCAGATTCTCAGTATTGTGTTTTCGGAACCTTTGTTTTACCATTCTGTATGCTAACAATATAATTATAAAAATGTAGATAATTATCCCTAAAACAATAATTTACTCCACCCCTAAGATTTCTGCTTCTGAAATTGCACAACCTTTTCTTTCTTCTAGAGAACTATTTGAACTTCGTTTCGACTATGAATTCCCCATTACTAGGGCATATGCACTTTATTTAACGAAGGAGCGTGAAAACGAAAGTGTAAGATTAGCTTTAGAAATACTCGGCATTCATTAGTTCAAATGTTTCTTCTATAGTTCAGAAAATGGAACGAACAAATTCTATTAAGAGTGCAATCAATAGAAGAAAACCGGATAAAATTATAGTTGCTTGAACAGGATTATCTGGTAATAATATTTTGCTTATCACCCTTCTGATTCGATATTCCCCTCCCTCTTGTTTCGTTTTTAAATACTCTTTATATAAACCAAAAAGTTTATAATACCCCACTATAGTCATGCCAATTGCAAAAATCCATATTAATATTTCGACCATAATAGCTTCTCCACCTTTAATTCGTAAGAGGAGATGTTTTCTCCCCTTACGGTTCAATAATTAATTTCTTTAAATGGTAAGGTACGTGATAACCATTATGTCCATCCATATTGTCTTTTATTTCATTAGATGAGAGGTCAAGTAACGCTCTATCGTAGGAATATCTTGTGTCTCTAAAACAATTCCATCCTTGTCTACAATTAATATCGTTGGAAAATTTGCCAGCCCTAATGCGATAGCACGCTTCGTATGATTTTCTACACCAACGTCCCAAAATTGTACGCGGAACCCTTTTTGTAAATCTGTTGAAGAATTCTGGAATCGGGTAAGTTCCTTGCCAATTAAGGTGTAATTCTCTTGGCCCGCAAAAACGTGTACAGTATAGATCCAATTCTCATCTGGAAGTAATCGTTGAGTGGCTTTATCTTTGTTAACCGTAACGGCACATCCGGCGAATAATAAATTAGGAGAATGACTGCTGTGATTGGGATTTTTTTGATCATATAAACATTCAGTCTTCTTATGGATATAGGGTTGTAAATTCAATATCATCGACCAACCATTTTCCATCAATGAATTTAACTATTATTCTGCGTTCAATAGCAAAAGCGGTTCTATCTGCATTAAAACTACTCTGCGTAATACTTCCAAATGATCCGTAAGTATTTGCGTAGAACTTCTCAGTGAACGGGGTTTTATAAACTAAGCCTTTTTGTTGAACGAGTTTATTAATAAAGGAGTCTGTAACATAGGCTTTAAAATGAGTTCTAACTTGTGTAATTTTTGAAAGGTCAGCAGCCTCGTTTGCCTTTTGAACGAAGGTCTCTATGGTTTGTTGCGGAATCTGCGAGCTATTACTTTTACTATCCGTTTGGGTTAGCACTCGAATCTGCATATCGTTAACTGAGATAACTGCGACGGCAACATCAGTTTCCCACTTGATTGTTCCTCCCAGTACTTGAGTTACATAGCGGATCGGAACGTAAGTTGTATTATTAAGCAACTGAGCAGGAACATCAATTTCCATATCTACTCCATTAAGGAGTACATGTTTGGAGTCTATTGTTAATACGATCGCAGTACTTTCTTGAGTGATTGTTACAGTCTTTGACTTCTCATTCCAAATGACTTTGGCTTTGAGTACAGCGGACAATTCGCGGATGGGTACAAGTGTCCTCCCCTGAACAAGCTTTCCATTAATGATTGAAGTATTGCTCGCATAGCCGGGGCTTGACCATATAGCAGACAGCATAATTATTAGTGCCATTAAAGTGACTTTTTTCATCGTTTTCCTCCAAATGTGTTCTTTGTTTGTCTAATCAATAACTGCTGCAGCATATGGCAATAATACCTTTGTGTTCTTATGTTGTATAACTCAAATTTTATATCGTATGATTTCTAATCTGCATGATTGAGGTGCATTTTGGATATATCGCAACTGGAGGCGTTTCTTTAGTTTTGTCATACCCTTAACTTTACTAAATCATCTGAGCATCTGCTTATTTCGCATTCGGCAATCACAGCAAGAAACAAGACTCTTGAAGCTTCCATAGATGTATGTTTTTTCTGCCCTATTCAGAGAGTTTCGGTTATATTAGAAAAATATAGCCTTGCTAATCAGCCATACAAAATCCTCGCTAGCTTGCGACAACACCTCCTGATCACAAAGCATACCCTTTCATTTTAGATTGAAATCGCTTTCCCAAATTAACAAATAATTTTGGTTTTTTGGTAAAATATCCGGGGACGTTAGGAAAAATGTAATTAAGCTCATTTGGCTGTACGACATTTTCGCAAGCGGCATGCTGGACGGTTTGACTATGGCACTTGGCCCGTCCGCTGCTGCCGTTTCGCCATTCAAGCACCTACATATTGTACTATGGAGGTGAGTAAAATCCTGTCGTACAAATTACGAAAACCGAAAAAGTGCTTTAAAAAGCGCGAAAGTGCCGCACGCGGAAAGAGAAGCTGCCGTAAGAGGATGAGTCAAGAACAATTCAAGCTTCTATCGAATATTTTACTAGGCATTCAAGAGACATTGCCTGCATCGCTTCAAAGTGACGATAAGAAGCAGAGCCGCCCTCTTATTCTGCAATTGAAAAGATTGGAACACTTTTTGACTATCAACCGTTTATGCCATCAATTCGTATTGCTGAATCTGCTGCGCAAGACAATTCAATTGCTGGAAAATTTTAATTTCGTTAAAATCGATAAGATCAACCTGCTCTTACAGGTCTACAACCAGCTGTTCATTACCTTGTCACTTAACCTAAATGTAGTCCAGACAGAGATTATCAACAACATCAAGGATTAACCGGGCCCACAGGTCCTTTAGCTACGCAATCTAATGCATTTATCGTCAACCTCACAACTACCGGGCTTATTTCCCAAGGTACGGGTATTCCACTAGATACTAATTATCTGTTGTCTACGGGAATTACGCATACACCGGGTTCTTCCGTCATTAATCTGGAAAGCGGTACTTATTGGGTCGAGTACACGACGAAATCTTCAGCACCTACAGCTGTCTTTGTATCAACGAGAGCGCTTCTTAACAGTACGGTGATCCCCGGCACTACTGTCGTAAGCCCCTCGACGACTTCCGGAAACTTTCAAACTTTAAGCTCGGGCTTTCTTGTGGTTGCACCCAACCCTACCAATACCCTTGAGATTGCCGCAGATTCGTTGGGAGGGAATATTTATAATTCCCAGTTTTCTAACATCCCGAACGTCTCTGTAAGAATTGTCAAAGTTGCCTAAACAAAGAAGCTCACAGCTTTTGTTGTGAGCTTCTAAATGTTGCTTTTGGTTAGTTCTGGTAGGTCCGCTCGAAATATATTTTACTTAAATGCCGAGAAAGGAATAACTAGACCTAAGAATGCCCAGTGCAGCTTCATCGGATATAATGTGACGGCTGCTGTCGTGTTGCTGAACTCCTAACGTCTCTCATTAGCTTAATGACTGATCGCACTTTTTCAATATATCATTGGAGTAATAATTAACCGTTTTTGTTTAGACAAACATATGGCTATATCCATACCACTGATTTTTAAAGATTCGAGTAACTGGAATGTTTGTCGATAATAATTAAGCAACGGATTAAAGATCCAACGTACTGTTCTGTTTTCATTAGTTTTGTAAGAAGCTTAATACATCAATATTTATTTTTATCTTTAGGTTTTAAACGAGACCTAATAAATTTCAGGTCTATCAGTCCCAAAATTATCGCAACAGCTAGACCAACTAAAATATTTCTAGAAAAGGCCGTGTACAATCCAAGTGCTAAAAAACCGATCAAACGAATTGCCTCGATTAACTTTTTGTATTTGAGCATTTTTCTCTCCATTTTTCATTTGAATTATTACTCACTATATCAATTTTCGGAACTCATTCCTAAAAACAAATTTTGCTAAGACTTCTCAATTAATCTGCTTTCGTTGAGAAAACGGCAGTCATCATGTAGAGAGCTGCCGTAGTATCTTTATTGAGCTAATACTTCCCGATAGGGCAGTACCTTCACCACTGTCATTCCTTGCTAAGTCTTCGGCACTTAATGTAAAGAACATGCTCGCCCTGTCGATGACAGGAAGCATGTCCTTATTTCACATCAAGCTTCGCATGTTTAGGTTACAGGACTAAGGTCATAAAAGTGCTGTAAGGATCGAGTGTATAATCTGCAAATGGGCCGCACTCCTCAAAGCCGAAGGCCGTGTACAGCCGTCTGGCCGGCTCGAAAGACGCCATCGAGCCCGTCTCCAGGCACAGCCGCCGGTATCCTCGCCGCCGGGCCTCCTCAATGATGTGGGACAAGATGGATCGGGCAACGCCTTTACGCAAGTGGGCGGATGCGGTCCGCATCGATTTGATCTCGCCGTGGCCAGGATCGAGCTCCTTCAATGCCCCGCAGCCAAGCAGCTCCCCCTGCTCCCATGCGCTCCAGAGTGTCACATCCGGCCGCCGCAGCCCGTCCAGGTCTAGGGCATGCACGCTCTCCGCCGGGGATTCCTCCGCCATGCCTTGAAGATGTTCGCGGATCAATGCTGCTATTTCCGGCCCGCTTAAATCGTCCAGCCTAATTTCCATACCCTTCACCTTCACTCCGTTCTAAGTTTCATCTCTTGTGCTGTGATCATTGTACAGCCGGACGAGCATGAAAAAAAGGTAATCTTCTCGGGAAACATTTCCCCTTTCGTCAGATGTCATGTTTTCTCGTTCCGCAATCACGATGGATCAGCCGCTGTTAACCTTCCCCTTTAAACCAGATGTCCTTAAAATCTACCCACCCGGCAGCATTCAACCGTACGCCCTGCTGCGCCGGATGGGACAGCACCCGGGCCTCGTTGTAGGTCAAATAGACCGCCGTGCCGTGTTCGATCAGCCAGGTCTCCAATCGCTGAAGCGCCTCATCCCGGGCTTCCGGTTCCGCCTCCTGAAGCAGCCGCCCCACAAGCCGGTCTACTTCCACCTGCATTCCGGGATTCAGCATGCTGCGAATGAAGCTCTTCCGGGACAGCAAATATTCGATCTGTCGGAGCAGCCCCTCGCTCAGCAGCGCCTCGAACAAAATCAGGTCCGCCTCCCGGAACCGTTCTTCCTTCATTAATTCCTCCCAGGGCAGAATATGAACGTCCAGCCGGATTCCGACCTGACCATATTGCTGCTGAAGCCAATAAGCCGCTTGTTCATGACGCCGGTACGCATACAGCTTCAGCCCCTCTCCGCCATATTCGACCCGTTTTAATTCCTTGGATGCCTCTTCCAGATCATACAGCGAATCAGTAGCAACCGGCTGAGGGTCAAGATGAAAACCGAGACAGGGGAAGGCATGCGGGTACCCTAGCTCCCGGACCATGCGGTTCCGGTCAACCGCAAGTGCAAGTGCCCTGCGGAAGGAACCGTTTTGCAGAACCCCAGGCTTGGCGAGGTTCATGGTCAGCATACTGCATCCGGTGACGAGACGGCTGCGCTGCCATGTCTTCAGTTCCTGGCGGCGGGCTTCCCCCGTTTCAACGACCAGTACACCTGGATTGTTCTCCACCGTCCATACACCACCGATGTCCGTGATGATCATCACTTCAATACGATCTATCAGGCCCCGGGCCGCATAATAATTCGGGAAAACCTCAAGCACGCACATCCCCGACGTAAGCTTAGCGATCCGATAAGGTCCGGCCCCGACAGGCAGGCTTGAGGGAACCGTTCCGGCCCCGGACTCCCCGCTGCCGTGGGAAAGGACCGCCGTCCCCGTATGCGACATAAATACGGCAAACAGGACATTGGGCTGACGCAGCTCAATGCGGACGGTGTAACGCGATTCCGCGTAGATCTCAGCGATGTCCCTGCACAGCCATGAATGATTGTTAGATTCCTGCTGCAAGCGTAACAGGCTGTATTTGACGTCATCGGCCGTAAGCTCCTTGCCGTCGTGAAATGTCACGCCTTTCCGTAAATAGAACGTCCAAAGGCAGGCATCGGAGCTGGACTCCCAATGGTGCGCGATGCCGGGAATAACCTTGCCGATCTCCATTTCCAGTTGCACCAGGGTCGCATGGATTTGGCGGATCAAATGGGTATCGAAAGCATACATCGCGTCCGCCGGATCCAGTGTCACGATCGGCCGGTATATCGGCAGGCGGAGCGTTTCCACTATACTACCCTCCCCGGTCGTTTCCGTCCGGTAACCGAAATAGCCGGTCAGCCAGTCCATAAACCGCTGCATCACATCGGGTTCGCTCGCCTGCTCTTTTACCCAGAGCAGAGCGCCCTGCAGATCTCCCTGTTTCACGTATCGCTGTGCTTCCCTAATCACGAGCCCCTGCTTGTCCGCCAGAAACGTCAGTTCCGACTGATGGCCTCTGCCCTGCCCGGCCACATACCGGATCAGGCCGGCATCCGTCATTTTGCGCAGGATCAGCCTGGCGTTACGGGGCGTGCAGTACAGGGTCTCAGCGAGCCCGTCGATCGTCACCCGAAACGGTTCTCCTTCTTTTTCACCGGAATAAGCGCATCGCAGCCGAAGGTAATCCTCTGCCAATTTCACTGGACATAGCCCCTTTTATAAAAATTGGTATGCAACCAACATACAAATTTTGCTGGCTCATTTCAATCCCAGCGGCCGGGCCTTTCTGCGCGGGGAGCAAAAAGGCAGTCTTCGGGCTCTTTCAGCCATCAGACTGCCTGTCTGTATTTTTGTGGTTGTACGCTAGCTACTTCAGCAGTTCCACCGCCTGCGTATCCGGACTCGGCGTGCAATCGTTGCAACTGGATCATGCTGGGCTTCTTTTAGATCTGCTTATGCAAGGCGGCATTTTTGCCTTCTCAACCAGAACTCACCTCCAATTCTTGCTTGATGAGAAGAAATTTTTCTTAGTCGAGAATGATTTCCAATCCCCCGTTTATGGGCATATGAAAGTTATCTGACGGAAAATAAAGAACATTCCAGCGTAAAACTCGCCTTACGTTTTCTGGGAGTTTAATAATTAATCGTTGAAAACCGCAGTCACAGGAATGTTTAGGTTAATGAGGGATCCAAATCTGCTACACATGTAGTAGGGGGATTACTACGACGCTCCTCAATCCCCGCAATTACTTCTCGCATGGCCCGTACATTCCGAACTTGTTTAGAAACGGTAGCATCCGCTGAATCCGCGTGAAGACTACACATCGATGCACCACTGAAACGTTCATGGCCCTTCACGCCCTAAGCCAGATCACTTCGCTATAATTGAATAATACTTCCCACGTCAGGCGAATCATTCTTCATGCATCCTTCCATCGATATGTGCGAGATGATTCCATTGAAATCCGTCGCGTTCAATCGATAGATCGGTAATATTTTACATAATTCTGGATGGCGTTGGTCATGCTAGAGGATAGGTGATGGGAAATGATTATAAAAAAGGAAAATTCACAACGAAAACAGATCATTGAGCAACTAGGGAATGCGATGGATTTCCAAATCCTTACTCTTCAAATATGCGGAATCCATCTGGAAATGATCGCGTTGTCCAGTCTTGTGGACGTTGCGGCAACCGCCCGGCGTCTGTCGGAAGCCGGGCGGGAGCCTGCAGAGAATTGGCAAGCGCTGCTCGGTGAGCTTGGCGCGGAGGAAGCGCGCGATGGTTTGGTTCGCGGCCTCCTTGACGGCCGGACCATCATTTTACAGCCTGGCGGAACCGGAGCGGCTTGGGTGCAGTCGGAGGACCGGCAGCTTTACCGGCCGGTCGGCACGCCAAATAATCAGAACATCCTCGTCTCTTCGCAAGCAGGATTCATCGAAGATCTGTCAACCAATCTCGGACTGATCCGGAGTGAGCTTCGCTCTCAAGACCTGAAGTTTACGCATGTCGATATCGGCACCCGTGAAAAACGGCGGATTATAGTGCTTTCACTTGATCACGTAACGGATCCAGCTTTCGCGGCCGATATCGAGAAGGCGCTGAGCGCGCAGACGCACACTCCTTTCGTCTCTCTCCAGCAAGTTTCAAACTGGCTGTGCAGACGGCCCAAATGGAATCCGATTCCGTCCTTCTTCAAAACGGAGTCTCCGCACGAGGTCACCTACTTCCTGAAGAAAGGCCGGGTCGTTTTGTTAGTCGATGGTTATCCGGAAGCCATCGTCCTCCCTGTGGAGCTGCCCGACCTGTTCATTGCGGATACCGACCTGGAGTACACCCCCGTCATCGCGTTCATGATCGTCGCATTCCGCATTCTTGGCGTCATTATCGCCATATCCGCTCCGGCGGCTTATGTCGCTTTGATATCGGTGAATCCGGACGTCATGAAGGTCGAGCTCATTTATTCCATTTCGTTGAGCCGAGTAGGCGTTCCTTATCCTTCACTGACCGAAGCGCTACTGCTCTTGTTCATTATCGAAATGCTGTTCGAAGCGCTTATTCGGCTGCCCAAGAGCGTCGGTCCGGCGATGACGATGGTCGGCGGCATCATTCTCGGACAAGCGGTCGTCGAGGCGAATCTGGTCAGCAGCCTGTTGATTATCATCCTCGCGGCTTCCACCATCGCCAATTTCACCGTCATCGGGTATAACTTTGCGCTCGTTATCCGGCTATGGCGGTATATAATGCTTCTCTTTGCCGCTATATTCGGGCCGCTCGGCATTGTGTGCGGGTTCTATATCCTGCTCTCGTTCATCAGCTCGGCTACGATTATGCGGCAGCCGATGATTCCATTCAGGCTAAGTATGAAAAAGGAGTGAACAGAATGAGCCGCGGAATCAGCGTTGGAGCCTTCTTTCTTGTACTACAATACGGACTATTTATGTTCGTGTACCCGCAGAGCATCATTCAGTCCCAGTCATCCGGCCATTGGCTCGTCATCGTCATCGGCTGGCTGATACAAGGAGCGCTGCTGCGTCTGCTGGTTGGAGGCTTGCGTGAGGACAAGACGGATCTGCTCGCTAAATTCCAGCATGCGGGAACATGGATACGTCTCTGTTTTGTTTGGCCGCTGATCATCTTCAACCTGATGGCCATCGGGGTCATGATCCGGGGGCATGCCCAAACGCTCAGCATGTTGTATCTGCCCTCCACGCCGCTTTGGGTTTTGTTCGCGTTGCTGCTCGTCACCGCGCTGAGCATCGCTTATGCGGACAGCGATTCTCTGCTGCGGCTGGCGCTGGTGATTGGATGCTTCGGCATCCCCTTAATGCTGTTCTCCTTCCTTGCTGCCTTGAGGTACGGGAATTACCTTATGATTTTTCCGCTACGTCCGACGTTGGCTTTCCTGCATGAACCGAAAATCCTGCCTTCGATTATCGCCTTCGTCAACGTCTGCGGCTTGATTGGATTTTTCGGGCCGTATTCCGCATCCGCCAAACGCTGGCTTTGGGGAGCGTGGTTAGTTTCACTCTTTCTGTTCCTCGCAAACGTATATCTTCCCCTAAGCGTGCTCGGCCAGGAAGTTGTGGAAGATCTCCGGTTTCCTTTGATCGTGCTGCTAGACACGGTACGAGTAAAATGGTTTTTTTTCGACCGGATCTCGTTATTCTATATCATGACGATCATGTTCAGCACGCTCATAAACCTAAGCGGCCTGCTATGGCTGACGAGACAGCTTGCCCTGCATTCGTCGTTCGTTCCAAGACTAATCACGAATCCGGCTGTCATGTCTTCGCTTGCAATCGTCGTCGCCTATTCCATTCCGACTTTGGAAGCACTGGAACACCAATTGCGCTGGGGAGGACCCCTTCGTTTAGGCATGTTGCTGATCCTTGCGTTGATCGCGGGCTACTATCGCAATCGAACAAAGGTTGGGGGACTGCCGCGTGCCTAAACGATCGTTAAAATGGATTTGTTTCCTTTTCGTCTGGCTTTGTTGCGGCTTGCTGACCGGCGGCTGCTGGGACAGTCATGACATAAATCACCGCTCCATTCCGGTCATCATAGGCATATCCAAAGGGCAGGAAAAAGCTTATAAAGTTTCGCTGCAGATTCCCATCCCGGCAGAACGGAAGCTGACAGTCAAGGTCGTCTCGAGAGAAGCTTCCACGGTCAGCGCAGCGATTAACGCCATTCGAGTCGACGTCGAGAATTACATCGACCTGCTCAGCGTGCAACTCATTGTCTTCAGTCAAGAGCTCGCCCAAGCGGGACTTCATGAAGAACTGACCAACGTGATCCGGTCAAGGAATTTCTCCCCCAAAGCGCTGCTTGCCATTACGGACGGAGATATGGAAGAATTACTGACCAATTCCAATAATGCCATTTCGAACGATGTCACGACTTTCTATAAATTCTCGAACAAACGCGCCGGATGGACGCCTAGAACGACGAAAACCAGCTTGCTGGACGCATTCGCCGCGACAAGATCGTACACGCAGGACACCATGATCCCCATCATTAAGCCAGGCCGAAGAACGGTGCTCGAATTCGACGGCTCCGCCCTGCTGAAAAAAGGGAAGATGGTCGGCCGGCTGAACGAAGAAGAGATTGTGGCGATAAACGTGGTAAGTAATAACTATTACGGCGCCGATGTCGAAGTAATGCAAAATGCGAGCGTCACCATTCGATCAGCCCATATCGACTGGCAAAGTAAGATGACCGGTAGCGGCCCGGAACTGCTCGGAAAGCTCTCCATTCAGGCTTCGCTTACGGAGTCAGAGGCCGTAAAATCGGCAAGCGAGCATGAGAAAGAACTACAAGTAGAATTCACGAAGAAGCTGGAGAACGTCACGAACAAGCTGGTAAAGTCCGGCTGCGATCCGATGGGGCTCGGCAACCACTTCAGAAGCAAAATCCCGTTCAACAATCTCACGAACTGGCGGACTGAGTATTACCCTAAGCTGAAAATCAAATACAGCGTCCACGTCGTGATCAACAATCTAGGCGAACTGGTTCAAGAGGATTAGCTTCCAGGAGCAGGCGTGGTGTGCCCTTGACATTAAGCACTGCTTTGGAAATAATTCGCCGCTATCATGGTAGCGTGTAGACACCCGCATGCGCATATCCGTCACAAAGCGATTAATCG
Source organism: Paenibacillus sp. ATY16 (assembly GCF_003399985.2). Classification (NCBI taxonomy): domain Bacteria; kingdom Bacillati; phylum Bacillota; class Bacilli; order Caryophanales; family Paenibacillaceae; genus Paenibacillus; species Paenibacillus sp. ATY16. The sequence goes on along the minus strand of NZ_NMOK02000037.1, from coordinate 477,909 downwards.
CGTTTCCTCAGCACTGCTTACCTGGCTCCCGTGTGCATCAACCGAATTGCTTGTTTTTAATAAGAAAAACGACAAAAAGGCCAGCGGCGACGCTGCGGCGACGCTGGCCTCTTTTCAGAGATATTTAATTGTGTCACAATCCATAGAAAGTCATATAAATAGTATATTTTTATATAGATTCAGTATATTAAAGTTACATAGTATTTTATACATATGTTTATTATTCTAGCAAATCCCTTGTATAGCAGCTCTTTAGCCCAGGTCTGATACAGATACCGAATAGTTACTAGGTCATCATTTGTTATGTTTATGCACAGTATTCTTCCATCGGCTAATGGGCATATGTCCAAATGATTAAGTATCATCAACATTTCCTTTCGTTTATGAACTACTCAAAAACCTAGCTATACGTTCAAGACTTAGGTGCTTCCTCTAAGCCTGTGAGCTGGGTGCCGCCATCGTCCGGCACAGCGTATTTCATAAGAAAAATTCTTACTTTACGCCACTCACCCCATCGTTTTGATGGTCCGTATGTTTCCGTACGTTCTATCTTTAGACATGTACATTCGGAAGTTTGTCAGTCCCATTTCGCGGAACATTCTCACGATATCTTGTTTTTCAGCCGCGCGGCATATCCGTTGGCATACCTTCCCTAGAAGGGTGGTGGCTACAGCCGCCGTTCTGCCGACTCCACCTGTACTTCATACCACATGCCCTGTCAGACATGACGCAAGCAGGAGTATTGGCGGGATAGCCAAGCTACGATTGCAAAAGCTGTGGGAACTGATGCAGACGGTACAGATCCTACCAAGATCGCACCCTACTTGAACGGCAAGCAAAGCCAAGTTTATTATATTTACGCAGCAAGCCCAACTCAAACTTCCATGCTCAATGATATTTACTATGATATCGTAACTATGAAAGCACCGAGCACGATGGGAATTTCAAATCCATCCGGAGCAAATTGGCATTATTCAACAACCGGCCACAGCCTTGTAGTCAATGCAATATATGATGACAAGTCTAAAATCCAAATCGCGGATCCACTTGGCGGAACGCAATCAGGTTGGGCAGTTTACTATGAAAAAACAGCAGCTGTTGCTTATAGTGTTGTCACACGTTCCAAAAAGAATATCCAGTATTGTTCCAATATATAACTACAAAAAAACCGCAATTTTTGCGGCTTACAATGTTACTATGTTCTGTTATCTGAATTACTAAATTCTTGAGTAAACCAATCGTGATTGAACAGCTTTATCATTAAGAGTCCCTCGCAAAAATGCTCGACTAGCCTCCTTCTTCTTTTGACCGCGATCCGATCAAGTAACCGATAATTGTCGATTCAACAGGAAGTACCACGAGCGTCCACATTTCCTTTAAACCGAAGTCGGGCGAACGATATTGGTCGGGGATCAACGTATAGACCAGCGCGATGATAAGCACACCGAGCGTGATCGTACCGACGATATACAGGCGCACGTTCTCACCTGAACCAAAGAATTTACCAAGAAAGCCGAGCTCCGCTTTGCGCTTATCGTTCTCCGCGTTCGCAGCGATGATCTTGCTTGCTACCTTCGGATCCTGAATTTCGATTTTGTTCATACCGGCACGACCCCCTCTCCCGCAAAGAAAGTAAAGGCCAACGCCCAGGACGTCGCATCGTAATTTATAGTCACTTCATAACGCAAAGATAGTTTGCGGTTGTTCAACACGCCGAGCTGAATCATATCTTGATTACCGATTGGCTTGCCTCTCGGAAAATTAACGCAAGCGATGCGGACTTCATTGTAACGAACCAGCTGAATATTCGTCATGAAGTCGTCTCGTTCCGATTCGTGTTCAATACAAAACACGAATATCAGCGGATCACTCTCTTCCGACAATACAATTTCGATCGGATTCATTCCATAGGCCAGTACGCGGCCGTGATACACTGCTTCATATCCGCCGGACTTAATTTTCATCATTTACACCTCCGTGGTAAGTTGTCTTCGAACAAGCTTTTTATTACAGTGTACGAGCAGGTGTTCGAATTCATGTCTATCGATCGATGGCCGCGGCAGGAATATTGTCTTGAATGTTTTCTTAATAATTATTTATCGGATCAGGCTATTTGAGACGAAGGACATTAAGACTCTTCTACAGCGCGCTCAGTATGCTCAAAAAGCTCGTTCAGAGCTGCCAGTTGTTTCTAAGTAGGCAGCTAGAAGTTGAAAGTCGAATTTGCGGTCCAACCGTTCATATTGACAAGAACTTGATAACATAAAACAAAAAAGCCGCAATTTATGCGACTCTCAATGATACCATGTTCTATTATCTTCTAAGATGTATTTGTACCCTCTGATCATTTCGTCCTTGTATAAAAGTTCTTGTCTTAATACGACATGAAGATGCTGCATCATTTCGAGGGAGCCTCATAAAATTTTCTCCAAAAAAACCTTGAACGGCACGAAGCCGATCAAGGTCAAAAAGGCCGCAAATATGCGGCCTTTCGGTACATCAAACGTTGTGAATGCGGGTATATACACGATCCCTGCAAACGAGCTATAAAGTCAGTTCGACCACATGCTCCAATTGGTCGTCCTCCAGCGTGATAAACGGACTTTCGCCCATAAGATTCAAGCTGAGCTCGGTCTCTTTGCCATCGATCCTTAATGCCGTGCAGCCGCCGGATTTGCGCGACGGGTTGCGGACGATGATTCGATAGGCTGTGTGTTTGTACTTATACGTAACGGTGTATTCCGGCCATTCCGCAGGGATGCAGGGCTGGATCAGAAGCTTTTGTCCCCTTTTCTTTATCCCTACTATCCACTCGATTCCCGCTTGGTACATCCAGCCGGCAGCGCCGGTGTACCACGTCCAACCCGCATGTCCGCGATGCGGATGCTCCGTATAAACGTCAGCCGCCATGGCGTAAGGCTCCCCGACGTAAGTGCGGGCGTCAAACGAGGACTTTGTGTGCGTAATCGGGTTGAACATATGGAATAACTCGAAAGCCTTGTCCCCGTCCCCGAGCATGCTCCACGCTACAATGCTCCAGATGACACCATGCGTATATTGCCCCCCATTCTCCCGAATGCCTGGCGGATAGGCTTGGATGTAGCCCGGGCTTGGCTTGGTCTTGTCGAATGGCGGTGTCAAAATATGCGCGACGGCAAGATGTCGGTCGACCAGCTCCTTGTCGAAGGAGTGCATCGCCTGCTGCGCGCGGTCCTTCGGCGCCATGCCGGATATGACCGACCAGGATTGGGCGATAGCGTCAATGCGGCATTCCGCATTGCGGACGGATCCTAGCCAATCTCCGGCATCGGTGAACGCGCGGCGGTACCAATTTCCGTCCCAGGCTGCTTCCTGCATATCATTCTCCAGCTTGCTTCGCGCGCTTAGGTAACGCTCCGCGTGACTTCGCTTGCCATACCGCTCGCAGATTCCGGCAATGCCGCTCAGGACTTCGCCCAGGAACCAGCCCAGCCATACACTCTCGCCGCGCCCTTGCGGTCCGATATTGCTCATTCCGTCGTTCCAATCACCGATTCCCATGAGCGGCAATCCGTGTTCGCCGAAGCGAAGCGCCCGATCAAGCGCGCGGAAGCAGTGTTCGAGTATCGTCCCGTTCTCCTCCGACAGAACCGTCTCTTCGTAACGTTCGTGCTCGTCTTCCTTCAGAAGCTCACTCTGAAGGAAAGGAGCCGTTTCCGTTAATAGGCTCTCATCCTCCGTTTGCTCCAAATAACGGACAACGGCATATGGCAGCCAGAGCAGATCGTCCGAAAATCTCGTGCGGATACCGCGGTGCGTCTCTTCGTGCCACCAATGCTGCACATCTCCTTCACGGTACTGGTGCGAAGCATGGCGAATGATCTGTGCTCTCGTCATTTCCGGCCGGACATGCAGCATGGACAAAGAATCTTGAAGCTGATCCCGGAACCCGAAGGCGCCTCCCGCCTGATAGAATGCCGTGCGTGCCCACATCCGACAGGACAACGACTGATAGAGCAGCCAGTTGTTCAGCATAATATTCATTTCGGCCGAAGGCGTAGCAACATGGATCGTGCCGTTTATGTCTTTCCAGAAGGCGCAAGCATCCTGATAAGCCTTTTCGCATGCGTCCGCTTCACTGTACTTTCGGGCCAGCTGGGTCGCGGCATCACGGGAATCGCCGCAGCCGAGCAGGATATAGACGACGCCAGCCTCGCCGGGTTCGAGCGATACGATGCCTTGAATTGCTCCACAGGCATCATGGACCGGTCCCGTCTCTCCCGAAAGACGCATTTTGCGCATTGCGGCAGGATCCTCCAAGTCGCCTTCGCGCCCGATGAATGACAGCCGGCTTCCCGTCCAGGTCTGGCTAGGCTCTAATGTCCGAGGATGCATGGCAAGGAATGGCGTCGCTTTACGGAACGTGTCCTGATAGGTGTTTCTAGCAAGCAGTATCTGATGTTCTGGATCCCATTCCGTAACGATATTGGAGGCGTTGTCTTCGCGATTCACTCCAATAACCCATTCGGCGTAGTACGTCACGGACAGCTTCCGTACGTCGCTCGTTTCATTAGTCAAACGCAGCCGGATGATCTTGACGGGATCGTTCAGAGGGACAAATACCGTCATCTCATGCGATAGACCATGACTCTCGTGCTCGTAGCGCGAGTAGCCTTGTCCATGCGATACGGTATGCACCGTTTTGGATTCCGACTTTCGGGATGGCGTCATCCCCCAATATTCACCGCTCGATTCATCTCGTATATAGACAGCTTCGCCAGGCGGATCCAGTGCGGGATCGTTGGACCATGGCGTCAGCTTGCATTCACGGCTGTTGCTCCACCAGGTTTGCCCGGTGTACAGCTCCGAAGCCAGGAAGCCGAAATTCTCGTTTGCAATTACGTTGATCCAAGGAGCAGGCAGATGCTGCCCGTTGCGAAGCACGATCCGGTACTCGCCGCCATCAGGCGAGAAGCCTCCGTATCCGTTGAAGAACAGATCCGCGCCTTCGTCCCGCGATGGCTTGTCGGAATAAAGGTTCTGCGGCGAAGTCGGCACCAGGTCGGGTAATTGCTCGGTGCTTCCTGACTCGCGAGACAGGAGCTGGGCTCTCAGACTTGGTCCTTCCGCATGCAGCAGCAGCCGCGCTGTGGCGAACAACAGATTCTTGTCTTCTTGGGATTGCTCGGTTGCCGCGACGATATGAACGCCGGCGCCATTGTTAAGGTTATGGACATGCTGCTCGATCATCCGCTGGAGTGAATCGCGAAGCTCCTGCTGATAACCGCCGGAGGACTCGTTCCAAATTACGAGATCGAAGCTTAACCCCTTCCGGCGCAAATATTCGTAGCCGACCAGGAGTTTATTCATGAACGGCAGGCTCGACGTTTCGGCCACGCTCACCAATACAATCGGCCTGTCGCCGGAGACGCCATGCGCCCACAGGCCCGGCTGCCCTTTCGTATTCGCGGAGATGCTTGCCTCCTGCTCTGGACGAAACGGAGATGCGAACAGGACCCGTCCGGCCAGCAGCTGGTAAGCGGACGCCTCCTGTTCGCCGATGCGTAAATGCTGCAGATCGATTTGGCTTCGCGTCCATGCCATTTGGAAGGTACGTTCTGCCTGCGAGGCGGACGACAGCTGCGCAACCATTTCAAGCGCCTGTTTTTTGCTCTCGGCTGCACCGGTTAGGGCTGTCAGGCTGATCTGCTTGCCAGGTTCAACATGCACTCGCTTACGCATGATAAAAGCGGGATCGGCAACGGCACCGAAGGTGCCGCCTAGCCGGGCAGCCAGTCCGCGCGGATTGGCAAGCGTATGCCCTCTGCCGATAAAGGCTGTGCGGTCCGTCTCGAATTCTGCTGCTCCTTGATCCTCGTCAACTCGTAGCGTGTGAAAAGCCCATAGAGCTTTCTCGTCATCATTACGAGGGCGTTTGAAGGCTAGCAGGCACTGCTCCTCCGAAGCAAACTCCGTTTGAACGAAAAGCTTGGTAAAGGAGGGATGAGCCTTGTCCGCGTTGTGCGCGGCCATGGCTAATTCCATGTACGTCGTTATTTCGACAATTCGGACCTCCTGCGTCGCGTTGGTCAACGTCAACCGGCGCAGCTCCGCATTATGCTCGGTCGATACGGTCACCTCGAGCTTCGTCTGCAGCCCGTCATCCTCGCGGAGGAACGTCGTCCGCTCCTTGCGAAACTGAACGCTCGCGCGATCCGCCTGCTTGCGGCATGGCAAATAGGTCGGGGACCAGCAAACATTCTTCTCCACTTCCCGAATATAGATGTAGCTGCCCCAAGGATCCATCACCGGATCTTCCCGCCAGCGCGTCAAATCCAGTCCGTTATATCGGATGAAGCCGCTGCCGGTTTCCGTCAGGACCGTCGTTAACGAACCGTTCCCATGCACGTTCGCCTCAGGCAAATGCGCGGGCACCTCCGCGAATTCTCGCAGCGGGTCGTTCTGCGGCAACTTGGTTTCGCCTCCGCTTCGCGACCTGCCCGGCAGCTCCCGATTGAGAAGCGCCGACTTGTGCGGAATCCGCTCGATCAGCAGCAGCTCGGCGGCCTGAACGCGCTTATCCGCATGAAAATAGTTGATCATGCAAGACGGCACCAGCATGTTGGCCAGCGTAAGCAAGCTCATGCCTTGGTGATGCGCCATGAAACTGCGGATGATTTTGTAGGTTTCCCCCTGCGGCATACGGTGAGCGGTGTAATCGATCGCCTCGTAATAGCCGTATTGTCCTCGCCCGCCAAGCTGATCCAAACGCTCCAAATTTAGAAGGCCTTCGCGCAGCGCGAACGGAAGCGCCATAATCGTGGCATAAGGCGCGATGACCGTGTCTTCCTCAAGCCCGCGCTTGAACCCCAGCCCCGGCACGCCAAAGGCGCGATATTGGTAATTCAGCTGATAGTCGTACGCATAATAGCCTGATTCCGAGATGCCAAAGGGCACGTTGCGTCGTGCGGCGTATGCGATCTGACGCCGCACGACGCCGCGGTAGGTACTATCCCAGACCGTACCCGGATAGGTTCGCATAATCAGCCAAGGCATCATGTATTCAAACATCGTGCCGGACCAAGAGATCAAGGTCGCGTGCCCGCCTTGCTGCTTGGCCGTGCGGCCAAGCGCCATCCAATGGGAGACCGAAATTTGACCAAGCGCAATGGCGACGAAGCTTGTTTGCCTTGCTTCCGATGCGAGCAAGTCGTAGAGAATCGTTTCCCGTTGACCCGAATCGGCATGGTAGCCGAGCACAAACAGCTTGGCCTTGTCGTCATAGAGCTGTCGGAAATCGGTTGAGACGATCAGCCGTTCCAAGCGGTCGACAAGCTCATAACCCTGACCAATCCAACCGGTCGTTGCATGCATCGGCTCATCTTGCTTCACATTTGATTCTCGTCGCGCTTCGTACATTTCCTCCGGATGAATGCGATCCTGTTCGATGGCAAACTCCGTGCCAACGGCCGCTAATGGAGCTTGCCCGCGCCGCCGGGAACCTTTGCCCCATCCGTCCGTCTGAAGCCAGCGAATCAGACCTTGCTTAACCGTCATCAGACTGGCTACGAAGTTGCCGGAATCCACCGTCGAGACATAAGCCGGACGAAGCAGCTCCAGCGTTGAAGTGTCGTACCAGTTGTACAAATGGCCGTTCCACTTCTCCATCCGTTCGATCACGCCGACCGTTCGCTCGAGCCGTTCCACCAGCATCGGCGTTGTGATGAATTCCAACTCTCTCGCGGCTAGAGCCGCCGTCAGGAGAAACCCGATATTGGTTGGCGACGTTCGGTGCGCAACGCCGTTCGGGGGCTCGATTTGCACGTTGTCCGGCGGAAGATAGTGATCCTCTTTCCCCGCATAGTCCTCGTAGAACTGCCAAATTTCCTTCGCTAAGGTGCGCAGCTGCTCCGCGTCAGCGGCTTCAAGCGGCCGCTCCGCTTTGAGAACGGGTTGATCAAGCCAGCGTACTGCAACCGGAGCAAGCGCCCAGAAGAGGCAAAGGGCCAGTCCGAAACACAGAAGCGGGATGCTCGGCTGCAGGACAACCGCGACCGCGAATAGCAAGATTAACAAGTAGCCCCCCCTGCCGCCAAGAATCAAGCGGCGCCGTGCCTCAGCTTGACTTCGTTCCGTCTGCGAGAAGCTGGTCCATTCCAGCATCCCGCGCTTGCTGAAGGCCATGCGGTATAGCGTCTTGACTATGGCGTCCAGCAACACGGCTGTCTGAAACGGAAGCGTCCAGAATCCGATGCCGGCCATTACCAGTGTCGACAGCACATGCTTTGAATGCGCACCTGCCGAATTCATGATGGCTAGCTGCCTGATTAAGGGCAGCAGCAGAGTGAGGAACAAGAACGCAAGCCAGCGTGCCGGATAGCCGGGCAAAACGGTCACGGCCAGCCCGAACAGCACGAGCATCGCGATAGGCATCAAGCTGCGCCGCAGATTGTCGATAATCTGCCACCGCGTGAGCAGAGACAGATCGATCGGCTGCAGCTCTCCGCGCCGGTCACAAAGCTTGGTGCGGAGCCAGCACAGGAGCTGCCAGTCACCTCGAACCCATCGATGCATCCGTTTCTGGAAAGATAGAAAGGTGGACGGGTGCTCTTCGATTAACTCAATGTCGGACACGAGCGCCGCCCGCAGAAATCCGCCTTCGAGCAAATCATGGCTAAGCACGGTATTGTCCGGAATGCGCTCGCCAAGCAATTGAGCGAATACGTTGACGTCGAAAATTCCTTTGCCTGTAAAGATGCCGGTACCGAACGCGTCTTGGAACGGATCGGAGACCGTAAACGCATAAGGATCGATGCCCGGATCGGACCAGAAATAAGCAAGCCGAGAACGCATGGCCGAATCGTGGCTGGTGCCGATACGGGGCTGCAGGACGCCATACCCTTCCACTACCCTAGTGCCCGCCTTGTTTAAGCGAGGTCGGTTGTAGGGAAAATGCAGCGTTCCGATCAGCCGCTGCGCGCTTCCGATCGGAAGCTGGGTGTCGGCATCCAAGGTAATGATGTAGCGAATACCGGGCAAGACCTTACGGTCGCCGTGCGTTACCGCATAGCTGGTATCTTCGCTACCGCGTAACAAATTCACGAACTCGACCAGCTTTCCCCGTTTTCGCTCCCAGCCCATGAACTTGCCTTCGCCGGGATTCCACAGTCTGGCTCGTTGGTAGTAATGAAAGGTTGTGCCGCTGTCCCCGTACATACGGTTCAAGCGGTCGATGCGGGCTTTGACCGCGGCGACAAGAATCTCGTCCGAGGGAAGGCTTTCTTCTTTTGCATCGGTGAAATCGCCGAGCAACGCGTAATGAATATTCGGGTCCCGATTGCCTAAGTAATGGATCTCGAGCCGATCGGCAAGCTCGTCCACTTCTTGGACCGTCGACCATATAGCCGGTATGACGACCATAGTCGCAGCTTCCGCCGCAATCCCGTTCGAATAGTCGAACCGCAACAGAGGTTTGGCCCGGCAGATTCGCTCAATCCCAAAGTTTAGGCCAGTCATAACCCACTCGCTTACCGGGAACAGAAGAGCTAGGAATACCGCTGCAATGCCTGCTGTCGTTATGGTATCCCAATCGACGACCCAAGCCGCCACGACGACCAGCAGCAGCATGAACAGTGCCAGCAGAGAAGAGAAATAGTTCATGGGCGCGCTTCTAGCTAAGCCTTTGAGCGGCATTGTCCGCGGCTTACTGCACTTATTCAACGCTTGAACCAGGCTTTTTACGCCTGCCGGCTCAAAGACGTAATATGCAGCAAAGGCTTGGCGCATTAGCGCTTCTTGCGGATGCTCTTGTTCCGTAGTTTTGTTCTCTATTTGTATCGGATTCGCGGAGCCATGTTCATAGGCATGCTTTGCAAGCGCGATCGATTGCGAAGCGACGAGACTTTCCGGTACTCGCAGGCGTCTGGCCATTTCCTCGATCCGATTTAAGATTCCATTCCTGCTGGATGTATCCAGGCGAGGGTAAAGGCCCGTCGCATCCTCGCGCATGGTGCGATCGAGTAGACTGATCGCCTCGAACAGTTCATCCCAGTTTCTGCGTTCGTTGCTGCGCAGGCTCGTAATGAGGTTGCCTGCTTTTACCTGATAGGCGACTTGGAGCTTGGCTTCGTACGTGACGATTCGGTCAAGGTCGTCCGAGCCGTTCTCGTACGTACAAACGAGCCATTCGCGTACGGCAGCCGAATCGCCCGACCATTCCCGCAGATGGCTTATGAGATGCGCGGCCCATGGACCGGACAACGGCGGGATCTGACCTGCTTGCTCAAGTAGCGTACCGATCGTTTCGGTGCTTAGTCTGGCCGGTTCTATCTGCTTTAACAGCTGCTCAACCTGACTGCATACTTCCCGCCTGTACCGGACCAATGCCATGGTTTCAGCGATCTTCCCGATAAGAGAAACTTTGAGCATGATCGGAATCAACCGGGTCTCGGCCAGCGTCAGTACGGATATTTCCTGATAAGCGCCAAGGAAAGCTAGCAGCGTCCTCTCGTCCAGGATGCCTTCGACTTGTTCCAGATATGCCAGACAAAGCGCGTGGATACGCAATCGTTCCTCTCCGCGCAGTCGGGGCAGATGGATAAGCACTGACTCGGACAAATGCATCTTCAGGTTCAGCACTTGTTCCTCGATGAACTCCGCATTGTCTAGCAGCCATTCTTCGGCTTGCTGACCGCAGCCGACTGGCGCATCCTGCAGCAAAGCGACGAAAGCTCGGATACTAGCGATGTCGGTTTCGACTTGTCTTTTTATATAACCTGACCGACCGACCGCAGACTTGAGCTGTTGCTGAAGCGCCAGCTCGTGCGCGCGCTCTCTGAGTTGTTCAGTTGTGGTAGACATGAATGGTTCCTCCGGAAGAAATAGGTTAGAATTCAGCAAACGTACTTTTCGTCCGGTTCGTGAAGAAATATTGGACCATCTAATCATTTCCATTTTAAAGGACTTTTATAAAATACTCCTTTCAACTTATTCGCCAACGACAATAAACCGGATGCCTCATTGAGACGGCATCTGGCACTGTTCTTCAACATTATGTCGTATTCAAATCGTTCAACAGCTTAGGTGCCGCCTCGATGACGGAACGAGCAATCGCTTTACTCTCCGTATTGATCCTCCACAATCTCAGCTAGCTTCGCCTGTTCCAGGTAATGCCTCGGCGCTTGGAAGGTCACGGTGACGACGCCCAGATTGAGGCGATTTCAATTGAGCCGGTAATCATGGCACGGTTCATAATTTCGGGTACCGTCAAGTTGAAAACAGCTTGGCAGCGCGGGAGAGCCCATTATCATCCCGGGTTACCGTATACGCAAGCGGTGCGCTGAACAGGAATGATCAGAAATCGCCGGCATACTCCAACCTGACCATCGAAAGTCATCGTATGGACATTCGTGAAATGGCAGGGCGTAATATCGGCGCCGCATGATGTGCATCGGAAAGCCTGCAGCTTTTCTCCGCAGGCTTTTATCCGTATGTTGTAAGCTTGGTGTTGCCTATGAAAAGGTACTTCTCCGTATAGTTGTTTCATTTCATGTAGCGATATTCTAGGAGATTTTTCAAATTTGAGATTTTCAGCAGCAGCTTCTCCCCGACATTGGTTTCCCTCACCAGCTTCCGCACCAGTTCTTTGTCCACCAGCCTTTTTATAGACAAGACGTCCGTTCCGTTGCATAACACATCTTCTTTTGAAATAAATTTCTGATGGGCAACGAGCTGCATGCCAAAGGAATTATACAACAAGGTATAGCCGGCGATCCCTGTTGTGGATTGATAGGCTTTGGAAAAGCCTCCGTCAATAACAATCATTTTCCCGTTTGCTTTAACCGGACTCTCTCCTTTGATTTCTTTAACCGGCGTGTGACCGTTAATGATATGTCCATGATCGGGATTCATATCAAATTCCAGCAGAATTTTTCGGCATATCTCCTCAACTTCACGCAGATGGTAATAAGGGTTCTTTCTCTCCTTATAGGTTTCTTTATCTTGGATAAAGTACCGTTCAAAGGTGGTCATTTCTTTCTTTCCAAAGAGCGACGAACATTCCCCTGTCCAGATGTACCATACCATATCCGTAGCCAGATCATCCGTATCTTCCGGGTGCGCAAAGGCGTAACGTAAATAATATTCAAAAACATCAAGCAACTGACGGCCCGAATACTTCTTGTCTTCAATCTGCATTTCTTCCATGTTTCCTTCTTCATCCAAAGGAATGCAGCCGTGAAATAACAAATTCCCGTTGTATATTAAATAAAGGCTACCCTTTTTCATAAGAAAACTCATATGTCTGGCCAGCTTTTCGGAATGCTGAACGGAGAACAGCAGCTTTTCCATTACCTGTTGTTCTTCCTCCAGCAATTGTTCAGGCTGCTGCGGATTTACGGTTGCAAAACAGGTGTTTTCCAGCGGGTAAGTTTTTCCGCCGATCTTGATTTCATTCTTGTCGTAATCGATCTGCTTAAGCAAAAGCCTGTTAGACATATTAAAGTATGGGCGTCTCTTGATAATCGGGATTTCAAGCTTAAACTGAATCATGGCAATGGCTTGATGAATTTTGGTGATCTGCAGGATTTCCTGCTCCGAGCCGTTATGGTCGGTCTGCAGCTTTGGTCTAAAGGCCGGATTGTCATTATAGTATTTCTCCGCCAAATTGAGCAGTGGACGAAGATTGATTCCGTATACGTCCTCGATGATGTCCAGATTGTCGTATCTGGCGCAGATCCGGATAATATTCGCAAGGCAGACCAAGGAACCCGCATAGGCGCCAATCCACAGGACATCATGGTTCCCCCACTGAATGTCTACGGAATGGTAGTCGATCAGCGTGTCCATGATTTTATCGGGGTCCGGCCCGCGATCATAGATATCCCCGACTACATGAAGATGGTCAACCACCAGGCGCTGGTTCGTATAAGCAAGGCCAATAATAAGCTTGTCCGCCTGGCCCAAGGAAATAATTTGCCGGTATATTTCCTCATAATAGGGGTCCTTATTGTTTGTCGAATCCGTCTTGTATAGAAGCTCTTCTACAATATATACAAACTGCTCCGGCAGAGCCTTGCGCAATTTGGCCCGCGTATATTTGGATGAGGCGAATGAAATGAGCTTAAGCATTTGTTCAATCGTTTTTCTATACCATCGGTTCAAGGCTTGTTTATTGCACAGGTCTCCTTTAACCAGCTGTATTTTTTCTTCCGGATAATAGACTAACGCCGTAAAATCATTGATTTCATGATCCGTCCAATCCTCACGGAACAAGGCTTTGATTTTCTCTTTTACGGTGCCTGAACCGTTTCTTAGTACATGCTGAAAAGCTTGGAACTCCCCATGCAAATCACTGACAAAATGCTCAGTTCCCTTGGGAAGATTGGAGATCGCTTCAAGGTTGATGATTTCTGTTACAACTTTTTCTTCCGTATCGTATTTTTGGGCTAATAGATCTAGAAACTGCGCATCCAAAATAGATATCCTCCTTCAAGGAAATATGGTAATGTATAAGAGGTTTTTTTAATGGGGCTAGCCACGTATCTCTAAGCTTTATGTTAACAGTAAAGGGAAAGTCATTAGGCCTTTGGAACTCTTACTAACAGCTATTATAACTGAAACTTCCCCCACTATCCGCCCGTTAGCTTAATCTTTTACAAGCTTAGAATGTTATAGGAAATCAGCTCTGCCGGGAATGATGTCAAATTCTTGTCAAAATCGGGAATGGGATAAAGTTCTTGTCATTCTGATTTGACAACAACATTATCCCATAAAATATAAAAACCGCGATTTACGCGGTCTTTAATGAGATAATTTTCTTATCATCCGACAACTGATCTTGTTCCCCGTTCTAGTATCCAAGGCCGCTTGCCAAAGCAAAAGCACCTCCAAAGTTGTCCCCATATCTTACGACATGGAGGCTTCCTCTTGAAGGTGTTTTAATTTGTCTCATTATTTGAGGTCAGCTCCGACTTTGAGTTTAAGTACAGAAACGGGTTTCTTTAATGTTGTGGAGTTATGATTTTTTTTCTTTATATAGTCTTGTCACTTGAGATTGTAATCTTTAAATTATCTAACCCCCTCTAACATTAAATCATCACGCCATTCAGCAGCGCCTAATTTTATCAAGATACTTCCACCAACTCTACCTGTTGGATAGTCCGCATGATAAAAATTTGGAAAGCCCCCTCTAAAACCGTTTTTTATGGCGTAATCATGTGTTGCTCTAAACCGCGCACCAATATCTTTTAAATCAATTTGCCCATAGGGAATGTCCCGCCATTCTGCTTGATTACTATTTAACAAAATAGTTCCACATACAATTCCATGGTGATAGTCAGCTATAAAATACGTTGGGAATCCTCCGACAAACCCATTTTTAACTGCATAATCTTGAACGGCTTTCATCCTCTGTGCAAAATCATTCAACTGAGGATTTCCGAGTTCATTGATCGGTATGTCTCGAAATAAACAATTTGATTCTAGAAAGTTAATCGAGCCATAGTACGTATTGATGCCGTATATGGCTTTATAGAAATTAGGATACCCCCCTTTAAAACCTGCCTCAGTAGCTTTTACGTTAATTGCACGGAAAGTGCTCATCGCGTCTTCATCGATGGTAATAGAAGGTCCGAAAGATGCTTCCCAAATACATTCAACTTCAAACTCTACGGAGTAGTTAGAGTTGGAGAAACCTATAGAAGAAAGCTCGTTTCCATATCGTGCATTAAACGTTACTGGAATGGTTTGTTTATCTAAACTCAACGGTACAAAATCAAAAACGTGCTTATAGTCAATTATTTCATCATCGTTATCCCATTCTACAAATTTATCAATAATAGGTGGGATGACCGTTGCGGCGGTATCAATAATACTGCTTATCGACAAACCGTATCCTGGTATAAACTTAACTGCGGTGGATATTCCCTCAGCTGCTTTTAATATGTCAGCTTTGTTTTCAATCCAGCCTTTATTTTCATCTAAGTCGAGTGCTTTTAGTACAACTCCGATGCTAGGCTCTTCTGAGTGCAATTCGAAAACGTATGAACTCAAATCTCTGCTTTCACCATCATTTATGCGGATCAAGTCAAAAATCATTCCTTTAGAATCATTACCACTGAATACAGTGCCTGCCATTGCAAATTTGTCGGAAGAAAAGAGTGATTCGGTGTCAATACAATTCACCCTTTTGAATGATATCCTAATAATATACATTAGTTCCATCCTCCATTTTGGAAATATTATCTTCTAATTACAGAATAGAGATAACATGTAGTCGAAGTCTCACTATTTTTGTCTGTAGTTAAAATAAATAATCTGGATTTCAAGTGCATAGCGTAAGAGAGATCTGGCGAGCAAAAAAATCCCCGATGCCGGTAAGGATCGGGGATCTACTTCTATGTTGTTATGCCGACGGTATATACTCGTCGCAGAATCTACAGTAACCTGAGATCAAGAAACTACCCCGATCCCGGTCACATTCGATCCGCTCTTTTGGATGGCATAGTTTATGACTTGCCCATCGTAGAATTCGATCGTAATCTTGATGGTACCATCCAATACGGAATTGTTAAAGAAGTTGCTTTGAATACTGAACGTACCTTCGGTATAGTTCGCATTAAATTCAGAGCCAAACTGCATATACGTGAACCAGGAATTTGGGCCGATTCTGTTGCCGGATGCATCATAGGCTGAAGCACGTTTTACCTTGGAACCGTTGAAGGTTACCGGAATCGTAATTCCGGATGTTGTCGTGCCTGTAGCGGTTTGAAATACTGGCGCTGCATATTTGATTATATATTGATGCCATGCGGCGCCTGCTGAGAATTTCAACTCCAAATCCGCAATGAGCCCGTATGACCCCTTTGTGAATTTCTCGTTTACAAAATTTTTGGAAAGCGTAAGGGTTGCGGTTTTGGCATTATAGGAATAATCGCTTTTCTTCCATCCTGCGATGCCTTTAAAGGTATTCCCGTTCAGCGTAAGCGGAATCTGAATATCCCTAGCAGCCTTTTCTTTAATATAGATTTCGTTTAACCCTGTCGAATAGGAGGAACGTTGTCCCTGAACGGATGTTTTAATCGTTGACCCTATCAAATAATTCCAGTCATATGGCGCGACCCGATCGAATGCAGGCGGCCAGATCATCGTACTGACTCTATATTTTGAAGCCATGTAATTCAAATATTCCAAATATTTCAGCTTCTCGCCCGACTGATTTGCAGCAGCGCCTTCATCGGAAGATAACCAGCCATATTCGCCAATGACAACCCCGATGCCTTTTGAAATAAAAGTGTTATTCAAGGTGTTAAAGAACAGATCCGTATTGGATCTCGGCGTTTGAGCGGAGTCTTTGTAAAGCTGTTCGTCAAAACCTGTAATACCCAGGTTGCCGCTATACACCCAGTCGCTGTAATAATGAACGGTGGCAATAATGTTCGGATCATTCAGGCCTGTGATAAAGTTGTAGGTTGCAAGGGTTTTATCCTCAGCACTGTTTGTTTCATAAGTCGGAATAATAACCATTCTTGTTGCATTATTGCCACCCGAATGACGAATCACTTGATAGGCAGCTTGGTTGATCCTATTCAATTTATCCTGCTTTGTGACGGTTCCGGTATCGCTTGCGAATTGCGGCTCATTTATGGTCTCGAAGGATACGGTATTGGGTTCGTCCTTGAAATAATCCGCAAGCTGTGTCCACAAATCCACATATCGCTTATATTCCTCGGATGCCGTATTTCCATCCCAGTCTTTAAGCCAGATCCAGGAATCGTGATGCAGGTTGATCATGACATAAAATCCTGCGGAAACGGCCCAGTCCACTACTTGTTTATATCTGG
Organism: Paenibacillus sp. ATY16; assembly: GCF_003399985.2. Taxonomy (NCBI): domain Bacteria; kingdom Bacillati; phylum Bacillota; class Bacilli; order Caryophanales; family Paenibacillaceae; genus Paenibacillus; species Paenibacillus sp. ATY16. The sequence continues at coordinate 461,089 of NZ_NMOK02000037.1, read as the reverse complement.
CCAGCCAAGCGGAATCGATGACATAGTGTCCGTCGGCTCCCATTGTATATCTGGTATAGGCGGTCATGGGGATGCGAATGCTATTGAAGCCTTTGGCCTTGGCTGCCACAATCAACTCTTGCGTTACCTTCGGCTGCCCCCAGGAAGTCTCATCGGATAGCGAGAAGTCGTTTGAGTTGAAGCTATCAAAGGTATTAAATACGTTCCAGCCTTTTCCCATTGCTTCGACATAGGCCTGCGACGGAGATACCGCCGCTGCCGAAGCGGGCTTCGAACTGTTAAACCCAAATGCAGCCATCAAACATATGGTCAGCACAAAAGCTGTCACTCTTTTCAGGTTTTTTTTCTGTGATCCTATCATTAGAAATTCCTCCTGTCAGTGCCATATTGTTCTATCTCTCGAATGCTATGAAGCGAGGCGAAAGAAAGCGTTTTCGTGAATAGGTTCATGAATCTCAAGCCTCCCCTATATCCCTCCCCTCTTAAAAAGTTCTCGCTTCCATTCTGGATTATACAGGTGAAAATAGAAGATAACCTTCATTATCGAGTCACTTGAATAGCACAATAAAGACAACCTATTCTTGTGGAGGAAGACGACCTCATTCCCTGTTCCATCGCGCATCTGATCTTCGCGCTCAGAGAAGTATCCGGCATGATGCACTTTGCGCACCTTGGCCATAGAGATGTTGCCACGACTCGGAAGTCTGCTTACATGTGACCAAACCAATGCAAAAAGAGACTTCCCACTAGTTCGCTGAACTCATGAGAAGCCTCTAGTTTTCTGCCGACCCTTCAATTACCCTCAGGATGTCTCGCCACCTCAAAACCCTTATAAATCAAAAGTTTGCGGTGTTTATTACATCATGCCGCCCATAATGTATTGATCTTCGTTCATTATCTTTATGACAGAGTGGGTTTATGCTTAAAAGCCCAAATACTTTGTTCAATGCTGCTATTTCTTTTTCTCCTTTAAGTACTTTATCAGTGAGCAGTCTAATTTGAGCATTGAAAACACTACGCAACTTCTTGTTCGTGAGGTCGTACTATTGGTTAGGGGGTGTGTTTAAGAATGATTTTCCTAATTATTATTTTTTCTTTACCACTATACGCAGTATTAATTTGGAGTTATTTCGAACCTAGAGAAAGCTTGTTGTGGGGAAAAAGATGGATGTATAAAGAAGAACCTGAGATATCCGAAAGTGCTATTCGCTATACCAAAATAGCCTCGATAGCAACCATTGTTTTTATTACGCTTATAATTGTGCTTTTATTTTTTATCTAATAACTGTTTTTACGAGTAATCTGCAGAAATATCATTTGTAAAACTGCCCAGTAGTTTAATGATATACATCGAGAGCTTAACGAATTACTTGCCACCAAATAAACCACTTTTTGATTAGATAAATGTCTCCTTCCCACTTTGGGTATTCAGAATTCAGTTGGCTTAACTTTTCATTATCTTTGACAAACCATTTTTCTGGTGGAACAAAGTCTGGTTTAGTTTGATATTCTATTGTCACAACTACATAGTCATCTCTACTGTCAGTATTAATAATCTTAAAATTCCCCCAGCTACTATCACCCTCCATATAATCCTTTGCCAGAGCAGTAACGTATTCTTGAGCGTTCTGTCTGTTAGAGAAGAATATAGCAATAAGTATCAATAGTAACAGCGATAATGTAAGAAGAATGAAACGTTTCACAATAATCAACCTCATATATTAAATGTTATATCCATCTTAGGTTAGCATAAATCAACACTTGTCAACAAAGGATATTCATCCCACTAATTTCTCTTTAGTTAAGAAAAGCAGCCGATCATTGTGACCGCCTGCTGCACTGCCTATATTGAAGTAAAGTTCTCCGTTTAGATTAGCAAAGTTACTTCGGCTTTCTATCTTGTTGGTACTTAATAAAAGCTGTAATACTGCGAGAAGCACCAAGAAACATTCCACCAAAAACCGCCACAATAATAGTAAGCATTAACATCAACCATCCATCAAAGGCCAACAACAGTCCTGATTTCTGTAATAAATAAAATAGACCAGATAATATATCTTGAATTAACATTAAAAAGACGACGTACCATGCCCACCTATACCCTTTGTAAAGTAAGCACGATATTGTGATAACGAGTACCGAATATATAAGCTTTTTAAGTGAATTTTCCAGTTCATATCCATTGGTTATTATAAAATAAAGATTATTGAATAATTCTAAACTAAGAACTATAAGGATAATCGACTTTACCAGGTTCCTTCCTCTTCTAATTTCTTCATCATCAAAATATTCCACATTACACACTTCACTTTCCACATACAAACTACATAATCTTGTATACAAATTTACCATTAAAAATCATGATACCCCATACAACAAATTGTTCCAGTAAACTGACCTATAGCTTAACAAAATGCAGCCAAGCGTAATATGATGAGATGACCTTCTACATCAAGGTCATCTTTTTTATTTAAGTCGGCTCGTTCGACTACAACTGTCACCTCTCACGACAAGTTTGAGTTAAACTAGATCTAAACTAGATCTAAACTAGTCTTAAGGGAGGAGAATGGAAATATGGACGTGAAAAGCAAGATTCAGCTCTATTTAGATCGAATCGGCTATGAAGGACCGCTGGACAGAAGCGCTCAAGCGCTCGCAGATCTGCAGGACTGTCATCTTCACGCCGTGCCTTATGAGAATTTGGACATTGTGCGTGGCGTGCCGATCTCGCTTGAGATCGATCACCTATTCGATAAAATTGTCGTCAGGCGACGCGGGGGTTATTGCTTCGAGTTGAACGCGCTGTTCGGATGGCTGCTGCGCGAGCTGGGATACCCTGTAACCGATCTGTTCGCCCGCTTTTGGCGCGATGAGCCGTCCCCTCCTCCGAAACGCCGCCATCAAGTGCTGAAGGTTGAAGCCGGGGACCAAACCTATTTATGTGACGTTGGCGTCGGCGGCATCGTTCCCCGTCGGCCAGTCGCCATGGTCGAGGGGCTTCCGCACCGGCAGGGCGATGAAACTTACCGATTGGACAAGGACCCGTACTATGGCTGGATGCTGTGCGAACTGAAGCATGGAGAATGGTGCCGGCTCTATTCATTCACGGAGGAGCCACAGCTGCCGAAGGATTACATCATGGCCAGCTATTGGTGCGAGCATGCGACAGACTCTATCTTTACGAAGGCAGAGATGGTTTCCATCCGCACCCGGGAGGGCCGGAACACGGTGGCCGGGAAGGAATTCCGCCTGTTTGCCCAAGATGGGGTCAACGTGTTCACGCCTCAATCGGACGAAGCTTACAAGGAAGCGTTACGCCAGCACTTTGGGATCAAGCTGGACTAGTCGTTTCAATACAAGAACTGCCTGTCGTCATTATTCGAATGATAACAGGCAGTTTCTTTGTGTACGCTAACCCTTCACCGCGCCATCCACACACGCGGAATGCTCCACATCGTTCGGAATCATAATAAACGCCTGCCGTAGCAGGAAAATTTTAAACACGCTGATCGTTGAAGGAAGCACGACGACGAGCATCGAGTTGTATAAGCCGGTCCTCGGGAGCTTCTCTGCAGCACCGTTCTAATGTGTTATCCCCTTTTGACACTTCTTCCCCATTTGGAGTACTTCTACTTCTTATGAATTAATCGTGTAAATACGATCTTCCGCGCCTAATGTAGTAATTTCTACATTATAATGACGTTCAATATACATACACACAGCAGCATAAATCTCAGGTTTACCAGTAATCAAACGCTTCTTCGGAGCTGCGTGCTCAAGAATCAGTAAATCAGAAATGATACGGGCGCTTTGAGTACCGCTCTTAATATAACTTTGTATAGCTGACTTTAAATTCTCCGAAAGATAAAAAGGATCGTTCTGTGAAGTCTGGGGAGGCTCGTTCCAGCTGAATAGATCTCTTTCGATTTCTGCAATTACTTCTTTGGGAGGCGTTTTTTCTTCAAAGGTTAGCTTTCTAGGAAGTAATTTGATTCGATTCTGTTTCAAGCTGCGTATTTGTTTTTCAAGCAACGGGAGACCAAGCTTAATTTGTTCGGCAACCGGCGTTGGAATACTATCCGCTTGAAGCAAATCCGGATCCATGATCCATTTATTTTTCCACTTGGTTAGAAGCTCGTCCAATTCATAATCAATGGCATCGAACCCTTTTTTAACGGCAGCAACTGTAGTTGCCCCAATGCCCAAATGCTCTTTTAAATGCTCAATACCAAAAAACTTTAATTCACCAGTGGATTTATTCCTTACCTGGTGCTGATATCTCAGCGGCCGGCCGCATTCACATCGTAGGTCCTGCCTAACATGGCCGCCATCAATATACCCCACATAAATCCAGTCTTGCAATAACCTTTCGATTTCTGCCGGATCCGAATCCTCGGGAATATGAAAACCCTTTTCCTTGGCCATGACATTAGCAAATACTGTCCGATGACCGCGAACAAGATAATCTGATAAGTATTGCCGCTGCCGCTCATTCAGTTGGGCCAATATTTGGTCCCGTTCTTCAACACTAAGTATCATAACCAAACACCCCCTCTTTTTGTTGCTTAACGACCGGCAGAACGTGTCATAGCCTGTAATTTACTTTCATTCAAAATCTTTGAGTAATAGATCAAATCCAGAAGGCTGGTTGGTGCGAAAATTTCCGGCTGCGTTATTGCCGTTCACAGAACGGTCATCCATGACTCCTTGAAGCAGAATAGTAATCCGGGTAGGCGTAGTCGAAAACTGACGCCGCAGTCTCTCCTTCAACGCCAGGAACTGTTCTGACCGTATACCAACGAAGCAGATACCTTCGTGCTGCAGCCGGATGCCCGTTTAAACTTGCCGGCAATATTGTGCCATAATGGTACTGGAAGCCGTAGCCTGCTACCGATAACGTAGGAGCTAAGCCGCTTTGCGCATAACGGAGCAACGATTGGTGTGAAGGCTTACCGATGAGAAATTCCGATAGGAAAGCGGTGCGGACTTGTTCAGTGAAACGAAGGCCTTTTCCCGTTTCACCATGTTTGATCTCGATCTGTACCTCCTCCCAATTCTCGAAAGGAATTAAGAAATCACGTTCTCTCTTTCGTTTTTCCTAGATTAACAACGCGTTTCTATATATTATGCAAAGTATCTTTCCTTTTCTTTTCATAATATTCTTTTTCGTCTAAGACCACAATGTACGGCTAAATACAAAGCTCGCCTCAAACGTTTGGAATTATGATTTAACAAGAACATTATCCCATAACAAAAAAATCCGCGATTTTCGCGGACTTGAATGAGATCATGTTCTTGTCACCCGACAACATTTTTGTGCAATGTCAGTCATTCAACTGCTCATAGCTGAGTAATGTCAACAGCCGGTCATTATTGACCGGCTGCTGCAATGTTCTTATTTGAACTAACGTTTCCCGATAATTTAACTGATTTATCTGTCGATTATCCATTTACATCGTTGCTGGTTTTTTCAAAACATAGATTAACCGTTCTTTCTTTGGACCAAGTTCGATGCATAACATTACGTGGTATTGTGAATATTTCCCCTGGTTTCAGAGATATCGTTTTATCTTCCAAATCAATGAAAAGCTCTCCTTCAAGAACGATGAACAACTCATCACAGTATTCATGTTTATGCCAATGAAATTCACCATTAATAACAGCTATACGGAGTGCATGGTCGTTCACTTCACTTACAATCCAGTTTTTATATTCCGATATCCCCTGTGTAATGTCGTATAGATTCAGTTTCTCTAATTGCCCGTTCTTCATTTCAAGATACCTCTTTTCTTTATACTGAATTTATTATACATGAGACAAAAATCAAAGTAACTGAGCTTTATATTCTAATTTTTATACTTGAGCATAAGAAAACCGCCTTTGTGAATAAGGCGGTATATTGAGCTATCGTTGCCCGTTGGGAGGTTAGCCCATACTCTTTGCCCCGAAAAACTCTCCCATATTCGAAAGCCCCCATACTTCGGCAATCCGTTGGTTTTCTACGCGGATAAGTTCAATAATCATCGGCTGTTTTTCAGAATCCGCTATATTGATTCCCTGAATACTTGTGCGACTCGCAGCTTTATCGCCATCAACAAGCAGATCTTGGACGACCACTCGGATATCCGGGAACCATTCAAACATTGAAGCCCATGCTTTTTTAACTGCTTCAATCCCCGCTTGTAAGGGATGGCTGTAAAATCCATTTGTAAAAATATCATCCACCGAATTTATGTCTCTGCTATTGAACGCTTCGTACATTCGATAAATGATTAGTGCAGATTCTTCTCTAGTCAAAGAAATCCTCTCCGTTTCTCTATGCCGAAGAAAACGACTGCCGATTAATCAGGTATAGCACTGCTCATTGATTTAATTAAAATCCTTTTCCTCCGAGCGGCCGAACCTTTACAGCACTGCCCCCTGCGATTAGGTGCCGGCAACGCTCGATTAGCTCCAATACCTTCTCGTTTTGCAAAGACGCGGCATGAAACTCCTTGCTCTCCCATAGCTCCGTGATCCAAAGATCGTTAGGATCGTCTTCAGCCGCATGCAGGATATAATAGATGCAGCCCTCCATATCGTTCAATGTCGCGCTGGATGCCAGCATCATCTCCGCGAGCTCTTCCCGTTTCCCCTCGTGGGCCGTTAATTTTCCGAACATGGCGAACTTGCTCATCGTACATCTTCCTCTCTTCTTGTGGAATTTGCTAACATTGCTTCGTAATGCGCAAGCATTCGGGAGTTCGCCTCCACCATCTTTCCGATAAGCAGCTCCGACTCAATCTGCAAGGCTGTACTGTACGGCATCAAAAAATAAGGTACATACGTCTGCAACATCGAATGTTCTAACTGGAATACTGCCTCTTCGGGCACACGCTCCACGAGTGCATGGCCGAACAACCAGTGATGACACAATTCGTTCAGAATCTGTTCTTGACCCTTAATCCGAACGGTCTCGAACTTAGCTGATCCGGACCGTAACTTCTTCCGATAACCGCAATACCCTACCGTATACCAGTTCCCTTTCCAATTGACGATACCATAAGGGTCGAACAGTCGTGGAAGAGGGGCCTCACCCTTGCCCCGGTCATATTGCATTTCCACCGTCCGTCCCTGTCCTGCCGCCGCCTCCAGCATTTGAAGATAGAGTTGGAGCACTCCGTCCGTTCGTGGATAAATGACGGAAAAGGCAGTACTATGACTCTTTAGATGATCCAGTTGCTTCTCGTTCGCGTAACGCATCATCTTGTCCATCGCTCGGGTTAAATCATCTGAGTAGGGGTACCCAGCCTCCTTAGCAAATATCGAGGCATGGATCAAGGCCTTTTGCTCCTCGATATCGAAGAAGAGCGGGGAATCGGTAAACCGGCTTAGGATGCTATAGCCGCCGTTTGGGCCCGAATCCGCAATGATTGGAACCCCGCTGGCGCACAGAGAATCGATACAGCGATAGACGGTCCGCACGTGAATCTCGAGCTCTTTCGCCAACTGCTTAGCGGTCATCCGCTTTCCAGAGCGTAGCATCCAGAGAATCGATAACATATTGTCCGATTTCGTCATCGACTAATCCTTCTTTCCAAGTATAACCAAGCTATTCCAAACTCATTTTGAGTATAACCCTAATTCACTGACAAATGCAGTCAGTTATTTTAAAATATCCAAAGCGACGATTAGAGGCTATCAGAAGCAACTTTTGCTGTCACTTATGGTAGGGTTCACAGCGAATGATCGTGAACTTTCATGCCGTTCGTTCACATACATGAATGCTTTCTCCCTCGCTCTTCATATCGGCTTAGCGGGCGAAATAAAAACAGCGTTACCGCTTTTATCCGGAAACGCTGTTTTTTGTTTTGCATTTTCAATCGAGCTACATACTGGTCTACGTATTTTTTAAAATGTTTGTTTTCACTGGTTGGATTTGAATTAATATACTGTTTATTTCGCTGAGAAGAATTCGGGCATTTGTATTCGGTGATGGTTCGATTCTTAGTATGTTCTGTATAATACGCAGCCTCAATTTAATCTTTGTCTGGTATCATCATCTTAAAGCTAAATTTTGCAATGCTGAATTGATTCTTATCCTCTATACTTCCTGTAATCGATGCCGAGGCGCAAGGATGCCGAGTTCACGAGCCGGTCCGCTGCAAGTTGCGTGCGGAACGCGAGCTTTTCTTCATCTATACCAACCAGCATGCCGTTTTCCACAACGACACGTCCGCCTACGATCGTCATATCCGCCTGAGTAGCCCCGATCGTTAGCGGAAGCGCTGCGTCATCAAACAATGCTCCTGCAAAACCTAATTTGCGCGAGTCCAGCATGAACAGATCCGCAGCTTTTCCGACCTCAAGCGATCCGATACTGCTCTCCCAGCCCAATACGCGAGCTGAACCTCGTGTAGCGATCGACAAAGTCTCGTTTGTCGTTAATCCTCGCTCTTGAAGCTCATGCTTGTGGAGAAGATACGCCATCCGCAAATCCCAAAGCATATTGGAGGCATCGTTTGATGCGGAACCGTCGACGCCAAGTCCCACTTTCACGCCTGCGTCCAGCAGCTTGCGGATCGGAATAGCGCCGGAAGACAACTTCATGTTGCTCGATGGGCAATGTGCTACACCGCAGCCGCAAGCGCCCATTTTATGTATTTCGCTATCGTTAAACCAAATGCCATGGGCATACCAAACATCGTCACCGACCCACCCGGTCTGCTCCATGTATTCGAGCGGACGAACGCCTAGTCTTTCCAGACAGAACTGTTCTTCGTCCATCGTCTCCGCTAGGTGGGTATGCATCCGAACGCCGTAACTGCGGGCAAGATCAGAAGATTCCTTCAGCAAATCCCGGGACACGGAGAATGGCGAGCATGGCGCCACGCCAACACGCAACATCGAGAACCGGTCCGCGTTATGATATTTTTCGATGACACGCTGGGTATCCCGCAAAATAACCGATTCCGTCTGAGTCACTTCATCCGGAGGGAGTCCGCCACTGGACCGCCCTAAACTCATGGAGCCTCTAGTCGGGAAGAAACGGATGCCAAGCTCGGAAGCCGCACGGATCTCTTCATCGATTAAATATTCGGAGACACCGTTCGGAAAAACGTAGAAATGATCCGACGAAGTTGTACAGCCGCTCTTGAGCAGCTCGCCAAGACCGGTCATGGCACTTAGGTAGACGTCTTCCGGCTCCAAATGCCGCCAAATTTCATACAAGGTGAGCAGCCAGTCGAATAACGAGCAATCCTGTGCTAGCGGGATGTTGCGCGTAAGCGTTTGGTACAGGTGATGATGGGTATTGATCAGACCCGGATAAACAATTTTGTGCGTAGCATCGATTACGCGGTCAGCCGTTTCGTATGGCAGGTTTTCCCCGATGGCTATAATTTCTTGACCCTCAATATACATATCTCCATTGCGAATCACTCTATTCTCGCCATCCATCGTTACAATGCTCCGGGCATTTCGGATCAGAAGAGTACTCATCGGAACACCGCCCGTTCAACGATAGAATTCTCTATTTGAACAATATTAGAAATGCTTGTGCGCCTCACACTTGTATGGTTCATTTCCATTCCCCCTTGTCTGAATAGCCCTATTGTAAACGAACTGGACAATTTAAGCTGTGGATGAGAGGAAGGATTGTGTCTTATACCTAAAAAACCCCTAATCGTTTGTGGACCATGCTTATGACGCAGCCATTCCAATAAAAAAGAGCCATCCCTCGCGGGACAGCCCTCTAACTGAAGACAGAACCTCCATCTAATTAATTGTTTACATAGGTCATATCATTAACTCTTCGTCTATCGGATATTCCCATAGTCCCAGTTTTCCCTTCACTGGAATATAGGGCTTCAGCAGACGGAAACCCGCTATTTCCCACGCAAAAAAACCTGGACTGTAATCGCCTAACAGAAAGTCCTCACCCGTCACAACCTCCCCGCAATCCAGAATGGCTGACGTATGATTAGCGTCAATGACTTGATAACAATTTGTAAGCTCGCAAGTTGCAAGGATAACTCCTGTAGGGAGGTTTTGTTCCGTATAGCCATTCTTGGCGAGTAAAGAACGTATGGGTTCATATTTGCAGGCCTGCTTATCGATTTTCTGGCTTGCATGAATGGCCAACGGTCCGCGATACCGGGTCTTCCAGGATCTTGTTTCATAGAGAGTCTCGCCTTGGACAAGCAGAGTCGCCCATGGTTGAATCATGGATAATACTTTCATTCCTCTACGCTCCATTACTGTTCATAATGAATTACTATTCCCAAACATTCCCGAGACGTTTCATACCCGTATAAAAAAGACGCAATACCATGACGCTCGATTGTAAATTGGTTATCCGCGTTACTGAAGTAGTCGGGATTGGGATGATGTTTTTGACTTCCGACACTTATAACATTCCCACAATCAATACACAGCCGGTTATATGAATGAAAACAGCAGCTGATCTAAAACGATCGCTGCTGTTTTTTTATTAAGCTATCGTCTCCCGTTGCTACAACGGTCAGCCCGCTAGTTGAACGTAAGCAAGCATTGATTTCTTAACGCTCACATGCATTATTGTTAATGGAAGCAATTAGGACATCCGTGGCCCCAGTCCTGCTATAGATCCCCGGTGAAGCAACTCGAGAAAATCAGAAAACTGCATGAGGGCTGGATGTGGTCACTCGCTTCTCAGAGTGACTCGGAGCGTCATATGGTGTTAGCCGAAGGAAGTTCTGGAAGCAGCCATTGCATTTAAGGCGTTCTCAAAATAGCTAAATACTTCATCCGCAATTCCCAGAAACTCTTCAACAAGTACATCACTATCTAAGTAACAAGCATACAGATAATCAACTAAAGCGGAGTCAATCTCACAATAGTTTAATATGGCGTTCTTCATTTTAACAATGTCATCTTGCCATACACCTGTATCTTCTAAGACCAAAGAGTATAATGCACGAATTAATCTCTTAGAGTACCCTTTAATATATCTAGTTTTCATTGTGTTATCACTAGCATTAGAAAGTGAAACACGTACACAGTCTACTTCCTCCTTGGTCTCTGTATTTAAGTCTAAAATGAACTCTGGAGAAATAATTATCGGTGGTACTTGTTCACCAACGTCATGACCATATATGCAAACACAAATTATCTTAATCCAAAAACCCCACTCATTTGGTTTGCTCAATACATCGTCAATCGAGCAAATTATCGTATCAATCTTAGTTAGTAATGGATATTCTTCCAACAGCCTGTCTTTAATATTTGTCAATCTTTCGTAATCAATATCGTTGGGATTTACACATACAATAGTAAAGTCTGCATCTGACTTAAAAGGTATAGCAGTTCCCTTTGGAATCGAGCCACACATATAAATGCTATGAATCTTACCTTTAAATTCAGTAAGTATATTATGTATGTACTTATCAACAAACTCCTTATATTCACTTTGTATTACAATTCTATTTATAACTTTTTCTAATATCATATTGACTCCTCCTAAATTAATTAGTGAATCAAGCGACTCATCCGAGATATTTCTTATTCGTGATAAAACACGATATCCCTACCACATATTGGAACTATCCTCCCTTTAGTTTAATAGTTTAATAAAAACAAACTGTCGTTGATTTTGTTGTCTGCAGCTGGCCACAATTCTTGTCATTTCATACTGACAAAAACTTGGTAGCATAAAACAAAAAAGCCGCAATTCATGCGGCTTACAATGTTACTATGTTCAAGTCATCCGACATTTAGTGATGTACTGATCCAGCGCTGCTCGAAGAGGTTAGAAATCGCCAATTTAACGAAAATAAGTATTAGAATGACTTGAGGATTTATATTATTGGATAATTTATTATATATTTTGGGTAGCAATAATAAGGCGGTCTACGTCCTATTTGAGGCATTAACCATGAATCCTCAATATAAATCATGGTGACTTTTTCCGCCGAATGATTTACAAGTAATAGCTTTACTACTGGATTAAATTCATATCTCAATTCAAAGACCTCCTTATATTAAGAATTTGTAGATTCCCCACCGTCAACATGCAGCACTTGGCCTGTAACAAAACGTGAATCATCAGAAGCTAAATAAACATACGTCGGTGCGAGTTCAAATGGATGAGCAACTCGTTCCATTGGGTTAAATGCTCCATAAACAGCCACTTGGTCTGACGAGAAGCTTGCTGCAATTAGTGGCGTCCAGATTCGTCCTGGAGCAACGGCGTTAACTCGAATTCCTTGTTTCACAACATTTTTAGCCAAAGCACGTGTCCAACCAACAATTGCACCTTTTGTAGCTGTATAATCAATCATTTGTTGCTCGCCTACATACGTTACGACTGAAGAAGTACCGATAATAGAACTGCCTGGTTTTAAGTAAGGAATCGCTGCTCTCGTTGTGTAAAAATGTGAGTATATGTTGACTTTGAAGGTGTCATCGAATTGTTCGTCTGTAATGTCAAGAAGGCTTTGTTGTTGAAATTGGATGCCAACGTGGTTACAAAGAACATCTAGGCGTCCGAAGGTTTTAACAGTTTGCTCTACAATGGCGATACATTGTTGTTTATCTCGCAAGTCTCCTGGTATCAATAGGCAACGTTGCCCTAGTTCTTCGATTCTTGCTTTTGTTCTATTAGCATCTTCATGTTCATCTAAGTATGCAATGGCAACGTCAGCACCTTCCTTTGCGAAGGCAATGGCTGCTGCCGCACCAATGCCACTATCCCCTCCTGTAATAAGAGCAACTTTACCCGCTAACTTGCCACTCCCTTTGTAATTTGGATTTTCAATTATTGGAAGCGGCACCATTAACCCTTCTATACCAGGATGACGAAGTTGACGTTGTTCAGGTAAATTAATTGGAATTTCTTCATAGCGTGTGATTTTTCCGTAATTAGGGTACATGGGATAAGGTTCAGTTTTCATTTTCTCTAGAAACATCTGTTACATTTGTTTTATTTGTTGCAACTTACGCTCATCAGATTCTTGTGCCATTTGACTTCCTCCCGCTAAAAAGTATTTTTTCGCCTGTTTTCTCGCTCATACGCAGATTTTCAACTTCTACGTTATGACGAAACAGCTTGAGAGGAGAACGTCAGCAGTTGTTCACTGAACAGATCATCCTGGCCGAGGAGTGAACGGAGTTCGACCGTGATCGTCGATCCTTGATACTTCATTACAGGAATGGCTCCTATTGCACTTATTCCTTGATATGTTTATGTTGTATCTGCTAGTTCAAGTATTTAAAGTAATAAATAGGTGTAGGAGTTATTTGAAGAGATAGTCCACTTTCATGAGCAGGCGGAAATAACGCAAACTCGATATATATTCTCTTTTCCAACGATCCAATGGGAGAAATCAGTGACTACAAATTAGAAAAACCCTCTACCTGGCTAATTAAAGCCTAGTAGAGGGTGGAAAACAATGATGAATTATCGTGCTTCTTCATAGTTGGTTATCCTTTATTGTCTCGGTTGGACAACCATTGCTCAAATTCGACCGCCACGATCCGTTCTCCCGTCACTCCCTCCGCGTCCTGTGAAGCGAGGTAGATAATGGGTGCTGCCATAATTTCCGGCGCGAGCAGACGCGTCTGCGGGCCAAGTTCCTTTCGCAGTCCGTCCGGTATCATACCGGTCACCGTCGCCCCGCCGGGAAGCAGCATATTGACCGCCACGCCGTGTTCCCTTAGGTCTTCTGCCATGATATAAGAGAGCGAATCGGTTGCCGCGCGTGACGGACCGTAAGGCACGAAGCCTTTTCTTTTCATAGTTTCATAATTCATTGAAATGTTGATTATGCGCCCCTTGCCCTGCTCGATCATAAGAGGCGCAAAAGCGCGGGCGACGAGGAAGTAGCCAGTCACGTTGGTGTCGATCAAATTCCGAAAACCTTCGGGCGTTACCTGGTAAAAAGGCTGAGGCTCGGTGAGAAAGCGCGGATTTACTGTCTTCATTCCGATCCCGGCGTTGTTTACCAGCACATCGAGTCCGCCCCATTCGCGGCGGACCCAGCGGGCAGCTTCCTCTGCTGACTGTTCGGATCGCACGTCAAGCGGCAAGGCGTGCGCATCGTATCCTCTTTTTATAAAGCCGGCAACCGCTTGATCTAACTTATCTCCCGCTCTAGAGGATACCGCTACCTTTGCCCCTTCCGCCAGCAGCGCTTCCGCCATCGCATAGCCCAAACCGCCGGACGCTCCCGTCACGAGCGCCCGAATGCCTTCCAATCTTTTGTTCGTCATGTTACGTCACCTTTCCGTTAAAGCGTCTTATATTTTCGCGCTCCCTATTTTACCCAAAGTTTAAAAATAACTTGCTCGAAAGACAATATTATTCCCAGTCGGGTTATCCCTTAACCGTGTACCGAATAATTCCGGAATCGGCGGTAATATCGAGCAGCCATTATAGCTTGTATAAAGCAGAGAATGAAAATGTCCCCGACCACAATACACCATCTATCCAATTCTGTATGCCATGAAAATCTACACCTGCATAAGTAGTAGCTACCCATATAACCAGGGCTACGAACATTAAGCCCTTAGCCATTCTTTTCCCAAGATTAAATATGTACATGAGAAATACTACTATCAACGCAAGAACTATAAGAAAAACTATATAACCCGTGTCAGTTATATTATTAAAACCAGCATGAAAGTAATCATTCCAATTCATGAGCTATTCCTCCTATTTTATTGGATTCGCCCCTTAGATGTTGAGAGTTCCTTCCATTCTTTTACGACATCCTCTATACCTAATTGTATCGTTGGGTACAAATAGGTAAAGCCGGACGCCTTAAGCTTGCTGTTCGAGAAATTTGTATGCGCCGTGGCGTATTCGGTTAACACGGGACCAAGCAGCATCCGGCATAACCAAGTTGGCACGTAACGTTTTTTATCCTGTCTATGGAGCGCCTGGGCGCTAAGCGTTGTAATGTCTGCACTTCTGATCGGCTGATCGTCGACGAGTAAATATCGTTCCCCTGTCTGGCCTTGCTCCAGCAAGAACAAGAAAGCACGGGCGCAGTCTTCTACGTGAATAGGAGAAAATATTGGATTATGCCCCTTGAGGCCGGTAACCGGCTTGTTTTGAGAGAGTGGCTTCAGGAACAACTGCGGAAACCACGACTTTGCGCCGTACACTTGTCCCGGGAAAGCTATGACGATGGGTATGCCTTTATCCACATAAGCAGAAAGCACGTCGACGGAAGGAGCGATGTAAGGTCCCCATCCTTTCGGCTGCGAGCGGTATGATTCCGTGACCGGCTCATTGTCGCCGCTATCGCCGAAATAGCTGGTGCCTGCCACATATACAAGCTTCTTTAGCTTCTGCGGATTGATGTTGTCGAGCAGACGGACGGTCATTTGATAGTGTCCTTTTCGATAGGCGTTCGCGACTTTTAAAGTTACTTTCTTACCCCAGGTTGGAGGGGCCGCCAAATGAATAACATAGTCCGCTTCCGATAGGGCGCTTTGCCAATCGCCATCTGTGAGCAGATCGCCAATAATAGCCCGCACCCCTATATCTTCAAGCTCTTTTGCCTTTTCCTTGCTTCGTGTCAAGACCGTAACTTGATGACCTTGGCGAAGCGCAACGTTTACCGTGCTGCTTCCTATGTACCCAGTCCCACCTGTGATAAAGATATTCATAAACTTCTCCCTCTCCTGTTAAATGTGGTTTATAAAATACCATTTTTTATCTCTTCGGATAACATTATTTCTAAAAGCTGTACCGCTGGAGGTCTCTTTTCACTTCCATTAATGCTTGATTTAACCTAGAAAGTTCTTCTGCATCACTTAAAGATGCAGGTCTCGCGTTCACTTCTGACGCTCCTTACGAGCTTACATTATTAAATATATTATACCACTTAATGGAAATGCCCTGCCCGTTAAATAACCCGATCTAATGTCATCATGCTCATCATCGCTCTCTAACATTTCAGAGAGGCATATAGCCGCAGATGTTCATTGCTTTTGGTAGATATTCCGAAGAACAAGAAGGGACATAGTTGTAACAACCCAACCATGTCCCATTAGTAGCAGTATTAAGCTTTAACTATCAGATCGATTAAACGAATCAGCATCGATACAGCTTCTGCACGACTTGCTGAATCATTTGGAGCGAACTCAGTAGTTGATATTCCCTTCACGATACCTTGCTCAGCAAACACTTTAATTTGTGTGGATGCCCAGTTGTTATCAATATCCGTAAAAGTGCTTTTCTCAACAGGCTTGAAGTCTGTCATTCGAGAGAGAACGGTTACGATTTCAGCACGAGTGATTTCTTTATCTGGTTTGAAAGAACCGTCTCCATAACCAGTTAATACCCCTTGCTCTACCAAAGCCTCAATAGCTTTTGAACCCCAATGGTTCATAGCATCTGGGAAAGTAGTGCTGCTTGAGGACACGAGATTAAATGCTTTAGCTACAATCGTTGCAAACTCTGCACGAGTGATGCTCGCGTCAGGGCGGAAAGAGTTATCCTTGTAACCATCGATAATACCCATGCTAGTAGCTTTTTGAATGGCTTCAGAACTCCATGTAGTTGGTGTTACATCAGTAAACGTTTTAGATGGAGTATCTGAAGCTTTCTTGATCATCTCTTCAAGCTTCGTTTTATCGAAGTCTACTTTCAGATCAATTGGCTTTTCCGCTTGAACCGGAGGTGTGGAAATAACGGTGCCACCACCAGAACTTGAATTACGGACAGTAATGGAGAACTTCTTCTCCAGTTGACCGCCTTTTGCTATTGTGATTTCAGCAGTACCTGCAGATAGTCCTGTAAGTAAACCAGTTGAGGAAACGCCAACGATTGAAAGGTCGGACGAATCTATAGACACTCTATCTGTCACGTCAGCTGTTGTAGAATCTGCGAATGTACCGATAACCTGTAATTGCAGAGTTTCACCAACCAAAATGTTACCCGACAATGGCGATACACTAATGGATACAGGTGGAAGAGGATTTACTGTAACCAAGATATCAGCAGTAAAGCCTTTGAAAGTGCCGTGAACATGAGTGGTGCCAAGACCCACAGGAGTCATTTTACCACCTTCACTGATGGTTACGACATCCTCATCATCAGAAGTCCATGTAGCTTGAGAAGTTACGTCGTTTGTACTCTCGTCATCGTAAGTAGCTGTTAACGTAAATTGATACCCTTCACTATCATCAATGTTAGTACTTAAATCGTCAGTTTCAGCATCTACAGAAACAACTTGCGGTTCAGGTGTGGCTGCTGCTTCTACGGTGAAATGCTGGCTTCCTCTTCCATAGTTAGGAACAGTAGCTGAAATTATTGCTGCGCCTTCAGCAATTGCTGTCAGTTCACCATGTTTATCAACCGATAATACCGTATCATTGGTAGATGTCCAAGTCGCATATCGCGACAGATCATAACTAATCGAACCTTCATCAAAGTATGCTTTTGCTTTCAGCTTGAGTGTATTTCCAACCTCAATAGTTGGAACGTCATATGGCTCAATGCCGATATGATCAAAGGCAGGAGGATGTACATCATCATTTACTACCCATACATAATTCCGAATCGGCTCGATTGACTCGTCAGCCTTATATTGAGCAGTAATCTTAGTGATGCCATCTTTTACCCCTGTTAGAAGACCGTCTGCACCAATCGTTGCGACACTTTCATCATCAATCGTGAATGTGAATGCTGATGGATCTATAAGCTCTTCATGATTATCCGAGAAATGCCCCTTGATTTGTGGTGACACTTGTTTGTCTACTCGAAGTGGATCGTTAGCATCCTCAGTGAAGTATACCGATTCAAGTACAGGTTCAGGCTGCACTACTGGCCCGACATGCACGGGCACATATTTAGACCCGTGGGCGTTAGTGTAAGTTATAATCGCATCACCTAAGCCCATCGCATTTACCGCACCGTTGAATACCAATGCCACACTCGCGTTGGAAGAAGTCCAAGTTCCAGTTGTTGTGACATCAACTATCCCTGTAGTCCACATCTCTTGCATGAGAAGAACGCCCACACCACCGACATTGTCGATTTGGAGGGAGTCTTGGTTAGACACAAATCCTAAGAATGTGCTTGGAGGCGGTGTTATGATAGGAACTACACTTATTTGCACGAAAGAAATCAAACCATTATATGTGCCAGTTATCGTAGTTGAACCCATCACTGAACCGGCCAAAACTGTACCCGTAGAACTTACTGTAGCAACCGCAGGGTTACTGGAAGTCCATGTAGCTGAACCCGTAAGATCAGCTATTGCACTGTCGGAATAAGTTCCTTGAAGATGAACATTAGTTGTACCGCCATAAATCAAGGATTGCGAATCCGCTCTTGCTGTCACACTAGTCAACGTAGGTAAAGCTTGAATAGTGAAATTTGAAACTGGCGATGTAATAAGTCCACTTGGAACCGATTCCCCTGTGCTGTCAACAATTGATGTTTCATCGTAAGGACGAACAATAATTCCAGTGTCCCCAACTGGCGCATCATCCTTTACATGAAGCTTAAAGGATAAAAATGCCCGCATTGCAGGTGTAATAGTCTCATCAGCAGTATTAACCAGTGTGAAAGTCAATTGCGTTTTACCGTTGTCATGACTGATAAGAGTATTCATTAACTGCATACCTTCAGGAACAGCAGGGCTCAACTTTACACCAGACGGTTGATAATACTGATCATCAGTTGTGTAACCTTCCTCGTCAAATACAGTAGGATCATACTCGACTTGGAAAATCATTTGTGATAGACCATTTTCGTCAACTGCGGCAATATTAGCTGCGTCGACCATAAACTCAGTTGTGGTTCCCTTGTAAATAGGAGCCTCGTCTGGTTGGAGCACACTCAACTGAATTGCAGTTGGCTGTGGTCCTGCAAACGCCGTTCCCGCAAATATCGATGCGACAATTGTAGTTGCTAATGTCACGGATGTCGCGATACGGCGAAACTTCTTAGTTGAACTAAGAATCATTGTTAACCCTCCCGAATTATCTATTTATATTAACACTTAAAGTGATAATAACGAGAGTTATATGGTTACTATCGGCACAAAGTCTCGCATTTTTAATATGTATAGTGACTATAGGTTTAATTTTTATTAAGAAATTGAAATAGTTGGTGTGAAATTAAACCAAAAATAGCATAGTAGTAGCCAAATGACCTCCCCGCTTCAGCTTCGCTGCCATGAGATTTTGTAATCCCGCAACTGATGAAATGTACGTACAGTACATGCTATATCCAACGTAAGCTCCGATCCAACAAAAAAACCTGTCCCTTTAAACTGGACAGGATTACTTTGAAATTAAATATGATCGGCTCAACAATTAATCAAGCACAGAAAAAGCAACTATACAAAATAGAAATTCACCACATTTTTGAAACGAACTATCGTCTCCCGTTAGAGCTTAAAGATCTGTAGTCATATGTACTTCTACTAACTGGGATCGTCTTCGTACGAAACCAATTAGCTGCTTGCTGGACCAACGGTGATGAATTTATCGGCGTAACATCATCGATCGAAATCCAGTCATAACCATTGGAGTCTTGTCCTTCGAATTGAACCACGGAATCTCCAATTTTTCCAGCGACAATAATAACTTCATATAAAATCGCAATATGATGCACACACTCAGTAGAGTTATCCTGTAGCGTCCATAACACAGAAAAATCACAAACACCAATATTTTTGAGTTCTTTGACTTTGAATCCTGTTTCTTCGTTAAACTCCCTTTTTAAACCTTGCTCTAAGGACTCCGATACTTCTAGTCGCCCCCAGGCAAGTCAAATTGCCCGGTATAAGGGCCTAAACTTTTTCGGATAACTAGAATTTTCTCGTTAATCATGCATATTCCGTAAACCCCTATGTGGCGATAAAACTTTTCCTCCATTGAATTTATTCCCCCTATTTTCGTCGCTGTTGTATTGGCTATCGTCTCCCGATAGGTCAACAAATTTAACGAATAAAACTAATCAAGACTACTGAAGCGCCCATTAAGACTATTATAGAAAATAAAAAGTAGCCTAAAATTCTTAAAGGACGTGGCATTGAGTGTAAATCAACTTTTTTCAGTGGTCCCCCACCCTCAATATTTTGAATAGTGCGAAGGTTCTCATCGACATAGTTATCGTCAGTGTACAAATATTCCTTTTCGGGATTGGTTTCATGGATGTTGTTTTTGCTCATTTCCAAGTCATCTCCCATCATTCCTCATCCCCCATTCTAATAATACCCAAATTGACGATTTATTTGTTTGGGAGGTTGCACTTAGTAATAAAAGTATTGGATCTATTCTTGTTAGTTTAATAAATCGTGCAAATTTCGGGTATCTCGGGGCTGTAGAGAAGTTCTTGTCCCGCTATCTGTACACAGCATAAAAAAGCCGCATTTGATGCGACTTTTATTGTATTGATGTTTGTTGTCATCCTACATATTAGAAATCACTATCGATCAAAGACTTTCGGTCTCCCCGTATGAAAACAATAATCAAACACTCTTATCGACACAAGCGGTCAACCGCTTCTCTATATCGGAAGCAATACTCATCAAGGCTTCATTCTCGACCAGCCCAATCAAGGCCGTCGGTTTCGGCATGCCGATCCTAGTCGTTCCATTCTCTACATATACGGCTAATTTGCAAGGGAGAAAGTAACCGATCAGTGCATTCTCAGAAAGCACACGCTTGGCTTCAACCGGATTACAAACCTCTAAAATTTGATATGACATATCAAATTCGACGCCCTTCTCTCGCAGCTTTTCCTGCATATCGAGCTGCCATAGCACACCGAATTTCTCAGCCTTTAGATTTTCCGTCAGTGTCTCGACCGCTTGATCAGGTGTCTTGGTTGTCTCAACCGTATAATGGAACATTAAGTAATCGCCCCCATAACATTTTTGTTTTTCAGGCAATGAGCCTAGCTACCAAAAAGGCTGTGGCAGCAGCCAATCCACCGACTAGTGTTGTTTGAGCAGCACTCTTTAACGGTTTGGAGCCTGTAAATTTACCCTTCACGTATCCGAAGACAAATAACGCTATTAGTGTCGCTACAACAGAAACCATTAGAGCCGTAACGTCGTGATGAATAATCATATATGGAAATAACGGAATGAACCCGCCCACGATATAGGATAATCCGATTGTTATCGAACTATTGCGAGCCCTCTTTGGGTCAGGCTCTTCAAGTCCAAGTTCATGCTTCATCATGAAGGAAATCCAACGATTCGGATCGCTGCTTATTTGGTTGACGGCCGATTCAACGAGATCTTCTTGAAGCCCCCATTCCCGGAACACCTCGGCTACTTCTTCTCTTTCATAATCAGGAAGTTCGATGATCTCCCGCCGCTCTCTCTCTAGTTCATTCTCATAATGTTCTTGTTCGGTCCGAGCCGCTAGATATCCCCCTAAACCCATCGCTATCGAACCGGCTGCGATCTCTGCCAAGCCAGCAACAACAACAATCTGCGTCCCCGATACGGAACCCGAAAGACCAGCTGCAAGAGCAAAAGGAACCGTCAGTCCATCCGACATACCTATCACGATGTCTCTGATTAGAGCGGTCGCTGTAAAGTGTTTCTCGATATGCTTGTTTTTTTCCGGATGGTTCAAATTGAAAGCCTCCTTGTGCATTTGCAGTTATGAGATACTAATCATTATTTCCTTTTGTAGGGTTTTCCATTACGTTGTCATTTATCTGCCTTGGCAAGCACGAGCGAGTAGACACTGGTGACCCATGCGCGGTATTCATCCTTGGAAAGAATTTGTAATGTGGACTTACAGGTAGTCGCGAACAAAAAGACGCCATCAAGGGAGTCCACTCCCGCCCCGATGGCGTCTTTACTCATCTCATGGATACGATGCGATTACGATCAAATTTTGGCCAAATACTCGATCGAGGTTACTTGATCGTTTTCGATGACGAACCGTAATTGGGATTTGCCTTGGTCATAGACGTACAAATTCAAGTTGTTGGTGAACTTGTCGCCGTAGGCTTTAATCACGTCGCTTTTCTTGTTGAACAAGGTGACGCCTTCCTTGGTGGCCACCGTATCGTCGAACAGAATGACGGACGCGATATAATCGACGCCGTCCTTCTCGTAGGCATACACGTCGAAGCTGCTGTATTGGTAGATTTTATTGAGTCCCGGGAAAGCGCAGGCTTGCGATTCGAAATAACTTTGCGGTTTTCCGAGTTGCTTCAAGATCGGAGCTGCTTCGGCATGCATCGGAATCGGGATTCCGTTCGCCTCAAACACGTAGCCGTCGCTGCTTGCTTGTTCAGGCGTCCCGGAAGCCTGGGTCGAAGCTGGCGAAGCAGCGGCTCCTTCCGTCTGGGTCAACGCGCTAGGTGACGCAGATCCCTCCTCCGTCATTTTGTTCCCGCAACCGGATAGTACCATTAGGAGGGCGATCAGCCCTATACTTGCTTTTTTCAACGTAAACACTCCTTCATCCATTCTTATCACGTTTCGACTTTATAGCGTTTCAGGTATCCGTATTTGGCGAGCTCGTCCAATTGATCCTGCTTCATCCGATCGTAAAAGTCGATTTTCTTTTGCCAGATCCCGCTCCACGTCTCGTCAGTACGATGATCCTGCAGATGGTACGTATCCGCGAGGAATGCTCCGAAGTAAGCAGCCAGCTTTTCCGCTCCGTATACGTTCAAGTGCAAGCCCGCGTCATAGGTATCCGTCTTCAGGTCGATTCCGGCATCGTCCATGTGCTTCAGAAAATTGATGTAGGTTAAATCGTGGTCCGCGGCGTACTGCTCCATCTGGGTATCCCACTCGTCGTACCAATGCGGGTAGATTGTCGGCGCTTTGACCAATACGAGCTGGATTCCATTTTTTTCGCACAATTCCGTCAATCGATCCAAGTAGCTATAGGCGTTGGAGCCGAATCGGTAATCGGGCAGCCTCGGAGCTCTGGGAACTCCCCCCGCCGGCTTCACGTCTACTCTCATATAATACCCATTGTGGAATAACTTCTCCTTGCCGAACAAATTCGTGAAGTCGTCTTCGCTCAATTGATCCCATCTGGAATGAAAACGCAATAAGGGCGCAAGGTAATCGACGAGATGCTCGCTGTTCATCATGGACGCTTGAATGCTCTTCAGCTTGGTTGCCGAGAGTTGCATCCCATCGAGCGTCATGCGGTTATATTCTTCTTTTTGCGGTTCGTTGTACTGCATGGCGAGAACGTTAAAGACGACGACTTTCGGCTTCTCGTATTTCAGCGTCTCTTCCAGCAAATAGTACGACTGCCAGATCAACTGTTGCGCGCTGCCGCGGATATAGCTCGTAATCCCGTATTTCTCCCACAGCGTTACCGGCGAGAAATTCTCGTACACTTCGCAGTCCCCGAGGAATATAACGTCGAAATCCTTACGTTTCTCTTTGTAATATTCGCCGATAAGCGAACCCTCGACGATGCCGGATACGTATTTGGGCATAAGCAGGCGTTGCAGCACATACAACGAGCCGAGCAGCAGAACGATCGCGACGGCTCCGATTATAAGCTTCTTCCGTACCAATGTCCCCTCATCCCTCCTTTGAAATCAGAACTGATTATAGATAAATTGCTTCGCGTCATAACCGACGCCGTAAGCCCCGAAGACCAGGATCGAGAGGATCAGCATGCCGTAAAGCGAATACCTTACGCCAATCGGCTGCGCCTCTATCTTCTCCCTCACGCTCCCGCTTCTTTGAAGCAAGCTGACGATTCCGACAACCGCTAGGCTCAACAGGATTAAGACATAGTGACTAAAAGAGATGCCCAGATGAAGCAACGAACCGTCGAATAATACTCGATAATTGAAGGTCGTGAACATGGACCCGAACATCCTGAACGTCAGCGGCACATCCATGTAACAGTCGAACAGCCGGATCGAGCTCATCAGCAGCAGCGTCCGTACGACTTGGAAAGAGCGGAATCCGAAAGTATGCTTCACATTAAACTTTCCATGGAACCAATCGTAGAACGGTTCCAGTTCTTGCGAGATAAGAATGATGATACCGTTCGCCAGTCCCCATGCGATGAAGTTCCAGCTGGAACCGTGCCATATGCCGGTGGCGAACCAGGTCGTTAAAGTCGCTAGATACACGGGGGCGCGCTTGCCGATCGCGTTGCCGAACCGACGGCGGGAGAACTTCGACAGGGCTAGCATCGGCTTCGAGACGGACATCGGGAAGAAGACGTAATCCCGGAACCAAGCGCCCATCGAAATATGCCATCTGCGCCAGTAATCCGTGATCGACTTGGCGAAATACGGTCTTAGGAAATTTTCCTGAACCTTGACGCCGAGCACTTGGGCAATCCCGATCGTAATATCGATACCGCCGGAAAAGTCGGCCAACAGTTGAAACGCGTATAGCAACATGCCAACCAACACGAACGCACCATGATAGTGACCAGGATCGTCGAAAATCGTCCGAACGGCGACCATCAGTTGATCGGCGATGACCAGCTTTTTGAAAAATCCCCATGCGATTCGCTGCAAGCCGAACTTTACGTTGCGGCCGTCGAAGTCGTGCGGGCCGTACAACGTCTTGCCCAATTGATCGAATCGGCTAATCGGTCCTTGTATGACTTCGGGGAAGAAGGAAACGAATAACGCGAACTTGAACAGATTGCGCTCCGGCGGAAATTTGCCCCTGTAGACGTCGATCAGGTAAGCCGCGCTCTTGAACGTATAGAAGGAAATGCCGAGCGGAACGGCGATCGTCCAGAAGGAAATACCGCCTTCGCTTCCGAAAGCCCGGGCGATGAGATTGATGTTCGCAATCGCGAAATCGGTGTATTTAACGAAAGCAAGTATGCCCAAGGCCACGAACAAGGCGAGCAGCATGGGAATCCGTTTTCTTGCTTTCATCTTGGATTTGTATTCGTTGATCTCGGACTTTGCCAATTCGTGCTTATGTTCCCGTAGATACGCGGATTCGGTCTGCGCCAAGTCGCCGATTCGGCGTCCGGCATAATAAACGCAAACCGTCGTCACCGCGATATAAGCAAGAAATTGTAGTCCGGAGAACGCATAGAACAAATAGCTGGCGATGAGAAGCAATACCCACTGGTATTTTCTCGGAATGAGATAATAAAAGACGAACAAGGAAGCGAGAAAGAGAATGAAACCATATGAGGTGAAAAGCATGGTCTCCCCCTATAAATCGTCGGATAGTCTTTTGATTAACGCATACAACGCCTGGGCGGAATTGAAGTTATCCGGCGTAATTTCCTCCACGGGAATCGTCACGCCGAATTCACCGTCGATTTCCGCAAGCAGCGTGACGATGTCGAACGAATCCAACACTTTATCCTTGATTAACGTATCGCATTGACGAAAATCGATGTCAGGGTGCATATCTTCCAATATTTTCAACAACTCATCCATTTGCTTAACTCTCCTTCTTGACGCAAGTTTCTTTGAGGTAAACGCGATCGATTTTTCCGTTCGTCGTGAGCGGCATCGCGTCTAACCGCTCAATCCGATTGGGAATCATATACTTCGGCAGCAGCCGCTTCAGTTCCTTGACGACCGATTTGGCATCCGTTTCGCCTACGAAGAATAAAACGATCTTCTCCGTGGTTTTGTCGTAAACGCAGCAAGCGCTTTTGATGCCTTCCAGCCGATTAACGTTCGCTTCGATTTCTCCAAGCTCGATGCGATACCCCATATGCTTGATCTGGTAATCTTTGCGCGAGACGAACATCAGCTCGCCATGCTCGTTGTATTTGCCTAAATCCCCCGTCCGGTAGATCAGTTCGGGATACTGGGCGTTCAACGGATTTTGTACGAAGACCTCGTTCGTTTTAGCGAAATCTCCGTAATAGCCCATTGTCAGGCAAGTGCCCCGAATGCAAATTTCTCCGGCTTCCCCGGGAGCGGCTTCGCGATCGCCTGCACCGAGCAAGAGGATTTCGGTATTGCGAAACGGCCTGCCGATCGGCAATATCTCGTGTTCCTCGAACGCCCGTTCCACCTTGTAGTAACACGACATGCCGGTCGCTTCGGTAGGGCCGTATAAGTTAACGAACTTCGCGTTAGGCAACGCGCTTCTCCACAGATTGAATTGTTTCACCGGGAATACTTCGCTGCCGAACGCGACGGTATGCAGATATTGCGGAACCAGCTTGTCCAGCACTTTGAAGGAAGAGATCATCGTTAACGCCGATACGACCCAGCATACGGTGTTTATGCGATACTCGTTCAGGAACTCCACCAATTTGAGCGGGAACATAAACAGGCTCTTCGGGATGATATACGTCGTCGCTCCGAACTTCAGGGTCGGAAATAGTTCTTTAAAGCAAGCATCGAGATACAGCGGCGTCTGGTTCCCGAATATCGTGTCTTCGCTCAGGGAGAGCACGTCTGATAAGTTTTCGATATAATCGATAACCGATCTGTGGTTGGCGATGACGCCCTTCGGTACGCCCGTTGAGCCGGACGTGAAAACGACGTATAAAGGATCCGTGTCCAAGGCGGAAAGGCGTATTCGGGTTAATGCCTCGTCGTCGACAGGACCTTGAATCAAGTCGCCGAACAGATGAACGTTCCCTTGAAAGTCGATGGCAACGGCGGTTTCCATCGTCGACTCGTCGCAGATGATCGCGCCGGGATTTATCTTCCGAACGATCGTCTCGATGCGGGTGCTGGGCATCTCGTCGTCGAGCGGTACGTAGAAATTGCCGCTGTAGATGACGCCGTAATAAGCCGCAATCGCTTTCGGACTCCTGTTCATGAATACGACGATCGGCTGCTTTTGCAAATGGTGCCTGTTCAGAAACGTTCCGATCGCTCTGGACTGTCCGTACACTTCTTGGAACGTAAGGCTGAATTCGTCGTTCGCGTAAGCTATTTTGTCCGGTACTCTTCGTACCGTATGCTCTAAATACTCCATGACGTTGAACTGCATAGGCAAACCTCCCCTCCTTATTTAAGATACTTGCTTCTTTCCTTGAGCGGTTTGGTCGGCGTTGCCGGATGTTTGGACTTATCGAATAGGTAGTAGTTCTTAAATTGCTTATTAAATAACGCCAGTTCTGCGTCCGTAAGCAGGAAAGTCGTATTCTTTTTGATCGTGGGAGTGGTATCGAAGTGATACCAGGCGCCATCGACTTTGACTAAGCTCCAGAAATGTTTCGTTTTTCTGCCTTTGTCCCGGATCACGGTTTGCGTTTCGAAGCCGCTTCTTTCCATCAGCATCCTTGCGGTGGCATAGTAGACGAAGCAGTCGCCCGTACCTTGTTTAAACCCTTGAAGCGCGCCTTTTCGCCAATCGGTGTGGCTGGAGCTGTCAACATAGCCGATGTTGTACTTCGTCCATTTGAAGATTGCCCATAATTTATCGACATCCGTCATGTCTTCCGTCACGATCTTGGCGAGAACGGTATCCGCCAGTTTATTCAGTTCGTCTTCGTTGAGGGGGCTCGCAGGCTTTACCTTAACCATTACGGTAGCCTCCGCTTGGGCTATGTTGCCTGCGGCATCCTTGGCGGTATACGTAAGGTTGTAAACGCCGGCTTTCTTTAGGTTGACGCCGCCCGTGTCTACGACCAAAGCGACGTTCGTATCGAGATTATCCTTAACGGTTACGCCGGTTTTGTACGAAACGCGGTCTCCGATAAAGACGGTTAAATTTTTGACTCCCGTGATTTTGGGCGGCTCCGTATCAGCCTTGGTGTCCGGCGTTGCGGCAGACGCGGCAGTCGGTGCGGCAGTCGGCGTGGCTGCGGGATTGGTATCCGCCGATATGTTGTCGATCGACGTCCATATAACCAATGCGGCAATAAAAATGAAGGAAAATACTAAGATGGCCTTGTTACGTCTAGCGCGTCTATTTCGTTTTGTGCGCATGCGGCAACCTCATTTCTGTTGAAACTTTGCGAATAATTTCAATTCAATTCAGTTCACTTTACTATAGCCAAAACCGGATTTCGGGATTCAAAAATTTTCATTTAAATGAAAATTTATGACCGAATTCTCATAGTATAAATACATGGAAAAGATGATGATGCAAAATAAGGTAGAGATGATGAGACGATCCCTTTTAGGTGTGATTGGCGGGATGGGACCAAAGGCGACATCGGTTTTTTTCGAGAGAGTTATTGAATTCACCGAAGCGGAAGCGGATCAGGACCATATCGACATGATTATTTTGAATCATGCGTCATTGCCGGACCGAACAAGCTCAATCCTTGAGCGGAAAGATCAGCAATTCCTTCGGTTGATTCAAGCGGACATCGCGCTGCTCGAGCATGCGGAAGTGTCGAACATCGTTATTCCTTGCAATACGGCGCATCGTTTCTTCGACGACATTCAAGCCATGACGGCTATTCCGATCGTCAACATGGTAAGAGAAACGGTCGAAGAACTGCTCGCGAAACATAAAGCCAATCGTAAAATCGGCATTCTCGCGACCGACGCCACCCTTCAAACCGATATCTATTCGGATGTCCTGCGGCAATACGGCCTTGAGCCGTTCATCCCGAGCCCAAGCATGCAACAAAGCATTATGAGCATCATCTATGAAGATATCAAAAAAACCGGTTATTCGGATTCTCGTCTGCTCGAAGGTATTATGACGGAAATGCTCCAGCGGGAGAAATGCGACGGCGTCGTTCTCGCGTGCACGGAATTATCTTGCATAGAATTAAGCGAATCCGTGCGGCCTTACTATATCGACGCCTTGGACGTTCTCGTGAATCGGTCCATTACGTTGTCCGGCGGTACGATCAAGTCATCCCTAAAGATAAAGACGCATCTCTCGAGAAAATAATTCATTCATTATCCAGTGGCTTTGTAATAAACTTATAACCAATTCCGTTAATCGTTTAAATGAGCCATTGCCATCATCCAAGTTTCTTGCGGAGCCTTTGGATATGTATGTCAACCGTTCTGGTTCCCCCGGCATAATGAATATCCCATACCTTCTTCAGCAGCTTTAACGCTTTTACCAGAACGAAGAATGGATTGCTCTACGAGCACATCCATAGCATCAATGCAATATCTTTGAGTACTCTGCCGCAATGGTATACTTGATAATTCCGTGCAAGCAATTACGACACAGTCGCAATCGAAGTCGCTCAGCAGCTTCTCTATGATTTCCTCGATTTCTGCCGGGTTAACCTGTTGGTTTTTCTTCAGTTTCTTATAAATGATACTCATGATACGTTTCTGTATTTCTTCATTCGGCTTGTATAGTTTAAGTTTCAACTTTTCACATTCTTCGCTATATAGCCCGTTATGCAAGGTTCCATCCGTCGCCAAAATCCCCACTTTACTGCCCGATCCAAACTTATCCGCCACAAGCTTAAGCGTCTCGTTAACCATATTAATAATCGGAATGGTGGTCATTTCCTGCATCTCATTATAAAAGCAGTGTGCCGTGTTACAGGGTATTGCAATATTGGACACACCGGCATGATGAAGGAGAGCCATATCCTTAGAAATTTGATCTAAGAATAGATCCCCTTCTTTCTTTCGAAGAACATCGGTCCTGTCAGGAAGACTCGTATGATTAAGAATAATGATATTAATGTGATCCTGATCCATATTCGCATTCGTTCTGTTTATGATTTTTTCAAAAAAAACCGAGGTAGCTTTGGGACCCATTCCGCCGATAATGCCTAAGCTCCCATGTTCCATCTTCGTTCACCCACTTAGCCGCATTCAATCTTCACGCCATTTATCTTCGTTCCGCTCATAGCGCTAAACTAATCATGCAAAAAACATATCTCGAAAATATATACAAGATGTAACGTAGTTGTAACATTTAAATGAATAGGATCCATGCTCTCAAAATACACAAAGAACAAAAATTCAGCGGATACAAAAAAACCGTTTCGCGGTAATTTCCGCAAAACGGTTCAGTAATCCGAAATTCATTAAAAGGTAGGAGCCGGCGGTTCCTCTATTTTCATACGAAGTAAACTATAAGGCTTCTCCCTCAGGTCATTACCATAATGAAATCTTGACTGCCGATGTAATTGGTTCACGATGAAATATAAGTATTGATCTGGACCAATAGAAAAAGTATCCGGCCATAGCATTCTCGGATCATGCGCAATGGTTTCCATTATTCCATTCGGCAATATCTTTCGAATACTATTATTTTCATAGTCTCCGGCGTAAACGTTTCCTTTTGCATCGGTGATCATTCCATCTGATGCCCCTTTTTCTCCCCAATACTTCACGTAATGTTGTAAATTCCTATCCGGTATCGTTCGGTCTCTAAGGACTTCCGTTGAAATCGAATAGAGCTGACGGCTGGTGAGAGGACAAAAATACAACGTCTTGCCGTCCGGGGAAATCGCTATACCATCGGATGCCAATCTAAAGGGTGAAGTAGATCCGTCTTTGTTGCGATTCATCAGGATTCTACCTTCCACTTTGGGTAAGAAAAAGAGATCGGGCGAAGTTGAATTTGCTCCGTTTAACCGTCTCCAGGCATAGCCCGTTTCTAAATCAACGACAATAATGGCTCCTGGCCCTCGGGAAGACGAATCCGTTATATAGGCGTAACCTGCTTTCCCGACACGAAAATCAAATCGGACATCATTCAGATAAGTGGTTGGCAGGACAACATCATCCGTAAAGGTATAAACGCTTCTTATGGTATTTGAATTTAAATCGACAGCGACTAGCTTTGCCCCGCCTTTGATGGGTTCAGAGAAATTAGGAGCCCCCGTATCCAGTACCCAAAGCGTTCCCCTGCCATCCGTAACGACACTTTGAACACTAATGAAGGACATTGCGATATTCGATGGGTTTACCACATTCGCTTCTATACTAGGATAAGGCTGAATGGTATCGTTAACGATTTCAGCCACCGTAAATTTAACGTCGTCTCCCCATTTCGGAAAGCAAATGAAGATACGCCCGGTTTCTGAAACCGTTACGCCTGTGGGCATGGCTCCGTAAAATAAAAAAACCGCCTCAAGCTTACCAAAATACGTTTCACTCGGTAACATCGCTTGTATGAAAGCCTCCCCCAACACGCTCGAACTGCTATCACCCATTTATATGACTGCATGTGAGTGTCTATAACACAAGATTATGAATATAAGAAGTACATCATACATAGGAGTCTCCTCTCCTGTACAAGCTATGGCTATTGACATGGAACGAAATGTATTGCTGCTAGTCTGGTTTGCGTGTATAACCACCATCTATTTTTTTGTTCCAAGAGCAAAAGCTCATGAATTTGTGTTGTGCTTTCTTGTGTGTCAGGCTGTTGGATGGATAGTAGAAATTCTGCTCGTTCAATTTGATTTGGTGGCCTACCCATTACGTGAATTTCCCAAAGCATCGGATTTGAATATCACGTTCAAAGTGGTGTGGACGCCTGTTGCCAGCGGTCTATATTACATTCATAGACCTCGGGCGAATAAATGGACAACGTGTTTTTACTTTGCTGTCTGGATTTCACTGCTCACCTTAATCGACGGGATGTTAGCCGCAAAAACCGAGTTGGTGGAATATGTTCATTTTCACTGGAGTCTGATGGCGATCGTGTTCTCGATAATGTTCCTATCCGTCCACGTTCTAGTAAGCTGGTTCTTTAGAGACCGCAAAGTTTTCAGAAAGGAAGCGAGCGAGGGATGAGTTTGCTGCTGCAGTACGGCATTATCGTTTCAGCGTGGATCCTTTCATTATTGTTGATTCTAGTCATCCCGCGGCAAAAACGTCGATTGGCGATGGTCGCTTTTTTGTTCAAACAGTATATGACGTGTATTTTCGGTCATGTCGTAGTCGAACTCCAACTTCTCGCCTATCCCGTAAGGGAGTTTGCAGAAGTTAACCGGACGAGTTTCGCCTACGAATATATGGCCTATCCGATGACATGCGCGGTGTTTAACGCGTATTATCCGAGCCATCGGAGCGGCTGGATTCAATTCGGCTATTACGTGTTATTCACTACTGTATTGACGATAGTTGAGGTGCTGCTCGTACAATATACCGATCTGATTCGGTATGTTCATTGGAACTGGTTTTGGTCATGGGCTACGATTTTCCTCACATTCCTGATGACTCGGGCGTTCTGCGGGATCTACTTCGGGACAATGAGAGGTGCCAGATATATATAAAAGAAGCCTTCAAAACCACTATTAGAAGTGGAATTGAAGGCTCTTTTCTACCTTTTACTGTTGGTCCGGCAGACGTAATGCGTTTGCTGAAGTTTGCGCTTGATCTAAAAATTCCTCTGCTTGGGTCAATTGCTGCCGGGCTGTCTCCAAGGCTTGTGAATTTGTTGCCGCATTAGATTCACTGATCGAGCTTAGCGCCTGATTTTAAAGCCGTTTGCACTTCAGAAACCGCGTTAGATGCATGCTGCTCCAGCGTATTGCCGCTTGAATGAAGCGAATCTTCAGCCTAGTCCTCCTTCTTTGAGCAATTAAACAGAAATAAGTATGCGGTTGCGATTTTGTTTATATTCGGGCCATCCATTATTAGTATAGGATTCAATGCGCAGGATAAGCTAATTCGGATTAAAGGAAGGAGAGGATACTTTCTCAATGGAAATGCCAACGCTAGCGCCACACGAATCAATGGAACTGCATGAAGCGTTAAACTTCAAAACGCTCTGCCTGGCTAAGTCAAAACTAATGCAAGGCTTGGTCTTTGACCAAGAGCTGAAAGCGTTAATGCAGAAGGACGTCATTCTATCCACGCAGCAGATCGCCGAGCTCCAGGCCATCTACGCAAGAGCCCCTTTCCAAGCGCCTGTTCCGAATAGCCCAACACCTATCACTCATTAAAGGGGAACGACAATGAATACCGATTATTTAGACCCGATAAATTCGTTAAATATGCCGGAGATGGCAGATATGACATTTGCAACGGATTTCCTTATCCGTGCCAAAGAAGGCGTAAGAAATTTGTCCATCGCCCTGACGGAAACGGCTTCTCCCGATGTAAGAGCGCTGTTGCGCAATCATCTTATGCAGGGAATTGCTCTGCACCAAGAAATCACGGAGCTTATGATTCGCAAAAAATGGTTCCATCCTTACGAGCTGAACGAACAATACCAGCTCGATCAGCTTTCAGCGAAAAATACGGTGATGATCGGGCAGATGAATTTATTCCCGGGTGATACGTCGCGTAAAGGAATGTTTGATCGGACCCCAGATGAACATATTGGAGGACAACATGCATGAAGGCGGTAACGTATCAAGGGATTAAAAATGTCGTGGTCAAAGAGGTGCCGGATCCGAAGATTGTAAAACCGGACGATATGATTGTAAGAATCACCAGTTCCGCTATATGCGGATCGGACCTTCACCTGATTCACGGGATGATCCCTAACCTTCAGGAAAACTATGTCATCGGGCATGAACCGATGGGGATTGTAGAAGAAGTAGGCCCTGGCGTGACCAAGGTAAAGAAAGGCGACCGGGTAATCATCCCTTTCAACATCGCATGCGGAGAATGCTTTTTTTGTAAGAATCAGCTGGAAAGCCAATGCGACAATTCAAACGAACACGGGGATATGGGCGCCTATTTCGGCTACTCCGGAACGACCGGCGGTTACCCTGGCGGGCAAGCCGAATATCTGCGGGTTCCGTATGCTAACTTCACCCACTTCAAGATTCCCGAAAGCTGCGAGCAGCCGGACGAAAAGCTGAGCTTGATCGCCGATGCCATGACGACGGCATTCTGGAGCGTGGATAACGCCGGCGTCAAGAATGGAGATACGGTCATCGTGCTCGGCTGCGGTCCGGTCGGACTTCTGGCCCAAAAATTCTGCTGGCTTAAGGGAGCAAAGCGGGTCATCGCCGTTGACTATGTCGATTACCGCTTGCAGCATGCGAAGCGAACGAACCATGTGGAAATCGTAAACTTCGAACAGGATAAGAATATTGGCAACACGCTAAAGGAAATGACCAAAGGCGGAGCCGATGTCGTGATTGATGCGGTAGGAATGGACGGCAAGATGAGCGATCTCGAATTTCTAGCCAGCGGCTTGAAACTGCAAGGCGGCACTATGAGCGCATTTATCATTGCGTCCCAGGCTGTCCGCAAAGGCGGAACCATCCAAGTTACCGGCGTATACGGCGGACGTTATAACGGATTCCCGCTCGGAGACATCATGCAACGCAACGTGAATATCCGGTCCGGACAAGCCCCGGTCATTCACTACATGCCGTATATGTACGAGCTGGTTACGTCGGGTAAAGTAGACCCGGGAGATATTGTTACACACGTCATTCCGCTTAGCGAAGCCAAGCATGGTTATGAAGTGTTCGATACGAAAACGGACAATTGCATCAAAGTCATCTTAAAACCATGATTTAAGGTGTACTACA
This sequence comes from Paenibacillus sp. ATY16, assembly GCF_003399985.2. Lineage (NCBI taxonomy): Bacteria > Bacillati > Bacillota > Bacilli > Caryophanales > Paenibacillaceae > Paenibacillus > Paenibacillus sp. ATY16. Next base: position 426,820 of record NZ_NMOK02000037.1, on the reverse strand, counting down.
GGGAGGACAATCCGAATGAATTCCAATTACGCTTTGCATGAGATGCTGGAGGTTCATGAAATCACGGCCTTCAAGACCGTTTGCATGACCAAATCCAAAACCATGCAAGCTCTGGTAACCGACCCGGAGCTCAATCAAATTTTGCAACAAGACGTACAATTATCACAGCAGCACCTTCAGGAGCTCAGTGGAGTGCTGTCTAAAGCGACTCTAACCTAAAGGAGATAAGAACATGAACACCCTAATCGAACACTTGACAGGGCTTCATACGCTGACCGATGACGTGATCGCAATGGATCTGTTGATAAACGCCAAGAGCGGAGTCAGAAACTACGCCATGGCCGTAACCGAATGTGTCACCCCCGAAATCAAGCAAATTTTGATGAAACAGCTGGACGATGCTATAGACTCCCATGAAAAGATAACAAACTACATGATACAGCGGGGCCTGTACCATCCCTACCATATTCCGGAGCAAATTGAGCTTGATCTCAATAATATACAGACCGCTATGAACATTCCGTCCTGACACCATATTCGTTCCGACAAAACGCGCAAAACCGCTATGGTTCAGGCGCGTTTTTTGATTTAACCCTAAGACTTAAGGGAATAAAATGTACATGCGGCAACCTTAGCTCCCTCCTTTTGCTCGGTCCGTCCTGAGGCTCGCAGCAAGCTTACCGCAGTGTATATGATTTGCTATTCCGGCATCACGTAATTAATGAAGGCAACCGATCGTTCTGACCGGCTGCCTTCTTCAAGTGATACTGGTGTTTACTGTTCAAGCAGACTCTTCAACGAGCCGGAAACGACGGCGCCTCCGAATAATACCGCCTTGCGCTGTGCCCGCCGCGCTACCGCTTCAGAGGAGCAGCTGGCTTGCACGAAAACCGCGTCGGCTTTATCGCCAACCGCAGGCCATGCTCGCTTGCCATTGGCGTCAAGCGGAATCGTGCCCCCGGTAATGAAGCCGAGTGATTCCGCGAGCGAACGTTCGTCGACAAACCGGTACAATTCGGCGAGCAGGCCTGCCTTCTCCAGGCAATCCCCGGTGCCGAACGGCGACCAATGATCGGTGATGCTGTCATTGCCTAATTCTACTTTGACTCCCTTAGCTTTCAGCATTGGAATAGGCATGATCAAGTTGCCGAACGGTACCGTCGAGGTGACGGAAATGTCTAATCCCGCAAACCTCTTTGCCAATTCAGCGGCGGCTTCTCTCTCGCCAGCAAAGCCGAACGCATGGCTTACCGTTACTTTGCCTTGCCACCCCGCCTGCTCCGTAAGATCGGCAAGCCGGTGCATCGTCGTCAAGCCGGGCTCGCCGCGGTCGTGAATATGGATGCCGACGCCCGCATTCGTTTGAACGGCGATGTCCATGATCGTCTGCAGCGATTTCTCGATATTCTCGTCGACGGTTGCCGGGTCGACTCCTCCGACATGGGTCGCACCTTGCATCATTGCTTCCTTCACCAGCTCGATAGCATGGGAGCGAAGTAGTCCATGCTGAGGAAACGCAACGATCTCATGCGTCATTTTGCACGAGAACGTCTCAAACGCCCGCATCGTTGCTTCCAAGTTTTTCATGCCGACGACCGGGTCGATGTTGTAGTGTGTTCGGACATGGGTAGATCCGAATCCAAGCAGCATGCCGAGCATGCTTTCCGCTCGCTGCCTAGCCGTCGGCAGCAGCTTCGGCAGCAGCTCGCGTTCTTCTTCGAACCTTCTGAAAATGCTGGATACGGGCCGCACCGCTTTCCACGGTCCGCTGTAATAGGTTTTATCGATATGGATGTGCATTTCCTTGAAAGCAGGCAGCATGAGGAGACCGGCCGCATCAAGCTGCGGAAGCCCTTCGCTTGGCCGATTGTCGGAGTCTATGATCGCCGCGATTTGGCCATCCTCCACACGGATATGACAGATGTCCGTATCGGTTCCGACGATGGCATCGTCTTCATAACGGTAGCCGCTTTCCAAGCGAACGTCGACGAGCCAGTAAGCCGAATGTTTCATGTCGTCACCCCCTCTCCAACGATCCCGAAACGACCGTTCCTTTATACATGACTGCCGGACGTTTCGCTCTTCTGGCGATCGCTTCCGCCGAGCAGCTCGCTTCCGCGAAAACGATGCTTGCTTCGTCCCCCGGCTTCGGCCATGCTTGTCTTCCATCCGAATCAAGCGGCTTGCGACCTCCCGTTATCAAACGGATCGTATCAGCCAGCGCTTGCTCCGTGTTATAGCCAAACCGTTCCGCCAAGCGGCCTGCCCGTTCGAGAATGTCTCCGTTGCCGAACGGCGACCACGAATCGAAAATATTGTCGCACCCGACCGCTACCGGCACTCCCTTTGCGCGAAGGAACGGAACCGGCGGGATCGTTCGCCCTATCGGCACGCTCGTGATGATCGTGATGCCGAGCTCAGCCAACCGCTGCGCGGTCTCGTCCGCTTCCCGGCCTTCCATATCACCCAGCGCGAATGCATGGCTGATCGATACGCGGCCCTGCCAGCCGGCGTCCTCCGTCAATTGCGCCAACCGTTTGATCGTCTGAAGACCGATGCTTCCCCCGTCGTGCAGATGCAAATCGACATCCGCGTCCGCCTCTACGGCCAGCTCCATCATCTGCTGCAGCGATCTTTCGATGTCGCCGTCCACGGTCGCCGGATCCACGCCGCCAATCAAGCCGCAGCCCCGGGCCAACGCCTCCCTCACAAGCCCGGCGGATTGCGTTCGGATAAGCCCATGCTGCGGAAAGGCGACGATTTCGACGGACAGCTTGCCCTCGAAGGCGGCAATCGCTTCCTGAATGGCCTCCAAATGACGAAGCCCGGCATCGGGGTAGATGTCGACATGCGTGCGCACATGCGTCGAACCTGCCTGAAGCAACGTGCCAAGCAGCGTCCCGGCTCGATGCTTCATCGATGTCGCCAGCTTGGGCAGCGTGTTCTTCTCGATTTCGAAACGTTCGAATATCGTTTGCACCGGACGAACCGGCCGCCAACGGTCGCCGAGCAGCGTCTTGTCCAGATGGCGTTTTCGGTGGCCGAATTGCCCGAAATCCTTCTCCATTTTCAGAGGCAGTATCCGAAGGTCACTTATAAAATACAGCAAAACGAATCCGCGTATCTCTGTCAATTAGTCAGAGACCGCGAAGTCGAATTAGCCTTCATTCGATTACCTCTCGGGTTGGATGAGTTTTCGGTGCTGCATCTCTACGCTGAACCGTTCTATTTGATCACGTCTAAGAAACAGAAACGGTTCGGAGATGAAGTATCGCTTGCAGACGTTCATAACCATCCGCTCCTGCTGCCAAGCACGCAGGGATTAGGCGTGCATTATTTGATTTTGGAGGCATTTTCCCGCCTTCATTTGCGCCCTAACCTTGTTGGCGAATGTTCCGACATTGCGCTCTTAATGGATTTGGTTTCATCCGGCTTCAGCGCGTCGATCGTTCCGGAAACGCTGTTAAAAAGATACAAAGGATATGCCATACATGCGCACAAAATTACCGGCGAGCCTCTAATGGCGGCCCCGGTCGGAATAATATGGCTGAAGAATCACCTTCTATCCAAGACGGCACAAAACTTTATTGAGTTTATGCAAAAGGAACGGAACGATGCTATGACCATGCCTATCGATACGTAGTACGAGCTTTCGGCTGATCTATAATCATCGCTGATAAACAATCACAGTTGTTTTTGTGCATGAAACGAAAAAAAATGATACTATGTATGATGGGTTAACGAGTTTACAATAGCCTAATCATTTTAATTGCTGCAAAAGAAGGAGATTATATGAGTAACGAAAATTTCTGGCTTGATTTACCCAAGCCATTTTTTATATTAGCACCAATGGAAGATGTCACAGATGTTGTATTTCGTCACGTTGTTAGTACAGCTGCAAAACCAGACGTATTTTTCACAGAATTCACTAGTACCGATAGTTATTGCAACCCTGCAGGAATAGAAAGTACCCGCGGTCGGTTAACGTTTACGGAAGATGAGCAACCGATCGTTGCTCATCTTTGGGGCAATAAGCCGGCATTTTTTGAGCAGATGAGTATAGATATGAAAAAGCTTGGTTTTCGCGGTATCGATATAAACATGGGATGCCCTGTACAAAACGTCGCTTCCAATGGAAAAGGTGCGGGATTAATACGGCATCCTGAAGTTGCGGCAGCCATTATTCAAGCAGCCAAAGCAGGCGGTCTGCCGGTTAGTGTCAAAACAAGATTGGGTTACTCTGAGGTTGACGAGTGGCGAGGTTGGTTAACGCATATATTGAAACAAGATATTGCCAATCTTTCGATTCATCTTCGTACGAAAAAAGAAATGAGCAAAGTAGATGCGCACTGGGAACTCATCCCTGAAATAAAAATATTACGCGATGAAATTGCTCCAAACACGCTATTAACCATTAATGGAGATATTCCCGACCGCGCAACCGGGTTGAAATTAGTGGAACAATACGGCGTTGATGGCGTCATGATTGGCCGCGGTATCTTCACCAACCCATTCGCTTTTGAAAAAGAACCTAAAGAACATAGTGCGAAGGACTTTCTCCAATTACTTCTATTACAGTTGGATCTTCACGATAAATATTCAACAGAAGTCCTGCCGCGTTCATTTAAACCGCTTCTTCGCTTTTTCAAAATCTATGTTCGTGGATTTAGAGGCGCAAACGAATTAAGAATTCAATTAATGGAAACGAAATCAACCGATGAAGTTCGTCGTTTAGTGAATGCTGTTTTAGATCAGATTGACGCATCCCTTCCGGAATCCAAAAATTTAGATTTAACGCCGGATGGTTTGCGAAATTAATACGAGTACATCAAAAAATAAGAGACCTTTCAAAAGTTCAATGAACTCTTGAAAGGTCTCTTATTTATGTGAAAAACGGTATATAGCGGCCGTACCCTTCCGTCGCTAATTGCTCTGCCGGAATAAAGCGTAAAGAAGCGGAATTGATGCGGTACTGAGGCTGGTTAAGATCTTGAACTAAGTGACCCAAATGCGACTTGGATATTCGGCTGCGAAGCGCCGTTCGCACCTGACCGTTGCTTAGATCGGATTCTTTCCGAATCCAGCCCTCTTCAATTGGCTTTGAGAAGGTCGGCCAGCCGGTTCCAGCATCGTACTTGTCCCTGGAGCTGAACAACGGATCGCCGTTTATGACATCGACATAAAGCCCCTCGCGTTGGTTATTCCAATATGCGTTCTGAAACGCAGGTTCTGTATCCCTATTCTGTGTAACGTTATATTGCAGCTCAGTCAACTGCTGACGAAGCTGATCTTTGTCTTTTTTCGTATTCCAGCTTCGTTCGAAGAATTCTTTTCGTCCGCTGCCTTCATGATACAAATTGTAGGATCTTCGGTGCGTATTGTAATAATCCTGATGCTCATCCTCAGCAGGATAGAATGGCATCGCGGGTAAGATTTCGGTCAAGATAGGCTTCTTGAATCGTTTGCTCTTCTTCAACGCTTGCTTAGAGGATTCTGCCTTCTTGCGCTGTTCCTCATTATGTACAAATATCGCGGTTCGGTATGATGAGCCTCGATCCCCGAATTGTCCGCCATGATCGGTGGGATCAATGAGCTGCCAGTAGATATCAAGGAGTCGCTCATAAGGAAACAACTCCGGTTGAAATGTAATTTGAACAGCTTCGACATGACCTGTCGTTTCCATACCGACTTCTTCGTAGGTCGGATTTATGGTATGGCCGCCCGTATAACCGGAAACGACCGAATCAATCCCGGGAAGTTTGTCGAACGGCTGTACCATACACCAGAAACAGCCTCCTGCAAATGTAGCGATCTCTGTCCTCTGATTTGAGTTAACCATTACTTATACACCACCAGACTTCCATTTCTGCCGTTCTTGTTAGTCACATTGTATGTCTTGTCGGGTATGGGATCAAGTTCTTATCAATTTAAAACCAGACCTACCGTGACTCCTAATAAAAAAGCAACCGAACGTTATACGCCGGCTGCTCCGATATATCTTAGAACTATTGATCCAATTGTCCTGTCCGGTCCGTCTAGTCAGTCGAAGAAGACTGGCTTCCCGGTTTCGGCGGAAATATAGACCGCCTCGAGAATTGCCGAAACAACCATCGCTTCTTCGGGCTTCACAAGCGGCTCCTCATCGTTTACAATGCATTCGATCCACTGCTTGGCTTCGTACTCGAAATCGGTTAGATTCTCGCCTCTGAAGCGTTCTCTCGCCTTCGGATCTACGTCGATGACGTTCAGGAACAGGCTGCCGTCCCTCTCGCCGTTGATTCGCAGGCCTCCGTTGAAGTCCGCCCCGCCTTTCGTGCCGCACAAATACGACCCTTCCGTCTTGGCGACATTAAGTGCCCAGCTGGTTTCGATCGAAACGACGGCGCCGTTCTTAAATTTCACATAGCCAAAGGCCGAATCCTCCACTTCGAACTCCTTCGGGTTCCAGGAACCCCACTCGTTCGCCGCGTTCTCCGTATGCTTTAATTTGTGGAAGACGCTGCCCACGACGCTTTCAGGCTCGTAATTGTTCATCAGCCAGAGGATGAGATCCAGAGAATGAGTGCCGATATCGATCATCGGACCTCCGCCCTGCTTCTCTTTATCCAGAAACACGCCCCATGTGGGGACTCCCCTCCGTCTGGTCGCAACCGCTTTGGCATAATAGATTTCGCCAAGCTCGCCGTTCTCGATCATTTTCTTCAGCAGTTGGGACTGCGCTTTGCTCCGGTTTTGGTAGCCGACCGTAAGCTTCTTCCCGGCCCGGACATGAGCGTCATACATGGCTTTCGCTTCGGCTCCGGTCTTTGCCATCGGCTTCTCGCACATGACATGCTTCCCGGCCTCCAGTGACGCGATCGAGATCTCAGCATGCGAGATATTCGGCGTCAGAACATGAATGACTTCGATTTCTTCCATGGCTAGAAGTTCTTTGTAATCCGTGAACACCAAGGCGCCTGGCGCGCCGTACTTCTCGGCGGCTTCGCGCGCGCGTTCCTCGATCAGATCGCAGAATGCAACCATCTCTGCTTGTTCAACCTTGGCCAGGCTTGGCATATGCTTGCCGTTCGCAATCATGCCGCATCCGATAATCCCTATCTTGACTGTACGCATTGCTTATATCCTCCCGGCTGAATTGAATTCGACCGTTCTTCGCTCTCGATGCGCAATATAGGCCGTTTCTAGCAGCTCCGTCAGCTTTGTGCCATCCTCCAGCCCGAAGGGCATCGGCACGTCGTTCAGGACGCCGTTCACCCATTGCGTCAATGGCAGCGGCTGCGCTTCAGGCAGCCGGTAAGGAGAAATCCAGCCCTGAAGCGGTGAATCGGCATGCTTGGATGCAACTTGCACGCTGTCCCCGGAGATGATAAGCGTTCCTTCCGTACCGTAAAGCTCGAATGCCGGCGGTGTCCGGTAAGTGACCAGGCTGGTTTCCAGCAGCGCGATCGCATTGTTCGCGAACTCGATCGAGCATTGCGCGTTGTCTTCAACTGCTCGGCCCGTGAAATGGCTGAACATCGACGTGATGCGCTTCGGCTGGCCGAGCAGCCAGCTGGCCAGGTACATCGGGTGGCATCCGAGATCCATCATGGCGCCTCCGCCTGCTAGTTTCTCGTCGTACCAATAGTCGGGCAGCCAATTGCGGAGCGCGCCGTCATGGCCGTTTCGAATGCGCAATAGTGTGATTTCGCCGAGTTGGCCTTCGTCCAGCAGCTGCTTGGCGAACAGATGATGCGGTCTGGTCAAGGCGGGGAACGAAATGCAGAACTTGACGCCCGACTGCCGGACAGCAGCCGAGATAAGGTCGCATTCCGCGACGGTAAGCGCCATCGCTTTCTCGGTGAAAATATGCTTGCCCGCGTTCGCTGCGGCGATCATCACATCGGCATGCATGCTTGTCGGAGCATCGACGACTACGGCGTCCACGTCCTCCCTGCGGAGGAGTGCATCAAGGTCGGATTCGAACCCGGCTCCGAGTTCTTTTGCCCAGGCGCTACCCCGTTCCTTGTTCTCATCCCATACGGCCGTAATGGTAGCGTTCTCAAGCGATTGCAGGTGTTTGGCGTACCCGTCGGCATGAACATGCCACTTGCTGAGCATGGCGACATTTAGCATTCGAGAATCCCTCCAAGTTCATGTAATAAAAAGGCGGCTCGTTGCTTATTCGATTTTAGATGCATGCGTCTTGCAAAGGTGAGTTATGCGAGCAGTTACAGTGGAGTGGTAAATGAATGGGAGTAGTCAAGTCAGTGAGAGCAATCAGACAGTGAGCAGTCAATCAGCGGCATGGCAGTAAATCGTCTTCGAAGGCATAGGCCGGATCTCCGGCATTGAATTGGCGGACGGCCGTCCGAGGTTGAAGAAATGTACCTAAAGGCGGACTATATATAATGCATGGTATAACGGTCGCAATCGCCATCATGCGGGTAGGTGCGGTGCTTTCAACTATGAAAATCAAGCTCGGTAAGGCTCGCTCGGAAACGGCACTAAGTACTCGAAATGAAGCACCTCTCTTTGTGTGGCGGAATCACCTCCAACCTGTCAAGCGTAACTAAAATATATCATATATATTAAATATGAAACAATATTACATAAGGACAGAAAAACAATGAGATTGCGACGAATAATTGGATCCTAGTTTATACAAATAAAAAAACCGCGTGAAACGCGGCTTAGAAATAGCTATCGGTGAGGGTTATGACAGATTCGTTCGCGGAACGAAGCATCAGTCCCACACTAAATTCCCCTTCCTCATTTTTGCTATATATATAGAATCATAGGACTTCTTCGAAATTTCCAGTGCCTGGTCTTTCGACATCTGCAACCCTCTTTCGAATTCGATGCTCCTGTACTCATTCATTGGAGCGCCGTAGTAGGCGACATCAAACCAATAACGTGCTGCTCCTGATATATGCGCTATCAAATTAGCTATGCTATTGCTCTCAGGCGTCGGCGACCAGGAGAGATCTTCTTCGGATTATTAATCGCAATCTGTTCGTCGAATAATCGCCGGCCATCTTTTCCGAACATTTGCAGGCATGAACTAGACCTTTGGATAATCAACAACTACAACATTTTCTAGGACACCATCTAGTGATTTTACAAATTCCTGATGGACGGGATGAGGTCCATAGGAACGAAGGGATTCAAGGCTATCAAATGTAACCCGTAATCCAAGCGTGTAGCCGTGTACATTTTCCGTTTCTTCCGTTACGTTGAGGCCAGCACTTATATCGAGAATTCCCGGGATACGTTCCTTAAACCCGAGCAATTGACCCAGCAGTTCCTGGTGCTTGGCAGGTGTGATATTCGTATTGAACTTGAAAATAACGAGATGTTCGTACATAACATATTACCTCCGTATATTATGAATTGGCGGTTTATCTAATGGGTGTATTTTGTCAGCACCTTCAGACCGTCCGCCTTTCGGTTATGTTGTCTATTAAACGTCGCTTATTTATTACCGAGTTGTTCCGCTAAACCAATTAGATGTCCTTCTTTTCCTCGAATGTAGCAGAGCCGATACGAGTTTTCGTACTGAACAACCTCGCCAACGAGCTGAGCACCATGCTTAACGAGTCTAGACAACAATTCGTCAATGTCTTCAACGGTGAACATGACGCGAAGATAACCGAGGGCATTTACAGGAGCAGTCCGGTGATCCGATATTGTAGCCGGGGCGAGAAATCGCGAAAGCTCAAGCCGGCTGTGTCCATCCGGGGTAACCATCATTGCAATCTCTACGCACTGAGAACCGAGCCCGGTTACGCGGCCAGCCCATTCGCCTTCGACAGTGGCTCTCCCTTCGAGCTTCAAGCCAATCTCCTCGAAGAAGGAGATTGCGTCATCGAGGGATTCTACAACAATGCCGACATTGTCCATTCTTAGCAATTTGCTTTTTGCCATCGTTTTATCTCCTTATGCGCGCAAATTTATGAGCTGATCATCTTCATATTTATTCAATTCATAGACGCGAATACCAGAGCCGGTCGCGCTATTCCGACCAGTCGCGCCGCAATGTGAACAGGTCGCGCAGCGCGTCCGTCGACAGCTCCGTGATCCAGCTTTCCGAGCTTGTGATGACATCGTCGCTCAGCTGCTGCTTGCTCTCGAGCATCTCGTCGATCCGCTCCTCCAGCGTGCCGAGCGATATAAACTTGTGCACCTGCACGTCGCGCGTCTGACCCATCCGGTAGGCGCGATCCGTCGCCTGGTTCTCCACGGCGGGGTTCCACCAGCGGTCGAAATGGAATACGTGGTTCGCCGCGGTCAGATTGAGCCCTACGCCGCCGGCTTTGATCGACAAGATGAACACGTTCGGCTGCTCCGCGGCGGGCAGCTCCCGGGACTGGAACTGATCGATCATCCTGTCGCGGGTCGTTTTGGACGAGCCGCCGTGCAAGTATAGGACAGGCTCGCCAAGCTCCCGCGCGAGCACTCGCTGCAGCATTTCGCCCATGCCGATGTACTGCGTAAAAATCAGGCATCGCTCGCCCTCTTCGCGCAGCTCCTTCACGAGGTCGAGCAGCCGTTCGAGCTTGGCGGAGCGGCTGATGAGCATAGCCGATTCGGCGGCTTCTTCCCGCTCGTCCTCCGGCACCGGCACGACTTCCTTCGTAAAGAGTACGGGGTGGTTGCACAGCTGCTTCAGCCGGGTCAGCGCGGAGAGGATCGCTCCCTTGCGCTGAATACCTTCCAGCTTCTTGACCTCGTCCATCAGCTCCTTGACGGTCTGCTCGTAGAGCGCGCTTTGCTCTCCGGTGAGATGGATATAGGTCTTCATTTCGTTCTTCTCCGGCAGGTCCAGCATAATGTTCGGATCCTTCTTCTTGCGCCTGAGCATAAACGGCTTCACAAGCCGCTGCAGCTCCTGCGTCCGCTTCTCGTCGCGCTCGCGTTCAATCGCTTGGCCGAACCGCTCTGCGAAGACTCGGGCAGTTCCAAGATAGCCCGCATTAGTAAAATCGTAGATCGACCACAGCTCCGCGAGCCGGTTCTCGATCGGCGTGCCCGTCAGCGCAATGCGGTGCCTCGCGGGGAAGCTCTTCACCGCCATGGCCTGCTTCGTGTTGGCGTTCTTGATGTTCTGTGCTTCATCGAGGCAGATCGCCGACCACGTATAGCCGCCGAGCAGCTCCTGATCCAATGTCGATGTCGCGTATGAGGTCAGCACAAGGTCCGCCTCAGCCGCTTCCTCGTAGAAAGCTTCGCCGCCTAGCCGCTTGCTGCCATAATGAAGCAGGATTCGCAGCGATGGCGCGAATCGACGCACTTCCTTCTGCCAGTTGCCAAGTACCGAGGTTGGACAGATCAGCAGGGCGGGACGGCGTCTTCCGTTCAAGGATTCCTCCTCGGCGACGTGCAGCAGGTACGTGATGAACTGTATGGTCTTTCCGAGGCCCATGTCATCGGCAAGAACGGCGCCGATCCCATACTTCCGCAGGAAAGCGAGCCAAGAGAAGCCGCCCTGCTGGTAGCTGCGCAGCTCCGCATGCAGCGTCGTCGGCACCGGGACCGACGGCCAGTCCGTCTGTTGCGTCAGCTGACCGATAACATTCGTCAGGTGCTCGTTCAGCTCAAGGTCCATCTCCAGTTCGCCTTCGTTCTTGTCGTCTTCCTCGCCGACACTCTCGCCGTCTTTGCCCGTTGCCGCCTGCATGAACAAGCCGCGATTGCGGCGTAGATGCAGCTGCAGAACGTCTTGGAAGGACAGCCCCCGCCTTGGATCGACGCCCGCCATCGCTTTACGGATCTGCGCCAGCAGGGCCGGATCGAGCGGCACCCATTGGCCGCGAAACTGCACGAGCCGCTCGCCGCGGGCGACCAGCTCCCGAAACTCCGCTTCGCTGAGGTCCGTATCGCCAATGGACACGCGCCAATCGAATTCGATCAGCGCGTCGAGACCGAAGAAGGACCGGCTGCCGCCAGCGCGCTCGGCTTGTCCTTCACCGGGGCGCACCTTCGCGCGCAGACGCGGCTTCTTACGGCTCGCCTCCTCCCACCAGGCGGGCAGCAGCACCTGCCAGCCTGCGGCCAGAAGTCGCTGGCTATCCGCTGTTAGGAATCGCCAAGCGTCGTCGCCTGACAGCGGTGCGCTCAGTACATCAGAGGGGCTGCCGGCCAGTCGGTCCGCCGGCAGGCTCGCACGCAGATGCGAGAGCCAAGTCGCGGAGCGCTCGTGCACGTGAGGCGTCCACCCGAAAGGCCACGTCCCTAAGGCTTCCCCTTCCGTCGTCAGCCGAACCGGCACGAGCTTCGCCGGTTCGAGCTTGTCCTGCAGCAGAAGCGCGAGGCGCCAGCTGCCGGCTTCAGCTTCCTCCGGCTCCAGCAGCTGCAGGAGCGGCCGGAACGGAAGCGTGTCCGCCTTCCAGCCGGTAGCGACAAGCCAGCCGCGCTCGTCGAGGCCCGCGACCGCCGCATCGCGGTCTCGGGAGAACAGCAGCGGGAAGTCGCGGCGCAGGTCGCCGGCGGCTTCCTCCGTGCCGTAATGGCGATGAAATACCGACGCGGAGAACGCGGCGCCAAGGCCGGCTAAAAAGGCGGCGTCTGCACGTTCCGCGTCTGGGTTTTCATCACTCCGGCCGTCGGGCAAGTCCCTATCTCCTTCATCGTCCGGTCCGCCATACTGGCCACCGACCTCGAGGGCGCGCAGCGCTCGGCGCGACTTTGCGTCGAGCTCCGCCGCGTCCCATGTCCACCGCAGCTTGCCGGCCTTGTAAGACACGAAGCTCGGGATGAATTTCCGCTCTGCAATACCTAGCTCGAGCGCCGGCGCGAGCGAGGCGAGCAGCGCCGCATCTCCTTCGAGCCGCCAGGCCACATGCTTCGGCAGTAATTCGGAATTAGCGAAAAACGGTATGACCATTTCCGCCGGCAGCACGACGAGCTCCAGCTCGTCCCGCAGTTTCTCGATCTCGAGCTCCGTGCCGTAGAAAGACGGCTCGTGCCACGCAAACAGCCTCTGCTTGACGAGTAAACCCGGCGCGTAGCCGGACGAGTCCGCGCCGTAGATCAATGCGTCGCCCTGTTCAGTCAGGCTTGCTTGAATCGTTAACGTATCGGCATACGCGTTCATGATAGCAGACCTCCTTTGCGTAGTTCTTCCTGCAGCGCCCGAAGCCGGCTATTCCGGCTTGCGAACGCAGAGATGAACTGTTCCCACCTCTCATTCTTCTTCAGCCGCGAGTACAGCTTGGCTAGCCGCTTCAGCAGCTTCGCCGCCGCTTTGTAGCCATCGCGGTTCTTCTGCAGCACGTATCGTTCCACCGCCTGATGGTAGAAGGGCAGCAGCAGCTCCGGCGCCTCCTTTTCGATCGGTTTCAGTGCGGTCACGCGGAACGACAGCGGCTCCTCGCCCATGCACATCTGAAGGTCGATCCACCGTTCCCACCTCCCATGCGCCGCCAGTGCGTCCTCGTAGATGGTTCGCGAGAACGGCATCATCTCCTGAAGCGTTCGCCACATCAACAGCTCCGATTCCGGTAGCCGCGCTACGACATTTGCCCAATAGTCGCCATAAGACGCCAGGTCCTCACTACGGGAGCCGACGAGCAGTGTCCCGGTCTCCGTAAGCCAGTCGCGCAGCCGGGCCCATTGCTCCGCGCGCTCGAGGAAGCCGAGCAGCGGCGCGAGATGCTCAGGCTTCAGCATCAGCTTGTTTCCTTCCTTGGCGAGCATCGCAAGTGCCTCCGCGTCGCGCGCCAGGTAAAGCAGAAGCAGACACTGCGCAATTGTCCAAGGCAGCCGAGACAAGGTCGAACCCAGCTCCGCTTCCGCCGCCCGGAGCTGCAATAGCTCCTTCTCATAGAGTGCCGCGCTTCCGGCAGAGCCCGGGCCCAGCCAGTGCAGCCATAGTGAAGCGTAAAGCGGCGCGAAGCAGCCGATCGTCTTATCCTCGGTCAGCATTCGCTCCCGTAGAAAATCCGCCGTCTCCATCAACCGGTCCCAGTATGCGGAGCTGTCGTCAGCAAGCGCGAGCTTGTCCCCGAGCAGGGTTCGCGCCTGGCTGCATTGTCCCTCCAGCGCAAGCTTCGTATGGTAGCCGATAAATAGGCCCGATGGACGCGAGTCCGTCTGAGCCGGCCTGACCATCCGTTCCAGCACGAACAGCAGAGCATGAAGCGTGAACAACTGCTCCAGCGCCAAGGGCAGCATCGGCCGCATAGCTTGCAGGTCGGCGAGCAGCTCGCTGGCTTCCTGTGCTGTACGTATATGCAAGTGCATCGCTCCGCGGCGTTCCTGGAACCGTTCATGCCACTTATTAACGGAGAGCTCGGTCAGCTCCTTCTCCGTCAAGGTCGGCCTGACAGGCTGAGGTGAAGTCTTTTCGGAACCTGCTCGAGGTCCGCCGCTTCCGCCGTCCTGCTTGCCGCTAGCCGCTAAGTTTTTCAAGGCGCTGCGCGCGTTGGCGAGCGCCTGGAACGGCCGGCCGCACAACTCCGCGTAGCGCATCAGCGTTGCCGCCATGTGCGTGCAGGCACCGTTCGCGGAGCAGGCGCATTCGCTTGCCGCAAGGTCGTCCAGATCCACGGCAACGTCGTACATCCGGTTATCCTTGACGCGCGCATCCACGTGCATGCCGTCATCGCGGAGCGTCAGCTCCTCGACCCGTCCTTGTTTATAATATTGAAATCCCCGTATAATCGTTAATTCGTCGAAGCGCGCGGCAACGCCATCCAGCAGCTGCCTCCACGCGCCGTCATCCAGCATGTAGTCCATATCCATAATCCGTTGACTCCCGGTTACGCCGTCATGTATTTTAAAAAAACTTCGTTTTCTATTATATCAGCTATTCCGCCCGCGGGCCTCTAACAACTCCGACATTACTTCAAATGTCTGCCCCCCTCGTCTATGCCTATATAGGCAAATGGAATTGGATGAATGCCTCTGAGGCAAATACCCAAGCATCATCTCTCCCCGCACATATTGTAATGTATACTCCAGACGTAAGGAGGTGTTGTGAATCATGTCAGGATTTGGCCATGGCAATCAAGTTGGTGGAATTCTTGTACTGTTCATCTTGCTGGTGATTATCGTCTGCGGATGTGGCTTTGTTGGCGGCTGGGGCGGCGGTTACGGCCCACAAGTTGGCGGCGTAGGCACAGGTAAAGGGTACTACTAATCGTAAATATACAACAAGCATAAAAGACCTCCTTTTCGGAGGTCTTTTATGCTTGTTATGGTATTCTTCAAAAATCGAAAATTTATCGTTTACCGCCATGACGAGTCAGTGTTCGAGCAGAGTGTTCATTCATGGAGGCTTCCTCTAACAGGTACGAAGGGTATTTCCTATCCAGCATCAGAATAACATGCTCAATCAATCCCTCCTCCAGTACAGAAGCCGTCCTTTGCTTTAATCCTTCAAGCGTTTGCTTAATGAAATCCAACGATTGTTTGTTCATCGAAAATCCCCCCGTTTATTTAATAGAATATCCCAAACAAAATAAACACTTGCTCCATGGACTACCAAAAAGGAGCAAGTGTTCAACAAGACCTGGATTCAGGCTGGCATCAAAAGAATGAAACGATTCTGACAGTTCAGATTGGTTCTCTTCTTCTCAAAATGCAAAATGAATAGTTAGTGCTGCGTTGAAGGCTGCTTCTTTTTCAAGATATACCCTCTATTACGCAGTTTGAATCACCAATAACCCTCATGACGGCGTTCTTGCTGATGGTAACGGCTAAAGGATGGATTGCGGCGGCGCTGAACGCTATTATTTTTATTCCTTAGGTTCGCCTGATTGAAGCTGCTCCAGAAGCTTCTGCGTATCAATGTCCGGTTCCGGATAAGAAAGATCCAACTTCTCCATGCAGCTTAAAATAATGCGGAGCACCAAGTAGTCGCGGAACCATCGTTCATTGGCCGGAACGATATGCCATGGAGCGTGATTGGTTGCCGTATGCCGGAATGCATCTTCGTATGCGTCAACGTAGGAATCCCAATATTGGCGCTCCTCAAGATCGCTTGCATCGAATTTCCATAGCTTCTCCGGGTTGCTCAGCCGTTCACGGATTTTCTCCAGTTGAAATTCAGGGGAAATATGCAAGAAAATTTTGATCAGCAGCACGCCATTGTTTGTTAGAAGCTTCTCGAAATGCCGGAAATGCTTCATCCGGGTTGCTGCTTCCTCATCCTGTATCATGCCATGCACCCGGGTTATGAGCACATCCTCGTAATAAGAACGGTTAAATGCGGTAATATAGCCTTTGGCAGGGACAACCTTGTGCGTTCTCCATAAAAAGTCATGAGCAGACTCTTCTGTAGTCGGCTTCTTAAAGCTTTCCGCTCGAAAACCTTGAGGATTCAGGTTGGAAAGTACTTTCTTGATGACGCCGTCCTTCCCGCTGCAATCCATCCCCTGGAACAAAACGAGCACGCCATTGGTCTTGGAGGCAAACAACTTGTCCTGCAGATTGCGGAGCTTCCGTTCCATATGTTCAAACTCATCTTGAATGCCTTCTTTACTTGCAAAGCCGCCCGTATCGTTCGGATCGAAACGGCTCAGACCACGCTTGTCTGCTTTAGTCAGCCGATAGTTTTTCAACATGGGAAACCCCTCCTCAGTCACTTCTTTAAGTCTCGTCAACTATTCGAGACGGCCGTATCAAAACCCTTCAATTCGACAAACTTTCCCATAACGCTAATAATAAAAAAAACGGCAGCCATCAGCTGTCGTTTGATGCTTTTATTGGTTATTAGGCTGTCTCTTACGTGTCCATGCCGCCATCCGGACCATCAACGATATCGATTACACCGACAGCGATTATGGATACTGCAGCCGCTTTACCCAGTTTCTTGGCGCCCTCTTTAATCAGCTGCTTATCATTTTCCTTAATGCCTGTCACAACTTCTTTTCCGCTTTCGACGACGTATTCGATCCCTTGGCCAGCTCCTCTGACAGTAGTCGCAACCGCATCTCCAAGATCATGGAGTCCGCTCTTCGCCTGCTGCTTATCCGACGTTATCAGGCCAGCGCCAACATCCCATACGCCGCTCGCCGCTTGACCGGCCAGCTCGCCTGTTTTCGCCGTCACTCTTTCCACGTCATTGCCGATTTCTTTCACGTAATCGCTATGAACTAGTTCCCCGGCAACGCGCACGGTACCACCAAGAACTCTGCCCGTGAAATCGCCCGCCAGCTTTCCGATGCCTTTCAGCAAATCCATAAGAACACCTCCTTATCTTAATCTATTCCGCAATCCGTTGAATGACGAACTTCCAGCTATTTTAATTCAAGATATCCTGTTTCGTAAAGACGAAGAACGAAACGGCCAGGGAAGCAATTCCCCAGCAGGCTAAAATGACAAGCGAGAAGCCAAGCGTCATGCCCGTGATCGGCGGCGGAGAACCCTCCAAATAATCGGTCAGCCGCAGATTGACGGAGAAAATAAATTTCGCGCTGTGCCAGGAAGAAGTCATATTGGATAAGAGTGTTCCGGAAATAACGGCCGCCATCATCGTTACGATGCTCGCGGCCGTGCTGCGCACGAGCACGGACACCATCAGCGAGAGCAAGGCCACCGACATGGCAGACACCCAGATCAGCCCGGCTTCCATCAGCAGATAGAGCCATTGCGGAATCGCGTGCACGAAGCTGCTCTCGACCGAAGAACCTTTGATGACGAATCCCGTAAATACAGGCATGTCCCATCCTCTGTAGCCGAAAACCGCGCCAGAGATAAGATAACAAAGGACGGCGCTGACCACAATGATTAAGGATACGTAGAGGCTGAGCGCCACGAGTTTGCTAAGCAGGATCTTCCATCGGCGCACGGGCCGTGTCAGCAGCATCTTGATCGTTCCCGCCGTACGTTCGCCCGATACGAGGTCGGAAGCGAGGGCAAGCACGAGCAGCGGGAAGAAAAGCGTAACCGCGTTCGACAGAAAGCTTCGAGTGAACGTGACGCCGTCCGGTGAATTCGGATTGACGTCGTGATCCAGGTAATATTGAAGCTGCTGCACGGCGATCCGCCGCGAGCGCTTCCATTCTTCCGGTATCCTGTCGCTCGAAAGTATGTTTTGGTATTCGCTGATTTGCTGCACGAGTTGATTGCGCCAATCTTTGAAATTCTTCTTATTCGTTTCGTTGATGCGAAACTGGGCGTAAGTAAAGATCGGAATGAGAATCAGCAGTACGAGCACGATGACGAAAAACCGCTTTTTCTTCCAGATCTTGAGCGTCTCGTTTTGAATGAGCGGGAGCAGTCTATCCAATGCTTTCACCTTCCGTCATCCGTAAAAATAACTGCTCCAGCGTTGGCGCGATGCTGTGTACCGACACGATGCCGATGCCGGCTCTTACCGCCTTCTCGACCAGAGACGAGATCCGGTCCGGGTTCATCGCCGTGATGAGCGCTTCCTTCATCCCCGCGAGCAAGCTTTCGTCAATCCGGTGCTCGTGCTCTTGCACGAGCTCGACGCCGCCCTCGCCCGCGAGCAGGCGCCGCCCTTCCTCCGGCTGTTCGAATTGCCAGACGACGTAATTGTCAGCGTCGTGGATTAACTCCTCTACCGTTCCAACGGCAAGTACCTTGCCGTGGCTGATGATTGCCACGCGGTCGCACATCAGCTGAATCTCGCTCAGCAGATGGCTCGATATAAACAGGCTCAAGCCTTGATTGGCCAGCATGCGGACGAATTCGCGCAGCTCCTTGATGCCTTTCGGATCAAGCCCGTTAGTCGGCTCGTCCAGGATGAGCAGCTTCGGCCGGCCGAGCAGCGCCTGCGCGATGCCAAGCCGTTGGCGCATGCCCAGCGAGTAGGTTTTTACTTTATCATGAATTCGATCGTCGAGGCCGACGATTTCAGCGACCTCGCGAATGCGTTCGTTATCAATGCCGTGCTGCATGCGCGCGAAATGCTCGAGATTTTCCCAGCCCGTCAGGTAGGAATAGGCTTCGGGATTTTCGACAATGCAGCCGACTTGGCGCAGCGCGGCTTCGGGATGGCGGCTGATGTCTTCGCCGCAGATCCGTATCTCGCCGGAAGACGGCTTGATCAAATCGACGAGCATGCGGATCATCGTCGTTTTCCCGGCGCCGTTCGGCCCGAGAAACCCGAAGATTTCCCCGGCGCGGACTTCGAACGTGACGTCCTTGATAATCGGCTTGCCGCAAATTTGCTTCTTGACGTTGCGGACAAGCAGCACGGCGTCTTGAGGGGCGGACTGCCCGGCCTCCTGTTTTGCTAGTTGCATGCGCGTTACCTCCTATTCCATAGACTGCGAGATGCGGGCTGCGATTTGCGCGTACCCGTCGTGATTGGGATGAAAATGATCCGACGACAGGTACCTGCCGATTGCATTCTCGAACAGATCAAACGTCGGGACCATCGTCATATTGGGGTATTGGTGAAGCAGCGCGTACGCCCGGTCGTTCCACTGCTGGATCTGGAGCGAGCCGCCCCGATATTCCGGTATATCGTAAAACGGGTTGTACAAGC
Organism: Paenibacillus sp. ATY16; assembly: GCF_003399985.2. Taxonomy (NCBI): domain Bacteria; kingdom Bacillati; phylum Bacillota; class Bacilli; order Caryophanales; family Paenibacillaceae; genus Paenibacillus; species Paenibacillus sp. ATY16. Next base: position 407,379 of record NZ_NMOK02000037.1, on the reverse strand, counting down.
CGACGTAGACGACCTGCGCATTGGGATTGATCGCATGGAGCCGTTTCACGATCCGCGCCAGCCGGTTTAAGCCCTGTGGCAGCTCGGCCTTCAGCTTATCCAGGTTCAATTCGCCCACCGTCTTCCCCCTACTCGTGCCCGAGGCGATCTGGAACAGATCGTTCCCGCCGATCGTGAAGACGATAATATTTGCTTGCTTAAGCGCAAAGCTGTAGCCCTTATCGGTCTCAAGCAGTTGTGCGAGCCGATTGGTCTTCAGTCCGTTGACGGCCAAATTGTTGTTGAGACGGACGGACTTGTCCGGGTATTTCTGCTTCATCAGCTCGACGAGCTGCTTGACGTAGCCTTCGCCAGACGCGTCGCCGGTTCCTTTCGTCAACGAGTCACCGATGGCCGTAATGGCAATGCCCTTGCCTTCGCTCAGCTTTCCTCCTGCCGGCAGCGCCGGTTCATTTGCACTTCCCTCGAACGATTCACCCTTCGGAGAAAGCATGTCCTTGACGGCGAATCCAAACCCCGCGACTAACAGCAGGGTCGACAAAATCGCGGAAATGCCGATAATTCTCCATAAGTTTCCGGAGGATAACGGTCTCATCTCGGTAGTCTCCCCTCGCTTTTTTGCCCATAAGACACTAGCTATTTATTCGATAAGAACTCTGCCACCTCTGCCAGACGCGTAGCGAAGCCCCATTCATTGTCGTACCAGGCTGCGACGGACAATAGCTCTCCTTCCACATGCGTGAGCGGCAGATCGATAATTGACGTATGCGGGTCTCCGACTATGCGTGACGATGCCCATTCTCCTTCGAGCACGTCCATGACGCCCTTCAAGGCACCTTCTCGCGAGGCCCGGCGGAACATGTCATTCACTTCCTGCACCGAACAAGGCTTCTCCGTGATCAAATTGAGCTCGGCGATGCTTCCCGTGCGGGTCGGAACGCGGTACGCTTTCCCCGTGATCTGCAAGTCGGGCCAGATGAACTTGAGCGCCTTTGCCGCGCCGGACGAAGAAGGGATGATGTTCTCGGCCGCCGCCCAGGAGTCACGGCGGTCTCGCATTGGCTGATCGGTCAGCGATTGCGTGTTGGTATAGGAATGCACCGTAGAGAACAGACCGAATTTGATCCCGTAGTTTTCTTTGACCAGCTTGACGACGGCAGCCAAAGCGTTAGTCGTGCAGCTGGCCATGCTGATAATCCGGTGCTTGTCGGGATCGAAGCTGTCGAGGTTGATACCTTTGAGCAGCACCGCGTCGCAATCGTCGAGTGATTTGCTCGGACCGCTAATCAGAACGCGCTTCGCACCGCGGTCCAGATGCGCTTGCGCTACGGATCGAACGACTGCGCGGCCCGTGCAATCCACGACGAGATCCACGCCGAGAGACTTCCAGTCCGGCACTTCCTTAGAGGAATTAATATAAAGAATTTCCCGCCCGCCAATAACCATCGCGCCTTCTTTGGCGGACACGTCTTCGTGCCATCGCTTATAGTTGGAATCCACTTCAAACAGAGCGGCTAGCGTGCCTTCGTCCTTGATATCGGCTATCGAGACCGGAACGAAGAGCTTGTCCCCAAGCGCGACGCGCAGCAATTGTCTACCGATGCGGCCAAATCCGAAAATCGCAATCTTACCCATTTTTCACAGCCTCCATTTACCTCATCATTGTATGTTTATCGGGCATAGTGTACGCAGTTTGTCCACTATAATAAATATCTCTTTTGTATTATTTAACTAAAAGCCATTTTGTAAAACAGCTCATGTAAAAAGTCTTTTGTTCATTTGCTCGACAGGACACAAACAGGGCTGCCTCTATTTGAGGCAGCCCTGTCCTTGTTCATGCGTTATAAAGAATTTCTCAGAATCTTTCTGACATCCTCTTTTGTGAGAGGAACATAATTGCCAATTTGCTCGGCGAGCATTGCTCTTTCCGTCATCAGCTCAATTTCCTTGTCATCAATTCCATAGTCCGACAGCTTTGTCGGCGCTCCAATCGATTTCCAGAATTCCCGGAGAGATTGGATCGTTTCAGCCGCGAGCTCGGCATCCGTTTTTCCTGCCCGGTCCAAACCGAATACGCGAACACCCAGTTGCGCGACTTTCTCCGGTCGTACCGATGCGACATGTTCCATCCAATGCGGAGCAATGATCGCGATTCCGCCTCCGTGTGGAATGTCATGGACAGCCGATACGGCATGTTCGATAAGATGCGTCGCCCAGTCCGGATTGACGCCCATGCCTGTTAGTCCGTTTAAGGCCAGTGTTCCGTTTAATAACATGACTTCGCGATACTCGTAGTTATTCAAGTCGTTCACGAGCTTAGGCGCCGTCTCGATGACCGTGCTAAGAATCGCTTCGCCGATTCTTTCCTGAAGAGGCGCATTGCTCGAAGCATGGAAATACTGTTCGAAGACATGGGCCATAATATCCACGCTGCCGTATACCGTTTGGTCCCGAGGCACGGAGAACGTAAGCTCCGGATCTAGGATACTGAATCTTGGAAGCACGTGATTGGAATTGAAAAAGGCTTTCGTATTCGTACCCCAATCCGTAATAACGGAATTTCCGTTCATCTCCGATCCCGTTCCCGCAATAGTTAAAACCGTGCCGATCGGTACGGAATTAGACGGTGCTTTTGCTTTGCTGGTTATGATATCCCATACGTCCCCATCGTAAGGCACGCCTGCCGCGATGGCTTTCGCACTATCGATAACGCTGCCGCCGCCGACCGCAAGAATAAAATCAAGTTGATTTTCTCTAATGAGATTAATCCCTTTATTGACCGTCGTGAGCCGTGGATTCGGTTCAACGCCGGCTAGCTCAATGACATCAGCATCGATCTCTTTTAATTCACGGATAACTTTATCGTATAAACCGCTTTTTTTAATGCTGCCGCCGCCGTAAACCAGCAAAACTCGGTTGCCGTATGCCGGGAGTTCATTTTTTAAGCTGCTTACCTGACCTTTTCCAAACAAAATCTTCGTCTGATTATGAAATTCAAAGTTGTCCATTTTTTTTACCTCTCTCGATTTATATTTTTTGTTTCGTACTAATTCGTTCTTCAGAGTTTTTTTCATAGATAACGGTTGTGAATAAACCACCTCCTCAAATTGATATCTACATATTGCAAATTATCGATTCGATAAACCAAAAAAATTAACAGTTTGCAAACTGTCGATATGATGACTTTTAGAAAAACTGAATTCGGAAGTGAATTCAGTTTTCCGTATGGTTACTATGATTATTTTTGAAGGAACCGGCCGATATCATTAATCGCATCTTCATTCCTTCTGTAGTAGGTCCACTTCCCTGAACGCGTAGCATGGACCAGTCCTGCTCGCTGAAGCATGGAGAGATATTGCGAAGCAGTAGATTGATTCATGTTTAATTTTTCGGTAATTTGACTAACGCATACCCCAACCTTAACAAGATCAATCCCTTCCTGGGGGTGAAAATGGGTTGTTGGATCTTTCAGCCATTCTAAAATTTGAATCCGCGCTTCATTGGAAAGTGCCTTGAAAATTTCAATTGGGTTGGTCATGTCGCTTATTATATATTACAGTTTTGCAATATGTCAAACTGTTTGTCGCGTGAGCTTTCATGGCAATTCATACCTAGAGACGTAAGCTGATTTTTCTCTCATGCTTGTCTTTCTTCAGCGAAACAATCGCTCTCCAGTCACCGTTCATTGGAAGATAAACCTTGGTTTTATATTCTCCCAATGCGCTTCTCTCCATTTGCGCTTTCATTTTATGATTCATTCCTTGCATCGACATGGACATATTTATTCGAACAAGGTCGACATCTACCAGGCTGCCGGTTGAATCTTTAATCGTCAACTTGTATGCATGGGCTGTGGTGTCGCCGGTGTTTGGAGTGTCCTCCATCGAAATAGTCAGATCATCCAGGAATGGGCTTGAAGATGGCTTTGATCCAAGACTGCAACCTGCCAGCAGGATAATCATCATAGCGATGATTACCGTTGTCGTCCATTTCATTCGTTTATTGTTCATCGTCATTGTACCGTTGGCTAATCATGTCAGCATGAATCATTTAAGTTAACCCCTTACTTCTCGTGATGACATTAGTCTAGCACGACGACCATCTTCAATAAAGGGCATTAGGAATGAAAGCCATGTCGATAATTTGAACGGACGCCTGAATTAAAAAGTGCTTTCTTTATGCGTGTCCGGGCACCAGCGCGCGGCACGGTATTGCTTAATCAATACGTCTACTGCCCTATCGGTGCGTATAGCCGTCAGCGCTTCGAAAGAGTAAGCTCTCGTATACCGGTCTTGGCTTTGCAGGCCGGATTCAAGCCCATTGATAACGAGATCCGCGTCCCCGTATTTTCCGATTCTCAGTAAGGATAATGCCGCTGTATAGGCTATTTTGTTCGTTATATATTCTTGATTGTGCACGTAAGCGCTTGCGCTGATGTCTCCCTTGCCGGCAGATTCCCGGGCAACCGCGTCATCGAGGGTCCGAACCAATGCGGGTACCGTCTCGTCTGCGGGCTCGACGATCATTCCGAGCGCTTCGACGGCATTGCGTCTCACCCATTCGCTTGCGTCATTCAACGTGATAATTAAAGAGGGAACCGCGGAGGCAGCAGTAGATCCCAGCATCCCCAGCACGAATGCGGCCAGAGCTCTTTTATTCTCGTCTTGATGAGCAAGCAGTTGAACCAGACCGGGAATGGCCTCCTCGCCGGAAGCTTGAAGCCCATAAGCTGCCCGCTGTGCCGTTAACCTGGATCCTTCCCCAACTTCCTTCAATAATGCCGCTGTTCCTGAATCCCCTATATGACCAAGCGCATAGACGGCATTTAGTGCCGCATTTTCCGAAGAATCGCTTATAAGCTGCTTCAACATCGGAACGGCAGCCGCTGCGGCTTTACCGGCGATGCCAAGCTTGTCGGCTGCCTGGCTTCGAACGACTTCATCCCCGCTGGACAATGCCTCGATTAAAGCCGGCACCTCTTTATTGTCGCGGACTGCGGACTTCGCCTTGTTCCCTTCTCCCTTTAGCCAATACCAAACATCGTTCCATAAATTCAAGTGCGCATCCGCCGCGTTACAAGGAAAAACAGGTACAGCGTTGGAATGATTCCAGCTTGGCGACTTGGGCTCGGATAAACGGACAAATTGGAACTTAAGCATGTACCGGTCTAAATGGGACGTGTTCAGGGATGCCTTATGCCATAGATCAAAGTGCACGAGAGCGATCGTACCGGCCTTTCCTGTCGGCAGCAGCGTAGATTGGTTCGGGAATTTCTCATTGTATTGGGAGCCGGGCATAATCGCCGTCGGGCCCATTTCTTCCGTAATATCCTGCGTGTAGTAGAACATCATGACCCACCATGGACGATGACTGCGCATGGAGGACCAAAAGCCGTCTTTATGCCACTCTCCGCCTCCCGGCTTTCCGTTGCCCGGCTGATTGAAATGCATATGGCGATGCGGGTGCATATAATAGTCAGGTCCCAGGACGCTAGTCAACGCGCCTTTCGTTACCGGCGTCTCAAAGAACTTCTGGATGTCCGGTACGCGAGGCAAAATATTATTGCCGGGATTTCCTTCATTTTGCAGGACAAAGTCAATTTGATTCATCACGCTTCGATGCAGCTCTTCCGGTAAATCGTTCTGAAGGACAAGATATCCGTTCGTAATAAACTGAATCATTTGCTCGTCATTCAACAAAGTTAACGCATTCGACATGGTTGGCAGCCCCTTCATTAACAAGTATATGTGATATATTTAATGTACCTGGGGCCGCCCGATTTGTATTTAGCTTACAGTCAGCTTGTTGCACAATAGTTAGGTGAATTTGAATGATTATGGATTGATACGGAAAGGAGCATCGCATGGATGGATTTTTCCAAATTCCACCCGTATGTTTATTACGCTACGAAGTATCCGTTCTACCGGGGACAGACAAGCCTTAACCGATACGTTTACGCGAGCTCTATTTATTTCGTTACGGAGGGAAAAGGCATTTTTCGTCTCGGGGGCTCCGAATATGAAGCTTCACCCGGCATGATGGTCTATATGGAACCCGGTCAAGCCCATGACTGGATTGCGGATGCGGACGAGCCTATGACGCATGTATGCTGCTATTTCGATTGGCATTACGTCGACCGCACGGAATCGTTCAAGGATGAGGCAGCCCCTATCTGCTATGACCGGAATATGCTGCGAACGGATCTACTTGGCGAGACATTTCCATATCCGCTGCCTGAAGTCTCAAATGTAGGAGCATCGCTGTTAAACTGGACCGATCTGCTGCAGAGGAGCTTTATCTCTAACGAGCATACGAATGAACGGACTTTTTTGCGCAGTATGTCGGCGCAGAGCCATTTTGCCGTATTCATCCATCAATTTCTCGCGTTCTCGCTGCAAGATTCCCATATCCCTGATCCTCGTATCAGCAAGCTGCTGGAGCGAATAGAAGCCGAGCTGCTCGGCGGCGCCGAAATCGAACTGGAGCGGTACTATAATGAAATCGGAGTCAGCAGAGGCTACTTCTTCGAATTATTCAAGCGAACAACCGGTCTGTCGCCGGTCCAGTACATCAATCGGTTCCGCGTTAGCCGGGCAAAAGAGGATCTGCGCTCGTCCAACCTCAGCATTATGCAAATCGCGGACAAATATCATTTTAGCTCCGTGCATTACTTTTCCAGAACGTTCCGCAAGTACACCGGCAAATCGCCTCAAATGTTCCGCGAATCGGAACCTTAACGAAACAACAAAACCGCGATATACGCGGTTTTGTTGGGAATAATGATCCATGATTGATTTTCTATTCTACGCATCCCATTGGGAATGAAGCACGCTATGGCAAAAATTAGGACGTTTGAATCCCGGGAGAAACATTTCGCACACATCGACGTTAATCGTGCCGTAAGTCGTTTCAGGCTTATGTTTTTATGTTTGAAGCCTTCCAAGAAAGCATGCAAGATGTCATGCTTGAAATTGTCCCGCGGAAAAGCCTTGACAACCTGCTCCCGTAATTCTGATGCACAGCAATTCGGGGTCATATTTAATTTGATTCAGATTACCCTTCATGGCCGCAAATAAAAATACCCGGTTCGAGTGGTTCCACAAAAGCTCATCCCCATGCTCGCGCAATAGCTCAGCTGCTTCTATGGCCAGCTTACTATCCGGGATTTTTATATCCGCGATAAAATTGGACATCTTCAACCTCTCCTCTACTCCTCTATTATTAGAGTTCGAAGACTATCGAACCGACAAATTCATTCTATGAAAATAAAAATGATTTATCAATATCGCTATTTCTATAGATATGATAGATCAAATAAATAAAAAAAACCGCGATCTACGCGGATATTTATGAGATTGCCTATACATACCCCTCTCTTACACGGTGCTTTGATCCATCAACAACGAGAGAAACTGCCGGGTACGGGCTTCGCGGGGCTGACTGAAAATTTGCTCTGGCAGCCCTTCCTCCACAATGACGCCTTCATCAAGCAGCACAATACGGTCCGCCACTTCGCGGGCGAACTTCATCTCGTGGGTAACGATAATCATCGTTCTCCCCTCTTCCGCCAATTCCCGAATGACCCTCAACACCTCGCGGACGAGCTCCGGGTCCAACGCGGAAGTCGGCTCGTCGAACAGCAGCAGCTCCGGGTCAGTAGACATCGCCCGGGCAATACCTACCCGCTGTTGCTGCCCTCCGGACAGCTGATGCGGGTAAGAATCGGCACGCTCAGCCAACCCGACCTTCGCAAGCAATTGCAACGCCTTTGTCCGTGCTTCGTTCTTCGGTTTGCGACGAACTGTTATTTGGCCTTCCATCACGTTCTGAAGCGCAGTGAAATGAGGAAATAAGTGATAGGCTTGGAACACCATGCCTGACTGGCGGCGCAACGCCAGCACATCCGCCTTTCGCGGCTTCGAATTCGGCCGGAATTCGAGCCGAACCTTCCCGATTGCGACAATCCCCGATGTAGGCATCTCGAGCACATTTAAACAGCGCAGCAAGGTTGACTTTCCGGAACCCGAAGGTCCGATCAACACAAGCACCTGCCCCTGCTCCAGCGTCAAATTTATACCGCGAAGCACGGGAGTGTCGCCGAATGATTTGGTTAATTCGCGTACTTCGATCATTGGGGATAACCTCCTAAGAATGAACCGCACCGGTTAAGCCGTAAAATATCGATTAAAAAAGATTTCCAGCTGCCGTTGCAGCAATGCCAGTATCGAGCAGAAAATCAAATAGATCAATGCGACCTCGCAGTAGATCAACAGCGGCTCGTAGACAGCCGCAGTGATTTGCTGCCCTTTTTGAAATAGCTCCGTAACCGTCACCGTTGCCGCCAGCGAGGTATCTTTTACCAAGGAAATGAACGAATTGGATAGGGGCGGCACCGAGACCCTTGCCGCCTGGGGCAGGATTATGCGGCGCAGCGCCTGCAATCTCGTTTCCCCAAGCGAGAACGCCGCTTCCCATTGTCCCTTCGGAATGGATACGATTGCCGCACGGATGATCTCCGATCCATAGGCACCTACGCTAAGCGTAAACCCAATAACCGCTGCCGGGAACGCGTCGATTAGAATGCCTACGCTGGGAAGCCCGTAGAAAATAATGAACAATTGGACCAAGAGCGGAGTCCCGCGTATAATCCAGACGTAGAATCTCGCGATCCAAACAATCGGATAAAAATCCGACAGCCGCGCGAGTGCCGTTAAGAGCGCCAGCACAAGTCCCAGCGCGAATGAAATCAACGTAAGAGGAACCGTGAATGCGATTCCTGCATGCAGCAGGGGCAGGAAGGAATCGGTGAAAATATCCAGGTTAGTTCGTTCATTCATGATACCCTACCCGCCCTTTTATTTCGAAACGTCCTCGCCGAAATAGGTTTTGGAAATTTCCAAATACCGGCCGTCCGCCTTCATTTCTTTAATCGCGTTATTTACGGCAGCAACAAGCTCGTTGCTTCCTTTACGGAAAAGCATGCCGCTCTGCGACACCTGGTCCGTCTCCGCAACCACCTTTATTGGAACGTCAGGACGCGCTTTCTTCAAATCCAGATAGGATAATTTATCATTGATCGTCGCATCAATTCGTCCGGACGTGAGCAAATCGATAGCTTGATTGAATCCATCCACCGCGACAAGCTGCGCTCCGTTCGCTTTGGCAATGTCGCCAAGATCGCTGGTAAGCGACTGGCCGGACTTCTTCCCTTTGAGATCGGTCAGGCTTTTGATGTTCGTATTGCTTTCCTTCACAATCAGAACCGCCTTGGACAGGATATACGGGTCGGAGAAATCGTATTTCGCCTTCCGGTCGTCTCGAATGGTGACTTCGTTTGCCACCATATCGAAGCGCTTCGCATCCAATCCGGCAAGCATGCCGTCCCACTTCGTTTCAACGAACTTCGCCTTAACCCCAATGCGCTTAGCGATCTCCTCGGCGATTTCGACATCAAACCCCGTCAACTTGCCGCTTGCGTCATGGAACGTAAACGGTGCGTATGTACCTTCCGTGCCGATCGTGATCTCGCCGCTTGACTTAATCGCCTTCAGTGAATTATAGGATGCCGCGTTACCGCTATTCGTCGTGTTTCCCGTACCGGCAGTCCCGTTGTTCCCGTTATTAGTGCCCGTATTTGCACCGTTATCGTTGTTTTTATTGCCGCATGCCGATCCGCCAAGCAGAATGACCGCGAATAACAGCATGAAGCAGATATTTTTACGCCAAGTCTTCATATGCGAGTCCTCCCTTTCTTTGAGGATAGTATTCCAGCCTATCCCTTTGGTTATCCCCTTCATTCGCTTCTGCTTGCCGCATTAAAAAACCGCCCCAAGGGGGCGGTTTCCTCGCAAGAAAGACAAGCTTAGCTGTGAACCAAGGTTGGCTTAACGCTGCGAATATGGTTGATGTAATCGGCTTTGCTCTTAGCAAGCCGCTCGTCGGTCAGATTTGAAGCATCGTTTAAGGCGAAATGCGGCAGGTACTCGCAGCTGATGAAATGAGCCAATGCTTCGACTGGGCGCAGAATTTCTTCAAGCGTAAATCGATTAAACCCGGAATGCTGATACGACTCATTTGTACCGTATGTTGAAACGGCAACGCCAATTTCTTTGCCGGCTATTTTACTGCCATCGGCTCCATACGCCCATCCGTATTGCAGAACCTCGTCAAACCATTTCTTTAACAAAGGCGGCGTGCTGTACCAATACAACGGATATTGGAAAATGATACGGTCGTGGGATTCGATAAGTTTTTGCTCGCGGGCAATATCGATCTTTTCGTCGGGATACGTCGCGTATAATTCGTGAATCGTGATGTCTTTATGGTTTTGCAATTCTTCGCGCCATGCCTTATTCACTCTTGAAGCCGTCATATTAGGATGAGTGATGATGACCAACGTTTTCATTGTTTATCCTCCATTCAATATAAAGCGTAAGCATTCCGTTGTTTAGAGTACCCCGGAATTCAGCTTATTATCGAGAAGGCTTGAGTCAGGCAAGCATTAACAGATCTTCAAAATCTCATTTTGATCATAAACAATAAATAGTAAGTAACCGGATATCCAACGATAGCCGAGATGACGGTAATCGCAGTCATAACCCTTGTCTTATTCCTCAAAATCAAGAGTAATAACTCGTAAACGAAAAGGCCAATCCATCCGCCTATAGAATTTAGAATGATATCGTCAATATCTGCCGCTCCAATGCCTAAAAGTCCCTGAATGATCTCAACGAATAAACTCACAATCATAATAGACAAAACATTCGTTATGTTTTTTTTCTTAAATAAAGGCAGATACACCCCAAGAGGGAAAAAAATAAGGATATTGCCAATCACATTGGCAAAAGCGAATCTTTTTGAATTAGCCGTGCTGCCGGCTATGAATTCCGTTATGCTGTGAAAGGGTACGAGATTGATAGACCTCGTTATGGTTCTTTCCGTATTAAAAATCTCCGCTATCGAAACTCTCGATAGGAACAATATTTTTAGTAACACTATTATGTAACAGATGCAAACGCCATATAAAATGACGGTTTCTATTCGTTGTCGCGTATTCATAAAATCTCCTTCTATGCATCCTTCGTAATTACGGGCAAGTGCATCCAAAACAGAACGCCGTCCGTCGTGTTTTCCAAAGCAAAATCAACGCGCATGGATTCTAACGTTTTGCGGACAATGGCTAGTCCCAAGCCGCTACGTTCCTTATTCCGGCTCCTCGCTTTATCTACCCGATAGAACGGATCGAACAGCTTCGGCAGTGCCGCATCGTCAATTCTCACCCCCTTGTTCAACACGCAAAGGCGGCATTGACCGGCGACGGAAGCGCTCCATACCCGGATCTCCCCGCCGTGCGGCGTATTTTGCACCGCGTTTAATACGATGTTTGAAAGCACCTTATTTAACATTTTAGGATCTGCCAGGCAGGTCTCCCCTTCAGGAATATCCGTAACGATACGTTGCCCTTTTGCCTCATACAAGGGATGAAAATGAAGCAGCATGTCGGCAACGATACGCCCGATGTCGAGTTTTTCGGGAGCGGGTACGATTTTTCCGTCGTTCAGACTGACAATCTCCAATATATCGGAAATCATTTTGCCTTGCGCGTCCATCATCTTTAAGCATTCGCGCAGGTATTTGGGATGATCTTTGTAATCGCCTATATTTTCAAGCATTCCTTCCAGCAAAACGCTTGTTGCCGCGACAGGCGTTTTTAGCTCATGGGAAGCCGCGGAGAAGAAGTAACGCTGCGTTTCCTCCAGCTCGCGTTCTCTTAAAATTTCGTCCTCTAACTGGGAGATGGTTTTCTTCAGCCTGTCGTACATGGAATGAACGTCGCGTGCCAATACCCCAAGCTCATCCTTGCGCTCCGGGAGAGGCGGGACCTCTTCGAGATTCGCCATCTTGGTTGTATTATCCGCCAAAGCTTTGATCGGTTTCGTCATCTGGCGGGCAAAGATATACGATGCGAGGACGCAGACGACAAGCATGCCTGACAATATAACCATCACGCGCGCAATCAAAGGACCGTATTTTAGCGAAAAGGCATCGTCGTTGAATACGTGGAGCGCATAGCCGTTTCCGAGATAAACGAGGAACGAAGATCTTTCTCTCTCGGCCTTTATGTCAGTCAAACTGCTGGCTGGATTAGCGGCAGGCGTTACATAAACAATGCTGCCGCCTTCGTCCGTAATATAGAAACGAAACGATTGGTTCCGATCATGGAATTGATTCGCGATTTCCGCAATATCGGCATTCCCTTGTGACCGTTCAATTAACTGCTTGTATGTCCCGCTGATTTTCTGGAGTTGGAGGCCTGAATAATAAGACATGATTTGCGTTGAAAATAGAGCTGCCGTCGCGCCAACCAACAACCCTGAGAAAATGATGGTGTAAATAAATACTTTGATGAATATTCCGCTTCTTCTCAAAGCGTGTCTTCCTCCAATCGGTAGCCTACGCCGCGTGCCGTCTTGATGATATTTTCAGGCAGCTTTGCCCGCAGATTTTTGATATGCGTATGCACGGTGCTGCCGTCACCGTCGTAATCGTAGCCCCACACTCGCGATAAGATGATTTCATGGGATAACGTCCGGCCCCTATTCTGAACCAATAGCATAAGGATCTCAAATTCTTTGAGCGTCAGGGGCAGCTCTACGCCACGGTAAAGCGCTCTGAAATCATCCGGCAGAAGCGTCAGGTTGCTGCAGCGTATTTCTTTTGCCAACGCGCCGCTTCGCCTGAGCAGGGCTCCCACGCGTTTCAGCAAAAGCTGAATCTTGAATGGCTTTGTTACGTAATCGTCCGCTTCCGCGTCGAACGCTTTGATCTGGTTTTCATCGTCCGATAGAGCAGTCATCATCAGTATGGGCGTATTATTCAGCTTGCGAAACTCCCGTAATAGCTCTTGGCCATTCATACCGGGCAGCATGATGTCGAGAATGACAAGCTGGTAAATCTGATTATAAAATTTTTTGTACGCTTCGTTGCCGTCTAGGCAGACGTCTACTTGATAGCCGGCTTCGATTAAAAAGGTTTTGACGGTATTGCCTATATGTTCGTCATCCTCGACAAGCAGAATTCGTATGTCCATAAATATTCCTCCTGAAACAAGATAGCATGGTCATCTGTAGTTTAACTGTAGTTACAAGATTTTTCACTTCCCCTGTCAAAAACACGAAAAGCCCTCTTGCAAGGGCTTTTTTAAAAATCAGCATTATTAAAATGGTTTAACGACCATAAGCACCAATATGGCAATCATTAGCAGCTGTGCTGCGATCTCAATTGGTACGACCTTTTTTATCCATAATCTGAATTCGGCGGGTATTTCCTTGCTGTGGTCCTGGCTTTCGGCAGTAAGCTTAAAGATCTTCTTCACACGCGGCTCAATCCATCCATCGATCATGACGATCATGGAGAGCGATAACAGAATGGCTGTATTGAGCCATAATTGAGATAACCCCATCTTGGTTATGATCATAAGCCAAACTCCGGTTAAAATGAGTACGGTTCCGCCGATCTTGAGTATAATGGTAAGTTTAGCCGTCACACCTAAAGCAAAGTGCAATTGACCTACGGTTCTTGCGGATCTTCGAATGATAGGCATTACGAATGCGGGGCCAATGACGGCGATCGAAGCAAATATATGAACGACGAGCAGTAATCCGAACAATGCGTTTATCTCCCTTCCCCTAGCGTATCGTGCTATGGTTCTGATAGGCTAGACCAACCCTTTTTCTATGAAACGCTCCTCCGAGTTCAAGATGGTCCAACATGCAGGTTACGACATCATCATAGGTTACATCGAGCTCTTGAAGCCGGCTGAACAAGTGACCGGCTATATCTGCCTCGGAATATTCCTTGATCGTCTCCGGCATCGGAATGGGCAAAGCATCCGTTGTAACATGCAGATGAGCCTGTGCCGGCAGCTCGTTTGAATCGATCATTGTACCCGGACACATGATGGACCAGTCAAGCATCGTCTGCTGCAGCCTTTCGAGATTCCGGTTGTGATTCCTATACTCGGGCGGAAAGCCGGGTAAATGGTTGCCGATAAGGTCCGTATTCGGAATATCCAGCAGGCCGGCTCCTCCCATCATCCATACCCGTCCGGAGAAGCTGGATTGCAATTCGCATTGGCTGATAATGTTATCGACCATACGAATAAACTCTTCTCCCTGACCCGCATGGCCGGCTGCAAGAATAGCGGCGTCTTGATGCGCGAGCGCCTCACCGACACTCGCCGGGTCCAAAATATCGTCTGCGATCACCTTCACATGCTTTGCGTAATGCTCGCCTAGCTGCTCATAAAGCTTTTCGGCATTTCGCACGAATGCGGTCATCTCATGCCCCCTTTTTAGCCCCTGTACCAACACTCTTTTTCCCGTATTGCCCGTCGCTCCAAAAACAATCATTTTCATTGTTGATTCCTCCTCTTGAATAAACCCTAATATTGGTTAATTCAAGCTTAGCACCGCTTCAAAATGCTGTTAAGAACCCACTTTAAAGTAGGGTACTAACTTAAAAGTAAGTATCAGGATTAAAGCCGCGGGAAGACAAAAAAAGCTGCCCGGGATGTGGCAGCCTGTTGTTTGAACCAGCTCTATGACGCTGACTCTTCATATTTCCGCTTATTATGATTTTCTCCCCAAGCACACATCGCTTCCGCTACGGGAATCAAGGTTTTGCCATACTCGCTTAGCGAATATTCTACCCTTGGAGGGACGTCGGGATAGACCGTTCTGTCGACGATGCCTTCTCGTTCCAAATCACGGAGATGCTGCGAGAGCATTTTTTGGGATACATCGGGTATTAGCTTTTCCAGGTCGTTGAATCTCTTCTTGGATTCCATCAGATGCCATAAAATCAGAGGCTTCCATTTGCCGCTTAAAACATGAAGGAGCGTCTCGACCGGACATTCACGCTGATGAATCATTGGACGAATCATCTCCTTACTTTTAAGTAAGTGCATTTCCTAAAAATTAACATAACACACGATAGCTCTACAATCCAGTCTGTCATTTAAACGCAAAGAATCTGCCGATGTGTATTTAACCGGCAGATTACAATCAATTATTGCGATTGGGGTTTCTACTTACTGGTCCGTGGTTTTACTTAAATCCGGCTTAAGCAGCGGCAGGCCGGTAGAAGCGAATACTCCCAGCAAGACCAAAGCCCCTCCCCACAGCTGGACGTGTCGGATCGGATCACCGATAATCCAATGACCTGCCATGAGCGAGATAAATGGAGGTAGATTCATAAATATTGCCGCTGTTCCCGGTCCAGCCTCCGCCACTCCCTTTGTCCACCAAATGCCGGATACGGCTGTAATAAAGGCAAGCAGAATCAATAGAATCCAAGGCATCGATTGGTTTGAAGCTATCCATCTTCCCGCATACGCCTCGCTCCCCGCAATAGGAGCCATCATAAGCATGCCGATACCAACGGAATTTAGGTTCATGATGCGCAACGACATCTTTTTCGCCAGAACAGGCGTGAACATCATGCTGGCGGTCATGCCTAACATTGCAAAAAATAATAGCCCGTCTCCGGCGGTAAGCCGTAAACCGTTATCCCCGATACCAACAATGATCGCAACCCCGGCAAAGCCGATGATTCCTCCGATCAGCTTCATGGTAGTCAGGTGTGTCTTCAGCGTTAGTCTCTCGAGGAAAATAGCAGCTAGCGGAGCCGCAGCATAGATCAAAGAAGCATTTGCAGCCGTGGACAAACGAAGTCCCTCAAAATAGAGCGGCTGTTGAATCAATGTTCCGAATGCGGAAGACATCAGCAGGAGCAACCATGTCTGATGAGAAAGTCTCGTTGTTTCTTTTTTTCGCTAGAGCAAAATCACGATCCAAGCCCAAGTTAGCGCCATTCGAAGGAAAGACAGCCCCATCGGTGAGAAGGATTGAAGCAGATGGGCACTAATTACGTAGCTGAACCCCCACGAAATGGACGTGCCAAGCAATGCCAGTACTGCCGATTGACGCCCACTCCTCATCATTATGCCATCCCTCGCAATAAACGGTTACGAATTGGTCTTGCCAATGTTTCCGTAAGCAAGACGATCTTCTCCCCGTAGAACCCATTTCTCGCCATCGATGATAATCGCATCAACAACCTCATTATAGAAGCTGTACCTGCCGGAAATTTCATGCACCTCGGGCAGCGGATTTTCGTATTGCCAGACAACGTCCTTGTATACTTTGTCGCCGACGCTTACTGTATGGTAGGTGGCGAGACCTTTATATGGACATCTTGTGATCGTCTCTGACGGAATAAGATAGTTGAAGTCGATGTCCTCCTTAGGCAAATAATAGCGAGGCGTCAATCCTGTCTCTAAGAGAATGACCGGATTACGGCTATCCGCAATCACCTGGCCGCCTAGCAGTACTTGCACATGGCGAGAACTCGGTAAGGCATCAATGCGCGTATATGGATCCCGAGCGTGGACGAATATCTCTTCTTCTTCCTCAAACCAGGCATCGGCCTTCTTCCAAACAAATGCGATATAATCGGCGAGCAGCGCGCTTTTCGTTGTTGGTGTCGAATACGTCCAGGCAGCCCGTTCAATGAAGCCATTACCCGTATCGACATGCAAATACGTCGCTTCTCCTTTATTAGGGTCCAATTCGCGATGCGGAGATTCTAGCAGAAGATCCGTTCGCACGTCTGCTTTCGGAAAATAGTAGACCGGCAGCTTGCCGGTTTCCGTTACGACTAGTGCACGCTTGCTATCGGCGACGAAAACATTGCCGAACTTCACGCGGATCCAGCGGGGGCTCCGCTCCGCCCGAATTTGCCAATCTTCGCCTCCGATATCCCGAAGCGACCATTGCGGATCAAAATGTACCATTATTTCACATCCCCTTTATATACTAGTAGCGAATGCCTCTCTTGCCGCTTCAAGCATTTCTCCGTTTTTAATCATAACGTAGGCGGTTTCTATATCTTTGCTGATGTTGCGGTCTTCCGCGAGAAACGATACCTGTTCCCGAAGAGCTGCATGAATCGCGCGTGTCCCCCTGCCAAGCACAGAATTACCGGAGGCGGCATTGCGCAGATCAACCGCCTGCGCGGCATGCAGCACCTCGATGCTGATAATCCAGCGCAGCCGGTCGAGGATCTCCCGCGTCTTTGCCACGACGAAAGGCGAATTGGCCGCGTGATCTTCGATTTCGCCTGCAAGCGCAAAATAATCGGCAGATGCCGGATTGGATAAATGTCGGATTTCCGCGTCGAGGGATGTTGCGGTTTTTTGCGCGGTGCAATAGCCGATTGAGGAATCTTCGTTTGGTGTCAGAAACCGACTCAAGCCGGTAAAGGAAGGCGTACCGAGCTTGATGATCCGATAACACGCGGCCCGTGACACATGATGCAGGGCACTGCCAAGCATCTCGAAGCCAAGCGTCCATGAGACCGCTTCGAAATTCGCGCAGGAGATGATACGACCCTCGTCCACCAGCACGCATGGATTATCATCAGAGCCGTTTAACTGGATTTCCAGTTGCTCGGCTGTGTAGCCAAGAGCATCGTATGCCGCGCCATGAATGTGGCAAGCATCGCGGAAGCTCAGCGGATCCTGCAGCGATTCTGGATTATAATGCTGCCATATATCGCTGTCTTGTAGAGCCGATCGCACGCCGGCGACGCTTCGCAGCTGACCTGGATACGGTCTGACGCGATGAACTCCCTCCTCAAGAGGACTGACGTTACCGCTCAACCCCTCTAGCGACAAGGCATATACGATATCCGCCAGCTCCAACAATTCACCGATTTCGTGTAAAACGAGAGCCCCCGTTCCAGCCGCGTGCGCATTGGAGCTGACGATAGCGAGCCCGTCCCTCGGCCCGAGTGTAAGCGGCGTCAATCCTGCAGCAGACAACGCCTCCAACGCGGGAAGTCGGCGGCCTTCGTAATCGGCCTCCCCTTCCCCTATGAATGCAAGCCCGATATGGGAAAGTGTTGTAATATCAGCTGCACCAACGGATCCGCGCAACGGGAGTACCGGATGGACGCGTCGATTCAGGCATTCGGCATACCTCAGAACGATGGATGGATCCGCGCCGGAGCAACCAACCAATAACGTATTCAATCTAGCGAGCAGAACAGCCCGGACCTCGGGCTCAGATGCATAGGGCCCGATTCCCGCGGAATGGGAGCGAATCAGATTGCGGTTAAAGCGTTCGAAGAAAACCGCTTCAATGGTTTTATCTTTGTTCCAGCCCACGCCTCGGTTCAACCCGTACACCGGGACGTCCCGATCGGCTAATTCAAAGATTAGCCGGCGCGCCGCGTTCACTCGTTCCCAAGCCGGCGCGGCGATTTCGATCTTCCTCCCGCCGTATGCAACCTCATATACGTCTGCTATCGAAAGGCTGCTGCCATCCAGGCGCAGTATGTCAGACATGCGCCTTCACCGTTTCCGGGAATGCATGGCGGTACAGCTCGATACCGAGCGCAAGTTCTACCTCTGGATAGACGCTAGGGTCTTTGACACTGGAGCTTAGCGGAATAAGAGACTTGTCGATAACGAAGACGCCGATATCCTGACCTTCTTCGATATGGCCGACGCTGACAGGTCTGCCGGTCTCCAGTGAGAAGGTTGTGATGACATCGGGGAACGTGCTCTTACGAATCCCTTGGTTGTCGACGACTGCCATATATTCGTTCATGACATGCAGCGTCAATCCGCCTTCACCCTGCACGTCGATCTCGATCGTGCCGATATCGAACGCGCCTGAATAGCGAACGTTCTTCCGCGATACCTTACCTCGGTCAATGAACAAACCACCCGTATGCGTTTCAATCGCCTTCAGGATGCCTTCGGCGTCCGCGCCGCTCGCCTCAGCTTGCAGAATTGTGCGGCCCAATTCGATTGCAATGGAAATACCTCCTACGGCCGCGTGTTCCTTAATATAGCTAGCCGGCAACGGATGGCGGGCCGCGGCGATGAACCCGCCTGCCATATCAGCTGCCGTGCGCAGAATATTGGAGGTTTTAGCCGGGGTTCCGGTCGTCACTAGCTCGATATATGTCCCGCTATCCGGCTTACCGCCAGCTACGGCTTGAATCGTCTCGAAATCGATGCGGGACGCAAGTCCGAGGGAACCCATTTTGCCCGTAGGATGGGCACGGATGTCACCGGTCGCGTCAACAACGACGAGTCCGAGCGCCGCCGCGGGGAGCCACCCGTTAATGCTGCTGGACATGCCGTTTTGCGGCGTCATGACGCCGACGATTTTGCCTTCGTAACGCTCCTGAACCAGTTGAACGGCTTTAATATAATCCTTTCCGAGCATCTGCCAATCCGTGCCTGCCGGCGCGCCGATTGCCGTACAGGTCAGAACAATGGCATCCTCCGGCAGTTCGTCGACCGATACTAGCTTAGGCCTGCCAAGCGCGACAGCAGCTCCGCCAATTTCAAGACCATGATCCACCCAACCTCCGCCGCCGGAGGCGAAGACGGATCCGCCTCTTACCGCGGCGACGACATCTTCATGTGTTAATTCACGCATTAGGATTACCTCCATATTGCTCCGTCGCGATGCGACGGATGCCTTTGTTTTGAATTTCGTCATGGGATTCCGTGTAGCCGGCGTCCGCGTATCGAAGGACCCCAAGAGTTGTATCGTTGGTCAACGAGGTGCGAAGACGCTCGTCCGCGAATTCGGAACCGTCGGCGACGACCGTAATGCCCGCACTCGTCATATAACCAGCGTATCCTCCGCCGCCGGAATGAATCGCGACCAGATCTGCCATGGATGAGCAGCTCATCATGGCATTTAGCAGCGGCCAATCCGCGATTGCGTCACTGCCGTCTTTCATTCGTTCCGTCATAATATTGGGATGCGCCATCGCCCCGGCGTCCAAATGGTCACGCGAGAAAGCGACGGGACCCGATAGCTTGCCTTCCCGAACCATCGTATTTACCGCGAGGGCAAGCTTCGTCCGGTCCCCGTGGCCGAACCAACCGATGCGGGCGGGTAATCCTTCAACCGGAACATGGACTTTCGCCAGCCGGATCCAGTTTGCGACGATTTCGTTGTCGCCAAAGGCTTGAAGAATATAATCATCGATTTTTGCGATATCGCCCTGATCACCGCTTAATGCAATCCAACGGAAAGGCCCGATCGCTCGCGCGAACAACGGGCGCAGGAACGCTTCCGTGAAAATATCGATGTCAAAGGCATTTTCGACGCCGTACAGCTTCGCTTGGGTACGAATGTTGTTGCCGTTATCGAAAACAATGGCCCCCCGTTCCTTAAAACCGAGCAATGCGCGGACTTCGGCGGCAATGGAACGGCCCGCGTCGTCCTTCAGCCTGTCGGGATTCTCAGCCCGAACCGCCACCACCCGCTCTGGTGTATAACCGCTCGGGATATATCCGTAAAGCAAATCATGCGCTGAGGTCTGATCCGTCGCAATATCCGGCACAATGCCTCTGCGAAGCAGTTCCGGATAAACGTCAGCGGCATTGCCAAGCAAGCCGACCGACAGACTTTCGCGGGTCGTTACCGCTTCGCCAATCCAGCGAAGCGCTTCGTCCAGATCTGACGTTTTGCGCTGCAAATAGCCGCTCGCAAGGCGTTTGTCGATACGCGCTACGTCCGCTTCCACGCATAAAATGGCGGCTTCGGCCATCGTTCCGGCTAGCGGCTGAGCACCGCCCATGCCTCCAAGTCCCGCCGTCAAGATAAACTTGCCGCGCAAGCTGCCTCCGAAATGCAATCTGGCAATACTTTGAAAAATTTCGTAGGTGCCCTGAATGACTCCTTGCGAGCCGATGTACTGCCAGGCAGCCGCGGTAAGGCCACCCCAGACGATTAAGCCTTTCTCCTGTAAATCATAAAAATGCTCGCTTGTCGCCCAGCGGCCGACAAGGTTGCAGTTGGCCATGATGACGAGAGGTGCCCGTTTCTGGGTGCGAAATATGCCGATTGGTTTGCCGGATTGTATGACGAGCGTTTCTCCCTCCTCCAACTGTTTCAACGTATCCACAATCGCATGATAAGCAGGCCAGTCGCGGGCCGCTTTGCCAAGCGAAGCATAAACGATCAGCTCCTTCTGGTTCTCCCCGTTCTCCAGCACGTTTTCAAGCATGCGCAGCAGTGCCTCTTGCCGCCACCCTTTGCAGCGCAGTTTACTCCCCCGCGCAGCTTCGATTCGATTCTCGTTTGCATGTACCGTCATTGGGGATTCACCTCTTTGTTTGAGATTGGACGTTGGCGTATCGACTTTCGGGTCGCTTCAGCCCGAGATGATCACGAAGTGTCGCGCCGGTATAGTCCAGTCGGTACAGACCTCGCCGCTGAAGCTCAGGCACGACCAGATCGACGAAATCATCCAAGCCGCCTGGCAGGTGCGGGAACATGACGTTAAAGCCGTCAGCTGCCCCGGCAAGGAACCAGGCTTCAAGCTGATCCGCGATCTGTGTAGGCGTGCCTGCTATGCCGCGGGAGTTAACCCGTTTATACAACTGGCGAATTGTCAGAGCTTCGCGTTCCAGCAGCTGCAGGATACGTGTCAAATTACTCTTGCTTTGATTAAAGCCTTCCAATTGGGGGACGTACGGGAGCGGTTCGTCCAGTGGATAATTGGAGATATCGCGGCCTAAATAATGCGAGAGAAGATCCAAGCCAAGACGCTCCGGCGTCAACTCATTTACGGCATCCAGTCTTTCTTTTGCTTCTTCTTCCGTTCTGCCGATAATCGGCAGCACGCCAGGTAAAATCTTTAGATCATCCCGTGAACGTCCGTATTTAGTCATGCGGTCCTTGATGTCGTCATACAGTGCTTTTCCGTCTTCGACCGTGCCGAACAGCCCAAAGGCGGAGCCCGGCGCAAAGACGACCTCAGCCGAAGCGGCTGCCAATTCTTTACCTGCCTCCGACGCGCCGGCTTGAATGAGAACCGGATAACCCTGCGGCGGCCGCGAAACATTCAAGGGACCGCGTACTGCAAAATTCTCTGATTTATGATGAAGCGTATGCAGTTTGGACGGATCGGCAAAGTTGCCTCCTGCCTTGTCGAACAGAAGCGCATCGTCGTCCCAGCTGTCCCATAGCCCTTGGGTGACGTCCACAAACTCCCTGGCACGACCGTAACGGTCTTTATGCTGCGGATGCTGTTCTAACCCGAAATTACGTGCTTCTTCGTCAGTTTGGGATGTGACGATATTCCATCCCGCACGGCCTCCGCTCAAGTGGTCCAGCGTAGCCAGTTTTCGTGCAATATGGTAAGGCTCGTTGTAGGTCGTCGACACCGTTGCAGCTAGCCCGATCCGACTTGTGACGGCCGCCAGCGCCGAGAGCAGCGTAAACGGTTCCGGGCGAATGCTGTTCGATTGCGCAACACCGGATTCGAAGCGATCCCACACGTATAACTCATCCGCGTAAAAGAACATGTCGAACTTGCCGCGTTCCGCCGTTTGAGCGATGTGCTTATAATAATTGAAATCCATCAGGCCGGCGGCGTCCGATTCCGGATGCCGCCAGCTGGAGATATGCTCGCCTGCCGGAAAATACATCATGGCACCAAGCGCCATTTGTCGTTGTTTCTTGCTCATGCTTTCTGCCCCCCTTTTATTTTTTGAGCAAACCTTCGCTCTGCAGCCATTCCTTCGCTACATCATTTGCTGGACGCTTCTTCAGTTCCACTTCACCGTTCAGTTTCTGCATCTCGGCATCGTCGATGGTGCCGGCAAGTTTATTAATAATGCCCTTCAACTCGGGATGCTTCTCCAAAGTCGCTTCGCGAATGACCGGAATGGCGTAATACGGCACGAAAACGTGCTTATCGTCATCGAGTACGATAAAGTCTGCGGTAGGAATCTTGCTGTCTGTCGTATAAACGTCCGTAACGTCGATAATTCCTTGCTCAATCGCCTTATAACCAAGGGCATTATTTTGAATCGTTTTGATCTCTTTGAATTTTAGATCGTATACCTTCTCTAAAAGCGGCCAAGTATCTTCGCGCTTCAAAAATTCCTGGCTCGTGCCGAAGACGATTTCACCCGCGTGCGCCGCCAGTTCCGAAGTGGTTTTGATGTTCAGCTTATTTGCGACCTCTTTGCGCAGTACGAGAGCATACGTATCGTTAAAGCCAATTTGGTCCAGCACGTTAATGTGGTTCTTCTCTTTAAGCTGCTGCTTGACGACGTCGTAGGCTTTCTGCGGATCATATTCGGGCTTGGCCTTCAAGATATTCAGCAGCGCCGTGCCGGTATATTCAACATAGGTATCGACGTCACCCGCATCAATCGCTTTCCACAGCAGGTTATTGTCTAGCGTCGTCACGTTTGTTTTCAGCTTCGTATTATCCTCGATCAGCAGCTTAATCGCGTTGGCCATAATATCGGATTCCGCGAAGCCTTTGGTTGCGATGGTGATCGTATCCTCCGCCGAAGACGAGGCGGACTCCGATTTCCCGCAACCCGCTGTTCCTAAAAGCACAAGGAATGCCAGCCCTCCAGTGAATGCCACCTTACGCCAATATCTGCCATGCACGCTCACTCTCATGTTCCCCATTTCATATCTCCTCTCGACTTTTCCTTATTGTTTGGTATAGTGACGCAAGCCCTTCGGCGTTAAAACCCGGTTCAATCCCAACAGCAGGACATTAACCACGATGACGAGCAGCGATACCGGTATAGCTCCCTCCATGATGGTAGTCGTATTAATCATGGAAATACCCCGCGTAATGATATCGCCAAGTCCGCCGGCGGCGATGTACGTGGCGATGGTCGCCAAACTAATCGTTTGCACGGCCACGAGCCGGACCCCCGCCATGATAACGCTGCGCGCTATAGGCAGTTGAACCATCCATAAAATTTGCCATCTCGTCATCCCCATTCCCGTTCCCGCCTCTATAAGCGCGGGATTAACTCCGCCGATGCCAACGTATGTATTTTGCAAAATGGGCAGAAGCGAATATAACGTCAACGCGATAATCGCCGGTTTCGTTCCGATGCCAACAAACGGGATCATGAAACCGAACAGTGCCAGACTTGGGATTGTCTGAATAACCGAGACAACCGTAATGACGCCGTTTGCCAATCTGCGATAGGCGGTCAATGTAATACCGGCTGGAATGGCGATAAGGCACGCAATAAGTACCGATAGGAACGATAGCCGAAAATGTTCGCCGGTTTTCTGCACGATGAGCGGCCAATCGGCTTGCAAGGTGTTCCACACTTGATCCATAAGCGGATTACTCCTTTCAAGTAATTAAATGCTGTATTCACCATACCGTTCAGTACCCAGAAATTCGCGGACGAAATGTCCGGCTGGCTGATCTAGGAGTTGGGCAGGCGTCCCCATTTGGATGATGCTTCCTTCACGGAGAAGTACGACCAAATCAGCAATTTTCAGTGCCTCGTCAATATCGTGTGTCACGAATATGATTGTTTTCTGAACTCGTTCGTTCAGCTTGATCAATTCTTTTTGCAGTTGTACGCGACTGATTGGATCGAGTGCACTGAAAGGCTCATCCATAAGAATAATGGAGGGGTCGGCGGCGAGGGCACGTGCGACTCCTACGCGCTGCTGCTGCCCGCCGCTTAGTTCATGCGGATACCGGCCTCGAAATCGCATAGGATCAAGTCCGATCAGTTCAAGCAGTTCATCCGCACGCGCATTGTAACGCTGTCTCTTCTCCCCCTTTAGCCGTGGCACGATTGAAATATTCTCAGCGATCGTCATGTGCGGAAACAATCCGATTTGTTGAATGACATACCCGATTTTTCGCCGCAGCGTGACCGGGTCTAGCTGCGAGACTTCTTCCCCTTCGACGAATACGCTGCCTGATTCCGGCTCGATCAACCGGTTGATCATCTTAAGTAGCGTCGTCTTCCCGCAGCCTGACGGACCGATGATCGTAACAATTTTTCCAGCCGGTATAATGAGATTGAATCCGTCCAGCACATTGCCCGAACCGTAGTTTTTCGTCACTTTCCTGAATTCCACCGCGGTACCGTTGTTCATGGCGTTCTCCCTTCCGTAAAACATATTAGACTTATATTTTTAGTCAGATTTATAGATGAAAAATGAGTCCTTTTCCCTCCTTTTTGAAGTGTCCGATACAGACTATCGGAATTCTTCCGCTCCCGGTAAACAAAAAAGGTCTCATTTTCCCTTCCGGGAAAATGAGACCTCCTATCGCCAGGTGAGCCCCTTAATTATTACAATGTGATAAACACATATTATAATTTAATATTATTATGGAATCATGGTCCTGTCAATGAAATATTTTCTAGTAAACTTGTCGGAATTATAAGCTATCCATTCCCTAGCCTACGCGACAACCGCTCGGATGCATCAAGCAAATATCCTGCCATCTCCTTGTCGTATTCGGCATTGCTGCGAAAATTCGGACCCGCTATGGAAATACTCGCAACGATGAGCCCATGCGCATCGAAAATCGGGGCTGCCATAGCGAAAATATCGGGATCGACTTCGCCGTGCGTGATGCAGTAACCGTTGTTTTTGATAATCTCAAGATCCTCGGCAAGCTTTGACCGTTCCGACTCGGATCCAAGCGTGTCAAATACACGATCGATCGTCCGTTCGTTTTCATAAGCGAGTATACATTTTCCCGACGCGCCGGAAGCTAGCGGCAGCACGCGGCCATTTTCCACGGCGAATTGCAGAAGTCCTTGGCTCCTGACGTTTTGAATACATACGCAGTTCAGTCCTGTCCGTACGAACAATACGGATGTTTCTTGGGTTTGCGCAGTCAATTCCTCCATGATTGGGAAAGCGAGCGGCAGTAACTCGCGGTGCATCTGATGGCTGAGACTCCTTGCCAAGTCTAAGATCCTTAAGCCAAGGCCAACTTGGCTCTTCCCGCGCCGCTCTACGATGCCGTTCTGTTCAAGCGTTTGTAAAAAGCGGTAGGTTGTGCTCTCCGGTATGGATACTTTCTCGGCAATCTCGCTTACCGTCAGCGTATCGTTCGCTTCCGATAATGCAAACAAAATATCAAGCGCCCTATTTAATGTTTGTGTTCCGTTCATGATGCCCCCCCTTGTACAAGTACGTGTACAAATATATTACATGGCCTCAAAATAAAAAAAAGACTTCCTGCAATCAGGTCAGTCCCGTTATTTGACTCTTGCTTTAAGCGAGCACCGGTTTAATTTCGTTCGCGTTAAAAAAATCAAGCGCCGAAAGATGCCAAGTTAAATCGCCGTCCCGTTCGCCGTCAACATACGTTTCAACGCGTTCACTATAGAAGGACAGGAGCCCTTTGATTTTCGGAATTTCGGGAATCGGGTTCTCGTAACCCCATACGATATTCTCATGCGTTTGACCGTCGATATTCGCAGTCCAATAAGAAGCTTCGCCTTTGTATGGGCAACGTGTCCGATGTTCCGTTGCCGTAAGCAAATCCTGTCGGACATCTTCCGCCGGCAAATAATAACGCACCGGAAGGCCGGTCTCAAATACGATGACAGGACGCTGGCTCTCCGCTACTGTAATGCCGTCGATTACGACGCGAATATGGCGGGAGCTTTGCAAAGCATCCACGCGTTTGTATGGATCGCGAGGGTGCACGAAGATTTCTTCTTCTTCCTCAAACCAGGCGTCAACCTTGTTCCAATAGAACGATACATAACTTTTTATCGCTTCGGATGGAGCAATTGCCTCTTGATACCCCCAGACCGCATTTTCGGATACGCGGCCGTTGGCTTCGATCGTCCAGTACGACGCATCGCCTTTAAATGGGCAATAGGTCGTATGATCGGTTGCGACGAGCAAGTCAGTTCTTACGTCCTCGATCGGGAAATAATAGACGGGCAAATGACCGCGTTCATGCAGCGTCAGTACCCGTTTGCTGTCGGCAATCGTTTCTCCGGCAAACTTTACGCGAACCCTTCTCGGATTGACGTCGATTTTGATAACCTTCTTCGTATTCGTGCTCATGCTTTAAGCCTCCTTTAAAATATCATATATAAGTAATTTATTATCACAATGAGATAATAACATGGAATATTCAGGAGTACAATCATATTCCTACTATTTTTATCGAAATTGTTATTTAAATAAAAACAGCCGGTCAAATTGACCGGCTGCAACGAACGTTCAAGGTTTTTCTTTCAGGGACCCTGTTACACCTTATTCCTTCACCATACGGTTCGTAATGCTGCCGAGTTTCTCGATGGAGATCGTGACCATGTCCCCCTCCTTCAAATAAACTTGCTTCTCCGGCGGGTAACCAAGCACGACGCCTTCCGGCGTTCCTGTAAGAATGATGTCTCCCGGCAATAGCGTCATATGCTGGGAAACGTAGTTTACAATCTCTCCGCAATGGAAGATCATATCGGACGTGTTGGAGTTTTGGCGAATTTCTCCGTTTACGGTCGTTTGGATCGCCAGGTTGTTTGGGTCGCCTACTTCATCCGCCGTGACCAAGTAAGGACCAAGCGGCGAGAAGCCATCGCATGATTTGCCGAGCAGCCATTGTTGGCTTCTCATCTGCAGGTCGCGCGCGGAAATATCGTTGACGCAGCAATAACCGAATACATGGTCCAGCGCATTTTCCTCGGAAAGATACTTTGCTTGCTTACCGATGACGACAGCGAGCTCGGCCTCGTAATCCACTTTGCTCGATACTCGCGGGAGCGGTACATCGTGTCCGTGCCCCGTCAGCGTGTTGTTGAACTTGTTAAACAAAATCGGATATTCCGGAATCGCCGCATTTGTCTCCTCCGCGTGGCGGCGGTAATTGAGTCCGATACAGATGATTTTTTGCGGGTTCGTGACGCAAGGACCGTAGTTAAGCGAATCCTCTTCGAGCCAATAGGAGCTCGCGCGAGCGGCGGAAGAGGCTTTTTCCGCAAGCCTGCTGAGCGCTTCGACAGCCGGCTTTCCTTCGGCAATGACGGAATGAACATCCGTTGGCACCTTGCCGGCCATATCGAGTTCCCGTGCAGAGGAAGCGACGTCGAGTACGCCTAGGTCCGTTTTAATTCCAAGTTTATATTCGCCGTTCTCTTTAAAGGTTAATAGTTTCATAAGTTCCTCCTAAGCATTTTTTCCGAATACGACGCCTCCGTCGATATATAAGGGGGATCCCATCATGAATTTAGACTCATCCGACGCGAGGAATACGGCGGCTTGCGCAACGTCTTCCGGCCTGCCCAAGTCACCGCTCAGCTGGCGTTTGCGCAGAGATTCGTAGGCTATATGGGGATCGTCATACGATCTTGCTAGAAAATCTTCAACAAACGGCGTTAGTATCGTTCCTGGCAGCAAGGCGTTTACGCGTATGTTGTAAGGGGCGTAATCGACTTGCATCGATTTGGTAAGGGCCAGCACGGCGCCCTTGGACGCCGAATAAGAGGCGCGGCGAGCAAGTCCAATCTCCGCAATGCAAGACGACATATTGATGATATTACCGGTCTTACGCTCCATCATGCCGGGAAGGACGTATTTGCTCATT
Source organism: Paenibacillus sp. ATY16 (assembly GCF_003399985.2). NCBI lineage: Bacteria > Bacillati > Bacillota > Bacilli > Caryophanales > Paenibacillaceae > Paenibacillus > Paenibacillus sp. ATY16. The sequence goes on along the minus strand of NZ_NMOK02000037.1, from coordinate 378,936 downwards.
AGAAAAACGCCGCGTACATTGACTTCAATTACCTTGTCCCATTGCTCCGGCTCGGTCTCGTGGATGGCGCCGACACCGCTGATTCCCGCATTATTGAAGAGCACGTCGATACGGCCGTATTTCTCATGCGATTGTTTTACAAGCTCTTGCACGGACTGCGGATCGGCGACGTTCGCTTGAATGAATGTCGCCTTGCCTCCTTTGTCACGGATCTGCTGCACGGTTTCTTCTCCGTTAACGGCATCAAGGTCGTTCACGATAACAAAGGCGCCTTCCTCGCCGAAACGAAGCGCCGTACTTCTGCCAATTCCCGATCCCGACCCGGTGATCAAAGTGACTTTATCGATTAATCTCATGGGGTGCCTCCGATCTTATTGTTAACGAATACGATATTCGTCGAAGTATCGAGGTAAGATGGTCGTTGAAGCACCCGGCATTTGGGGCAGCACGTAATGTCCGTCCTTCACCGTTGCGGGCTCTTCGAAAATATGCCGGATCCACGGAATATACTCGAGCATAATGGCACTTGGCGTCGAGGCGACGAGGTGCTGGTGAATTTGGCCCATATCGCCTACGTGAGGACAAATCGGCACGTCATAGGCTGCAGCCAAACCGGCTACCTGAAGCCATTCGGTAATACCCGCGACGCGGGTTACGTCCACTTGGCAATACTCTAACGCGCCATTGTGGATATAATCCCGGAAGGCATACTTGTTGTACACGTGCTCGCCTAAAGCAATCGGTACGTTAAGTTCGTCAGCAAGCTTTTTATGTCCCATAATATCGTCCGGATTGAGCGGTTCCTCCAGCCAGTACAGATCGAATTCCTCCAGCTTTTTGCCCCAAGTCATCGCCGTATTGATGTTCCATTGCTGGTTGACGTCGATCATGAAGATCACATCGTCGCCGATCGCTTTGCGCACTGCCTTGCAGCGGTCATAATCTTCGCGGGGATCCGGCTTGCCAACCTTGATTTTAACGCCCGTAAAGCCCGATTCGACAATCTCCGTTACGTCTTTAAGCAACCGTTCCTTTGACCAATTAAGCCAGCCGCCGTTGGTGTTATAGGCTTTGATAGGTTTGGATTTCGCCCCGCCGAGGTACTGCCATAATGGCTTGTTTGATGCCTTCGACATGATGTCCCAGAGCGCGATATCCACCGCTGCCAAAGCCATGTGAGTCACGCCCGAGCGTCCGATCCAATGCATTTTCCCGAAGCGCATCTCATTCCACAACTCTTTCACCATAAACGGATCTTTAGCGACGAGAAGCGGAGCGTAGTATTTGTCGATCGTATCGACGATCATATCGTCGCCGTGCGCGCAAGTACCCGTGTAACCGTATCCAATAAATCCTTCATCCGTATGAATCCGAACGCCGGATAATCCCCAGTGCGTGGCTACGTTAATGGCATCGGTAATCGGGGGTGTAATCGGGACATGCAGAACAAAGCTTTCTACTTTTGTGATTTTCATCTTCACAAGCTCCCTCGTATGTATATTATGGTTATCTATTAATAACCAAGCGAAGCGCCGCCGTCGACGGGAAGAGTAACGCCCGTCACGAAACCGGATGCATCGCTGGCCAAAAAAAGTGCGGTCTGAGCTACTTCTTCCGAAGTCGCGGGTCTGCCCAAAGGATGCATGGCGTTCAAGTTCCGGACGGTTTGAACCGGATCAGCCTGTTGGCTGATCCATTGCTCCAGCAATGGCGTCGTAACGCCCGCGGGACAAATGCTGTTAACGCGAATGCCGTAGGGGGCGTAATCCAGTGCCAAAGCCTTGGTCAGGGCGTTCATCCCGCCTTTGGTTGCGGCATAGACCGGATTCATTTTTTGTCCGATTAGACCATTCAGCGAAGACATATTGACGACGGATCCCCGCGTTTTTTTGAGTTCCGCGATGGAATGCTTGATCATCAGAAAGACGCTTTTCAGATTCACGTTGAAGATTCGATCCCATTCCTCCTCTTCAACCTCTTCCAAATATTTAGGCATGATGGCTGCTGCGTTGTTGACCACAATATCGATGCGCCCGAATTGAAGCACCGTCTCTTGCATAAGCCGCCGAACCTCTTCGTCCTTGGACACGTCGGTCTGAACGGCGATGACGCTTCCGCCATTGATCTGGATTTGTTCAATTAAACGTGCTGCATCGTTCGCTTTCCGGTCAGCTATAACCACGTTTGCACCTTCCGCTGCGAATAAGCGGACGATGGCTTCCCCGATGCCGGATGAACCTCCGGTGACAATAGCCGTTTTACCCGATAACTTCATCTTTAATCCTCCTTTATCATGTATCGTACATGATTCGAGACAAAAAAACTTATACAAAGAACGCACGCGTCCGTTTGTACGAGTTTTCCAGATGCTGCTTGAGTGCTTGTTCCGCTGACTGCTGATCCCTTACCGTCAGGAATTCAACGATCCGCATATGTTCTTCCCACTCGTCTTGAATGAGCTGAGCGTTCAAATCCTTTTGGTACAAGGCCAAATATCTTTGAATTTTCTCAATATAAGACTCGATCAAGCTTTTCAACGATTGGTTGCCGCAGTGATTCAAAATCAAGCCATGCAAGCTCTCATTCATCTGAGCAATAACCTGAATGCGCTGCTCGCCCGACGATAGATCGGAACGCGGGAACTCTTCCATCTCTCTTTGCAATTGTTCCAATTGGGAAGCCGGAATCGAATGAACAGCTTTGCGGATAGAGAGACACTCCAGCTCCATTCGGATTTCGAACATCTCGTCCAGCTCTTGCAGCGACATCTTGGCTACGAACATGCCTTTGAATGGCACCGTGTCCACCAAGCCCTCGGCTGCTAATCGGGACAGCGCTTCGCGAATCGGGATGTTGCTGACTTCGAGATTGCGGGCCAACTGATCGATATTGATTTTCTCGCCTGGCGCAATCTCGTGGTTTAGAATATGGCTTTTAAGCAGCGTATAGATTTCTTCCGTTAGTACGTAACGATTTAAATTTTTTTTCATCACATCATCGCCTTGCTGTTTCATATATCATACACGATTTATTCTAGCTAATGTTTCCTTTTATTGCAATACTGTATTTCTCCCCCTTTTCTATGCTACCATCTCACATTCGTCCATCCATGCTGGCTTTCGGTGCGATAACGTTGAACCCACTGCTCCGCATACTCATCAGCGAGCTTATCGAATGCCGGCGGAGCTACCTTCACGCCTTCTGTCTGAATGCCGAGATACTGAAGCACTCTCAGGACCGTACCTTCATAGTCCTCAATGAAGTCTTCGTAGACAACAGTCATGGGGGATATACCGTTTTTCGAGAAAAAATCTTCAAGCGCAGCCTCAAACATGACACTTTCTTGAATGAGATGATGAATCGCATCGTAATTGTATTGATCTTCAAGGTTACATTCCTTCGGCTGTGTGCATGCGCTTCGATGCCATTCTTCGGATACGATGGCTCTCCACCACGATACGGCTAGTCTTACTTTGTTGCGGCGGGTCATGAAGATATGTTTGCTGCAATTCGGGAAGGCCATACTCCACACCTCCGCGCTCGATATTTCGGATGACAGATTGAACATGTCTCGGAAGGCATCGATCCATCGCTGCTCGTAACCGATTTTAATCCCAAAGATTCCATTCGGCGTCGTACCATGCTGCCATATATTCTCCAGATTTTCTAAACGAAACGTTACAGGATCGTTCCACCCGTAATGCAGCCATTCTGATGGGTCACCTGCTACGCCTGTCGAAGCGAGCGCTTTATTGAGAAGCGTGCTGCCCGTGCGTTGGGAGAACCATATCGTATAGCTTTGCATTGGTTTTTTCATTGAATCTCCTGCTCCTTTTTAATGAATTGAATATTTACGATCAATAAATTCAACAAGCTGCTGCGCGCATTGCCCGATCGACCGATGCTCCGTATCCAGGATTAGTTCCGGCTGCGACGGCGGTTCATAACGTGCATCAATGCCGGTAAAATCTTGGAGTATACCTTCTCGTGCTTTACGGTACAGCCCTTTGGGATCTCGTTGTTCGCATGTGTCAAGCGAGCATCGCACATACACTTCCGTGTACGAATGCGCATCGAAACGCCTTCGAATCTGCGCTCGCATTGCCTCCGTGGGCGTAATCATCGGAACGAGGACGATAAAGCCAGCATCCAATAACATGGCAGTTACCTCAGCTGTTCGCCGCAAGTTTTCCGTTCGATCCGCCTCTGTATATCCGAGATCAGAATTTAGCCCTGCCCGCAGCTTATCGCCATCAAGCACGGCGCAATGATAACCGCGATCTAGCAATAACCGCTCCACCCGCTGACTGATTGTCGTTTTGCCAGAGCCGGATAAACCGGTAAACCATACAACCCCGACACGGTGGTTAGCGGCAAGCTTACATGGATGCTGCTTGATCATACTCTCTCCTTTCTGGGCAATAACTTGATTATTAATGGGGAACGTTTTCTATTTTAGCAACCGTTCCCCATCCAAGAATAGGCAACAAACCGTTCAACCCATTCTTGACCTACACGAAAGCCGCATCGGAGCAGGTCCTATGCGGCTTAAGGTTATAAACTTCTTCTATTTTGTTTTGGCATATACTATTTTTTTAATCGTGTCGCATGATAGATAGAAGCGTTCCGTAAGCTGCTCGATTGTCGCTCCTTGCGAGAATAACTCCCGCATTTCGCCATTACGCTGTTCAAGCCTCTGTCTTCCGCCAGATTTGACGCCCCAGCCTATACGGTCTCCCTCAGCCTTCGGCACGTACATCATGACGCCATTCATATATTTCTGAACTTCCCGCAGCAGCTGCTCCGGCAAGACCATGTCCGCTTTAACATATTTCATGATAGTTGCTCCACTCCTACGTAATAGATTCCATTACACTAGGGGCAAAGCCTATCGCTATAAACGTTCAAGCTGCCTAACACACAGGCGGTTAATTAAAACTCATATTACGCTCTATACAAACAACCGCCGTTGTTTATAGTGTAGACTTTGCACAGAGCAGCGTTTCTTCGATCATCGGCAGTACCTCCTCACTCGCATCCATTTATCGTGTTCCTTATGATTGAGATATTAAAGTTAATTCCTTATATTGTAAAGGGATACTCTATTTTTCGAGAGACTCTCTGACCATTATCCCCCTTCGATGCTTATCTGCTGTAAAGCAATGGGAAGTATTCATTATTGAAAGGCTGCCCGTCATATGGCCGAGGACCTATTAATCGAACATTATCATGCCTGCCCCTGCCCGATTTGTATACCGTATCTCCGGGCATTAGATGCGCAACAATGGAAAGCCGCGGTTGCTCTGACAGATTTGGTCCGGAACCGTGGAACGTTAATCCATGGTGGAAGCTAGCCTGGCCGGCTTTCAATATGCACGGCTCATCCTTCCATTCTCCCAACCCGGAAAACTTCTGTTTAAGTCCGTCCAGATCCTGGTCGAAAAAAGCAGCGCTTCCTTCGACGACTCCCCATTTGTGGGAACCCAATATCGTTCTCATTCCCCCATTGCTTAGATCGGTATCCTGCAAGGCAATCCAGACGGTTACCATATTCGTTGTACTGCTGCATTTCCAAAAGCCATAGTCCTGATGCCATCCAACATTGCCCGCCATCGTTTCCTGACCTGCCGCACTAGGCTTGTAGATGACTTGATCATGCCAAAGTCTAATCGAGGATTCACCGATCAAATCAGCGGACATGCGTCCTAAATCCGGATGGGTAACAACGTTTTTAACCTCGTCATTAATCCACCAGCCGTTATCGTGTTTTCGCAACGCTATCTTATTCTCGGGAATACGAACATCATGCATGGGGTAACCGTCGCCATCGAAATCGGATGCCCATATCCGTTCATGAGCCAGTCGAAGCTTTTCAATCGTCTCGTCGTCAATAAGCTTAGGGCTGATCCAATAACCATCGCGTTCGAAATTCCGTTTATCTTGCGCAGTTACTTCATAAGGAATAAAACCCATCATTCCACCTCTTCGTCTATAATTGTTGATTCCGCCTTAAGATATCAACTTTTTTAGACTTTGACTTCCCGGAAACTATCGAATAGGATTTTGTACATAGATATGATTTGACACAAGGAGACTTGCCAATGACAGCCGGGAAAGACCGTTCGGGACGTTGGGTATATGATCAGGAGGGAAATGGCAATTCCGGTGCCGTACAGGTACCGGAGCTTCTCATGCTTGGCTATGATCATTTCACCGAAGCGCTAAGATTGTCTCGTCATGAGCATGATGGAGCCTTTGAATTTGTGTTCGTAGAGAGCGGTAAAGTAACTTGGGAAGTCAATGGACAGGATTATGAGACAAGGGCCGGTGAGATGTTTCATACGCGGCCGAATGAGCCTCACCGGGCGCGTATGAACTACATGGAGCCCTGCTCGATCTGGTGGATGATTGTAAAACGGCCTTCAGCGGATTCCTTATGGCTTGGTTTAAGCGCGATTGAAGTCGATGCCGTCGTAGAAAAACTGCATAATCTGCCTAGGGTTTTGCGGACCAATAATCAATTGAAAATAAGCTTCCGAAGGCTGAAGCAAGTTCTTCAAACGGAAGCGCAGCCCTGGCTCAAGCTGAAAGTCCGCCATATGGTGCTGGATCTGATTCTTAACATGACCGAGCCTCCTCCGGATTTGCACATCCCGGAAGATCTGCATGCCGCTTTGCGTTCCATTGTGGAAAACATACAGCGAAACCCCGAGAAGCATTGGAACAACCGGGACATTGCTGCCTCCATTGGGGTGAGCGAATCCCATTTTTACCGATTGTTCCGGGAAAGCTTTGGCCAGTCGCCTTCTTCATTCGTGGAGCGTTCACGCGTAGAGTATGCCGCTCAGCTATTGGCGCATTCAGATACTCCCATTACGAGCCTTGCTTTAAGTCTTGAATTCAAGACCAGCCAGCATTTCAGCACAGTGTTCAAAAAAGTGACCGGCATGACTCCCAGCAAATGGCGGGCTGCGCATATAAACCACCAACCTAGCTATAAATGAATTTGATCAGCATGAGAATGGAACCGATTCCTTAATGACATGTCCCGGAGCGGGCTCAAACGGAACGAAGCCGGCCATATCCCGCGCCCGGCATTCGATTCGGCCATTCCGCCCTGCAAGCAGCACATTCCGCGTTTCGGATGCCCGGTCAGCGGGCAGCATGTAAGCCGATACGTGAGTGAAAGATTCGCGCAGCGTTGCATGAAGGGCGCCAATTAGCCGGTCGCCAGGTCCTTTGCCGGTCACGTTCAGCACAATCATCCCTCCGGAGTCGAGCTTCTCCGCGGATGTCGCAAAGAAACGGTCCGTTGTCAAATGCCGCGGTACGCCTCTGTCCGTGAAGGCGTCCACGATGATGCCGTCGTACAACTCCGCTTCCTCGCCTTCCAAAATACGGCGTCCGTCACCGATCGCGATCAATTCCCCGGCGGAACCAAAATATTGTCGGCTGGCTTGGACAATCCGTTCGTCTAGCTCCGCGGTCTTGAACCGTTCGCCCCGGCAATGCCGGGCGATCGTCCCGATCCCGTGTCCGATTTGAAATACGCTCTCCAGCCCCGGTTGGTTATGTTCCAGCAGATGGAGGATCGCCTGCGGATATTCGAATACGATCCGCTGTGGATCGTCCAGATCTAGCGCCCCCTGCACGGCCGCATCCGAAAACTGGAGCACCCGGAAGTTTCCCTTTTTTCCAAAGAGCTCGTCTACGTCGCCCACGACAAATCCGTCGCGCTCTTCATCCATGGCTGCTTCATAAAGCACGCGCATGCCGCTGGCCTCCTTTCGTTATAACTTAAACCAATGGCCAATAAAAGAATGATGAAAAAGATGGATATTCGCCGGATTTTTCGAGGTGGAATCATTGCAATATCCTCCTTTCCCGTAAAAATAAAAAAGCCTAAAGTATACTTAAAGGTTAAGCATACGCAGGCCTAAATCCTATTTGTTGATCGGCAGAATCATTTCAACCATCGTTCCTTTCCCAACTTCACTCTCGATTCGCATCGTTCCTTTATGATTTTGGATGATCCTCATCGAAACCATTAATCCCAACCCTGTTCCTGTTTCTTTCGTAGTGAAAAATGGATTGCCGATCTTGGCTATGTCATCATTCGGGATTCCATACCCCGTATCTTTAATTCGAATGTTTATATGATTCCCCATTTGCTTAGCTTGCAGAGTTACTTCTCCGCCTTTAGGCATGGATTCGATGGCATTCTTAAAAACATTGATAAAGACTTGATTGATACTGCTTTGACATTGAATCAACGGCAGATTGGCGTCGAATTCCTGCTTTATTTGAACATTGTATAGGTTGGCTTGTCCCTCGAATAATCTTGTAACGTGAGTTAATAGATGCACCAGGTCCCTTAACTCATAGACCTCATTCGACGGCTTGGCTAACACGAGAAGCTCGCTTACGATCTCATTGATTCGGTCGATTTCCGATATCATGACATCATTACGCAATTTCTTTGAACCATCCCTATCCTCTTTCAAATACATTTGCATAAATCCTCGCAGGCTGGTTAGCGGATTTCTAATTTCATGAGCGATCCCGGCCGCAAGCTCGCCGATCAAGGAGAGCTTCTCCGATCTCCGGATTAATTCTTCCGAATGAACCCGTTCGGTTACGTCGCGTCCCATGCTGATCACATGCTGAATTTCTCCCTCGGCATTTCTAATTTTTTTAGAGTGAGCTTCTTGCCAGATGTAATGGCCGCTTTTATGCCGAAGACGGTACACGAATATTCTGCTATCCGATTGGTCGGGATTGCCCCGCCTTAACCAGCCGCCGTTCAAATCATCCGGATGCCAATACTCATAGGCGTGCTTCCCTATTAGTTCTTCCGGTTCGTATCCGATCTGGTAACGGGCAGCTGGCGAGACATACGAGATAATTCCGTCGGGAGTTAATCGTAATATCACGTCTTGCGAATGCTCAGAAATAAGCATGTGCAGCTCTTCAATCCTCTTGTACTCTTCTTCCTTCTTTTTTTGCTCGGATATATCTACGATTTGGGAAATGAAAATAGGTTTGCCATCAATCCCTTGTACATCCCTCTCGACAGTCACATTTAGAAGTCCCCAAATGATGGTCCCGGATTTATGAATATACCTTTTTTCGATTTGATCACCTTCGATCTCACCTTGTACCATTCTACGCCATAATTCCAGATCTGCTTCTAAATCGTCAGGATGGGTGCCGGAAAAAACGGTTTGATTTATTAATTCACTTTCGTTATATCCTAACATGCGGCATAAAGAAGAATTAGCTTTTATATAACGTCCATCAAACGATAACAAAGCCATTCCAATTGGAGATTTCTCGAATGCATGCAAAAAAAGATTATCGCCGTTGAAATTTGAATACATCTAATCCTCCGTTGAAAAGCAGTTGATCCTCAATTAGGCATTATACCAGCCAATCTCATTTGCTTCCATATCTCTTGCTTTTCCATGAACGGATAATAGCCGGCAATATGAACGGAGCACTCCGCAAAGCAGGAAAATTGTACCTGAAAGCGCTTAACTGTACCTTGTCCGGGACTCCTCCCAACCACTATGATCGGAGCAAAGAAAGCGCTGTCTTGCAGGGTTTCTCCAACCGGAGAGCTACGTTTTCTTGACGACAATTTATCAATGCGAAGGAGAGGAATTCATGAAGGTACAGTACAAAGCAAGGAATGCCGCAAGGTTGTCCGCAGCATTCAAACCGGCTGGCGCGATTATTCTGGGACTCGCCCTGCTGCTGACCGCCGTCTTCGGCGGTTACGGCTTTCTGCCACCCCGGGTCGCGGAGGCTGCGAACAACGGATTGGCTCTAAAGCCGCTTATGGGCTGGAGCAGCTACAGCATGCAGGTGTATTCCGGCAACGGCGCTTGGATCACGGCGGCGCAGATCAAAGCGCAGTCGGACGCGATGCATCAGAAGCTGCAGTCGCATGGGTACGAGTACATTAACGTGGACGCGGGATGGAATGGCGGCCTTGACGGTTACGGACGGCCCGTGCCAAGCACGGCGCTTTATCCGAACGGATTGACTGACGTCATTAATTACGTGCATGCCAACGGACAAAAGTTCGGCCTCTATTTCATTCCGGGTCTCTCCCCTCAAGCTTATGACGCCGATCTGCCGATATACGGCGCCCCGGGCTGCTCGATGCAGGACATCGCGGTCCAACCGCTGACTACCGCGGATTATTGGGGGTTGGACTACAAAATCAACTTCGGCAACGCATGCGCCCAAAAGTACATTGATTCTATCGCGGATCTTATCGATTCCTGGGGTGTCGATTTCGTGAAATTCGATAGCGTTACCCCCGGTTCCGGTCATAACGATACATCGATTGACGCTCGCGGCGACGTGGCAGCCTGGTCGCAGGCGCTCAGCTCGCGCGGCATCTGGTTCGAGATCTCGTGGGCGCTCGACCATAACTACGTCGATTATTGGAAGCAATACGCCAACGGCTGGCGCGTTGACTGGGACGTAGAATGCTACTGCGTCAATACGGCGCTCACGAGCTGGCCGAACATCGCTCGACTCTTCCCGGACGCCGCTGTCTGGTGGCGGGATGCCGGGCCGGGCGGCTGGAACGACTTCGACTCGCTTAACGTTGGCAACGGAGCGATGGACGGCTTGACGCAGGATGAGCGGCAGACGGCAATGTCGCTGTGGGCGATGTCCTCGGCACAGCTGTATACGGGCAACGATCTGACCAACCTGGACGCTTTTGGCTTGTCGCTTCTAACGAACGATGAAGTCATTGCCGTCAACCAGGCCGGCCGGCCAGCCCATCCCGTATCGACCGCGTCTAATCAACAAGTCTGGTACGCCAATAACGGCGACGGAACGTATACCGTCGGATTGTTCAACCTTGGTTCCTCCGCCGCTACGGTGACGGTGAATTGGAACGACATAGGTCTGAACGGCGCCGCTGCGGTGCGCGATCTGTGGAGTCACAACGACCTTGGATCGTTCAACGCGGGATACAGCTCCGTTAATTTGCCGCCCCATGCTTCGCGGCTGCTCAAGGTGACAGCTGCCGGCGGTTCCGTAACCGCAAACGACGATGATACCGGGGTCAAGTACACTGGCTCCTGGCAGCGCAGTTACAACCGCGGACTAGGCGACTATCAGGACGACGTGCATTTCACCCAGACGAACAATGATTCTTTTGAATATACCTTCAAAGGCACCGGTATCGATCTGATTACGGAGAAATCTCCCGACCAAGGCAATGTGGACATTTATCTCGACAATGTATTAAAAGGAACAGTCAGTACGTATAACAGCGTGAGGCAGCTGCAGCAGACCGTGTACAGCGTCAGCGGACTGACGAACGGTACGCATACGCTAAAGGCTGTCAAAAAATCCGGTTCCTATATGCTGCTCGACAAGTTGCGCTTCTTTGTGGCATCACCCCTCGCTGTAAACGATACGGACCCGGGTATTTCCTATTCGGGAGCATGGTCACTGAGTAGCGCCAGGGGCTTCGGCGATTATCAGGATGACGTCCACTTCACGCAGACCAACAACGATTTCGTGCAATACACGTTCAACGGGACGGGAATAGACCTCGTCACGGAGAAGGATTCTGCCCAAGGCGACGTCGATATTTACATTGATAACGTGTTCAAGCAAACCGTAAATACCTACAGCCCTTCGCGCCTCGTCCAGCAAACCGTGTATAGCATAACGGGGCTGACAAGCGGTACTCATACGATCAAAGCCGTAAAAAAATCCGGCACGTACATGCTGATCGATCAATTCAAAATCAAAAGCCCCCGCATCCAGTATAACGATACCGATGCCGGCATCGTCTACACCGGTTCATGGTCGCTGAACGGCAATCGCGGCTTCGGCGATTACAACAACGACGTGCATTTCACCCAGACGAACAACGATTCCTTACAGTTCGCGTTTACGGGCACCGGCGTCGAACTCATTACGGAGAAGGATGCGTCTCAAGGCAACGTTGATATCTATATCGACAACGTCTTGCAGGCAACGGTTAATACGGCGGGTACCACTCGGCAAGTTAACCAAGTCGTATACCAGGCGACGGGCTTGACGAGCGGAAGCCATACGCTTAAGGCCGTTAAGAAGTCCGGCACGTATATGCTGCTGGATTCCATTCGGGTTACGCCGTAATCGCTTGTAACAAAAATAATAAGGCTGCCGGAATTGTCGGCAGCCTTATCTGTTGTCTTATGCTTCTTTTATTTTTGTCCATCGGTAATAAGTTTCTCCGTCGAAGCTTAACATTGCCACATCTTTCTTGCTTTCCTTTCCCTTGATAAAAGGTATTCCCGGGAGGTGCTGCACATTCCGGTACATTGCAGTCTACGGGGATATTTCCAATTTTCTCTCCAATTTGTTCTTTGGGTACTTGTACATCAGTAAGACCGTATGTTTTATCTTTAATGGTGACGGTGTATAAGTTGCGCTGTTCCCGGATCAAACTGTTCCCAACCTTCATATAAAATTAACTCTCCCGGTTTGAAGGAATTGACAGTTCCTCTCTCGAAAACAATGGCAAGCACTCACGAAAGGAACATCTCATGATCTCTCATTCCGACTTCATCCTCAACGCTTTTATTATTTTCCTGCCTTTGATTTTTTACGGACCTTTCAATAAACGTAAACACCCGCTTTTCGTTTACGTTTTATTTTTGATTCCCCTGATTATTACAATGACCTTTCCCGTCAAAATTTTCGATTCGGTGCTTGACCTCAGAGCTATTCCTCTCGTCATCGGTTCACTCTACGGCGGCATTTATACGACCTTGCTTCTATTTGGCAGCATGCTGACGTACAGGCAGATCTTGGGCGGCATCGAGCTTTTTCATTACTTACTTTCGCTGCTGCCAACAATCGTTCTGCTGCTGCTTCTCATCAGGACATACGAGAAAAGCGGCGCCAAAAAAAGAATGCTGCTTGCTTCCGGTATATGCTTCTTTTTGCGCGTAACGGTCGTCAATTTTTATGCCCTGCTCGAGGGCAAGGAGACTTTCTTTATAGCTTCGTTCGTTCCGAGTCTGCCTATTATCCTCGTTCAATGCGTCATGGCGGTCATGCTGGTATTCATGATTGAAACGATCCGCTCGCAGAATCGGATGCAAGAGGAAATCATCCAAGCGGAGAAAATGAAGGTTGTCAGCGAAATCGCAGCTTCGGTCGCGCATGAAGTCCGCAACCCGTTAACGTCCGTCCGCGGTTTCATCCAACTGCTGTCCAATCCGGCACTAAGCGAACATAAACGCAAGGAATTCTCCGCTATTACACTCGAGGAGCTGGACCGGGCGGAATCAATCATTTCCGATTATTTATCTCTTGCTAAACCTCAGATCGAGAGATTCGAATCCATCTGCCTGGATGAGGCACTCTCCAAGGCGGCACAAATCCTGAGCTCCTACGCGAATATGCAGAACGTAGAGATCATCACGAACGTAAAGCATCCCGCAACGGTATACGGCAGCAAGTCCAAGTTCAGGCAGGCCATTATCAATATCGGCAAGAACGCAATAGAGGCGATGCCCGCCGGGGGAAAGCTATCTTTGTCTTATACGGTCAACGAACCCAACAACAACGTTATCATTACAATTTCCGATACCGGCATCGGCATGAACGAGGAGCAGCTTAACCGTTTGGGGGCGCCCTATTATACCACCAAAGACAAGGGTACCGGTCTTGGGACCATGGTTATCTTCAGCGTCATTCGGGGAATGAACGGCAAGATCGAGGTCCATAGCAAGGAAGGCGCCGGAACCACGTATCACATCACGCTTCCGTTGAATGAACAGGTATGATTTTTCGGAAAATCAAAAACCGGAAACGAATGTCGTTTCCGGTTTTTGATGACTTGTCATAAAAAAATGAATTAAGTATGCTTTATTTGAACCTAATTTATATCGTTGGCATGACGTTGCCGCCGCTAACCGGGATATAAGCCCCCGTAATGAAGCTGGCCAAATCCGAGGCAAGGAATGCGACCGCATTCGCAATCTCCTGGTCGGTGCCGCGTCTCTTGAGCGGAACGCTCTTGATGTAATTGGCGCTTTCATCCAAGCCATTCGTGCGCTCGCGCTCGCTGATTGTCCAGCCTGGAGCGACTTGATTGACCGTAATTTGATGTTCGCCAACTTCCTTCGCGAGCACCCGGTATACGCCATCCATGCCCCTTTTTCCGGCTACATAAGCCGATTGCGTCGGGAAATTCTGCATTGAACACTCCGTGTTGATGCCGATGAAACGTCCGGACTTCTTCTCGATCATGGATGGAATGAAAGCTTTAGCTAAATACACGCTTTGCATGACGCAGGACTCGAATTGGCTCGCATAGTCCTCGGCCGGCTGCTCAAGTACGGAAGTCCATTTGTACTGCACCACCGCATTCGCTACAACGATATCCACATGACCCAAGCTCGATTCGACGGATTGCTTAAGCGCGTCAATGGAGTCCTGCTTCGTTACGTCTGCTTTAATAGCAACCGCACGCCTTCCGAGCGCTTCAATCGTGCTTTTTAATTCAGCTGCCTTGGCTCCGTTGCTATGGTAATGCAAGGCGATATCCGCCCCGCACTCTGCGAGTGAACGTGCGATGACGCGGCCTAGTTCGCCTGTCGCCCCTGTGATCAAGGCTACTTTTCCAGATAGATCAATCCTCATGTCTCGCTCTCCTTGTCCGTTAACTTGTTCATACGATAATATAATTCTTTGTTATCGAACAAATGCCTTCTTCTTTTTTATAAAAGACCATTCAAATTACGTATTCGCATGATCCAACTGACCTTCGGCCGTTTCCATCCGTTCACCCTGCGGTATCCTTCAGCTGGATATGCAGGCCTTTCTCCTCCGACCATTCAGCGTAATAGACGGCTTGTATGCGATTGATGCCTTGCGCCTCCAGTTGAGTTAACAGCCATTCTTCGCTTCGGCCAATCTCCTTAAGCTCGCCGCTCTGCAGCTTGCCCTGCTCGATAAGAATGCGCGGAAGTGCTGCCTTCGGTTCAGGCATCTGGAGCTCTGCCCGAGTCGGAGATTCTTGACTTGGCTTTTTCATTACGCTGAGACTTCCGTTGGGCTCGAATACCGCAAATGCTACTTCGCGAACGGAAAAGACTCCCTGCTCTCTTAGCAGCATGCCAACCTGATGCATATCCAGCCGATTCCGTTTCATTGCCTTCACGTCGATTTCGCCGCCGCGAATAATGATATCCGGTCTGCCGTTTAGAGGTATCGATAGGGAGGGTATAAGCTGAACGGCCTTTTCCAGGGCGAGCGATAACGCCATCCATAAGGCGAGGGCATAGATGAGCATCGAAAAATGCGCATCGCGGTCATAGACCGTATTCCCCACAAGCTCGCTCAACATAAGCGACGAAACGAAGTCGAACGGCGTAAGCTGGGATATTTCCTTCTTGCCCAGCAGCTTGGTCATGAACCACAGACCAAAGAAACCCGTGACGAGCTTCACCGATATCATTGCGTAATCCATAGAAAATCACACTCGCATTCTATTAAACGTGAATTTTTAGGATATATACCCTGCTCATGATAGAGTGAAGCACGTTTCCGGAAAAATAAAAAGCCGCGTTATACGCGGCATCAGATATGCAATCAAGGAGCAGTTATGATTTTATGATCTTTCATCGCGTAACTTCCATCGGGGCTATCATTTTTTAATAAGAGTTGAACACGTTCGCCATCCGGCTTGCACAGCTCTACCGTTATTTCAAAATATTGAGCTCCGTGAATGGCGTCAACCGGGAGCGTGCGGCTTCTATTCTTTTTAAGCGTAAAATGTTCATTGATCGAAATAATCCTCTCGCAATTAAACTGAGGATATTTTTCGTTGTAAATCTTCTGCAGCGAGCTCTTGATCACGGGGTTTAATTCCTGCAGCATCGCTTTCTCAAGGACATCCGTACGTGGATTCGGATCAGCATATGCATAAGCCCTTGAATACACAATCAGGAAACAAACTAAAGGGATAACCACAATACGACGAAAATTCATCTTATTTCTCTCCTAGTCGTCAATTATTCAAGTAAAGTATTTCTTAACGTCTGGAAAAGAATACAGAATAACCCCCACCGTATGGTGAGGGCCTTCTGTTGTAAATTCAATTATTTTGCAAAAGCTTCGAAACCGCGCATAATAGCTGCTACCCAAATTAATTAACGGGATTAACGAAGGCGGTCAGTGGCCTTTCTTGCGGATTTGCTTATCGTGATGCTCTCCCCATTCCTTGGCTTTCGCGGTAGCGATCGAAATCGCGCGGCCTTCGGAATAGCCATCCTTCAACAGCTCGTTAGCGATATCAATCGCCTTGTTGCGGATCGGAGCCATGAAGTTTTTGAGAGAATCCGGATAGTCGTCTTTGTTCCAAGGCATGTCCATTCCTCCTTAAAACGTTGCTACTCTCTTATAGACATCCATGTTGTATTTGAAACAGGGATATGAGCGATTGATTTACTCTTTTGCTGCAATTGTATGGATGCCTTAAAGATCAGTAACCGCTCCTTTTGAAGCAGAGGACACCAGTCTGGCATACTTCACTAATACGCCTGAGCTTACTTTAAGCGGAGGCTGCGTCCATGCTTTCGCCCGTGCGGACAATTCCTCTTCCGTCACTTGGAACATGATCTGCTGGGTTTCGCTGTCAATCGTGACGATGTCCCCGTTCTTAAGCAGCGCGATTGGCCCTCCTACTTGCGCTTCCGGCGATACATGGCCAACTACGAATCCGTGTGAACCGCCGGAGAATCGACCATCCGTCAAGAGAGCAACCTCCCCGCCAAGACCTTTGCCTACAATCAATGCGGTAACCGACAACATTTCCGGCATGCCTGGCCCTCCCTTAGGTCCGCAGTAGCGAATCACCAGCACGTCGCCTTTATGGATTTCATTATTCAAAATAGCCTCGGTTGCTTCATCCTCGCTATCATACACCTTGGCCGGTCCAACAAACCGCAGCTTCTTCATGCCTGACATCTTGGCAACGGCGCCTTCCGGGGCTAGGTTTCCTTTAAGCACGACTAGAGGTCCATTTGGCTTCAGCGGATTGTCCAATGGACGAATAACGTCCTGGTCCTGTTGCAGCGGAGCAATGTCGTTTAAATTTTCCGCCAAGGTCTTACCGGTAACGGTTAAGCAATCCCCATGAAGAAGGCCTTCGGCAAGCAATAACTTCATAACGCCCGGAACTCCGCCGATATCGTTTAAATCCTGCATCGCGTATCTGCCGCTTGGCTTCAGGTCTGCCAGATGAGGTACGCGAAGCCGGATCTGCTCAAAATCATCCAAGGTTAAGTCAACGCCTACCGAGTGCGCAATGGCCAGCAAATGCAGGAAGGCATTGGTTGAACCTCCCAAAGCCATAACAACCGTAATCGCATTCTCGAACGCTTTTCTTGTCATAATGTCCTTTGGGTAAATTTCCTGTTCCAGCAGCGAAATAACCTGTTTGCCGGCTGCAGCGCATTCCGCAGCTTTGTCAGGCGATATAGCAGGCGTGGAAGAAGAACCTGGGAGACACATGCCCATTGCTTCCGCCGCTGCAGCCATCGTATTAGCGGTATACATCCCGCCGCAAGAGCCCGGGCCCGGACATACGCTGCATTCGACCTTGTGAAGCTGCTCATCCGTCATTCTTCCGTCGTGATATTGACCAACCGCTTCAAAAGCCGTAACGATATCGACTTTCTTCCCGTCCAGATTACCGGGTTGAATGGTCCCTCCATACACGTAAACGGCCGGAAGATTCATACGACCGATTGCCATAAGACAAGCCGGAGTGTTTTTATCGCAGCCGCCGATCGCTACGATTCCGTCAAACCGCTCTGCTCCGGTTACAATTTCAATGGAATCCGCAATTGCTTCCCTGCTTGGCAGGGAAAACAACATGCCGCCATGTCCCATGGATATACCGTCTGATACGGTTATGGTATTAAAAATCAAGGGAGCGCCGCCATGGTTGCGTACTCCTTGCTTAGCCTGAGCTGCCAAGTCGTTGATATGCATATTGCACGGGGTGACTTCGCTCCATGTACTGGCTACGCCAATCATCGGCTTCTTGAAATCCTCATCCGTAAAACCTACAGCGCGCAGCATCGCCCTGTTTGGTACTCGATTAACTCCCTCGCTAATTACCTTGCTGCGAATTCGAAGATCTTTTCCATTTGCCATGTTTCTCGCTCCTATCTCTTAAAGTAATTCATATAATTCCTGCATCGGGCGAATGAAGTTTTGCTTCATCACGTTATGAGCAAGCTCGCTGTCCTTTTTCTCAAAGGCCGAAATAATTCGTGCATGCTCATCGACTGACGTTTGCGCAGCAGTAATCGGCTGTTTTAAGAACACATATTTAAAGCGCCGGATATGAATCTGAAGGGATGCGCTGAAGGTAGCGATATAAGGATTGTCCGACAGCTCCACGATTAAATTATGGAACTGTTCATCCGCCTCCATCGCTTGATAAGCTTGACCGCTCTTAATGGAATCAGCAAATTCCAGATTGATTGCCCTTAACTGCTCAATTTGATCGGGAACAATAATTTTCGCCGTAATTTCGGCTGCTAAAGCCTGGAGAACGGCCATCGTAGAATACATTTTAAATATGTCGTCCTTCTCGATTTCCGTTACTTTCGTTTCTTTTCCCGGATGCGTGGATACAAGCCCTTGTACTTCGAGCAGTTGAAAGGCTTCACGTATCGGCGTGCGGCTGACGCCAAGCGATTCCGCCAATTCGGCGTCGATCAGTTTTTCTCCTGGCTGCAAAGTACCGTCGATAATCCATCGTTGGATTTGGGAAAAGGCTCTTTCTTTTGCGGACATTCGCGCAGGCGAGACGAAATTTTTAGGTACCGGCATGGATTTAATCATCCTTACTCTTTTTTATCGATTATCAATCTTATATGCAATATATCGCATACCTATATTTAATGCAAGCAACATATCCCATTTTTATCAGAATAAAAAAAGACGCCCCCTGTTGGGTTCGTCTTCCTACTCGGATTTGTTTGTCTCTTGCCTACTCCATTCCGGCGGCAAAAGCCTGGCATATTGGGGTTGCGCGTAACGGTCGTCAATCAGCATGAGCATTCCCCGGTCGTTTTCCGAACGGATCAGCCGCCCGCCGGCCTGCAGCACTTTGTTCATGCCGGGAAAGACGTATGCATATTCGAAGCCGTTTTTCCCTTGGCGGTCGAAATAGTCTTTAATAATGTTCCTTTCCAGCCCGACCTGGGGCAATCCTACTCCAACGACGGCCACGCCGGTAAGACGGTCCCCCACCAAATCGATCCCCTCCGAGAAAATGCCGCCCATAACGGCGAAGCCGACAAGCGTCTTTTTATTGTCCGGTGCAAAGGCGGCCAGATAGGCATCCCGCTCCTCCTCGGACATAGAAGGCTTTTGGACAATCGTCGTATAGGTTGTCATCTCTTCGGAGGACGGCGACAGTTCCATTAAACGTTCATACACTCCGTTCATGTAGGCATATGACGGAAAAAACACAAAATTATTGCCCCGTCGCCGTTCGGCCATCGAATGCAGCAAACTCGCGACCCGGTCCATTGTCCGTTCGCGGTCCTGATAACGGGTCGACAGCCGTTCGATCCGGACATCAAGCTGCTCGGACGAGAATGGCGAGGGAATGGCAACGGCGTAATCCGTTTCAGCATCTCCGCCAAGCATGTCCATAAAATAATGAAGCGGAGACAGCGTAGCGGAAAACAGAATCTGAGCTTTGTAGCCTTTGGCAAATTGCCGAAGCAGATACGAGGGATCGAGGCAGAACAGCTTGATGCGAACGTCATTCCTTTCCTTCTCGGCGTAGGTGACGTATCGCTCGTCATAAAGCTTGGCTATGCGCAAGAAATGCTGGCAACCGAAATAGACGTCCAGCAATAACGGATCTTGGTCCCCTTGAGCCAATTGCTCTTCCGCCGTTTGGACAAGCGATTCCAATTGTTCAATCAATTGCTCAGGCAGGTAACGCTCCATGTTTGTTCCGGTTGCTTCCTTGCCGACTTCCTCAATCGATTTGCGCAAAGCGATAAAATATTGGTTTACTGCTTTCGCCGATTGGTACACGAGCGGACGAATCGTTTTGCTTGCGCGCTGAAGCTCGAGAAAATCGGCTTTTTTAAGCTCCGCCGAATACATTTCCCGTGCCCGGTCGACAAGGTTATGCGCTTCGTCTACCAATAATGCCGTCTTCCGCTTCTGCTCCTCAAACAGTCTCTTCAGGTTTACGCGAGGATCAAAAATATAGTTATAATCGCAAATGACCGCATCCGCCGCATAAGCGGCATCAAGCGAAAACTCGAACGGGCAGACATGGTGCTTGTAAGCGTACCGTTCAATGACTTCGCGCGTCATGGACGTCTCGTTGCCCAGCATGTCCAGGATGGCTCCATTTACGCGGTCGTAATACCCTTTTGCGAATTCGCAGTACTCGGGAGAACAGCGAACTTCGTCTTTCAGGCATACCTTTTCCTTTGCCGTCAACGTAACCGCATGCAGATGCAGACCGCCATCGCCGAGCATCTTAAGCGCGTCTTCGGCAGCCGTGCGCGTTGTCGTTCGGGCTGTTAAATAAAAGAGCCGCTCCAGCCGTTCCTCCCCAATCGCTTTCACAGCCGGAAAAAGTGTCGACATCGTCTTGCCTATTCCGGTTGGCGCCTTCGCAAACAGCTTGCGCCCATCCACGATCGTCTGGTACACGGAAGCTGCCAGCTTGCGCTGGCCAGCCCGATACGAGGAGAACGGGAAAGCCAGTTTCTTGATGCTGGCATCCCGTTTTGCGGCATGAAGAATCTTCATTGCGGCATACGGATAATAGCTGCTAACCGTATCGTGCAAAAACTGCTCGAGTTCCGTTACTGTCATCGTCCGCACGAAGCGGCGGCATTCTCCGGTGTCTATATGCATGTAGGTGAGCTGAACGTTAATCGAAGCTAATTCCCGCTCCTTTGCGACCATATAGGCATAACAATACGCCTGCGCCCAATGAACGAAGTGCGTCTCCTCCATAAGGGCGGGGAGTCTGCCGGAGGTGGATTTGATCTCGTCGATCGTTAGCCCGCCATCGGTCTGAAGAAGACCGTCGCAACGGCCGTCAATGACAAACAGCAGATCCCGGAAAGCCAGTTCTGCCGATACGTATACCTCTTTGGCATCCTGCTCGCCATATTGCCGCTGTATTTGCTGATGCGCCTTCGTTCCTTCCGTAAGCGCAACGGCCGATCGGAAAGCTGTATCGATATCCCCACTCCTATAAGCGTATTCCACGAGCGCACGCACGGATAATTTCACAGTATTTGTCATAACGTTCTTCTCGCTCCTCGCTCTTCGCCGTACAAGATTCCTTATTGAATCGACTATACCAAACGGATGTTCGCGAGTAAATAGAGCGATGCTGTTTCAATGATCGATTTCCTGTTTATTTACTAACCAGAGTTCAATATTAATCTCGAGAGGAATGAATGTAGCATGACTACCAAAACAACCAAAACCGTCCAACAACACTTGAACCGCCAAATCGCCAACTGGAGCGTTCTCTATACGAAGCTTCACAACTATCATTGGTACGTCAAAGGTTCGCAGTTCTTTACGCTGCACGTTAAGTTCCAGGAGCTCTATGAAGAAGCGGCACTGCATGTCGACGAAATCGCGGAACGCTTACTCGCGGTAAAAGGCCAGCCGATCGCCACAATGAGCGACCACCTGAAGGAGTCCACCCTTAAGGAGGCCAGCGGCAAGGAGACAGCCGAACAAATGGTTGACCAGCTTATTAAAGATTTCTCGTTAGTGATAGATGAACTTAAAGAAGGAATGGATGAAGCCGAGGAAGCCGGCGACGAAACAACGGCGGACATGCTTCTTGCCATCCATAGCAAGCTCGAAAAACATGTTTGGATGCTTAGCGCGTTTAACGGTAAATAAAAAGTTTGCCCATTTAACAACAACAGCCCGCTTCTAATGAAGCGGGCTGTTTACATTTAACGCAATTGCAGCCATCCGGGAATAACCCTTACGTAATCCATCGTATCTTCCCATTCGATGAAGCGCTCCTCGCGCAATTTCTCAAGCGCCTTTCGGATCTGCCCCGTTTCCCTTTGAGCGAATCGCGCTAATTCCGGAATAACGATACGCGTATTCTGATGGCCATTTCGATTAAATAGAATCCTGAGCAATTTCCGCTCCGTATCGTTCAACAGGTTAAGCCCCTTCTTTCTTTCGCGCGATTTCAACATCTACGATTCCTTCGAGATTGAAAATACGAATGGCTTGAGCCTGGAAACAATACGCCTTCAGCCGACCGGCTTTAACCGATATAACGCGAACATCGCGTATGCTTACCTCGCGCTTTCGATCAATATAAATGAGCTGTACCACTTTGCCGATAAACCTCTCCATTCGAATTCACCCCGTCAGGAACATTTGTTCTTATTTATTATATACCAAACATACGTTCCCGATGCAAGATCTCAAACGTAAAATGGAATAATTTAAGCGCCTGGCTAGCCCGCAACAAAAAACAGCAGCCGATTTGGCTGCTGTTCCCGTTATTTTTTCCGTCTCGAGGCCTATAGTTCTTTTTCGCTTAAAAATTCGTTTTGCACTTCTTCGCCATTCGGATTGCTATTTTTAATCTGGCTTAGACGTCCATTGCGGTTCTCTCCGCCGTGAACGCTATTTTGCCGCTGATCATTATTGTCGGTATGATCATGCTGGTTATGGTTGTAGTTACTGTTATCGGACATTTCCGGGCTCATCCTTTCTGCAAAAGCTAAATCTAGATTGTGTATTTCCGGTCAGATTTATGCAGTTCAATCGTTAAGACAAGATTTCGATGTACCCTTCCGTTCCGTGCACCCGGATCCGCTGCCCGTCTTTAATCAAAGTCGTGGCATTCTCTACGGCAACTACCGCGGGAATCCCGTATTCGCGCGCAATAACCGCGCCATGCGTCATTAGTCCACCTACTTCAGTGACAAGACCTTTGATGGATACAAACAGAGGGGTCCAGCTCGGGTCCGTAAAAGAGGTAACTAATATATCCCCGTCCTCCAAATTTGCTTCCCCCATGTCCAGGATGACGCGTGCCCGGCCCTCGATAACGCCGGAGGAAACCGCTAAACCCGCTATAGCCTCGGCGGGCAGATTTTCGCGTCTGTACTCGCCTGCAATGATTTCGCCGTCAGATGTAATGACGCGTGGCGGAGTTAGCTTTTCGTACCGCTTATAATCGTCTTTTCGTTTAATGATGAGCTGCTCATCCAATTGGTTCGAGCGTATAACCTCTTTAAGCTCTTCAAAAGCGAGATAGAACACATCTTCTTTTTCTTGTATGACGTTCTTGTGCACGAGTTGTTCGGCTTCCTTCAGAATGGCCTGCTTATAAACAAAATAACGGCTGACCATCCCGTATTTCGGATACTCCCGGTAACCGGCATAATTCCGGATCAGATTAATTCTTTTCTTAGTTTCGCTTGCTTTTTCCTCGCCATCGGGCAATTGCCTTAACCTTGCTAATATCTCTTGTTCCTTATCCAGAGCTTCCTGGCGTCCTTGCTCGAATTTAAGGGTGCTGTCATTGGGTTCGAAGTTTTTAATGTTTGTGAGTATAACGGGAATAAGCGCAGCCGGATTTTCGCTCCAGCGGGTTCTGGTCAAATCGATCTCTCCGGGACAACGCATGCCGTATTTCTCGAGATAATGATGAATCGCAGTTAGGGCTTGCTGTCCTCCCTTCACCTTGATTAGTCCCTCCAAATCATCTTTACCATTCTGCAAATATTCAATGACTTGCGGATATGGACGAATGACATCCGCGACATCCATAAGCGCTAATCCCATTTCCGAGGTAACGTTATTCGGAACCGATTGAGATAACGTATCCGCTGCGTTTTTCTCGCCTAACCATTCGTAAAGCTTCTCGTTGATCCAGGTTAAAGCATTCATGGAAGCCATAATCATTTGAATGCTTTGCGGGTTAAATAATACCTTCCTCAGCTGCTGGATATCCTCCACGATAAAATCAAATAGCTCCGTGCCAGATTTCGTTTGGATCGTTCGTTTTAATTCCTCGATCGACGCTTCGCTATTCTTAATTAAATCATCAACCATATGAGGCTCAAGCTCCGGTTCTGCTTTAGCATTTGCAGGCGGAGAAGCTTTTTGGCTGTGGCCGGGATGAGGTTCGCAAGCTTCCATCGATACGGGCTGGATATAATCTCCACGCTTGATTACGGTCGTTAAGGCGTCCTTGATCAGCGGTTCGGATTGTCCGATTGTATTTAATAGCCGTTCCCTGCTTTCCGGAGAAGCAAGCATTTGGGTAACATCAACAAACAACCATCCGCCTGCCCTCCGCATGGGTGCGGGAGTCGTCATGAGGTAGAAGGATAGACCGAGCGGTTTGATAGGGTCGGTCATCATTTGCTGGTGGGCAACGGATACGTAAACATGATTTCCTGCATCATTCGCTTCTGGAATCGGGAACAAGGTTGTGATAGGCCGGCTCTGAACGATATGAAAAGTATCCTCCGCCATGCACCATTCGATATCTTGCGGACAGCCAAAATAGGCTTCAATCCGTCTTCCGATCCGTGCCAGTCGCAAAATCTGTTCTTCCGTCAGCACTTGATTGTTCTGCCGGTCAGGATCCATCGGCTGCGTTTCGGTTCCGCCATTTTCACGGCTATAGATCGCGAGCTTTTTGGCTGCTATCCTCTTGTCGACAATGATTTCATCCCGCACTTTATAGCAATCGGCAGATACCACGCCGGAGACCAGCGCTTCTCCGAGTCCAAAGCCGGCATCAATGGACAACACCTTGCGGTTAGCCGTAACGGGATCCGCGGTAAATAAAATGCCCGATGCGTAAGGGAAGACCATCTTTTGGATGATGACGGATAGATGAACTTGACCGTGGTCGAATCCGTTCTGCATCCGGTAGATGACCGCGCGTTCCGTGAACAAGGATGCCCAGCATTTGCTGATATGCCTAAGTATCTCTTCCTTGCCGACGATATTGAGATAGGTATCCTGTTGTCCGGCAAAAGAGGCATGCGGCAGGTCCTCTGCCGTTGCGCTGGAGCGTACGGCATAGGCAGCCTGCTCGCCAAACCGCGAAAGGTAATGAGCAACGGCTGCTACAACCTCCGCCGGAATCTCGAGTTGTCTGATAGTCTGACGGATTTCGCTGCTGATTGAGCCGATCTCCCCTCGGTCCCCGGGCTTCAGCGACGTTAACCGGTTCACCAAAGCATGCAACGTTTGACTTGATTCAATGGCTTTTCGATAGCCTTCGGTGGTCACGCAAAATCCCTCAGGCACGTGTATGCCATTCATTTTTGATAATTCGCCAAGATTGGATCCCTTTCCGCCAACAAGCGAAACCTGAGTTTGGTCGGCTTCCTTCAAATCAAGCACCAATGAATTCATTCCGCATCTCTCCCGATCGTAAATTTGATAAAAACATTTGACAAGATTTGAATCGGCATGCTACAATTAAATTGTAAGATAAGATAACTATGACTTTTTATTATAAGGCAGTCGTAAACCGATTATAACATTGCGTTTACGGATGCGCAATATAAAGAACCCGGGCTTTTGCCCAGGTTCTTTTTTGTTTATATTTATTTATGTTCATCTGAACAGGCGTAAATTGTCAGCCAGCTGCCGGAGCGCGGAAGGATCAATCGGTGACAGGTTGGATTTGTTGTGCCGGACAGCCGATCCAAAGTGAACCTCCCCTACTCCGGTTCGCGTTATAAAGTCTGCAACGCCTTCCGTCGTAAGACCGCTTCCCGCCAAAATCGCAAGATGGCTTCCTGCGGCTGCTGAAACAAGATCGGCCATTTCCTTCACCGATTCTATCGCCGGTCTTGGCCCGGCAGAAGTTAAGACGCGCGTAATTTGCGGATACTTCATCAAGGTTCGAAGACCTTCATGCTGATCCGCCAGCTCGTCAAACGCTCGGTGAAACGTTACTTGCAAACTGCCGGTAAGCGGCAGAAGCCTCTCAAGCGCCCGTTCGTCGATTTTCCCCTCCGGCGTTAAAGCGCCTAGCACAACGCCTGCCGCTCCGGCATTTACAATCGCTTTTATTTCCAAAGCCATCGTATCGATATCATGCTCCGCGTACACAAAGGAACGGCTGTGCGGACGCACCATTACAAATACCGGAATCCGGACGGCTTGTACCACCCGCTCCACGAGACCGATTCCTGGCGTTAAGCCTCCTTCCGTAATCGCCGTTATTAGCTCAAGACGGTCCGCTCCGTTCGCTTCCGCCGTCAAAGCATCGTCCATGCACGTTGCTATGACTTCCAATATCATAACTATACCTTCTCTCTCCCGATGCTTATTTACCAGCCCGATCTTTTGAATGATTATGAATCGGCAGCCTGATTTCGATTCGGGTACCTATGTCTACTTTGCTGTCATAAATGATACGGCCGTGATATTGCTTAATGATTTTGTGACTAATCATGAGTCCTAGTCCCGTTCCCTTCTCTTTCAAGCTGTAGAAGGGCTGTCCCAGACGGTGAAGATGCTCCTCCGGAATGCCGCAGCCTTGATCTTGAATGGAAATTAAACACTCACCTGCTTCGTCCAATTGCATGCCGATATGAATTTTCCCTCCGTTAGACATGGATTCGATCGCATTTTTTAAAACATTGAGGAACACCTGCTTTAATTGATGTTTGGCGCATGTAACCGGGAAATAATCTCCCTCGTACTCGCGGATGAATTCAATATTGCTTAACAGCGTCTGCGGCGTCAGAAATTCAAGCGTTTGCTCAATGACGTCCTTGACGTTCGCGACGGTATACATTGCCGCCTGCGGCTTGGCCATCGAGAGAAGCTCGCTTGTAATGATTTCGATGCGTTCCAGCTCGTCCCGGAGCAAATCCCCGTATTTCATAGTAGGGTTCTCTATATTATATAATTGGAGAAATCCTTTGAGCGTAGTCAGCGGATTGCGAATCTCGTGGGCAACGCCGGCGGCCAATTCCCCGACAATCGAGAGTTTCTCGGATTGCAGCAGAAACTCCTCTGCCTTTTTGCGTTCGGAGATATCCCGGCTGATAATGACGATATGCTCGATCCGGCCATCCTTGCCCTCAACCGGCTTGCATAACGAATCAAATGGTATCAATCGGCCGTCCGTATGACGGAACCGAATTTCCATCGAAAGCGATTTTTTTTGATTCAATATTTTCGTTATCGTCTGGTTAAACATCTTCGCATCATCCGGACTTATGATCCGATCCAGCTCCGCGCGGTTCAAGGACAGACTAGAATATCCAAGCACAAACGCGTGGGACGGCGAGAAATACCGTATCGAGTGATCAGGATCCATCACCACAATGAGGTCGGACGTATTCTCGGCAATTAACCGGTACTGGTATTCGCTCTCGAGAAGCGACAGCTCCATTTCGTTGCGTTCGGCGATGGTGCGGCGCAGACGTTCATGGGATTCAATCAACAGCGCGCCTAGCAAAACGCCCAATATGACAAAACAGACGTACTGCAGATGAAAGAGCGGCTCGTTCACCAGGATCCGGAAGGTAAATACCACGCATGCGTACAGCAGGACATAGGCGCCCGAAAATGCAAGGCTTCTCTTAATAGGCGGCAGCTGCCGGCGGGAGAAGTAAATATGCAGAAGAGAAAAAGCCAGCATAATAAAAGCCCAGCCTTCAATGGCGGGCATCCAATTGCCGCTTGAAAGCAAACGGACGGACAACGCGAATAACCCGGTGATAATACCCGGTATGGGGCCGAGATAGGCAAACATCAAAATAACGGGAGAATATCGAATGTCGTAGACATAACCTTGCTGCTTAACCGCTAATAAAACGAGGATGACGGAAACAACTCCCGCATAAAGACCTCCCCAGAGCGGATGCTTCAGCGGCTTGAAATTTATAAATGAACGGAAAATGAATGGAACGCTAACCAGCAGCGAAAAGATCGATAGATTCACAATATAATCAATAAGAAACAAAAAGGATCACCTACGCCTCGTAGTCTTGCTAAACGCCATCCTTCTAACCAAATAAATCCTACTGTGTAAATGAATACTATACGAATGTTCGAAATCCTTGTTACCTTCATCTAAAAGTTTTATTAGGTTTGGCAACAATCGATTTCCTGCCCTTAGAAACACTCTATAGACGTTGGTATTGTCGATTTGTTGCATCAACAAAAAAGAGATTGCCCTCTCATAAGCGGACAATCTCTTTTGAAGCAACGTTAGAATAACTTCTCCGCAAACGGCTTAACGAGCGATTGATAAGCAGCTTGGCGCCCCTCTTCCAGCTTGCCGATATACCCTTCCCGCCATGCCGCGGCGGCTTGAACTTTCTGCGTCAGCTTGTCGGCCAATTGCCGGTCATCCGAAGCAACAATCCAATCGGCCAAGTCCAGACCGTTCATCAGATCGAAGCCTTTGAACCGGTAGCCGATACATACAAAGGGAACGTTAGCCGCCGCAGATAGCAGATTGGCATGCAGCTTGAGGTTGATCGTCGCTTCGAATCCCGACAATTGCCTTACGTAATCCGCAGCCGAATACACTTTAGGATCGAATGCTACGCGCTCGTCATGGCCTATCTTGCGGTACAGGCTTGCAAGCGCCTTTTCGTCCGGACCCCAGACGGAGTACAGATGGAGCTTGTACCCAAGTGCGAGAAGCGATCGTCCCGTCTCCGCCAGCCGATCCTCCACCTCTTCCTCGTTACCTCCGTAAATCCGGTTATACGAAGTTCCCCAGTTGATTCCAATCGTGCGATTGTCCCCTTCCAGATCTTCGGATAGCGGCTCAGTCACCATTGGCTTCAGCGCATTCATCAGCATGGCGGAATCTCCGCTGATCTCCATGCGCTTAGGCAATGCGCCAAGCGATTCGATATAATCCCGCGTCCAAGGCCCCCGAACGCCGCAGTAGACGCTATGCTCCAAGATATCCTTCAGCTTTTGGCGATACGCCGCGCTTTCCGCGGCCCCCTCCGGCTTCGGCCGCCCGTCAATTGCCGGGATCCATTTATGCAGACGGTCATGGCCGCTGCCCCAGATGACAATGGTCTTCCCAAGCTCTAACGCCTCATGCACAAGTTCGACATAACCGGGTACAATAAGTGATCCTCCGCCAAGAACGATCGTATCGTATTGGCCTACCTTCTTCCATTCAACGTTAGGAAGCGAGGGGATAACTTGATACTCCTCCTTCGCCAGATGGGTGTCCGCCAAAGTCTTAAACATCTCCCACATCCACTCGTCCCCAAGATTGTTGAAGCCAATCCATCCTAAATACAGTACCTTTCGCATACGTTACCTTCACTCCATTCCTATCAGACTTTTGCCAGCAAAGAGCCGTACAACTGCTTCAACTGCAGCGCTTTGCCTTGAATGTCAAAGTTCGCCCGCGCCCACTCTTGTCCCTGATGGCCTATTTCTTCTAGATTGATCGCTGCTGATAGCGCTCCGCTGATTGCTTCTCCGATTAACCGCTCGGTCGGACGCTCCTTGGAATTATGGTCGCCAAAATAATAAAGCCATGCCTCGTCATAAACAGACTGGTCCACAAGGCCGAAATAACCGTGATTCCCAATAGCCAGAACCGGTTTGCCGCAAGCCATTGCCTCCAGCGCGACTCGCCCCGTCCCGACAACCAGGTCGCCGAGATTGTAATAGTCGCCCATTTGCATCTGATTGCCTACCAGATGGACGAATTTCGCGTTGCAATCGTGGTTCGCGGTCTCCGCCAGTTCGGCGATAGCAGCTGCTTGATTGCCGGAGCCGGCAATAACCAAATGAAGGGGCATCTTTTCATGAAGGCGAAGAGTTCGTGCCGCCCGCACGAGCATCGCGCAAACCGCTGCCTTGTCCCATGCCAGGCGGGACGCGTAGACAACGACCTTGTCTTCGTCCGGGATTTGAAGACTGGCGCGCAAGGCTGCGGATGATGCGGGTCGATATTGTTCAAAATCTATACCGTTGGCAATCATATAGGACGGAAAATTCAAATAATCCAAATATCCCTGTATGGGAGGACTAACGCTAATGAAGGTACATCCGGCATCCTTCAGCAATTGAAGCTGCTCTGTCGGATAGTAGGCACCGTGTACGGTAAAGACAACCGGGATCCCCAGTTTTCGTGCCGCTCTTGCCGCATGCAAGCCGGATGGCGTCTGGTGAATATGCACGAGATCGATCTGACGGCTGCGCATAATATGCGTAAGCGCGGATTCCGCCTGCTTCTGGCGTTCCGGGTCCATCAGCCGCTCAGCCGTCAAATCCACGCGGTGAATCGGACATCCCGCGCGGGCAAAAGCTTCGTACATCACGCCTGTCCCGCCTGCATACACCGGCATGACGCCAAGCGCCGGCAAAGCCTTCACAAGGCTCAGCACATACGTTTCCGTGCCGCCGACAGCCAAGCTGTCCATCACCATCAGCAGCCGAATCCGATTACGCGTCAT
This sequence comes from Paenibacillus sp. ATY16, assembly GCF_003399985.2. Classification (NCBI taxonomy): domain Bacteria; kingdom Bacillati; phylum Bacillota; class Bacilli; order Caryophanales; family Paenibacillaceae; genus Paenibacillus; species Paenibacillus sp. ATY16. Next base: position 348,421 of record NZ_NMOK02000037.1, on the reverse strand, counting down.
GACCCTGCTCCTTCTTCGATTTGCCGAAAAATTCACGTGAACGCTGCTTTTGATGCTTGCGGTAGTAATACAGCGCCTCCCGCAAATTGTCCACGTTTCTTGCACCCGGCTTGATAACCTTGGATATAAATTCGTAATCCTCGGCTCCTTCGATACGTCTTGTATGCCCGCCGATGCGGTCGAACACCGTTCCTCGAAACATAGCCGTCCCATGGCAGATGCAATGCCCTCCTTTGGCATAGACTTTCCCGATCTGATCCCCGTATTTCAACCAATTTACAGGCAGACGCCTGTCCGGCTGACCATCCTCGAACACCTCGTAATTCGTACCCAGCAGATCAATATGCTGGTTATCGTTCAAATAACGAACCTGCTTGGCCAGCCTTTCCGGATGAGACAGATCATCCGCATCCTGAATGGCGATATACTCTCCTTTCGCCAGATACATCCCGGCCGTTATGGCGCCGGCGTAACCCGCATTGCGCGGAAGACGAAGCGTGTAAATTCCTTTTATTCCCTGCAGCAACGGCTCGTTGCTGTTCAGCCAATTTACGGCGAATTCGTATGACCCGTCCGTAGACAAATCATCGATAAGAATAAGTTCCCAATTCGTGTAGGTCTGATTGAGCAGGCTTGTCAAGCAATCCGACAGATAGGGAAGCTTGTTGTAGACGGTGACAACAATGCTGACTAGTCCTGGCACGCGTTGATACGACAAATGCCTCACCTCCCTTTTTCTTCTAAATCGTCATAACAGCCGGATATAAGAAATAAAGCGCAATTGAATGATGGCATAGCTGCCGTTCTCATACCCGAATACTTCCGAAGTGCGGATCGTAACAGCCGATCCGTCAACCGATACCAGCGTTCCGCACAGCGTCTCCAAGGTGCTTGCAATCTGTACTTCTTTGTTCACGAAAGACAGTAGCTCTTCAATCATCGTTCCACCTTCTTTCCTGTCAATTGAAAGGAGACCAGCTGTTCCAGCGGAACCATAACCATCGTTCCTCCAGGCTCGCGAACGACCAAAAAATCGCCGCCTACCTTCGTAATGGTCCCTTCGACTGTACCTGCCGACGTTAATAATTCGGCTGGCTTGCTTGTGTATGGCTCGAATACTTGCCTGAGCTTATTCAAGTTGTACGAGCCGGCATCGCGTTGTCCCTCCATTCCGAGCGAAGCCAATTCTTCCCGAATCGTTTGACGCAGCTCTGCCAGAAGTGCCGACATGTCACACGGATTCGAACCTTGCGGCTGTATCGCGCTCGACTGAGGCAACAAACGGGCAAGCCCGTCGAAATATTCCTTCAGTTCTTTCTCGTTTACGATAATTTTCATCGCTCCATCCTCCCTTTCCCTCTCTCGGAAACTATCAATCTCCATACTTACTAGCGTATACAGTTTGAGGGTTGAACGATTGAGTCATATCACCAGTCCTCTTGAAAATTTTTTCATAGAATGACAAAAAGGACATCTTCTCCGACTGGGAAGATGTCCTTTTAATTGATCATGTGGCTAACGCAATAAAAAAACCTTATCTGCGAGAAGCAAAATACAAGGTTTCATGCTCGATCTATGTAATTAAATTAAGAAACGAATCAACTTTCGTCCCTAAAAAATTAAAAATCAATATTTTCCAATTCAGAGATATCCTCGATCTCTATAATAGTATTATAACCTGGATTTTATTATAAGTCTATACTTTATTAGAAAATATCGGTATATTTCTTTTCTGGACTAAAAATTCATTTAAGGAGGCGTCATTCCATGATTGCGCTGCAAGGTATTACTAAGTCATTTAAGGTTGCTCGGCGGACAGCCGGGGTCCGGCAAGCGGTTAAAGCCCTGTTCGCCCGGGAGCATACGATTGTCGAGGCGCTCCACAATATCTCTTTTGAAATCTCCCCGGGTGAAATCGTAGGTTATATCGGCCCGAACGGTGCCGGTAAATCAACCACCATTAAAGTCATGAGCGGTATTCTCGTACCGGACAATGGAACATGCAAAATTTTAGGCTACACGCCTTGGCAAGACCGCGCGGCGTATGTCCGGAATATCGGCGTTGTCTTCGGTCAGCGAACCCAGCTGTGGTGGGATGTCCCCGTCATCGATTCCTTTGGACTCTTGCGCGATATTTACAAAATTCCCGGCGATGTATACCACGCCAACCTTGCGATGTTGACGGAATCGCTTGCGCTAACGGACATTGTGCATACGCCTGTCCGGCAGCTTAGCCTGGGCCAGCGCATGCGCTGCGAAATTGCCGCTTCCCTTCTTCACGACCCTAAAATTCTATTCCTCGATGAACCGACAATCGGTCTTGATGCCGCCAGCAAAATCGCGGTCCGACAGTTTATCAAACGAATCAATAAGGACCGTGGCGTCACGGTCATCTTGACTACGCATGACATGAACGATATTGAAGCGCTCGCCGACCGGATCCTAATGATTGGCAAAGGTACTCTTCTCTATGATGGAACGCTGAACGATCTGCGCAGCCGATTCGGATCGAAGCGGATTGTTACGGTCGATTACCGCGAGCATTACGAACCGGTACCTATCGACGGGGTTACTTGTCTGTCATGGTCGCCGGAGCGTGCCGTGTACAGCATGGATATCGAAGTCACTCCGGTAGCCAGCGTAATTGCCAGGCTATCCGAGCAAGTTGAGGTCGTTGACCTCGAGGTTGGCACAACGCCAGTCGAGGAGCTTGTGCTCGAGCTCTATAAGGAGCACCGGATATGAATACGTACCTGTCCGTCTGGAAGCTGCGTTTTGTCAGCGGACTGCAATATCGGACTGCCGCAATTGCCGGCATGGCTACCCAGCTGTTTTTCGGCTTTGTTTTTATCATGGTGTATGTCGCTTTCTATGCACACAGCTCGGCTCAGCCCTCTATGTCGCTTGAGCAATTGGCTACTTATATATGGCTGCAGCAAATTTTCCTCGCTTTTGTCATGCTCTGGTTCAGAGACAATGAGATCTTTAACCTGATTACTAGCGGCAATATCGCCTATGAATTATGCAGGCCATGCGGAATCTACTCCTTTTGGTATGCCAAGCTGCTGGCCCAGCGTTTAGCGAGCGCTATCCTGCGTTGCGTCCCTATTCTGCTGGTCGCTTTCCTGCTGCCGAAACCGTATAACTTAACCATGCCTCCTACGGCAACAACCTTTGCCCTGTTTGTGGTGACTCTGCTGCTAGGACTCGCCGTCAATATCGCCATCTCCATGTTTATCTACATTTCCGTCTTTTGGACGATGTCCCCCGTCGGATCCACCCTGGTAATCGCCGTGATCGGAGAATTTCTGGCCGGGATGATTATTCCGGTTCCCTTGATGCCGTCCTGGATGCAGGCCATTACTTATGCGCTCCCCTTTCGCTGGACGGCCGATTTTCCGTTTCGCGTCTATTCCGGGCAAATTCCGCAATCCGAGGCGGTTTGGGGCATTCTCATTCAAGTCGTGTGGCTTGCCGCATTAATCCTGCTTGGCCGATGGTGCTTGAAGCGGGCTCTTCGCCAGGTCGTTGTACAAGGAGGTTAATTCGCATGTATCTGTATCTGAAATATATATCTATCTTGTTCAAATCGCAGGCGCAATATCGTCTCTCCTTCTGGCTGCTGACTGTGGGGCAAGCGCTTACTCCGCTAACCGTGCTGGCCGGATTATACTTTATGTTCGCGCAGTTTGGACAGGTAAAGGGCTGGACTTTCTACGAAGCGGCTTTATGTTACGCGGTTATCGGACTCAGCTATGCCCTTAGCGAGACGTTCGCCCGCGGTTTCGATATGTTCTCAAGCCTGGTTGGCAGCGGCGACTTCGACCGTCTGCTTGTCCGGCCTAGAAGCACCATTCTGCAGGTGCTGGGTTCCAAATTCGAATTCGCCAGGCTTGGCCGGATGCTGCAGAGCTTGATCGTATTGTTCTGGTCGCTGAGCAAACTGCCGATTGAGCTTACTTTTCCGAAGCTTTTTACGCTTATGCTGATGATTGTTTGCGGGGTGCTGATCTTCTCGGGATTATTCGTTGCCACCGCCTCGCTGAGCTTCTGGACGATTCAAGGTATAGAGGTAGCCAACGTCTTTACCGATGGTGGCCGGGAGATGGCGAAATACCCGCTGTCGATCTACGAGAAATGGGTAACGAATTTCTTCACCTATGTCATTCCGTTAGGCTGCGTCAATTATTTGCCGCTCCTCTACGTGCTTGGCCGAACCGACGGACATCAGCTCCAGTATATGCTGTCTCCGCTCGCAGGCGTAGTCTTCATCCTCCCTTGCCTGTTGCTATGGCATATTGGCGTCAGGCATTATCGCTCGACGGGATCGTAACTAGCGGACCGCCCTCTCGTCTTCCTCCTATATAATGAAACAGCCTCGGCGCAACATTTGGCGGAGGTTGTTTGGCATAAGGAACAAATCAGTGACGGAGTGTAGGGAGCAAACGATTTGGGTATAGTATCAAGAAACACAAAACTTTTCCAGTGGCAGGTGCTGCAACTCCAATGTCATCCCATAACGAACGCACCGTTTCGCAAAGAAATGCCGCTAAAGCGGTTAGTCCTTCCCTCTCGGAAAATGAACAAACGCTCCGTTCCATATTCGAGAACTGTTCCGATGTAGTCTTTCGGCGCATGACTATGCAAGGCAACATCTTCCTTCTGCTTGTGTACGTCGACGGCATGATCGATAAAGATCTCGTTCAAAACACGATCCTTAAGCCATTGCTGTATGAGGGAATTCCCCAAGGTCTCGGGACGCTTGGCAGCCTGGCGCAAATGCTGGATATGGAGCTTATTGCGGCTTTGCAGACCCAGAGGATTACCAAATTCGAAGAGGCCGCCGACTTTATTTTAAAAGGAAATGTTGCGTTCCTCGCAGACGGCGATCCCTTCGTTCTTCTTGCGGATGTCTCCCAATACGAGACGCGTTCCATTGAAGAGCCTTCCACCGAAGCGGCTCTGCGCGGCACCCGCGAAAGCTTCACCGAGCTGCTTCGAACGAATACAACGCTGCTTAGACGGATTATCGTGACGCCCGATCTGAAGATGGAATCTTTTCAAATCGGCAAATTGACGAAAACCGAAGTTGTTCTTGCGTATATCGATGGTCTTTCCACCCCTGCTCTCGTTAATGAAGTAAGGACCAGAATCGGCGCAATCGACATTCAGAGCGTCCTGGAATCAGGCTATATCGAAGAATATATCGAAGACACGAGTTATTCTCCGTTTCCTCAAATGCAAAGCACGGAGCGGGCCGATGTTGTGTCCGCGGGTCTGCTGGAAGGAAGAGTTGCCGTCTTCGTTAACGGATCTCCGATCGTGCTTGTCGTTCCGATGACGTTCTGGGACGGTCTTCAGGCGCCGGATGATTATTACGAACGATTCCTGTATGTAACGATGAACCGGTGGATCCGCTATTTGTTCGCTCTTTTTTCGATTCTCTTCCCGTCCATTTATATCGCGCTGACTACTTATCATCCCGAGATGATGCCTCCGAAGCTTATGCTGAGCATAACGGGGCTTAGGGAACAATCTCCTTTTCCAACGGTGATCGAGGTGTTTCTAATGGAATTCATGTTCGAAGGATTGAGGGAAGCCGGGATTCGCCTGCCGCAGCAAATCGGTCCGCTCGTCAGCATCGTTGGAGCTTTGGTTATCGGTCAAGCAGCCGTGCAAGCGGGAATCATTTCGGCTCCTATTGTTATTGTCGTATCGGCAGCCGGTATCTCGTCCTTTGTTATTCCGCGATACCGGTTTGGTTATCCGCTTCGAATGCTGAGATTCCCGCTGCTCGTTCTGTCCGGATTATTTGGTCTCTTTGGCGTTGCGCTTGGATTGATCATGATCCTGTCCCACCTGATTCAATTAAGCCCGCTTGGAACGCCGTATCTTGAACCGATGGCGCCGACCAGTAAAAGCAAGCTGAAGAATGTTTTTTTGAGAAGGCCCAGAAAGCGCATGAATTAAGGCGGGATCCATGAATGAAAAAATACTTGATAACCATATGCTTATTGATTCTGTCAGCGGCAACGGCCGGCTGCTGGAATCTTAAAGAGCCTGACCAGCTGGCGATTGTTATCGGCGGAGGGCTGGATATAAATGCGGAAGGAAGGCTGGATGTCAGCTCCCAGATTGCCGTTCCGGCTGGTTTGGGAGGTCCGGATACCGGACCCAGCAAGAAAAAAAGCTTCGTGGTAGTCAGCGCTACCGGCAAGGACTTTATGGATGCGGGGCAGAATCTGCAGACGCAGCTATCCCGCACCTTGTTCTACGCGCATCGCCAGACGCTGCTGATTGGCCAGCGTATGGCCGAGCAAGGAATGGACAAATATTTGGATATGGTCGTGCGAAATCCGAAATCGGAGATGAGATCCGTCATTTTTGTCGTAAAAGATGGAACGGCGAAGGAAATCCTTGCCACGGAGCCTGTCTTTGATCCGTTGATCAGCACGGCATTGGGAAGCGTTCAGTTGGCGCTCGGGATGAAACCTTATTACTATAGGGAATTTCTGTGCGACTCGCGGACAAAAGGCGGAGCCGTATTGTTGCCGGCCATTAGTTACAATGCGAGTACAAAAAGGTTCATCTACGCAGGAGCAGCGATTCTGAATAAGGAAAATTCGCATAGGCTGGGCGGATTTCTGAAGCCGGACGAATCGTATTATGCGAATTGGATTAAGGGAAGGCAAAGCGCCCTTACCGTTTCAACCTCGGGAACTCAAAGCAATGGCAGTATCAGCTTAAAGGCGCAAGCTCTCAAGAGCCGGATCGGAGTGGTCAAAGACTCGAAAGGCATGCGCATACATATTCAATTAAGCGGAAAAGGAAACCTTGTGGAAAACAATACCATGCGGGATCCTTCCCAAGGCAAGGAGCTCCGAAAAATCGAAGATAGCTTAAGCCGTGAAGCTGAACAGGCCGTAAACAAGCTGGTCCGTAAAGCTCAGGGGCAATATAAAGCAGATATTTTCGGAATCGGCAAGCATGTGCATCGCAAGTTCCCTGGTGAATGGAAATCGTTGCAGAATAACTGGAACGAGACGTTCAGCAGGCTTCCAATCACGGTAGAGGTACAGCTTCGGTACGAGGATCCGGGACAAACGAATTCTTCGATATGATGTTCAGCAGGCATGCGGGAAAGGACGAAGGAAATGAAAATTACGGGGTGGCAATTATTCTGGATTGTGGCAACCGCGGAAGTGGTGATGGCTGTCTGGCTTCGCATATCGCCTGCCGTGAAGATAGCCGAACAAGATGCTTGGCTGTCCATGCTCCTTGCATGCCTGCTAGGCGGAGCGATCACCGTTCTGGTTGTCAAAGTCGGCATGCTGCATCCCGGCCAAAGTCTGGCCCAATTCAGCCGGGAGCTCTTTGGGCCATGGCTGGGTAAAATCGTCACCCTTCCCTATTTTACGGCCTGGTTTATTTTATCCGGAGATGTTCTTCGTTCTTTTGCGGATTTCCTTCATCTGGTCCTCTTGGACAAAACGCCGGTATGGGTGCTAATGGCCATGATTCTGATTGCCGCCATTTACTTGACGGGTACAAGCGGAATTAAGGGGATCGGTCGTTTTTGCGAAATCGCGGGACCTCTAACGATTCTTACCCTCTTGGTGAGTTTTCTTTTGAATGCAACAAACGCGAAATGGATTAATTTGCTGCCGGTGGTTGGCGATGCAAGCCTGACGGAAATCGTAAGCGCCTCCTTCGCGCCAACTTCGTTTCTGGCTGAATCTTTTATGGTGCTTGTTCTGTTGTCGTTTGTATCCAATCCCAAGCATATTGTTAGGAAGTCCTTGGCAAGCGTTTGGTTAACCGGGGGCATGCTTATCCTGTCCACGCTGATGGTTCTTATGGTGTTTGGTCCAACGGTTGCCCAGGAGCTTCGATTCCCTTATTTCATGCTGGTTCGGTCGATCAACATTTTGAATTTCATTCAGAATGTTGATATTCTTGTCATCTTTATTTGGATATTCGGAGTGTTTGCGAAAATGTCGCTTTACTTGTTCATTACCAGCTATGAATTGGCTCAGTCCTTCCGGATCAAGTCCTGGAAACGCCTAATCTGGTTCACCGCTCCTCTCATTTATATCATTGCGCTGGCCATCCCTAATGAAGCAGCCATAATGACGCTCCAGAAATTGTGGGAAACGATCGTTATTCCGGTATGCGCGATAGGTATACCGATAGGTCTGTGGATTATGACTTCCGCTAAAAGAAAATTAGTCAACACCGAATAAACAGAGTGAAGTTTAAAAAGAGCGTTCTATCCGCCAAATCGCGGAGAGAACGCTCTTGCTTCGCCTATACCTCTTATTTTTTGAAAGTCGAGGCGTCGTATGCTTTCTGCAAAATTTCCAGGTAACGGTCAAGCTTCAAGTCTTTCAGGCCTTTCAAGTAGCTGTCCCAGTCCTTGTCAAGGCTCTTATGGCCGGTGATGAATTGCAATTCGTTCTCGTCAATGTAAGTTTTGATGTTGGTTTGAAGCATGGTTGCTTCGTCTACTTCGGCAGGATCAAGCCAAATCGCCCACAGCGGGAACAATTCTTTCGGCTCATGTCCTTGGTAGAGCAGCGTTGCTTGATACAGACGACGTTCGTAGTTCGCGGAATCATAGATGTCCGAGCCTTGCACCCAGCTGTCGCGGTATTCTTTCGGCATATAGAAGTGCGCCATGCCGCTCCAGCCAGCGTTGCGCGGTGCTTCGCCTTCCGTCGTTGGAATTGGCGCTACCATCGGCTTGACGTTCTCTCCAAGCGCAAGATCGCCTTCCTTCGGGTCTGTCCAGTCAATGCCTTTCATGCCGGATGCGCCGTTCGTTTGACCTTCTGGCGTAAACATGTAGTCTACCAGTTTGATGAGTGCGATTTGTTTTTCTTCGCTTGCTTTGCTCGTGATCGCGAACTTGGCTCCGGGAGATACGCCGCCGCCGTCATGCGTTACCAGCGATACGCCGTTAGGACCGGTAAGCGGAGGAACCGGATTGTAGTCCTTCGAATTTTTGTTGCCATGGTCAATGTTCAGGAAGATCGCAGGGTGCATGCCGGCGCCGGCGCCAAGAATTTGAGCATCGCCGTTTTCGCCGATTTTTTTGAACGCTTCGGCATTTTGCGTAAACGCGCCCGGATCAATCAAGCCTTCGTCATACAACGATTTAATGTACGCCAAGCCTTGCTTCCATTCGTCCGTAACAGCGGCAGAGCCAACTTTGCCGTCTTGCAGCATCAGATGGTTGCGGTCGTCGTCGTAGACGAAAGCATTCATCAGGTAAGGAACGACATGAACGCCGAACTCTTCGGTCGAACCGCTCAGAGGTACTTCGTCTTTTTTGCCGTTGCCGTTAGGATCCTGGTTTTTAAACGCTTCGAGCACTTTTTTGAAATCTTCGGTTGTTTTCGGCATTTCCAGGTTCAGCTTTTCCAGCCACCCCGTATTCAGCCACAATTTGTTCGGATACGAACAGTGGAAGCATTGCGAGTAAGCGGGAAGGCCGTAAATGTTGCCGTCCGGCGCTACGCTGAACGCTTTAAAGTCCGCGTTGGTTTCAAGGGCTTGCTTGATGTTTGGCGCGTATTTATCGATCAAGTCGTTCAGCGGGATAAGTACGCCTTGCTTGCCGTATTTGATCAGGTCCGCTTGCGAGAACTGATCGATGTAGGCTGTCAGCATGTAGGCATCCGGGAAATCGCCGCTCGCCAGCGAAATTTGGCGTTTTTCCTTGGCGCCGTCCGAAGGGATGGCTTCAAAATTGAACTTGATGTTGAATTTCTCTTCCACGAATTTCGTGAATTTGTTCGTTGCCAGGTCGATGTTAGGCTCTTGTACCGCAAACAGCTTAATATCTACCGGTGCGGCTGGTTTTTCGGTTTCGGTGTTTGTTGAAGCGCTGTTAGCAGGTTTGTTGCTGGCTGGCGCATTGCTGCCTGCATTGTTTTTCGAGCAGGCCGATACGACCAAGCTGACCATTAAGACTGTCACGAGCAGAATGACCATTCTCTGTTTTAACACGTGCAATCGCTCCCTTTTAATGAATTCCGTTAAGTTTTGCTAGCTGTATCGAAGATGTCCTTCATGCTGCGCTTTGAACGGCATTCCCCCTTTCCATGTCCACGGAATTAGCCCTTGACGGAACCAACAAGCATCCCTTGCACGAAATACCGCTGCACGAACGGGTAGATAATGAGCACGGGAAGCGTTGCCACCACAATCAGAGAGTATTTGAGAAGCTCCGCCAGCTGCTGGCGCTCAACCTGCTTCAAGGCGTCCATATTGGCGCTGCCGCTGTTATTCTGGATAATGATGCTGCGCAAAATAAGCTGCAGCGGATACTTGGTGTCCGATTTCAAATAAATCAAGGCATCGAAGTAGGCGTTCCACTGCCCTACCGCATACATGATGATAAGTACGGCGATAATCGGCTTGGAAAGCGACAACACGACGCTGCGCATGAAGCGCAGATCGCTGCAGCCGTCGATTTCGCTTGCCTCAACAAGCTCGGACGGAATCGATTGCTGGAAGAACGACCTGGCGATAATAACCTGCCACACCCAGACCGCATTCGGGATAATGAGCGCCCATCTTGTATCGATGAGGCCCAGGCTCTTCACAACCATGTAGGTTGGAATCAAGCCGCCGCTGAACAGCATCGTAAACGTGATAATCATCATAATGGCGTTTCTTCCGAAGAAGGTTGACCGCGACAGCGGATACGCCAGCATAATGGTCAACGTGACGCTTACGAGCGTGCCCGATACCGTATACAGCAGCGAGTTGCCGTAACCCGTCAACACCTGAGAGTTTTTGAATAGCGCTTCGTATCCCTTCAGCGAGACGTCCACCGGCCACAACCAGACCTTGCCTGCCGAAACGGCGGACGGACTGCTGAACGAGCTGCTCAAAATATAGATCAGCGGATAGAGTACGGCGACAAGCACAAGCGCAAGAATGATATAAATGGTGATGAGAAATACTTTATCGCCCGATGATTCTCTGATTTTATTCCTTACCTTCGCTACATTAGCCATGCAAACACCTCTTCATTACCAGATGCTGGATTTCAAAAAACGTCGTGCCAGTGCGTTAACCGTAAATAGGAGAACAAGATTGATAACCGAGTTGAACAGGCCGACAGCCGTTGCGAAGCTGTAATTCGCGTTCAGCAAGCCGATCTTGTACACGTAAGTAGCGATAATCTCCGAGTTGGCGATATTCAGCTTGTTCTGGAGCAAGTACACTTTCTCGAAGCCAATCGCCATAACGTTCCCGACGTTCAGAATGAGAATGATGGAGATCGTTGGCAGAATACCGGGCAGATCAACGTTCCAAATCTTCTGGTAACGCGAAGCTCCATCCACTCTTGCGGCTTCGTACAGGGTTGGGTCGATACCCGATAATGCGGCCAAATAAATGACGGCAGAATAGCCGGCCGTCTGCCAAATGTCGGACCAGACATAGATCGACGAGAACATGCCGGGGTTACCGAGAAAATTGACCGATTCCATCCCCAGATGATTCATAAGCACATTTACGAAACCAAGCCTTGGCGCCAGGAACAGCATGATAATCGACACCATGACAACCGTGGAGATAAAGTACGGCGCGAATGTCACGAGCTGCACGAACCGTTTGAATTTCTGGGCTCGCACTTCGTTCAGCATCAATGCGAGCAGAATCGGAATCGGAAATCCGGCAAGCAGCAGATAGAAGCTGAGCATCAGCGTGTTTTTCACAAGCGAGCCGAATATCGGATTCTCGAAGAACAACCTGAAGTTGTGGAATCCGACCCAAGGGCTTCCCCATATGCCTTTCGTGACGTAATAGTCTTTGAAGGCCAGCACCGCGTTCAGCATCGGGTAGTATTTGAAAATGATAAAGAACAACAGCGGCGGTGCTACGATAAGATACAATTGCCAGTGTCTAGCGAAGCTCTTTCTTGCGCTGAGACGTTTGCCGGCGGCTTCCAAACGAATCCCCCCTATTAAATTGAGTAAACCGCGTCTTGATGGATGACAGCGCTTTCTACAGGTTTGATCATAGGGGATTTCAAGGGTGCCGGAATAGGTACAATTGCGTCATTCAGCGTACAAATCTCCCGAAAATCGAGGGACAATTCCGCGTGGTACGGCCATTTAGGCCTTGCGGCACCGTACAATTACAGCAAAAAGGCCGGCCGCGTGCGCCGCGGCCGGCCTAAAGCTTTATTTTGTATTTTTTTCCTGCAGCCACGTATCGTACGCTTGCTGCATGATCTCGATATAGCGGTCGGATCCGAGTGATTCCAATCGGGTTACATAGGAAGTCCAATCCTTATCCAGATCCATCTGGCCGGTAATGAACTCCATGGCGCTCTCATCGATCTCGTTTTTAAGATTGGACTGCAAGAGACTTGCTTCATCCGCGCTGCCCGGATCAAGCCATACGGACCACATCGGAAAGTATTCCTCCGGTTCATGCCCTTCGTATAATTTCGTCGCTTGAAACAGCCTTCTCTCATAACCGCCGGGGGCGTAAATATCCATGTCCTGCACCCAGCTGTTCCGGTAGGATTTCGGCATATAGAAATGCCCCATCCCGCTCCATCTCGTATTATGCGGAGGATCCCCTTCTTTGGGCGCAATGCTGGCGAACGCTGCCGGGATATCCGGATCGAGCGCCTGCTCCCCTTGCATGGGCTTCCTCCAGTCCACGCCTTCCTTGCCAATCTCCGCATTTGCCTGACCTTCCGGCGTGAAGAGATAATCGGCCATGCGGATGAGCGCGATTCGCGCCTCGAGACTAGCTTTGTCCGTAATAACGAATTTGGCGCCCGGCATGATGCCGGACGGATAATATACCGCATAAGAGGCATGCGGTCCACTTATAGGCGGAACCGGCACGTAATCGCTCCCTCTCTTATTGCCAGGCCCGGTATTTACGAATATCGCCGGATGCATGGCCGTACCCGCCCCCAAAATCTGAGCTTCGGCATTCTCGCCAAGCTTGTAGAACGCGTCGGCATTTTGCGTAAAAGCGCCCAAGTCGATAAGCCCTTGATCATACAAGGACTTGACGTACCTCAATCCTTCCTGCCATTCGGGCTTGACTGCCGCCAGACTGACTTTTCCGGTCGCCACGTTCAAATAGGTCCGGTCGTCATCGTACACGAATCCGTTCATTAAATAAGGAAGCACGCGTACGCCAAACTCCTCGGTAGAACCGCTGAGCGGTATTTCATCCGGCAAGCCGTTGCCGTTCGGATCGCCATCCTTGAATGCCAGAAGCACCTCGCGCAGTTGCTCCGTCGTTGCCGGCATATCCAGTCCAAGCTTTTTGAGCCACTTGTCGTTTATCCAAAGCTTGTACGGATACGAGCAATGGAAGCAATCGCTATAAGCGCCAAGACCGTAAATATTGCCGTCCGGGGCCGTATTAAGCGCCCGCAGCCCGGGCTCTTGTTCAAAAGCCGTCTTAATATGAGGCGCATACTGTTCAATAAGATCGTTTAACGGATAAAAGATTCCTTGCTTGCCGTAGCGGATTACGTCCGCTTGCGAGAACTGGTCAATGTAGCTGGTCAGAATATAAGCGTCGGGATAATGACCGTTAGCCAGCGAAATTTGCCGTTTCTCCTTGGCTCCTTCGTACGGAATCGTCTGCCAATCAAAGGTTACGTTAAACTTCTGTTCCAATAATCTCGAGAAATCATTGGTCTTCAGGTTCTGGCCGGCGTCTTGCTGAGCAAAAACGCTGATCCGAAGCGGTTTATTCGCTTCGGCACCTTGTTGCTCCGCCGTATTGCAAGAGGAGAGCGCCAGAAAGACCGAGCAAACGCAGAGAACGGTGCAGGCCACACGAATAAGCTTGTTCAAAGCATTTCCTCCCTTCACCCTTCCACCGTTTGCCTGTAAGAGCTTGGCGAAACGCCGGTTACCCGTTTGAATGCGCGACGGAAAGAATGGGAACTGTTGTAGCCGACACGGGAAGATATTTCGTCAACCGTGTACCGGTTTTCGCGCAGCAGCGCAATTGCGTTCTCCATCCGTACCTGTTCCAAATAATCGGACAGATTGGAGCCCGTCACTTCCTTGAATAGCTGGGATATATATTTTTCGGGCCTCTCGACGGCTTCAGCCACTCGGTACAAGGTCAGGTCGGAATCCGAGAAATGACCGGAAACATAAGTTTTAATCGCTTCAATAATCCTTGTATGTCCGTCATTCTTGCGGCTGACGACGATTGAGCACATCACGCCCGTAATCTCCTCGATTTCAGCCTGGAAGGATCTTTTGTCAGTGGCATGCAGCGCAATGATCCTGTCTTTAAGCTGTTCGAACATACCGGATTCCATAAAGGACTTCTGATCGAGCAGCTTCAGCAAAGTCCCCTTCAATTCGCCTGCAAGCTGCTGCCACATCTCCACGGACAGCTCGCGCTGCTCGGTGTTAAGCGACATGACCGTACGGACGATGCGACTTGTTTCCTCCGTCTCTCCTGCCCGGATCGTACCGATCAGACGCAGCTCCATCTCAAGCGGATAGTAATAAGTAGCGCTCTCGAGCCTAGTTTCCTCAAACCAGACGATTCCTTTGCGGTCGGCATGAAGCGCTTGATCCATTGTCTGCTTCGCTTGCTCATAGGAGACACTGACTTCCGTCTCCGAAGCGAACGCTTCGCCAAGCGCGGCAATAAACGTAATCCGGTATTCGGCGAACGCATGTTTGGACAGCTGATCGAGCAGACTGGCAATCTCATCCCTTCCTATCGTATTGCCGGTTTCCGCTTCCTTCGACGCGAATACGATAACAATCCTGTCGGAGCCCCAATCGGTGGTCAACGTAAAACCGGCGATGTCGAGGAGCGCCTGCTTCAGCAGCAACCTGGCGGCATGAAGCTCATTCAGCACCTCCACGCTGTCCATGCCCGTATAGCCTTGCACCTGTAAAATGCACACGAATCCGGAATGCCCGTAAATGCCCGTATTCGCTTGCGAGGCAGCCGCGAATATTTCTTCGCGCGTCTGCAGTTCTCCGGAAAGGAGCCTTTTCAGGAACGCATCTCGAATGAGCGGAAGCTGTCTTCGCAGTTCGGATTCCAGCTGATTGCTGCTGCGAATCATCTCCGCTATGTTCCCGTGCAGGAAGTCGTATTCGTTCCTCTCCGTTGTGTCGTCTTTTCCGAACTGTTCCTTAACGACAGACACCAGCTTATGGATTGGCATGCTGTTGCGGTATGCCAGCATCAAACCAACGAACAGACCTACGGCGATGGCAATGCCGGTAATCGTCCAAGTGATGAATTTGATCTGGTTCGCATACTCAAGCAAAGCGTGTCTCGGAATACCCGAGCGGTATATCCAGCCGTTCGTATTGGAATGAATCGTGATGACTAGATCGTCCTTGTAGAACTGGCTGGTTTTGTCTGCATCAAAGCTCGCATCCTTGGCTAAGGCCTGCATGTCGGGTACGCCGTTACCGAGCGAAGCGATGGTTCTGCCGCTGGCATCGCTGATTTGCGTCCAGCCGCCGTATTTGTCCGTGATGCCCGTGAGTAGATTGGTAATCGTCTTCTCGTCGATCGTAACAACCACTACGGCAGGAGACGAACCGCTGAAGCTGTCCAGCGGCAAAGACTGCATATAGGTGACAACTGATGTAATTGTTCCCCTATTATTGTATTGGCGCAGCGGCATAATTTCGCTTCGGTGCGTCTGGCCGAGAATAGACTGTCGCCATTCTGCCAATGACTGGTCTTCATAGCGGAAGCTTTCGTAGAAATGTTCCGGTCTTACGTATGCGGAGCCTGGCGTCAGAATGACGTTGTAATTCCCCAGATAAATATAAAATTGCTGCAGAAAATCATTGGTCTGTCCAAACGTCAGCACGCTGCGCAAGATCCGCCAAATGCCGTATACATTCGTCTGCTCTCCGGAGCTCTTCTCGTTCATCAGTACATTTATATCCGGGTTGATCGCAAGCTGTCTCGTAAATCCTTCAACCTCCGCCATTCTTCGCTCCAGCAGCTCTTTGCTCTTCTGCAGCTGCATGACGCTGTTCTCAATGGACAGCTTCTCCGTGACCGAAATGGAAGTGTGATAGGATAGGAAGCCGGCGATGCTCGGAATAATCAGAATAACGATGTACGATACGAGGAATCTCCTAAAAACGCTGTTAAACTTTTTCATTCGCCACCCCCTCCCTGATATGCTGGCAGCGCTTACACGCTCTTTCTCTATTATCCTATAAAAATCGTTTCCCCGCACTTCATTTTCCCGGGCATAAGCAGACCTTTCGTTTATCGTAACATTGAAGAATCTATTCGTATTTGCATATGCGTCCTTTGATTTGACGATTAATCCGGTGGATAAAGAAGAACCGCAAGCAGCATAGCGCTGCTTGCGGTTCTTTGTAGGATTCCGTTATTGAATTGGGGCAAGGTTAGCCCCGTCGATTACGGTATAAGAAGAGCTGCCCGGCGTCTTCCAGCCTACCGCGACATGATCGTCTCCTCCTTCCTCCTTATGCAGGACTTCTACATAGTAGCGCTGGCCGGCCGTTAACGTAATCTGTCCGGATTGCTGGCCCGTGTTTTGAGTGAAGTTCAGCGGATATACCCAATCGACAACTTCCCCGATTTGCGCTTTGTTGGCAGGATTCGCATCCGTACTGAGATACAATACGCTGTTATTATCTCCCGCGATTGAGAATTGATAGATACCCGTTACCGAAGGGACAAAATAGCCGCGGATCCGCGTGCCGTAATTATCGCCCCAGTTGGACGGCGCCTGGAAGCTTGTTAACGAGCTGGTTCCGGTAGGAGCCGTACCGGTCGGGATGCTGGCAATCGTACTGCCCGTAATATTCGTCCAGTATTCGCGTGTGATGGAGCCCGTAGGCGTCTGGCTGCCGGACGCGTTTGTCGTAACGTTCAGCGCAGCGCTTGCTACCGACACGTTGCCGGCGGCGTCTTTCGCTTTCACCGTAAAACTGTAGGTCGAGCTTGGAGACAAGCCCGTTACATTAAGCGACGTGGCTCCCGTTGTTGTGCCCGCAAGCGTTGCTCCGTTGTAGACTTCGTATCCGGTTACGCCCACGTTGTCCGTCGAAGCCGACCAGGACAGGCTTACGCTTGTGGACGTCTTCGATGGCGAAGTAAGCCCTGTTGGCGCCGTTGGAGCTTGCGTATCGCCAGCCGGAGCATTAGTCGTTACGCTTAGCGGGGTGCTTGCGGCAGATACGTTGCCGGCGGCATCCTTCGCCTTCACCGTGAATGAATAGGTTGTGCTTGGAGAAAGTGAGGTTACATTAAAGGAAGTCACGCCTGTGGTCGATCCGGCCAGCGTACTTCCGTTATAAATGTCGTAGCCCGTAACACCCACGTTGTCCGTCGATGCCGACCAAGTCAGATTAACGCTTGACGATGTCTTCGAAGGAGCAGACAATCCGGTTGGAGCCGTAGGCGCCTGCGTATCGCTTCCGCCACCGCCGGCAGCCATGTTTACGTCGCAGGTTTTATATTGTCCGGGAGCCGGATCGCCAAATATGTTGTTGGCGCACATGACGCCGTTTGTAAACGTGCCGTAATTGTATAGACCAGCTGCGCCGTAGCGGACTTCCTTCGTTCCCGTGAAGCTGCACATATTGTTCTCCCCCGCGCATGCTACCCATACGGGTGTCGGAATCGAGCTGGTCGTCACGCTGATTGCGCTGCTTAACCCGGAAGTATTGCCGGATGCATCCTTCGCTTTGACGGCAAAGCTGTAAGCCGTGTTGGAGGTCAAGCCGTTAGCCGTAAAGGAAGTCGTGGTTGAGCCAACCGTCGAGCCCGCCAGCACGCCGTCTTTGTAAACGTCGTAGCCGGCAATACCGATATTGTCCGTAGAGGCCGTCCAAGTCAGCGTAACGATTGTATCGGTCTTCGACGGAGACGCCAAATTGGTTGGCGTAGTAGGAGGCGTTGTATCCGGCGGTCCCGCGATAACGGTAACCGTCTGCTCCTTTACGCTGGCGCGTCCGCCATTATCCCAAACGCCAAGAATAACTTGATAAGTACCGGGCTTCTGATAAGTATAGGTTGGGCTGACTGTCGTAACCGGCAGTCCTTCGCCGAGATCCCACAAATTCTCGACGATGGTACCGTTATCGGTCGATGTATTCGTGAACGTCACGGATTGACCGAGCTGCACGGTAAGCGGAGCGGTGAAGTTCGCTACCGGCTTCGGATCGCTGAAGCCCCTGCTTGTAAGCTGCGTGTTATTGCCGTTACCGCTGACCGTATTGTTGCTCCACTCCAGGTCCGCTGCCGAGGAAGGATATTGGTCGATGGATGGCCCGGCGTTGTTTGTAATGATGTTATTAATGAAGCTTAGGCGATCTGTACCGCCCGCGGTAGTAATTTCGATTGCTTTTCGTCCGTTATTCGTAATCGTATTGCTGTCGAACGTCACGTTTTTCGTATTGCCGTGAATGCGGACCGCGTTGCCGTCGTAACCGGGATAAGCTGCTTTCGGATTGCCGGCGGCTCCGTCTCTAAACGTATTTTTGTAAAAATATTGGTATTGCTCCGTTTGTCCAGTGCCTTCGCCTTGCAGCTGCATGCCCCACATCACCATATTCTGTACCGTGTTGTAGTTCCAGAGCTGATAGCCGGTACCCGGCGATTGTTGAATGCCGACCTGTTGGCCGCCGTCAACCATATTGCCGGAAGTGACGCCGTGGTCAACCATCACCTCTAGTCCCATATTCCCCACGGTTGTGCTGGAGCCGACATAATTGTTGCGAACCGCGATATAAGCCGACCGAACCGTGCTGATCCAATGATCGACCGTATTGTTCTCAACCAGGGAATAATCTACGTTGGTATGGAGCTCGATGCCTAGACCTTCCATTTTCTTGCCTGTGCCGGCGACCGTATTCCCCCGAACAATTGCGTAAGGGCTGTCATCGTTTATAAAGATGCCGCCGCGTCCGGTTTCCGCAACATAGTTATTCTCGACAAGCGCATGATCCGAACCCCAGCCTACGCGTACGCCGCCGCCCCAGTCCGAATTGACCCCGATATTGGTTACCACGCTGTCCGCGATGGTCAGATTATCCGTATTGACACCGTATAGGGCAAACGGGCCGAACCCGGAAGACATGCCGAAATCCTTGACCTTCAAATTGAGCATTTTATTGCCGCTGCCGTTTTCCGATACAACGGCGGATTGCGGGACCGCGCTGCTGCCCGCGTCAAGCGTCATGGACGACACTTCGGCGCCCGACAAGTTGTAGAGGGAGAAAAACGTATTAGCGGAGGTCGAATTGTATTTAATAATCGTGTTGTCCCTGCTTTGTCCCGTAATTTTGACGCCGGATTTTCCGCTAACCGCGGTTCCCAGATAATACGTGCCATCGGGAATAAAGACCGTATCGCCGCTGGCTGCCGCGTTAACGGCCGCTTGAATAGCGGAGCTGTCGTCACCCGTGTCCGTGCCGTTCGCGCCGTACGAAGCGACATTCAAGGTTGCGGCGTAAGCAGGCATCGCGGGTATGACGGGAAGCAGCAAGGCTGTCGCGCATAAAAGGCTTGCGATTTTTTTGTTGGTCCTGGAAGTCCGCATCGACTTGGCTAATCTCATAATTTCACTCTCTCTTTCGTTACTGGAATAATGGCATACAGATGCTCCCGGCTTCTTCTCCCCTGTTATGATTGCTAAGAAGTTCCTCTCTCTGCTGCTAACCGCTCTGAATCAGTCTTCACCTCCCTTATCCACTCCTTCATCGTGCCTGATCATGAATCAGATGGAAACTGTTCAATTCTCGAATAGCAGCACATTAAAGCTGTATTTCGCGTTAAATACTGTATTAATCGTTTTGTATGGGACTGTACAAAACAAAAAAGCCCGCAGATTCTCCGCGGGCCACGCTAACGTTATTTTTTGCGATCTTAAAGCTCTCGAATCCGTTTTTCGTTTAGATTCTCATTTTTCCAGAGCGTCTTGAATGTGTTGGTTCAGCGCTGCTATATCGATTGAAGACGTTGGCTGATCCGATAACTTGAAGCTTTGCTTAAGCTTGACGATGCGATACACGCTGGCATCCAGAACAGACGGAGTGATTTCTCCGTTCTTCGCAGCTGCAGTCAGTGCATCGATAACGGTTTGCTGCTGAATGGGGTCATGCCCGACAAGAATGATATCCGCGCCGGCTTGCACGGCTTGTACGGAGGCTGGCCCGATTGGTTTAACTTTTCCTACGGCTCCCATTGTCATATCGTCCGTAATAACGACTCCGCCGAACTTAAGCTCCCCTCTCAAATAATCCTGGATAACTTTTTTTGACATAGAGGCTGGTGTGTTCGGATCAAGCTTGGTCATTAAGATATGCGCGACCATTACCATTGGCGCTCCTTCCTTAATTGCCGAGCTGAACGGTACAAACTCAATGGAGCGGAGCCGTTCCAGATCATGATCCACAACAGGCAGACCGAGATGCGAATCAACGGAAGTGTCGCCATGTCCGGGAAAATGCTTGACCACCGGAATTACCCCTTCCGATTGGATGCCAAGCATCTCCTGCACGCCCATGCTGCTGACCAATTCTGCCGTGGTTCCGAAAGCGCGGTTGCCGATGACCGGATTTTTGGGATTTGTGTTAATATCCAGTACGGGTGCGAAATCGGTATTCAAGCCAATCGCTTTCACCGCTTCGCCTAATGCCGTGCCCACCCGATAGGCATATTGGGGATCGTTAGTCTTGCCGATCGTTCTGCTTGCCGGAAATGCCTTGATTTGCTTAGGCAACCGGGAGACCCGGCCTCCCTCCTGGTCCGTGCTCAAGAGAAGCGGAAGCTTTGCTCCGTTATCTTTATTCATCTGCTTTAGATCGTTAACCAGCTTAATTGTCTGAGATGCCGACGCGATATTATTACTGTATAGAATAACTCCGCCAACACGGCTATCCTTGACTAGCTTGCTTATTTCGGGCTGTATTTCCGTGCCGTCCATCCCTACCAATATCATTTGCCCGATTTTTTCGGACAAGCTCATGGATGCTACAAGCTCGGCTATCGGATCGACAGGCTTTGGCGTCTCGCTGATTACAGGCTGCTGTTGCTCTGCCGTCCCGCAGCCGGTTAGAACGAGGAGCGTAAAAATTGTCGCGTAAAGCGTAAACATTCGAAAATATCGCATAGAATCCTCCTTTGGGCTTCTTAAGCAGTCGTCTTGATGAACTTTAAATATGTACGCAAAACCGTTCGGAAACCGATTAGAAAGAGAAGCTAAGCTGTTTAGCTACAACTTAGCTTCTTCCGATTATATCATGGCCGCTTGCCTGGCACGAATCTGTTACCTGGCTTTTGGTATCATGTAAAATACTCGATCTTGGCTTCCGGAAAATGCTCGTTGATCCGTTTATAAAGAAATTCCTTGAGCGCGTTAGCTTGCTCATCGGGGTAAACGTATTTCCCCTGTCCCCAGCGGCCCCATTTGTATTTCCGCTTCTCTTCGTCCATTTCCAGCTTGGATTTGGGATAGCGCTGCTGAATGATATTTTTGGCTGTTTTCGTATAGCGATGCTGAATTAGCTCGAATGTCAGATCGGTGCATGCTTCCGGAGGAAGCGCTTGTTTTAATTGACTAATAAGTTCGGCGTAACCGTCTTCCCATCCTTCATGCCAAATGATCGGCGCAATAATAAATCCAAGCGGATAGCCCGCATGGGCAACCTTGCCAGCTGCGGTAATTCGCTCGTAGAACTTCGACGTGCCCGGTTCGAAATGCTTGATGACGTAGTCGGCGTTTACGCTAAAGCGAAACCGGGTATGCTTGTTATGCTTCGCATCCAGGAGCGGCTCGACATGATGGTATTTCGTGACAAAACGCAGCCGTCCAAGAGGCTGCTGCCCCATAAATTCGATGTATTCCTTCAGTGAGCCGGAAATATGCTCAAGGCCAACGGGATCGGAGGTGCATGCTGCCTCGAAGCGGGTAATCTCCGGAGCACGCTCCTCGATATATTGTTTAGCCTGGTTAAGAATATCGTCTGTGTTTACGTAGACGCGAATATACGGTTTGGCTCCAAGCGTTGTCTGCAGGTAGCAGTAATGGCAATGCCCCATGCATCCCGTAGCAATCGGAATGGCATACTCGGCCGATGGCTTGGATTGGTCGAATTTTAACGTCTTCCGAATGCCTACGACGAGAGTACGTTTCGCAATCCTGTACTTCTCCAGATCGCTCTCCCCCGGCAAGTTCGTTATCCGGTTATGCGAGGTCGTCATTTGAATCGGAAGCCCTTGTTCTTTGGCCCATTCATATATTCGTTGGCCTTTCGCATAGTTCAGCGCATCAGGCTCAAAATAAACAAGCTCCGGAACGAATACCTTCGTATCGCGTGCCGGCGGAGTCAATAACCCGGTTGAATTGGACAAATCAGCTCACCCCACTGTACGATTCATTTCGCGATCAACTTTAGGGTGGACGAAATCGTCAATTTCATACGAATAAGCGCGTATCCGGTAACCGTAGTGCATAGATCTCAGGCTATACGCGCAAGATACAGCTTGGAACCTGACTAATGATTACTCAGAACCGGGGGATTGCCATGGCGGAAAAAAATATTCTCGCTTATTTCAAAAGTCCCGAGCAAGCAGAAAAAGCACTCGAGCAAATAAAAGCGCTAAAGCTTGTAGACAGCTCCATTAACCGGTTTGACGGTTATCCCGGTGACGGATCGGACCGGATTCGCAACCCGATAACAGGCGATTTCCCCGGACTTGGTTACTTGACTTTGGGAGGGGATTTCCCTGATCGGGATGCCGCCATCCTTGCCGCAGCCAACGTTAGCGCAAGCGGCATGAGTTCTGGAGAACAGTCTTATGAAACAGCCGGACGCGACATTCTTCTCACTGTCGTTATCGATGAAGACGATTATGAACAAGCGGTAGCCATCGCGGAGAAGGCTGGCGCCCTTGTATAACGTACAAGAAAGGGATATTCCCGGTTGAGGAATATCCCTTTTTCCCGTTCAAATATGCAATACTTCTTGATTCAACGGTGACAGCGCATGCGACTCCTCGATGTGAATAAACGCGTTGTATCTGTGAGGCAGAACAGATGGAACGTAATTCCCCCGCTCTCGCCGAGGATTATAGATAACACCTATCGCGCGGTGTCCAACCGGCTCCGAAAGAGATAGATCTTGCTCATCGAACAGCAGGATTTTGTCAAAAGCGCCCGCTCGATGCATCAGGTCTTCCCAGCTGTCCTTACGGGCTTCCGGCACGCTCATTGTTATCATCTCTCCGCCCCACTCATCCGAAGCAATAACTGTTCCCCTATGCGTGCCGAAACCGATGGCATAAACACGGTCCTCCCCGTATTTCTCCCGAACCAGCTGGCCGACGTTCACCATACCGTCTTCGAGCATATCCGTTGCGCGGGCGTCGCCGATATGAGTATTATGCTCCCACACAATAGCCTTGGCCCCTTGGCCGTGAAAGGCTTTGATTCTGTCCAGCGCTTCAACCATGTGCTGATCCCGAACATTCCAGGATTCGGGTCCTCCACGCACCATCGACTGATAGTAACGCTCGGCGTTGACGGCTACGAGTGCGTTCAGCTCATCGCTGAGGAGCGCTTCGTCCCGGTTGTCGCTCAGCTGTCTTTGGCTTTGAAGGTCTTTCAATAACTGCACAACTTCTTCTTCGCAGCTTTCGGATAAAAATGCAGCGGAAACCCCGTAGTTTTGCGGTTCGCGGTTATAAGGATCAAAGCAGGCAAACGCCTTGCGCGCCGTCTCAAGTTCCGGCGAGCCCGTTTGCTCCAAATGCTTCAAAATTTCGTCCATGGACTCCCACAAGCTGTATACGTCAATGCCGTAAAAGCCAATCCTCGACTTCGAAGATAGAGAACGATTGTAATCATGAAGCCATTCCGTTAATTGCAAAATTTCTTCATTAGCCCACATCCAGGTCGGCCAACGGTTATAGTCGCGGAGCGCCTCTCTCGGATTTGGAGCAGCGCCGTTGTACTGTTTTACATATCGATTGAGGGTATAACAGGAGGGCCAGTCCCCTTCCACCGCAATAAATGAGAAACCTTTCTCGGCAATAAGTCTCTTGGACAACTCCGCTCTCCAAGTATAAAACTCGGACGTCCCGTGAGAGGCTTCGCCCAATAATACAAAATCCGCATCTCCAATGGCTTGGATTAATGGGTCAAGATCCGCTGCGCTTCTTAGCGGGATTGAGGATTCTTTCATTTTATCCACTACACTTTCGCTGTTCGCCATGTTCGTTTATTCTCCTAACCTTAGAAATCGCAATAAGGTGCTACCTCATAGCGTTACCCGAAATACAGTCATTATGTATCCCGGACATAGGGTGCCAAACAAGCCAATCTATGAATCTTGGCTATCTTTAAAATCAATAAAAAGCTGCAGATCGTTAATCTGCAGCTTTTGGCTAACGGTTTATTTTATGTTGATCAGGCAACGACCGTTATCGTTCCGTGGTACATGTACATTCCGCAATCAAATGGATACGACCCGGGCGATAAATGATCCAGCGTCGTGTAATTCTCCCCTTTTTTCAAATAAAGATCGAATCCGAGCTCATCCGAATCCACGCTTGTTATGCAGGTAAAAGAGGTATTCTTGACAAAGTTCAGCTTTACGGGAACTCCGGCCTTCACTTCAATTTTTGAAGGGTAAAAACCGTCCTTCTTGACTTGGATCGTAACCACCTGATAACCTTCCTGCATAGAAACGGCGGGTGCCTCCGCATTTGTCTTCGTGTTTGATGAGTAGAAGAAGACGAAAAATAAAGCACATATCAAAATTATCGCTAAAACGAGCCACATGGTCGGGGATTTTAATATGCTGTTTTTCATAAAATGCACTCCTTCCTTAGGTCGATTATACACGTTCAACATGACTTCATATGGCCGGCCATGTGGCTGTTCATTGAAGGAATCGTGAATATTTCATTACAAAAAAGCAGCTTCCGAAAAAAATCGGCAGCTGCTTTCCGTTATCGTCTGCTTATTAAGAGCAAGATAAACGAGATCACAATGATGGAGCCTGTCCATGCCCAAGCCAGCGCGGTATTGCCGGAATCAACGGCTACATAGATGGCGGTAGGTATCGTTTGCGTCTTGCCCGGAATGTTCCCTGCGATCATCAACGTAGCGCCAAACTCGCCTAATCCGCGTGCAAAACCAAGTATATACGCCGAAACAAGCGATCGGAATGCCAGCGGCAATGTTATGTGACGGAAAACCTGCCATTCATTCGCCCCGATAGACCGTCCAGCCTCTTCCAATTTTTTATCGACGGATTG
This sequence comes from Paenibacillus sp. ATY16, assembly GCF_003399985.2. Taxonomy (NCBI): domain Bacteria; kingdom Bacillati; phylum Bacillota; class Bacilli; order Caryophanales; family Paenibacillaceae; genus Paenibacillus; species Paenibacillus sp. ATY16. The sequence continues at coordinate 323,119 of NZ_NMOK02000037.1, read as the reverse complement.
AAAGCCAACTTTCATGGTTTGATACACCAGCGGAAAAGAAACGACAACCGCGGCAATAACCGCTGCCCACCACGTGAAAATAACCGGAGCCGAGAACAGCCATTCGATCGCCCGCCCCAACCAGCTTCTCCTTCCCAATAACACAAGCAATAAAAAACCAACAACCGTTGGCGGAAGGACCAACGGCAGCATAAATACGGTTTCGATAAGTATCTTGCCTTTTAGCTTTGTCCGGGACATCCACCATGCTGCAGCTACCCCAAGAAACAGCACAAAAATGCTCGAGAACAAGGCTACTTGTATGGATAGCCGGATAGGAAGCCAAAAATCATGCGCGCTAATCAACCTTCTCCTCCACTTTCTTTTATATCTAATCATAACGAAATCAATTTAAGTAGAACATTACCTAATATAAACGGTTCCACCGGGGATAGCAATAAACAGAAGTAATGGAGTCATCCATTTATAAACCTAAGCATTAAAGAAAGGAGACCTTTGACGGGTCTCCTTTCTTTTTGTGCTTACTATGATCTGTATTTTAGACGTTAACGGCAATACTTTTCAGCCAATCCGCATAACGCGCAGAGGTAAGCCGTGCAGAACTGTCATCCGGTAGAAGCGAGGACTTCTTCAGCTCTGTGCCGAAGTACGGAGCTTTATCATCGGTTACAACCTGACGAGCATCTTGGGTTGCGATCAAATATTGACGGACAAATTCGTCGAGACCAAACTTCTTGGGGCCGGCAATCTCACGGATTCCATTCGACGGTTTATCGAGCGTAAAGTCGACAAGTACTTCGGATACGTCTTCCGCCGCAATAGGCTGTACATCAGCCGACGATAACCGCACCTTATCCCCTTCTGTAGACGTATAAGCAATGCCGCCCACAAACTCGAAGAACTGAGTAGCCCGTACAATAGTATACGGAATTTTGGAAGCCTTAATCAAGTTCTCTTGCGCGATTTTGGCCCGGAAATAGCCGCTTTGGAGCAGACCTTCTGTACCAACAACCGACAAAGCAACATGATGTTTAACGCCAGCCGCTTCTTCGGCGGCAAGAAGATGGCGGGTTGAGGTCTCGAAAAACTCCAGAACAGCCTTGTCTTCGAATGAAGGAGAATTCGTTACGTCAACAACTACCTCTGCTCCGTTTAAGGCATCGGTCAGACCTTCGCCCGTAACGCTATTGATGCCAAGCGACGGTGATGCGGCTATGACTTCATGACCTAATTGTTTTAGATTGCTGACCAGCTTTTTCCCAATTAGTCCGCTGCCGCCAATAACGACGATTTTCATAAGGTTTCTCTCCCTATCTCTGTTTTTATAATTGTTATGATTATTTCAAGCCGGCTTTGGTTAAACCAAATGCAGCGTCGGCGGAGCCAGGTTCTGTTCTAAAAGCTACGTTTGCTCGGTTCCAAGCATTGATCGCCATGATCGAGTAAGTCAGGTCGGAAATCTCTTTCTCCGTGAATTGTTCGCGAACTCGATTATAGATTTCGTCGGAAACGCCGTGCTCCGGCAGTTTAGTCAAAACCTCGGTCCAAGCAAGCGCAGCTCTTTCACGAGCGTCGAACAACGTGGATTCTCTCCAGATAGCAAGATGGTAAAGGCGCAATTCTCTCTCTCCGTGAATTTTAGCTTCTTTCACATGCATATCCAGACAGAATCCGCAGCCGTTCATTTGGGAAGCCCGGATATGGACGAGATGAATAATGCTCGTTTCAATGGAACTGGATTTCTCCGCATAGCTGAGCTCCATCATCTTTTTAGTAAACTCCGGCGATTGCTGCATATAATTTACACGTTGTGTCATTTTGTATTCCTCCTCGAATTTGTTGTGACGTTATTAAGACAATCGAAGACTTTGATTTGTGACAGCCGCATCGAAAAAAGTTTTAAGTGATGTTCAGCCCGCCGTCTACGGCGATAACCTGGCCCGTTATCCAGTCCATACCCGGCTTGGCAAGAGACACGATCCATGCCGCAACGTCGGCAGGCTCTCCGCGGCGGCCAAGCGGTATGCTCCGACGTTCATGCTCTTTCACTGCTTCGGCCTGCTCTGGCGTTAGTCCCATTCTCTCCTCGAGAAAAGAAGTTTCGACCGGCCCGGAAGCGATGGCATTTACGCGAATGCCTTTCGGAGCAAGCTCAAGCGCCCAGCTTTGCGTCATATATTCCATTGCAGCTTTGCTCGAACCGTATAGCGACAGATTAGCTCCGGCTTTACTGCCAAATGTGCTCGACATATTGATGATTAATCCCTTAGTCTTCTCAAGATGAGGAATAGCGGCTGCGGCAAGAAGAGTAGGTGCCAGGACATTCACCGCGAAAATATCCGTAATCGCTTGCGCGCTCACATGCTCAAGCGGCATAATGCCGCCTGCTCCCGCGTTATTGATAATAATGTCTATTCGTCCCCACAGATCGATTGCCGCCGAAACCGTATCGGCCGCCGAATCGGGATCGCTTGCATCAGCGACAACTCCTTTGATATTCGGATGCTTTGCCGTAATCTCTTCCAGAACTTCCGCCCTCCGTCCTGTAATGAGCACCTTAGCTCCCTTCGCAGCGAACATTTGCGCGGCGGCAAATCCGATACCGGCTCCACCGCCGGTAATAATGACAACTTTATCGTTTAACATAAGTTCAGTCTCCTTTGAGCAATTATTTACTATATTAATTAATTAATAATTAATTATTTAACTATTTGGTGTAAGCCGTCCTATTCCAGGACGGTAATCGTGATTTAGAATAAGGTGTTCAACAATTGTTTCAGATTAGACTGATTTTCCCGCGATAGCTTTCCGATATGTTCTTTGATTGTATCCTCGTAAACAGGCCACACCTTTTCAAGCAGATCCTCGCCTTGAGAAGTTAATCGGACAAGTATCCGTCTTCGGTTAGAGGGGTCAAAATCTCTCTGGATCCTCCCAGCCTTCTCCAACGTATTCAGCAAGTTACTGATATTCGCCCTGGTCACGGCGAGGTCATCGCTTAATTCGGACGGAAGCATTGGCTTTCCGCCTCTTTTCAAGGCGACCAGTAAGCACCATCGGCCAAGCGTTAAATCAAACTTCCCTAAATGCTCTTCCAGCTTTTGGACCAGATGATGACTAGTTTTATAAATCGTAAGAAATACATCGATTTCGAGAAGAGGCTTCTCAAACGGATCCCATTTTTCTATACGGTTAGCCTCCTTTATAATTAATCATTTAATTATTTGCAAGTTAACAATACTGTGAATTTCATTGCGTGTCAAGTCGTTGCTCTAAGCAAAGACTGCCGATACCTTATTATCGGCAGTCTCCTAAACCGGTATGCTTTAAGCTAATGCGGTTGGTCGTACCATAATTTCGCTTACCAGAGTATCATCTGGTTCACCGATTGCATAGGCGATCGCTCTCGCAATGCTGGCTGGAGCAATCCCCAAATTGCTGACCATTGCTTGCACCTCCGGACTAGCAATGCTGCTGAATAGCTCCGTTTGCGTCAAGCCAGGTGCCACTAAGGTAGATCGGATACCCGACGTAGCGGACTCTTCGAGGCGCAATCCTTCGGAGATCGCACGAACGGCGAACTTAGTTGCCGAATATACGGCAGACGTCGGGGACACCTGATAGCCTGCGGTGGAAGTCAAGTTAATGATATGTCCGGACTTTTGCCCGCGCATGATTGGCAGTACCGCCGCGATTCCGTGCAATACGCCTTTAATGTTGACGTCAATCATTTGCTCCCACTCTTCTACACGAAGCTCGTCTAATCTGGAGTTCGGCATAATGCCTGCGTTATTCACCAAGACATCGATGCGGCCGAATTTGTCTAGGGCAAATTGAGCCAGGCTATTCATATCTTCAGCGGATACGACATCCGCTCGAACGGAAGCAGCTTCTCCACCTGATTGTTTAATGTCATTAACAACCGCCCGGAGACGATCCTCTCTCCTTGCCGCTAAAACAACCTTCGCTCCGTTTAGCGCAAGCAGCTTTGCCGTTTCTTCTCCTATTCCGCTTGAAGCCCCCGTTATGATGACCACTTTATCTTTGATATTTTCCATGATGAGTACTCTCCTTTTGTATGATGAAGTTGTGTCTCCTGGATAACGCTTGTTGAATATTTAACGGCCGTTGATTTACATTATAGACAGATGTCTCAGCCTCTCAATGGTTGATTGATGCGCTTTTGTTTTATATCCGACACTCTCAACGCAATTGTTGATTATCTTACGGAGGAACCAAGCAGGATGGAAAATGTGGCTAAGACCGATCGCCGAATTCTAAGAACGAAGCAGGCGATTAAGAAATCGTTTCTTGAGCTTTTTACGGAGAAAGAATTTGAACAAATCACCATTAACGAGATTGCGGATCGGGCAAATGTCAATCGCGGTACTGTTTATTTGCACTACAGCGACAAATACGACCTTTTGGACAAGTGTACGGAAGAGCATATACGCGAAATTATCTCCTTATGTAAAAATCGCGAGTCGGGCGAAGGAAATCCCCAGCAGGTGTTTGATTACTTCCAAGAGCACTTCCCCTTTTTCTCCGCTATGTTTTCCAATGAGAGAGCTTTTCTATTCCGGGATCAATTGCTGCATTTCTTCTCCGTGAATATGACGGTCAAGATGGAGCAGACGAATGACAAGCCCGATATAGACCTAGAGATTAAATCGCAATTTATGGCTTCGGCCTTTATTGGCATTGTGGAGTGGTGGATCCGCCGCGGTATGCCTCATTCCACTTCATTTATGGCTGGCCAGGTTCAACAGTTATTCGAAAATAACCAGGTTTACTCCATGTATCGTTAAGAAAAAAACCATCTGATTTCGGTGGCTTTCCCTCCGATATCAGATGGCCCTTTGCTGTTACAAACCTAAATTTTCGATCCGGTTAAGCAAGCCCGTTATATCCGTAATCGTTTGTATGATAGGCGAATTTTGAAGCTGGTCCAATGCGAGATGGCCATTAACCAGGGCGTCGTTGATCTCCTGCAGCAATACTTGATTTTTCTCGATTATTTGTTGATGCAGATCCTTTGCCATGGCGGGGGCGTCCATCAAATTAAACTGCTCAATATCCTCTTTTAACGCAACTAGCCGTTCCTCCAGCTGCCGCTTCGTTTCGGGATTAGTCGCCGCGTCTTGGATCATTTGCGGTGCTTGCTCCGCGAAATCCGTTAATCTATTGATATGCTCCTGTGCTGAATCCGCGTATTGAACGGTTTGATTGGCGCTTTCAAACAACGAACAAGCGCTTAGCGTCATCGATGAAACGACGAGTAAGAGAATCATCAGCGTTCTCATTCAGCTGCCTCTTCCTTCCTGCATGTTTGATTTTTTACTTTTTACGAATTTGGAGGAAGAGGGTTTCATGAATCAGCTTCAAGGCGGGATTTCCCGTGTCTTAAGGCTGTTAGCAGCTTTTAATTAATTCAAAATCACATCGAAAGCCCACATAAGGACGCCAGCCGCGATATTGAACCACCCGATGAACCTCGAAATCTTCCATTCCTTTTTCTTCTTTTTATCCTTACCCAGATCACTTGCATCAATGTAAATGATAAGCAGCCCGCTTATGATATACAATGTGATTGCGTAGTACAGATAGCCTATCGTGTAACCGCCAAGCATCCGTAATCCCTTCCTCGCCAATCAGGATATTAAACGCCTTTCATTCCGATCCTGCGCACCTTCAACGTTACTTTGATATCAAAAGTACAGTTCCGGTACATTTTGCCCCATTCCTCTGCCGTCTTGATCCGTTTATTCCAATAATGAGGCTTTTTGGCCCGTACGATTTCGCCGAATCCGAAATAATCCGAACCTTTCTCTTGCGAATCCTTGATGAGCTTGTAATAGGATTTGACGGCATCTTCGGTTTGCTTCTCCTCTATCATTCTCAGAACTTCCGGATTATTGATCTGAATTTCGTCGCTTAGCTTTCCTTCCACGTTAAGCTCAATTCCCATATCAATGGTGAAATGGGGAATTCCGTCCTTGATTTGCACCTTTATTTTTGACCGGCGGTGCGTTGCGGTCGTCATGATCGTCTGTTCCGGATTGCTCAGTTGAACAAATACTCTGTAGCCCGCGGGATTTATCCCTTTAATTCCCAGATAACCCGCAATTTCTAGGGGCTTGGTCACCCCGACCATTTGGTCTCCTACAAAATAAGCTAATCCTTTAATTTCCACATTCTCTTCTTTTTTGATATCGACATACGGTAAAAAACCTTCCTGTCCCTTCTTGGAGACATTGCTCCAGAAAATGCCGATATAATCCTTCGGAAATTTCCCCATTCGAATGCCTTCATCCAGCGTTGACATCAAATAAAGAGTAGGAACCCTTTCCAGAGGCGGAGCAGCGAGCATAAGCTTCCGCGCTTGTCCTTTCGCCACCATCATCCAGGCCATTCGCCGGACTTCGGAATTGCGGCGAAAATAATCGTTTATATTTTCAAGGCCATTTCTTGCAACGGCTTCGGATATAACGATAACGCGAAGATGACCGAAAAAAAGCTTGCTGGATACCTGCTGCTGCAAGTTCATGAATGCATCATTTAAGCTATGGCCAACAACGTCAATAACCCATACCGTCTTTCCAACGGAGCCTCCTCCGCCTCCTCCGCTCTCGCCGGGACCTAACGGAATTCTTCCGGGCAGCGCAATCTGAACGGCAACGCGCACCATCCCTTTCTCCGGGGCCGGAATCGTTCCGTGTAAATGGGAGATTTCGTCTTCTTCTTTTTCCGCCGTTTCCATGTTTACCTTATCGATAGATACCCCTAGTACAACGGCACGTTCCTCGATTTCCAGCCTGTCCCAGCATCCGGTGAGAAACGGTACGGCAAGCGTGACCGCACAAAGGGTTCTAATGATTTTGATCCGCAACAGGGTTCCCTCTCTTCTTGCGAAGAATCGAAACGATAAGCAATAAACCCGGATAGACAATCGTAATAATCAGGCCGATTCGGCCAACATTTTCAATGATTTCATACATTTGAATAATGTTTTTCGGCAGCATGGCCATTACAAAAACAAAAGGCAAAATAAAATAGGAAAAGAGCTTATGCTCTTTCAAGCGGAACAGATGACTCATTGAATAAATCGTAAAGAAGTAACTGGAGAACAGCGTTGTAAACACGGCCGTCACCCATACGGCGAGAAAAGCGGCATCCATCCGCTCCAAAATGTTAGCGGGCAATGACGTTGCCTTGGCAAGCTCCAAAGTCGGCCATAGAAGCTTTTTTATCTCCTCCGAACCAAACACGCTTATCGTGGCCGCCACGATAATAACATAGAGGCCTCCGGCAATCATCATCCCCCAGAAGCTAGCCTTCATAGCCTTCCCCGGGTGCTTCATACTCGGGATTACGGCCGTCAATACGAACGCCCCTTGGAAAAGGGCGGCAATCGTTAGCGTCCCCTTTAGCATTCCGCCCGGCTCATTGCCCCAGATTGGCAGCAGATTAATCGCTTCCGCATTTTTTAGGGACAAAGCGGCAATGACGAGAGCTGGGACTAACAAAAACGGAAAGTAAAACGTATGGATATGGGCGAAGGTGGTAATTCCGTGCCGAGTAGATATAGCTGCGAGAAGCAGCATGACGATAACCGTAACTTCAACCGGAGTTGATTTCAAAACCGATGTAACGACGACTTCACCAAATTCCCGTGCGGTTAACGAGGTTAGTACCGCGAAGAAGAGAATAATAAATACGCTCCCAATCCAGGCGAGCCACTTGCCTATAATCTTCTCGCTATATCGGATAATCGTCTCGTCCGGAAACCGCATGCCGAGCCGGGCAATCAGACTTAACCCGACAAAGGCAAGCAGCATAGCCAGAAAGGTGACAAGTGGCCCGCCTGAGTCGGCAGCGCGTACCGCAAATAGCGGCAGTGCGAGCACGCCTACACCAATAATGGTGCTGACTAGAACTGCGGCTGCCTGTATGACTGTAATCTGGCGGGTCTCCATCTAACGATTCCTCCTACTCACTCTTATCATTTAAAGGATCCAACACGTTCTTTGACGTTTTTTTGAGCTCGTCAAACTTCGACTCCGATACCCTTGTTTCTTCGACCGGATCCAGAAAAGCAGGTCGTTTGTTCATCAGCCACAACGGCCCTCTGATCAATAGATCCTTCAAGCCTTGAAAGTCAACCGGAATAAGCGGGCTGAGGTATGGAACACCGAAAGACTTCAGGGACAAGAGATGGTTTGCAATTAAGATCAATCCGATCATTACCCCGTAAAGTCCAAAGGTCCCGGCTAATATAATGAGCGGAAAACGAAGCAGCCGTAGCGCAAGGGCTGCGTTATATGCCGGTGTAGCAAATGATCCTATTGTCGTTAAAGCAATGATAACTACCGTAATAGGGCTCGCGAATCCGGCCGCTACGGCTGCTTGACCAACAACCAACACGCCGACAATCGAAAGGGCTCCGCCAACTTGCTGCGGTAATCGGATCGTGGCCTCCCTAAGGACTTCCATGGAAATCTCGATAATGATGACCTCGATAACGGCCGGAAACGGTACGCCTGCTCGTCCTCCCGCTACGGCTACCGCAAAATCGGTCGGAATGAGCTCCGGATTGTAAGAAATAATCGAGACGTACAAGGACGGAAAAACCAACGAAAAAACAAGAGCGATCAGTCTGGCAAAACGGATCGAGCTCATCAGTAGAAATCGTTCCGTGTAATCCTCAACCGTCTGATAAAACTGGTTAAACACCGTAGGCACAACCAACGCCAATGGCGAACCGTCTACAAGAATAGAAACCCTTCCTTCTGCCAAATTCGCAACCACTTTATCCGGCCTTTCGGTATATTGAACTTGAGGGAACGGTGAATAATGATTGTCTTCGATAAACTGCTCCAGATAGCCGGAATCCAGCACCGTATCGATATCGATTTTGGAAAGACGATTATGAACCTCTTCCACTAATGCCGGATTGGTAATGCCATCCATGTAACAGATGGCTACCTTTGATTTGGTTCTGCGGCCAATCTCCATGGTCTGTATGCGGAGATCCGGAGACTGGAGCCGGTAGCGGATTAAGGAGATATTGGTGCCAAGCGGCTCTATGAAGCCTTCGCGTGGCCCTCTGATAACCTGCTCGGTTGCAGGCTGTTCGATGGAACGTTTCTCAACGGATCGCGTCGTAATGATGATGGATTCCTTCATCCCGTCAACGGCAATGACCGTATCCCCCCGTAAAATGCATTCTACAAGCGCTGTTAATTCGCCCTGCAAGCTGCTTTTGCTATGATAGAGAGAGTCATTCATGATCACGTCGGATAACTGATTAGACTCGATGGATCTCCCGATAAGATGCGGCGGCGTATACATCAGCGCTTTCATAATATCCGAATTGACGCTGTCTTGATTGACCATGCAGGAGAAGAACATAATGGCAGCAGGAAACTGGCCAAATACGTTGAATTTACGGACCGTAAAATCTTCGTTTATACCCAAAATTCCGTCTAAAAAAGCAATGGTGTCGCCTAAGCTTCCGGATACTTGTTGTCCCTTGTATTTATCCATCGTTTTGCTTGGGCTTGGCATAAGCAGCTTCGCGTCTAATCTTCTGACTTTTCTTGTTGGCATTTCATCACCTGCTACTCACCATAATCTGACTTTATGCTTTCTCAGGTTTTACCAATGTGATGGAAATTATGCGTGTCCTTATCGTTCAGGCGGCATACATAAAGAAAGCAGCCGCCAATGCTTGGCAGCTGCTTCTACGAGATTAATGCTGTTCTAACCTACATCCCAACGATGTCTAAACTTGGTCAGATTCGGATGTGCATCCGGAGGCGGTTCCGTGATGATCAAGCGAATCTTGCCCATCCATTCCTCGAAGGAATGATACGAAGCAAAAGCGTTGGCCGTCTCCGGCGAAACGTACAGGAAGAGCGGCGGAGGATATGCTTCAATCAGATGACGGATAGCCGCTTCGATAGGCGTATATTTTTTGCGCTTTCCTTCCCAATTCTCAATCGCAATCATACCTTCGTCCCCGTGTTCCCTTCTCCAGTCGAATAGGAAGTCCTCCCGCTTGTAATAAGGCTCGATAGGACGTTTCCACATGCGTCTTGCCGTTTCTTCATGGAGCGGATAAAGGACAAGCTTGGCAAACGACCTTGCCTTAGCTAACGCCGCCGCTTGTTCCAGCTGCAGTTCAGACACATCCTGGAACGTGTCGTAATACGCCAGCGTCCCCTTTCGGGTGTCCGGCTCTTCAACGTGGCCAAATGGCACCGTTCGGTTACCTCGATCCATCGACATCCTCCCTAGTCTTTATTTTGCATCATAGTATTGGTTTATTGATCCTTTTTCATTTCCTGCTGCTTCGTTAACAAGTTTGTTTCTTCCTCAATGCGGCTCACGTCAATCCGTTCAAACAAGATGCTCAGATCCTTGATTTTGCGGTTTGCGGGAACGGAAGCTGGCGTCCATCCCGGTTGATCAAGCGTCAGGAAGTTTCTTATTTTGTCGCAGGCAAAAGGAATAAAAGGGTTTAACAATTGAGCCAGATTGGCAATGATCTGAACGGATGCATGAAGCGTATTCCCGCATGCCGCTTTATCTTCCTTAATTTGAAGCCATGGCTTCTGTTCGTCGAAATACTTATTGGCCCGGCGTACGCAAGCGAGTATCAGCTCAATGGCTTCTTTCATATGCCCTTCTTCTATTAATTCTCCGCTTCTAGTATAACAGTCGCCGATCGTCTGCTTCCATTCATCGTTTAGATGACCCTCCGGAACAAGGCCTTCAAACGATTTCTCGATAAAAGACAACGTACGATTGACGAAATTCCCGAATGCGCCAAGCAATTCGCCGTTATGGCTATGAATGAATTCCCGCCAAGAGAAGTCCGTATCCCGGTTCTCGGGTCCATTGGCAATCAGAAAGTAACGGATGGAATCCGGCTGATACCGGCTTAGAATGTCCGGAACCCAGACTGCCCAGTTGTTGCTCGTGGAGAACTTCTTTCCTTCCAAGGTCATATATTCGCAGGAAATAATCCGGTTCGGCAGATGCAGACCGCGGGCGCCCATCAGCAACGCCGGCCAAATGACCGTATGGAAAGGTACATTGTCTTTGCCGTGCACGTAATAGGCCGTGATAGGCTCCTCGCCTTCCTGCCAGAACAACTCCCAACTTCCTCCCGTTTGCGCAGCCCACTGCTTGCTTGCCGACAGATAGCCGCTGACGGCTTCTATCCAGACGTAGATTTTTTTATCCTCGAAGCCTTGGACGGGAACATCCACTCCCCAGGTTAAATCCCTCGTAACCGCACGGTCTTGCAGTCCTTCCTTCAGATACCTTCCGGTTATCCGGACCGCATTGTCTTTCCATCCGCGAGCCTGCTCTACATACTCCGTCAGAATATCCTGAAAGCGGGAAAGCTCCAAGTAATAATGCTCGGTGGGACGTTCTACCGGGGGATTGCCGCATATCTTACAGGGCTTATCCGTCAGGTCGGCAGGATCCAATAAAGTGGAGCAATAATCGCATCTCCCCGAGCCCGGTTTCCGCAAACCGGACAAGTCCCTTCTACATAACGGTCGGGCAAAAATCTGCGGTCCGTCTCGCAATAGGTTTGCAGAATCGTTTTCTTGTACAAGTATCCGTTCTCCAATAAGCTTAAAAACAATTCTTTTACAACCTTATGATGAAACTTTTGGTCCGTTCTCGTATACAGGTCATACGTAAACCCCAGCTTCCGAAAGCATTCCGTAAATTCCCGGTGATACCGATCCGCTATATCCCCCGGCGATACGCCTTCCTTTAGCGCTTGCACCGCAACCGGCGTGCCATGGCAGTCACTGCCCGAAACATACAGGACCGGATTGCCTTTCGCCCGGTAATAGCGGGCCAGCACATCTCCCGGCAGCAAGCTTGCGAGACGACCCAGATGCAGCGATCCATTCGCATAAGGCCAGGCGCCGCCAATAAAAATAGGGTTCATGATGTTCCCTCCTTCATTCATTTATAAAGAGATGAATACAAAAAACTCCCATCCCGAAGGGACGAGAGTTATCCTCGCGCGATTATCTGAGTATTCAAGTATTCGAATTATATTGGATATAATTACCACTGTCAATCATTCCCCGCAAGCTAGTCTGGTATTGTCACTATAGTTACGGTATGGTAAGTTAATACAACTACCCGAGACCGGCAGCTATGCTGATTGTCGAGAAAGGATGAATCTCATGTTCAAGCTGCTCAGTAGAAGCATCCGCGACTTCCGCGCAGCGTATCCGCAGCTCTTATTGTTTGAATATTTATTTATGCTGGTAACCAGCGTTATCATTATTCCCATTATTACCCTAATCTTCAGCCGTATCCTGACCGTTCTTGGGTCCGGTTCGCTTATGAACGACGATGTCGTTCAGCTCGGCTTAAGCTGGCAGAGCATGGTTGGTCTTACCGCAATTGCCCTAGTCGCATCCTACGCGATATTTATCGAGCTGTGCGTTCTTATTATTCTGGTTCAACAACGTTATTTCGGCAACCGAATCGCTATTACGGACGCCCTTCTTACCGCGCTTCGTCAGACGCCGAGTCTACTCGGCTTCGGTACCGTGCAGCTGCTAGTCTTGCTGCTCGTGCTGATTCCGTTCGTCGATTCGCCGATGTCGGAATCGTTCTATGCGTTGTTTAACGTCCCCATCGTACTCGAACGCAGCGTCATGAACCTGTCCCTCGTCATGTCCATTGTCTACGTGCTTATCTTGATTGCTGCCATCTATTTGGTGCTTAGATGGATTTTTGTGCTGCATTATATCGTACTCGAGGGACATTCGATCAGCCGCGCAATCCGGAGCAGTCTCGATCTGACGAGGGGCAAGCATTTCAAGGTGCTTACCTCGTTATTCTTAATAAATGCGATTGTTATCGGTACAGGCTTTGCGACGCTTTCGTCAGTCTCCTTATTGCCTCATTGGCTGAATCACAATGTGCTGAAGGCGTTCTCCGATCATTATTCGTTAACGCTATCCACTATTCTTACGTACATGCTGACGCTGGCGATCATGCCTCTCAACATTATCGTTCTGACCCGGTTATTCTACGTGCTCAAACGCGAAAACGGACAGCATTTGCAAGATAATCTGAAATTGTATCGCAGCACAATCGGACGATTCGAAGACGCGGTTTCCGGGATGATGAAGCGGTTCACTCACAAACGGGCCTTATTCGCCCTTTTAGCCGTTGTTTATGTAAGCCTTGCCTTATTTGTTGGTCTAAAAGCTAGCAGCCATTTGGTCTATGCCAAATGGAGCGTCCTTATCTCCGCGCATCGCGGCGACACGGAGAACGCTCCTGAAAACTCGCTGCCGGGCATTCAGAGTGCCATCAACAAGGGGATTCAATCGGTTGAAATCGACATTCAATTAACCAAAGACAACGTTGCCGTCTTGAATCACGATGCTACTCTTAACCGGATGGCCGGTGTGAACAAGTCCGTTAATGAGCTAACTTACGAGGAAATAAGCAAGCTATCCATCGGCCAAGATGCGGATGGCGTCCCAATTCCCGTCGTTACGCTAGAGCAGGTATTAACGGAAGCAAAAGGAAGGATTAAGCTGCTGCTGGATTTGAAGCCCCATGGAGCAAGCGAACCTCTCGTACGGGAAGTGATCCGCTTGATCCATGCCAACGAGATGGAGAATGAAGTCTATATCCAATCATTCGACAGCACCATGCTGCGGCAAATCCGCGAGCTGTCTCCGGATATCCGCATCGGGCAGATCATGTATTTCGCCGTTGGCAATCTCTCTTCGTTAGACGTTGACTTCTATACGGTTGAACAGGTGATGGTAACGAAACAGCTCGTCGACCGAGCGCATGCTTCCGGACGGGAGGTATGGGTGTGGACGGTAAACGGTCGTCACAACTTGAAGGAAATGCTTAAATTTCAGGTGGACGGTCTGATTACGGATACCCCTACTCTTGCGCAATCCATGATTGGCCTTGATTTATAACTCGATTTTCAATACAAGAAAAAGCCGCGATATAGCGGCTTTTTCTTATTGCTTTCTTACTCTAGCCCCGTCTATCAGGTAGCCGGTACTGCTCACGATTACCTCCTGCTCCTCGAACAGCCCTTCCGTAACAGCCGTAACATACGCATTGGAGTCAGTTACCTTTATTGGTTTTTTTACGGCATAATAGGCATTTCCGAGCGGTCCTTCCTTGCTTTCCAACGTAAATACATAAGCTCCTTGATCATCCTGATGCACGGCTTCGTTCGGCAGCGTAAGGATGGCTTCGCTGTTGCTCTTCACAATTTTCACTTGTACACGTTCGCCGCCAATCAGCTGATTGTCATGGAGCCGAACCGCTACGGTACCTGAAATGGAACTAGAATCGTTTGCATGCAATGTGCCTCTGTCTGGCGTATCCAGGACTGCGCCATTCACGTCATTATCGATAGTTGTTATCGTTCCTGTAAGTTGTTCCGTGTCCTTGCCCGCGATCTTTAATTGATCGAGCGTTTCTCCGATTTCCAGCAATCTGGCTATATCGCCCGGTACCTGAAACTGAATCTTAAAGCCTTCGGATGCATTGGCGAGTACAATATCCGGCCCACCGCCGGGACCCGAACCAGCCAGCGCATTAACTTCGGTTACAATGCCCGCAAAAGGCGCGGAAACCGATTGGCTATCGATTATGCTCTTTTGAAGGCTTTGTATGTGATTTACCTGCGAGGCCATGTCAAGCTTGGCGGAATCCAGCGCAACCTTAGCGGCAGAGAGGGTGCTCTCGTTGCCTTCGGTTACCGCCGTAATATAATCCGTCTGCAGCTGATTCATGGACAATTGCTGCTTCTTGAGACTTGTCTTCATATCATCGAGCTGAAGCATTGCTTCGCTGCCGTCATATTGGATTAGTTTCTGGCCTTTCGCTACTTTATCGCCTTGTTTAACAAGCACCCGCTTCACCTTCCAGCCTGCCGGATTCATAAGGGCTTGCGTCTGCCCCGGTTGAACAGTCGCTTTGCCTTCGAATTCATGCGTGACCGAACCTTTGGATGCGGTTTGCGTATAGACCTTCTGCAAAGACAGGTTCCTTATCGTATTTCCCGCAAGGGTGCATACCGCGAGCAGGATCAGAAACAGACCGGCAAGCAGCCGCAGCTTCCGTTTGCCGGAAACGGACTTTCTTTCCTCCATTGCATTCACTCCTGAGATTATCCTTTTATGCCCGAATGTTGAATTCCTGCCACGAAATAAGACTCCGCATACAGGAACAAAAGCACCATCGGGGCCATATACAACGCGGAAGCGGCAAACCCGGCCCCCCGTTCCGACTGGTTGATTTGCGCCAAATAGAGTGACAACGGCTGCTTGGCAGCGTCCTGCAAGAAAATAAGCGGCTGCTCGATCATGTTCCAATAATCAACGAACAGCAACACTGCCAGCGCGGCGAGACCCGGCTTGGCCAGCGGAAGAACAACCTGCCAAAAGATAATAAACAGACCTGCTCCGTCGACTTTGGCAGCTTCCGAAAGCGCATAGGGAATATGGGCCATAAATTGCCGCAGCATAAACACGCCAAACGCGCCGAATATGCCCGGCAGCACGATTGCTGAAGGATGGTTCATGAGCCCCAGCTTATCGATAACAAGATAATTGGGGACGAGCGTAACCTGGAAAGGCATAAGCATCGTCATTAAATAGACGAGAAACAGCTTATCCCTTCCCGGAAACCGCAGCATGGCGAAAGCGTAAGCCGCTAGCGAACCGACGAAGATCTGGCCAATAACAATAGGCCCTGCAAGTCCGGCTGAATTCCAAAACATATGAAGAAACTTCGGGCTCAGGAACAATACATTCGCGTATTGTTCGAATGACAGCCAGTCCGGCAGCAGCTTCAGATTAACGAAAGCATCCTTACCGCCGCTCGCCGTATCCACCATTTGTCCGATCAAATTGTAATTTTGGCTAAGTTCGGCCCCCGTCATCAAAGAACTTACAAGCGTAAGTCCAATCGGAAACAGCATGACGGCTGCGAATGCGGCAAGAATGACCGATAATGCCAGTCCGGATAACCGCTTTCTAATATTCATTGCTTCCCCCTCCCCTACTCCGTTTGTTCCCTGAACCGGCGTTCAGCGCGGAGCAGTCCCGAGGTCAGGATCACGATACAGGCGACCATCATAGTCGCGGCAGCCGTCAGCTTCTGGACATCCAGCTCGAAAAACATGTTATTCATGTAATGCTGCAGCATATACAACCGGTCATACGGATAATCTCCGGCCAGCAGATACGTTTCACGAAATACCTTGAACGAGTTAATGATGGAGATAAGAAGCACAAAAAATAAGGTTGGCGTCAAATAAATAATCGTAATATGGCGAAAATGATGGAAACGGCCGGCGCCTTCAAGCGATGCGGTCACGTAATAATCCTTCGGAATCGATTGCAGTCCTGCCAGCAGAAGGATCATGTCGTAGCCGATGTTCTTCCATACATACATCAAGACAACGATACTCATGGACCAATTCGACTGCATCCAATCGATCCGGTCCATTCCAAAGGCGTGCAGCCATGCATTCAAGGCCCCGTTCCAATCGAAAAAGATTTGCCAGACCGTCACAACGGATGCCACAGGCACTACTAGCGGGAGCATAAACGATGTACGCAAAGTACTTCGCAGGAAGATCCGCCTATTAAGGAGGATCGCAAGCGTCAAGGACAGCGTGATTAATAACGGAACACTTACCGATGTAAAAAGCATCGTATTGCCTGCCGCTTTACGGAACGAGGCGCTATGGAGAAGTTCCGAATAATTGCTAAAGCCCACGAATTGCCCGCCAAGCGCGCCGTCAGTAAAGGACTCATAAACGCCTAGCAGAAACGGAATGAGATAAAACAAGGAAAATCCGATTAAGCTAGGAGCAAGGAACAGCACCGCTGCCATACCGTCCCCTCTCCATCTCCGCAGTCCTCTTCTACTCATTGAGTACCGTCATCGCTTTATTCTGTATTAGCTTGGCCACGTCTTCCGCGGATTTCTGGCCGGCGAAGTAGGCTGCCGTATTGGCGGATACGATATCCAGCACTTTGCCGGATGCATTCTTCTTGCGGGAAGCGGCATCCGCAAAGCCTTCAAGCCGGTTAAGCTGCGCTTCATCCACTTTGAAGGACTCGCTGTGCTGCGAACCAATGGTTGGCGGCGTTATCGTTCCCTGCTTCTTCAAGGCTTGTACGGCGTCAGCGAAACGCTCCTTGTTGATGGGAAGGCCAATCGAAGTATGATCCATCATGTATTTCAGGAAATCCCAGGCGGCGTCCTTCACTTTGGAATTGGCGTTTATGCCGATATCGGACCTCGTTTCGTAGGAAGTGCCCGCAGCCTCTTGATCCGCATGAGGCTTGATATAAAATTCCGTATCCTTGCCAAATACATTTAATGTCGTTAAATAATCTTCCGGCGACAAAATGCTGACATTCGTAAAATATCCCCGTTCCGACGTACTGATGATTCCAGCGTCAAACATGCTTTTTATTTGCTCCAGTAGACCATTGAATTCAGGTGAATCAAAGCTTGCCTTGAGGTTAGTCTCATCTACAAACCTGCTATAGTTGTCCGCGACAATGCTCCGTACGAAATAATCGGTACCGCCAACTTGAAGACCTTCTCCGCTGACAATAGCCGCCTTATATTTTCCGTTTGCGTCAACCAGTTCTTTGCCCGCTGTCATGAAATCATCCCATGTCCACGAACGGTCGTTGATCTTTACCCCGGTGGCGGTAATCGCGCTGCGGTCCCCAACCATGCCGCTTAAGCTGAAGGATAACGGAAGGCTGTATAGACTCTTTCCACCTTGTTCGCTGCCCAATACATTCGTGAAGTAGTCCGTCTTGCGGAACGTATGGTCTTCGTCCATTCTTGCTGATAAGTTCTCGAGCAAATGATGCCTCTCGTAATCGTCTGCCGCCAAATAACGGAGATCAACCAGGTCCGGTCCCTTTCCGGCCATCATCGCCGAGTTTGTGGTTGTCGTAAACTTCTCGATGTCGGCATCCGTTTGCTCACTTCCCCCTCCGTTGCTATAAGGCTCGCTTAACCCGTATTGCAGCTTGATCTTGATATTCGGATGAGCCGCTTCGTAGGATTTAACCGCTTGTTCATATTGCTCGCTTGGCCAGAAAACCGAGAACACAATGGTTTTCTGATCTCCGCCGGATGCATTTCCATCCGGGTTTGTATTTGTTGTTGTTCCTGATGGAACAGTTGTCTTGCCTGGCTCTTGACTTGCTTCATTATCTACCATGCTTCTGTTATTACTGCAAGCAGCCATAATTAACACGATTAGCGAGACGGTAAGTATGATTAGTCCCCGATTTTTCATCCCATTCATTCCTTTTCTTGTATTGTTACTCTGGTATTTCATTAGCCGCATCTTGCCGGATGCTTGACCCAAGTATAAATAAGAGATATCTCCAAGCCTTCATCAAATTGCGTACAAGATGTCTCCAACTTCCAAAAAAAATACGGCAGGCCAGACGAGCTTTCGTCCAACCTGCCGCATTGGCGGGCAAATAAATATTCGGTTTTACTTGTCCTGGAACTCGATAATAAAACCATGGAGAGCATGCGAGCTCTCCTGTTCGGACACAGGTGCCGGCGCAATCTCTTGCGCGGCTCTGGTAAATGGCTTGCTGCCCGCAACCAGGAGCTCGCCATTGCCGATACTCCATTTCATAAGGGAAGGCACAAAACCTTGATAGACGGCCGTTTGGGACAACAAGTTGTTGCCTTGAAGCTTGCCTACATAGATAATCTCCCCGTCGTTTTGCGTGTATGCGATCATTTTTCGATCCGCCGACAGACTAAAGCTGACGATCTTCTCCAGCAATACGGTAAGCTCACCGTTACGACTGTCGTATTGGAACAAGGTGCCGTCGGTACCCAGGAATATAAACCGGTTCGCATCTACCCAAAAACAACCGTTCATCGTAGACGGGTGGTCGTATATGACTTCAAAGCGTCCTTCATCGTTTAATGCAGCCATCGATACCAGCGTGCCGTTATCGATTAAAAGACGATTGCCGTCTTCGGACAAGACGGCAGAAGCGCTGTTTTTCATATCCGGCATGCCCTGCAGCGCCAGCTGCTTAGACGATCCCTGCCGCACGTTATAGACAACAAGGTTCAGCTGATCGCGGCGGTCTCCCAGCACTAGATACGACAGATATCGGCTATCGTTCGACCACCGCAGGTTACGGGAAAACAATCGCTGCGGCTGCACAGGCTCCTCAATGGACTTACCGGCACTTCCGTCCACAGGTAACAGTATCAAAGAATGGCCGTTCTCGGACTCCGACAGATATGCGAGCAGCTTGCCGTCAGGCGATAGGCTAAGTATATCCTTTCCTGCATTTAAGCTTGTTGTAAGCTGGTTAAGCCGATTATATGGAGGCGCGAGCAGCTGCAGGCCGTCGTATGGAGAACCGGAAGGAACGCTACCCGAATTATAACCAACGAGCTCTTCCTCGTTCGTCCAACCAAGTACCGCAAACTTGTCAAACCACTCCTCCAGAGGATAAATCGTCTTCACCTGAAACGCCTTGCCGATGCTTGCTCCAATCGTTGGCTGTCCGGCCTCCGACTCCGGGATTACGATTGTGTCGGAGCGGGGATTTCCCGTGCAGCCGGAAGCCGTCAGGAGCAGTGCTGCCAAAACCAGGTAAAGACGGACATGCGTGAACCGCTTAATCTTGCTGCGCATTACTCCCCGCCTCCCTTACTGCCTGCGGCCGGAAGCTCAACGTATACGGTAGTCCGTCCTTCGTCGCTATCCATACGAATGGTTCCGCTATGATCCTCCACGATGGATTTTACAATGCTGAGTCCTAAGCCCACGCTTCCTTCTTCCTTAAATGTCCGGTCGCCGGAATAGAAGGGGTTAAATACGCTGGTTATCTGATCGGCCGATAACGTTTCGCCCGGATTGCTTATCGCGAAGCGAAGAGTCTCCCCCTTCGACCCATGCTCTCCGGTAACCATAATCTCCGCCAGCGGTGCGCTGTATTTGATCGCGTTATCAAGCAAATTGATAAACAATTGCCGCAGCCTATCCGCTTCTCCAAATACAACAAGCCCGTCATCCATCTTCAAAACGATGCTCTTCTTATAACGTTTGGCGCGAATCGTCATGGCATCGCATAGATCACGGAGCAAAATGCCGGTATCGACAAGTTCCGCTTCCTCCCTTACGGCGTTTCGCCGGGACACTTCAAGCAGGTTCAGCACCATGCCGTGCAGCCGCCGGCTTTCTTCTACGATATGGGTCATGCCTTTTCGGAAAAATGCAGGGTCGCTCTCTCCATTCTCCCGGATGATCTCCGCATAGCCAAGAATCGACGTCAGCGGCGTCTTCAGCTCATGCGTGACGTTATCGAAGAAGCGCTTTTCCTGCTCGATTAGGGACTGCAGCCTGTCTCGATCCCGGCCAATCGTTGCAATCTGGCTGTCAATCCGTTCAATCATATCGTTGAAGTTGTCCGCGAGCCGCCCGATTTCATCCTTGCGCCTAAAGGTGAGACGGACATTCCGATTCCCCCGTATGACCTCTGTGGATGCGTTAGTCAGCTTGATTAGCGGAATCGTGATATTCCGGGACAGCAAATAAGAGAAACCGAACGCAGCCAGGAAGATGGCAAGAGCGAGATAGAAGATAATGTTTAGAATTCGTCCGCTCTGCTCATACAGCGAAGAAAAGTCTTTTGCAAAACGCAGAATCCCCACTTTTACCCCATCGATAACGACAGGATAGGAATAAAGCACGGAGCCGGCGCTGCCGTTATACGAAATGGTATATGCCGTCTTGCCTTGCAGCGCAAGCTTCAGGTCATCGGTGGAACGACCCGCGAATTTACCGGCGTCCGTGGAATACAGCAGCATGCCATCAACCGTATAGGCACTGACGTCGCTGGAAGTGGCTCGATGAAGGTCGCTAACCATCTCCTCGGCCATCTGACCGAAATAAAGGTCGTTGTTCGTGAAATGATTAATGAGGAAGGCTTGAGTGACGTAAATATTGCCGTTGTTCTTGAGATCTATGAGATCCGTTGTGACAATACTCTTGTTGCTGTTTCGGATGTATTCCTTTAAAGTGACGTTCAGCAAGAGGAACGAAAGGCAAAATATCAGGAAAAATCCGATAACGAACTTGGACCGCAAAGTATGGAGCATACGGTCAATCCGCCCTTTTCTCGAATTTATAACCGATACCAAACACTGTTGTTATCAGATCAGCCGCATTAAGCTTCTTGCGCAGCCGCTGAATATGCGTATCCACGGTCCTCATGTCCCCGGGAAAATCATACCCCCACACGGACTCGAGCAGCTCGGCGCGCGTAAAGATTTTGCCCCGTACGCCAAGCAGCGCAAGAAGCAGATCAAACTCTTTTGGCGTTAAGTCAACGGCCTCCCCATTCTTTGTAACAAGCCTCTCCTCTCTCGAAATGGCGATGTCCCGGAAGCCAATCACCGGCGAAACAGTTTCCCTGACCGGCATTTGCGCCTGCGCAAGCCTGCGGAGTATGGTTCGGATCCGGACAACCACTTCGCGGAGATCAAACGGCTTCGTAATATAATCGTCCGCCCCTACCTCAAGTCCGAGGATTTTGTCCGTTATGTCGGATCTGGCCGTAAGCATGAGAATCGGGATATTATATTGAGCGGTAACCTGCTTGCAGATATCAAGACCGCTTTTGTCAGGCAGCATCCAATCCAGCACAAGCAGATCGGGCATGAACCTGTCAATCTCCCGAAGCCCGTCCGCGCCAGTGCAGGCTATACGCGTCTCGAAGCCTTCACGCCCTAGACCGTAAGCAAGCAGATCCGCAATGGCCTCCTCGTCCTCGATGATGAGTATTCTCGTTTTGTCCATAATGAAGCTCCAATCTTAATTCGTTTGTATCTTTAAGAGTAACTTTCATATGTTTCGGCATTGTCTAGAAGCTGCGGACAAGATGTCTCGAAGATGTCAACAAAATGTGTCCGATTGCATTGGCGCATAATTATTTAGTGACGTTAATTATAAATAACATTAACTGCTCCGTTAGCTTTTGCAAACTCCTTGACCGCTTTCTTGACGTTTTTGCGCAGCTGGGCAGATATTTTAACGTCCGGTTCAAAATGCAGCAGCTCAACCTTCAGCACATTTTCTTTCCGGTCGAGCCGGGGATCCATCCTGCCGATTAATCGGTCCCCGGCAAGAATAGGCATCGCATAATAGCCATAATTCCGTTTAACCGCGGGCGTGTATATCTCCCAGCGGTATTCGAAATGAAATAAATCTTCCAAGCGCTTTCGGCTCCACAGTAAATTATCAAGCGGCGGCAAGAACGTAATTTCAGCGGCTTCCGCTTCCAGCGCCTGCTCTTGTTCTTCGGCAACCGTATCATGGTGTGCCAGCACCCGTTCCGCATCGGAAGACAGCACATAATACGGATGCTTAAGACCTTCCACCTCAACCTCTGTCAGGATGCCGGATTGGATAAATTGCTTGATTGCGTCACGACGCTGGGCGGCACTGTATCTCAGCCAGCCAAATCGGGAATCGGAGGGCTCAAAGACGCGGTAAGCGCGGAAATATTTTAGCAGCATAAGCCGTTCCGCTTCTTCTATCCCCATTTCCCCGGCAGCTTTAAGGAGCTGCTCCGGCACGCTGTGGCTCGTCAAATCGAACAATCTCTGATTGCCTTCCCTGCCGACAATCCGGATATGAGCCGAATCGGTTAGCAGGTTGATGGCATGCGAGGTTGCTTTCGTTTTGGCAGCCGCGTTTGTATTTTCCCAATAACCGTGTACCCGAGTATCCGATTCGAACGCTCTGGCAGGCAAAGCTCCTTCCTGGCGAAGCTTGTCCATAACCTGCTCCGGAACAGGCTGCAAGGCTTCAATCGCGGAAGACAATCGCTCACGGATTCTTGACCGGGTAGGTTCGAATAAGGGATAATCCTCCATCGGAATAATGCAAGCCGCATTAGCAAAATATTCGAATACCTTATGATCGCTTAATAAGTCATTAAGAAAACTTGGCTCATAACCCTTCAGCCGGGCGGACATGACCAAATGCTGATTCGCCCGGACGGCAGCCACCGGGTCGATCTGCAGACATTCCAAGCGGCGGATGGTATCGAGTACCCCAACATGATCGGCTGAAACATTGCTTCGCGGTGTAAGAAGAAGCTGCTTTTCCAATAAAAAGCGCCTGAGCGCCCGTTTAGTCGTTGTTATCATTCGTGTGTTCCTTTCTATCCTCCGTATTATCAATGCATTCATGGGAATACTTGGTTGTAGCCATGGCTGAGGAAGGAGTTAATGAATGGAGTCCGCAGAAAAAATCTCAGGAACGCAATTATGCCTATTAATGTTTTCTTTTATCGCCCCTACCGTCATTCTCGTTATTCCGGGCCTTATGTCAAGTCTTGCCAAGCAGGATGCTTGGATAACGATACTCCCCACATTCTTGTTCGGTGCGTTAAATATTGGGATCATGCTCATTTTGTCAAAACGTTATCCCGGGATGACCATCATCCAATACAGTGCTTGCATTATTGGCAAATGGCCCGCGAAGATTCTAAGCTGTTATCTGATTTACGTCTGGTTTAATTTCGATTTCATCATTCTTAATCAGCATATCCAATTTATAAATACGGTTTTTCTTATGAGAACTCCTTCCGTCGTCATTAGTCTAACGCTGGCGATCTTCTGCTGCATTGCGGTCTATATGGGGATTGAAGCGATTGGGAGATGCAACGAATATCTTGCTTTGCTCAATTTTTTGCTTCTGATTCCCCTTCTTTTCCTGATGCTTGCGGAATCGGATCCGGAGAGGCTTCGTCCGGTAATGGGCAGCGGAGTGGTCCCCATCGTTCAAGCGAGCGTCTTTCCCATCGCATACATCACTCAATTTTTCACATTAGGCTGGCTTCTGCCATACTTGAATCAACCGAAAAAAGCTGCCAAAGCTTCCTATATTTCCTTGAGCATTATCACGGGACTCTTATGCATTACGCTGCTTCCCTTAATTATGGTGTTTGGACCTTTAACGGACAAGCTGACATTTCCCGTATTAAGCGTCATTCAGTATATCGGGATCAAAGGAAGCTTTGAGAGATTGGAAGCCTTGGCCGTGGCGATCTGGGTCATGAGCTGCTTTATTAAAATCGCCGTTACGATGTTCGTAATCTGCCTAAGCATCAGCCAGACGTTCAATACGAAAAACTACAGGGACATCGTTATTCCCGTCATGCTATTGTCTGTACTGGGTTCGTTAACCGTATTTGAAAATTACTCTACGGAGCTCACCAGCTATCTGAACTTTACCTATCCCAGCTACGCGATGTTTACCCACTTTGTGTTGCCTCTTATCCTTCTTGCCATTGATACGATCAGGAGAGGTATTAGGAAGGCTGCGCATTAATGATGTCGAACTATCATTCTTCCGAATGGTTCAAAAAAAGCTCTTAAAGGGGTTGTTGTGCTTGGAAGCGGAATATGAGCAATCCATAGGCATCCCGCAATTACGCAGATCACCATTAAACTCGCAAATAAAACAGCCGATCCCGGCTGTTTTATTTGTTGAATTTGATACAAAGTCCAGCCTACCGCAATTAGAACAAAAACAATCAACTGCAAGATCACTGGGCAGTCCTCCTATTCATGCTGGAGCGTGGAATGAACCATTCCGGCGCCATTGACCGTCAGATCGACGTCAACGGTTATGCTGGCGTTTTGGAACTGGGCATCCCACTCTTTTTTTAGCGTCTTCCACTTGCCCGGATTACTCTTGTATACCTCTTGTCCAAATCCCACGCTATCCGCTTTATATTTCTTCTGCAGTTTAAGTAACAGCTGCTCGACTTGCTTTCGCACGGAATTCTCCACCGCTTGTTTGATCATCGCCATTTGGGCGGAATCGCTAACATCGAGCGAAGAATTATTCTCCTCTACCGTCCCCGTCCCTTCCAGCATGACGTTGAAACGGACTGCGTTTTTATCCGCATGAGTTACGATTTTGCTTGTGGTATGATTCAGCATAATCCCGATCTTTCCCTGGTCCTCGGGTAATGGTGTCGAAATGCGCCCGTATTTCAAATTATTCATTAACCACATTAAAGAAAGCGTCTCTTTCTCGTCCAATAGTCCGATTAGCTTAAGATCCTTCAGAATTCCCGTCCCTTCGGCCTTAAAGATCTGCTCCTTTTTATCGGTAAGGTGATCTCCAAGCTCCAGAACTCCAACAACGGGCTGAATCCCTTCGCTTTGATTGGCGATAAAAAAATCGCGCAAGGTGACGGCGACTTCGTCTCCCGTTCTTTGCATTTCGTTAACGACTTCCAGCGGCACTTGTTTCAATGGATAGTTTAATTCAAGAATCTGCCTCGCATCTCCGCCTTTGACGATCATCATATAGGTTTTCAGGCGATTTCTCGGATCATGGGTAAAGACATCAAGCAAGGCTTTATTGATGCCTTGTCTGGCCAACCGCTCGCTTATAAACACCACGCTGCGATGGGAGTAAAACAGTTGACGCGAACTTTTTTTCTGCAAGGCCTGATGAATTTCATTACCGTTGTTCCCCTTTGCCGAGATGAGATAGAAGGAACCTGAATCTCCTTTTCCCCCGCCTCCCGAACCTTCTTTGGAGCCGGGAATGGCGATCTGCAGAGTGCAGAATAAGCTGCCGTCTTCCTGCACGTCCAAGGCCGTCCCCGTTACAAAAGCCAGATCGTTGATCTCCATGCGGTCCCAGCAGCCGCCGAGGATGCAAACGACAAGAAAAAGCAATGCACCTTTCAGCACTCTCATCTATTTCTCACCTTCTTGATTAGAAGTAGACTTCAAGCGATATTTGAGCCG
This sequence comes from Paenibacillus sp. ATY16, assembly GCF_003399985.2. Classification (NCBI taxonomy): domain Bacteria; kingdom Bacillati; phylum Bacillota; class Bacilli; order Caryophanales; family Paenibacillaceae; genus Paenibacillus; species Paenibacillus sp. ATY16. The sequence continues at coordinate 297,223 of NZ_NMOK02000037.1, read as the reverse complement.
AATCGGGATTCGGACGAAAACATCCTTAAAAGCAGCCAGTCCAATCGGAGTGACCGGAGCAAAATACAGCTTGCCGAAGGATCGAAGCGAGGTCACATGCAGCATGATGCCGAGAAACCCGAGAACAATGCCGTACAACCCTAGCGTACCAGCCATAAACAGCATCGGAAAACGAAGCAGCCGGATCCCGTTGCGCAAGCTGAACCGCGGGGTCGTAAAAGCGGATATCCCCGTAATCGATACGATGATGACAACCGGAGCGGAGATTAATCCGGCCTGCACCGCTGCTTGTCCGATAACAAGACCTCCAACGATGCCGATCGTAGGACCGATTTGCTTCGGCATCCGGACCCCGGCTTCAAGCAATGCCTCGAATACAATCTCCATCATTAAGGCTTCAATCATCGCGGGAAAAGGAACGGCCTCTCTCGATCCGGCAATGCTGAGCACTAGGTTCGTTGGGATCATTTCTTGATGAAAGGTCGTGATCGCTACGTAAAGAGCAGGGGCAAAAACGGCGAAATGTATAAACAAAAAACGGATCCACCGGATAAAAGTAGCGATGGGCCACCGGATATAATAATCCTCGCTGGCTTGAAGCCCCGTCCAGAACGTCATCGGAACAATCAGGACATAAGGGCTTGTATCCACGAGAATGGCCACTTTCCCTTCCAGCAGCTCAGCGGCAACCACATCCGGACGTTCCGTGCTGTGGACCTGGGGAAACGGTGAATAGGGCTGATCCTCTATGAATTCCTCAACATAGCCCGAATCAAGCACGCCGTCTATTCGTATGGACCGCAATCGGCTTCTAACCTGCTCGATTACCTTATCTTCTGCAATACCCTCAAGATACGTCATGACGATTTGCGTATGGGACAGCTCTCCTAGCGTTATGCTTTCCGTCTTTAATTTTGAGGTTTTGAGTCTCGCGCGGACCAGACCCAGATTGGTCGGCAGCTGCTCGATAAAGCCCTCCTTGGAACCGCGGATAACGGGCTCGGAGGAAGGTTCCTCGAGGCTTCTTTTTGCGACTCCGGGAACCGCAACCGTGATAACGCTGCTGCTTCCTGCCGACAGGATTGCCGCATGGCCCTGCAGGAGGTTGAGGACGACATCGGATATCCGACCGGAGCACGCCGTTGTTCCGATCGAAATCCATTGGTCGGCCAGCTCTTCCGCTATTGCGGGAATATCATCCTCTGCGGAACGCCGGAGCAATGGTTTTAATACGTGCTCTTCGAGCATCGGTTTGTCAATCAAGCTGTCTATGTAAACAACGATCCACTGCAAGTGCTGATGAGCTTTTATCCTTCTGTACTCCAGGTCATAGCAATTCTTAAACGTTTCTTTGATATAACTTTCGTTCAGCTCTATGGCGGGGCCAAATGCTTTATCGTGATCTTCCTGGAGGATGCTGCTTTTGGATTTAAGAATATTGAAGGCTTTACCGGATGATCTGATTCTTAATCTCCTCATGAAGGCTCCTCCCAGGCGGTATCAGGCCCATAATGAATTCCATTCCCATAGTATGGATGCGGCGATTCAAAATATTCAGCAGGGATTGCATGAAAGAAGCCTGGAGCGCAGTTAAGCTCCAGGCTTCTTTCATGCAATCCGTTCGGCACGGCCGATCCCAAGCGGCAAGCTTATCGCACCGGCGAGGACGATAAGCGCTGCTCCAATCAAAGCCGCAAGATAGCTGCCGTTGCCGGAGATCAAGTGACCCGCAATAAGCGGACCGATGATCTGCCCCAAGCCGAAAAACGTAGTCAGCAGGCCAATGATTTTCCGATTGTTCTGCGGCAACAGATCCTTGGCATATGCAACAAACATCATGGTAATCCCCATGAAAGTAGCCCCAAACAAAATAGCGCCGGCAAAGACGGCCGCCGTATTCGGAATGATCACAGGAATGGCAATTCCAATGGCTTGTATGGCCATCGCAAGGGACAACGTCCACTTTTTCCCCCACCGCGTTGCAGCCATCGACCAAACGACGCATGAAGGAATGGCTGCAGCGCCAACAAGCATCCAGCTGAGCGAGGTCATATTCGGTATGCTCGATACCGTCTTGGCGTACGCTACGAGATAAGTTCCCGTCACGATATAACCCAAGCCTTCCAAGCCATAGGCAATCGTTAAACAGACCAAAATCCGGCGCACGGAGGACGAAACTTGGTTGCTTGAAGAGCTGGCCTTAACCGCTCCGGCATTGCTTCCCCCTAATGAATACCAGGCCGCCATGCCAAGGACAAGGCTAATCAAGCCTAATCCCTTCCAGATTCCCATCCACTCCCTGTTGTGAGCTAGCAGCGGAACGGCAATCCCGGTCAGCAGGATCCCGGCTCCTACCCCTCCGTAGAAGATACCGGCCTGCAGGGCGGACAAACGCTCCATTACGATGCTTGTGACAATAACAAATACAGTAGCGCTTGCCAAGCCGGATAAAAACCGTAGAAGCAGCCACGCCTCCAGACTGTGGAATTCCCCCATGCCCCATGTCGTCCCTATACTAATGACGATACCCGCAAACAATAGCGTTGAGCGGTTCTTGACCTGTATGAGCGTTAAGAGAAATGCACCGATTAAATATCCCAAATAATTGCTCGAAGCCAGATAGCCGGCGCCTGTTGCGGAAAACAGATGATGATCCATCATGATGGGCAGAATCGGGGTAAAGGCAAACCTCCCGATCCCCATGGCAACCATCATGGCGGCTACACCCCCGGCAAGTACAATCCAAGTGCGTCTTCTCATAAATGTTCCTTCTTTCTTTGGACAGCCTGTTCATGATGCTATAATTTTGTTATCATGAATATTGGATTTTATATAAATTTAATATCTAGATTCCAGATATCAATGACATAATCATACGATGGAGGCCGCAATGGACATTCAATTACTCAAAGTCTTTTCCGCTACCGCTAAAGAAGGAAGTATCTCTAAAGCGGCACAAAAATTGAATTTTGCCCAATCAAACGTCACTCACAAAATTCAGCAGCTGGAAGCCGATTTGCAGACTCAGCTCTTCTACCGCCACAACCGGGGTATTACCTTGACCCCTTCGGGACAAATTCTCGTCTCGTACGCGGAGAAAATTCTGAATGTCATTCAGGAAGCCAGATCGGCAGTTGTAGACTCCAAGGTTCCTACGGGACCTTTGTCTATCGGCTCGATGGAAACGACCGCTGCCGTCCGGCTTCCCGTTCTTCTTGCCAAATATCACGCAGATTATCCGGCTGTCGATTTCAATCTGGTTACGGGTCCGACGGAGCGTAACATACATGGCGTTCTTCATTACGAGCTGAACGGCGCCTTCGTGGCCGGACCGGTTGATCATCCCGAATTGGAGCAGGAAGAGGTGACTGACGAAGAACTAGTCCTCGTCACCGCAGCCTCCCACCCGCCTATTAACAGCATTCACGAGGTTCAATCGCGGACGCTGCTTGTTTTTCAAAACGGATGCTCTTACCGGGCAAAATTTAATCAAATGCTTCAAGACGAAGGCATTGTACCCGTCAAGCTGATGGAATTCGGCTCGCTGGAGACGATAATCGGCTGCGTCGGAGCAGGACTCGGCATTTCTTTATTGCCGCGCTCCATTGTCATCGAACAGGAGCAGCAAGGGCAAATTCGCACGCACGCGATTCCAAGCAAGCATGCGCTAGTCACAACGGTATTCATACGGCGCAAGGATGCCTTAATGACTCCCGCATTATCCGCGTTCCTCTCGGAAATGAGAGCCCATTTTAGTTAAATGGGCTTTTACTTCGTTAATGCGGCAGCTTGATACATGATCTCATCAACAATCTGCGAGGCAGATTGACCGGCAGTCAGCATTCGCGTTCCCTGTCCTGCCCACAAGGACAAGTATTCCGCATTCTGCAGCTTGCTTGCCGCGTTGCGGATATCTCGCGTAGCGGTATTTTGCGTCGGGAATGGCAGTGGCTCTATACCGCTAGCTTCCCACTGCTCGATAAAGCTATTTTTAATGCCGCGCGCCGGCCTTCCGGAGAACGCATTGGTGATGACCGTGCTCTCCTCATTGCTGGCAAGCAGCGCCGCCCGGTATGCTTCGCTCGTTCCGGCTTCAATCGACGTCAGGAAGCGGGTTCCCAGCTGCACGCCTTGCGCGCCAAGCATCAGAGCGGCAGCAAACCCGCGGCCATCCATAATCCCCCCTGCAGCGATAACGGGAATAGAGACGCGATCCGCAATCTGCGGAACAAGAGCCATCGTACCGATATTCGCTCCCATTGGATGAACGTCCCCGCTAAACGTTCCGCGGTGTCCGCCGGCTTCGCTTCCTTGCGCTACAATGGCGTCACAGCCCTTCACCTCGGCAAATAGCGCTTCCCTTACCGTAGTTACCATGGCCACTACCTTAATCCCGGACGCTTTGGCCTTTCGCATATGCGGTTCGGGCAACACGCCAAAAGCCGTGCTAATTACGGGAACCTTCTCTTCAATCAGCACTTCGAACTGTTCTTCGAACCAATTAGGCGAATGGACCTCGGTTCCTTCTGAAGCGGGGATACCCAGCTGCATTCGGAAATCGTTAAGCTTGTCCTGAACTTCTTGGATCCGCATGTTCTGATCGGCAGGCTGATTCACGAAGAGATTCACTCCAAACGGTGCCGAAGTTATCTCTCTTATTCGATGGATAGCTATTCGGATATCCGATGGCGCCATGTAAGCTGCACCCAAGGTGCCAAGACCGCCCGCCTCGGAGACGGCTGCCGTTAATTCCGGCGTGGAGGGCCCGCCTGCCATCCCGGCCAGGAAGAGCGGATAACGGATACCGAATATTTCGCACAAAGCCGTCTGCAGAGTTATTTTCATCGGGATCACTCCTTTTTTATCGTCCAGCCTTTTCTTGCTTCAAGTATACAACGATCCGGCTTTCGCGAATAATACAGAAAAATGCTATCTGCTATCCTAAAATGAGATAGCAGATAGCACATTTATTTCAATCATCCTTTATCGGAATGGGAAAAAGGCGCGTTATGCATATAGATCACTTCTATTTTCTCGTGCAGAGGACCGTTTGTTTCGGTTTTCTCTACAATAGCCCGCCATTCGGGATCCTCCATGAAGGCTTGGAAGTTCCGCTCGCGCGCAGCCATATCCGGATGCTCCAAAATGTAATATAAACGGTTCTTTGATGCGTCCGCATCTACCCAAAAATTCGGAACCCGCATCCCATGCTTATAAAAAAATCCGATTGTATGGTTCTCGAACCGATCCAGCAGGGCATGCAATCGACCCGGAACCACATCGTAGATTCGCAGCTCGTAAAGCATGAACATCATCTCCTCACGAGATATAGTCTTTCCAAATAAACGCGGAAAACAATCCGTTTACCACTTGCCCGCGCTTTGACCGCCATCCACATGCAGGACTTCGCCCGTCACGAATTGCGCGGCTTCGAGGTACAGAATAGCTTCCACAATCTCATGTACCTCGCCCATTCGTTTCATCGGGTGAAGCTTAGACAAGAAATCATGAGTTTCGGGAGCATGCATAGGCGTTTTGATAACGCCTGGCGCAACCGCATTAACGCGAATGCCTTTGTCCGCGTATTCGATCGCAAGGGACCTGGATACCGTCGTCAAGCCACCTTTGGACAAAGCGGCAAGTGCCGACGGTACTTCTTTAATCGGTTGTTCGGAGACGCCGCTTGCCGTAATATTCACGATATGTCCGGAGCCTGTTTTCAGCATTTCCGTCAGGACTCTCTGCGTAATATGGAAGAAGCCTGCTACGTTTGTAGACAATACCGCGTCAAAATCCTCTTCGGTATATTCCGTAAACGGCTTTGCGAGAAAAATGCCGGCATTGTTGATCAGGGTATCCACCCGGCCAAAGCGTGCGATAGCTTCGCTAATCAGACGTTCCGCCACCTGCGGTTTGGAGATGTCCCCTGCGACAAACGCGATATTCAATCCGGTTGGATCGATTTCTTTTGCAGCTTCCGCTAGTGTTTGCTCGCGACGACCGTTAATAACGACCCTCGCGCCTTTTTTAACGAGTTCAATGGCAACAGCCTTGCCCATACCGCTGCTTCCGCCTGTAATAATGGCTACTTTATTTTGAAAAGTCATGTTGTTTGCTCTCCTTTTGTTTACCTATTAATAGATAGTTTATTTAGATGCTTAGTTATTAGACGTTTGCCAAAGGCTTAACCGATTTCAGATGCTCAACGTAGTCGGCACTGCTTTGCGCCAGACGCTCATCCGAGAGATTGGATACGTCGTTTAACGTAAAGTGCGGCAGATAGGTTGCGCTAATGAAATGGGCAGTTGCTTCAAACGGACTCAGGATTTCTTGCAAAGTGAACCGGTTAAAGCCGGTTGGCTGGTAAGATTCTTCCGTACCGTAAGTGGAGACGGCCACGCCAAATTGTTTGCCGGTTGTTTTGTCGCCTTCCGGACCAAACGCCCAGCCGTATTGCAGCACGGTATCGAACCATTTTTTCAAAAGCGCGGGCGCGCTGTACCAGAATACAGGGAATTGGAAAATAACGCGGTCATGGGCTTCCACCAGCGCTTGCTCTTTCGCGGCGTCGATGTTTTCGTCCGGATAAGCTTTGTAAATTTCGTGGATCGTATATTCGCCTTGTTTCTTTAATTCCTCGATCCAAGCCTTATTTACGCGGGAAGCTTCCAGATTAGGGTGTGCTACGATTACCAATGTTTTCATGATGAATTGCTCCTTTAATGGTTTATTAGTTATTTTGGAAAAAAGATACGTTCTTCATAAAGATGCTTTCTTGTTTCTTCACCAATGGTCCGTCAAGCTCAGAGACCCGTTTCACTTCTATCCACTCCGGATCGTTGCGGAAGCGATCGTAGTTGAGGTTGCGTTGTTCCATATCGGCATGCTCGACAACATAATATAAACGTTCTTTAGCTTCATCCTGGTCTTCCCAGAATAGCGTGATTTTCATCTCATGCTTCGCGAATAATTCGATGACATGATCTCTGAATCTGTCTTTAATAGCCTGCAGCTTGCCAGGATGCATATCGTAAATTCGCAGCTCGTACAACATGGTCTCACCTCCTTCAATTTTGTATATTCATTACCTATTAGTAGGTAGGTGGTGCTTTTTTCGTTTTGTTGTCCGCTGCTTCATATTACTATATCTCCGCTAACGTGCCTAATACGAAATCTAGATAATGAATATCTCAAAAGATGATAGCAAAAAAAGCAGCCATTGCCTGGCTGCCGTTCAAGTCCACCGCCATGCCTTAGTGCAGTAATTTCAAAGCTTTATCGGGATCGACCAAAATACGCCCGTAATATTGCTTGGATTTGAAGTTGTGAATTTCTTTGCACGCCTTTTCCATGCGGCCCATAATGATTTCTTCCTCCAATTCGACTGGCGACCAGTATAAAACATGCATGGGATAGGGATGGCCATCGAAATCCTCGGGAGCATACACAATCCTTTTGGCTTTCCGGAAGCCATTCTTTTTATAAAAAGCAAGACGCCGGCGGGTATCCTCGTTATCGGGATCATTCGGCTCGGCTTCAAGCAGGATCATTTTCCCCTTCGTCTTTAACGAGTTAAGTACTCTGGAACCTATTCCTCTGCTTCTCGAATGCGGCGTAACCAACAGATAATCGATAAAAATAAAGGTTGTGAATTCGGCATACAAAACGATGTAGCTGTCGGTTTCTTTAATGTGATAGACGTCGGTCTCTTCAAGCAAGTCAACGAGTTGATGAGGATCCTTCATCTCGTGCTCAGGAAAATAGTCATGCAGCTTATCGTACCATTCCATATTTTCCACTAAGATTTGCTCCTTTGTCTTAACTCGAGTTCATCTGCTTCATTTACAATTGCCTTGTTGATGCTCCACTATTCACGATATAGCTTCCAGCTTTTCGATAATTCTGCGCTTCCGGTACATGATTCGGCCAGTCTCGGTCACATCCTGAAGGGTAGAGCGATTAAGATAAGCGCCAAATAAAATTCCCGCGATCGGAATCATCTGAAAGAGCTTTTTCCATCCGAAATTATCCCTATATGACAGCATGACCTCCCGCCAGCCTTGCAGCTGAGACAATATCTGCTTGCTCTGCTCGCCTGAACGGAAAGCGGCAAGATCCTCGAGAATAGCCTTCTTCCCTACAATGTCGGAGGAGGAAAACTGCAGGCATTTTACGATAAAAATACGTTCGGATTTCTCTGACGGGTCATAGCCGTAACTGATTGCGATTTCCTGCAGCGCTTTGATGGAAATCCCAAGCAGGAGCGGAATATCGATGGCTAGCGTAAAGATTCCGCCGATACCCGTCGTTGCGCCTTGAACGGTCGCCGTGTTGCTGCCTGATTTGCTTATGCTTTCGGCGACTTCATCCATTCTGCCAAGAGGAAGCTGCGCAATACTCTCCAATGCCGTATCTGCATCCGGTTCTTCGTGCGGCAGCATTTTCCGGTACATTTGCTCCTTGCTGATTAAATAACGGCCGCCGCTCTGCACATAGCTTCCAAGCTCGTCGAGAACGATTCCTATTTTGTCCTGGATGAACTTTGGCGTTATCCGGTCCAGGATGACAAAAGGCAAGCGGCCCAGCTTTTCCCAGAAGAACAGATCCTTCTGCTCCTTCTCCCACTGTTCGATTAACCTTAACTCTGAATTTAAGTACTGAAGATCTTCCGTAGTTGTCATCGCAGTCCTTGACCCCTTCGCATCTAATAATCACTTTAGCCTTACATACTGTAAAATGTTCGTTTACGTTTCATAAAATATCCGTTGTAAAAATAAAAAAGAACCTTCGCTTCAGATCAGGCGAAGGTTCTTTCCGTCTTCCGTTATGGCGTGGCAGGCTCTGCCGCTATAGCTTCCGTATTTTTTCTTTTCTTTATGGCGAGCGTAAACGTCGTTAAGGCAAGGACGGCAATAATGACCGACATCACGCCGATTGCGGTACTGAAGCCTAACGTGCTCGAGGCAACTCCTCCGCCGTATGCGCTGGTTCCTTGGAACAAATAAGCGGCTACCAGCACGGCGGACAAAAATTGAACGCGGTTATTGGCCTGGGAGTTAATCGCCGCTAAACCGATGCCTCCCGATGCGGAGAACCCGTACGCAAGTCCTCCCAGCACGGACGAGCTCATGAACAGCAGGAACGAGTGAACCTCCGCCGCAGTAAAGAGCAATACGGCAGCCACTACGATTGAAGCCATGCCGATCCGAATGGATACGACCGGTTTTAAGCGACCGGCAATCGTTGCGCTAACCGAAGCGAGCAAATAAGAAACGGATAATACAGTGCCAATGACAAGAATATCCTGCGTGCCAATAACGTCACGGGCAATCTGCGCGCCAAGCGACAGCAATAACGCCCCGTTCGCGAAGCCCGTGCCAATCGCCAAGGCTGCCAGCAAGTAGACTCCCCACTGGCCTTTCGGAACTTTTACCCCTTGAAGCTGAAGCTTGAAAACTGGTCTAGCCGCAGATTGCGTTTTGCTCTGCTTAGGCAGAAAGAGGCAAAGAATGATGCTCGCCAATACAAGAACGGCCAGTACCCAATAACTGAAATGAAGCGGTGCCGGCGCGTATTTGATCAATGCCGCTCCCACGATTGTGGCAAGGAATAGTCCAACCGCCTGCGTTATCGTGTTAATGGACCCCGGCAGCTTTTTATTCGAGGTCGGGTTGAACTCCACAAGCGCAGCCGCTCCGGATCCGGCCGTTAATCCTACCCCAAGGCCTTGGAATACCCGTCCGGCAAACAACCAGATCACGTTCTGCGCCATCGCGAATACCAAGGCTCCGACAAGAAGAAAAAGAAGCCCCGTAATTAACGTATTTCTGCGTCCGATATAATTGGATAGATTACCCAGCAGGAACAGTACAAGAATAAGGACGATTGGATATACCGAGAAAATACCCGTTGTTACCGATTTGGAAAGATGCCACTGCAAGGCATAAACCGGAAATTCGATGGATGGTGCCGTACTTGACCACAAGCTGACCGTGAGTACCCAAGCCACAATCCAAAAGGATGCTTTTGAAGAAATTGTACGCATGATATGACCTCTCTTCGTTGTTTATAGGATGACCAGAATAAAAAATGTAATTAAAGAATATTCGTTCTTTAATTATTAAAAAAAATGGTTTGCTTTCCTTTCATGAAGCGGGACGATAGAATTCAAATCGCTCATCACGTCTCACAAAATTTCGGAATGACCGTTCTTTAATAATCATGGGGACATGATTTCCACATGTCTCAGTATATTTATTTAAGAACGACTAGTCAACAATAATATGAACCTCATCAGACAAGGATTGACATCGCTACTTTCGCAGCGTCTTCAAGCACTTGACGGTCCGTTGCGATTTTGGCAAGCACATACAACCCATTTCGCGTATTTAACAGGAATCTGGCCGTTTCCTGCACGGTATGCTTCGTTTTCAACTCGCCTTGCTGCTGCGCGCGCATCAGAAATTTCTTGAAGTTTGTTTCCATTTCCAGCGTATACGCCTCAATGCGGAAAGCAACAACGGGATCTACCTTTCCCATCTCCATAGCGGTATTGGCAATCAGACAGCCGCGGCGGCCATTCTCGTCGCTCATTGCCACGTCGATTAACCGTTGAAAGTAACGCCATAACACGTCTTTAGCAGGGCCCTGCTCTTCAAGAATAGTGTAGGCATGGCCTCGGTTGCCTTCACGGAATCGGTCCAGACATGTCAGAAATAGCTGATTCTTGTCGCCAAAGGTATCGTATAAGCTGCCTCTGTGCACACCGGTACGTTCGACCAGATCTTGAATCGAAGTCCGTTCGTACCCTTTTTCCCAAAATAATTCCATCGCCTTCTGCAGGACAGCATCTTGGTCGAATTCTCTTGGTCTTGCCATGATTCATACCTCCCTTATATCCATCATAGCGGTTTAAGAACGATCAGTAAACAATTTTCGCAAGCCATTTGCTGTTAGTATGATGCATTGGTACGCGATTAATCCCTCGATTCTTTTTATTTAATGGGGTTAAATCAAAAAAGCCGCGGGATACGCGACTTTGTTGAGTCTAGAGAACAGCTGCTTTGCCGCCGTCAATATTAACGGATGTCCCCGTCACGTATGATGCGGCCTCCGATACGAGGAACGCGATTACGTTCGCCGCTTCCTCCGTTCGGCCAATGCGCTTAAGAGGAATATCGTGGCGCGGCTCCGCGGCGAATTCGTCCCAAGTTAAATGCGGAGCCGTTGCCTGCCACATCCGCTCGATCTGATCGCTCCGGATCAAGCCGATGCAGACGGCATTTACGCGAATCCCGTCGGCCGCCAGATCCTTGCTCATCGCTTTCGTCAGCGCAAGGCCGGCCGCCCTGCTTACCGAGGTTGGCAGCGAAGAGCCGGAAGGCGTCTTGCCGCCGATTGCCGTTACATTAACAACAGCGCTTCTTCCGCTCTGGCGCAGGTAAGGCAATGCCGCCCGCGTGAAATGGATTGCGCCAAATAGCTTTAGATCCAGATCGGCAGACCAAGCTGCCGTATCCACCGCTTCAAACGGCTTTGCTGCCGAAGTGCCGGCATTATTGACCAATATGTCAATGCCGCCAAATCGTTCGGCTGCCTCCGCAACCGCGCGCTGCACCTCTTCTTCGACAGATACGTCAGCAGAAATAATAAGCGGCTCTACGCCGGTCTTTTCGACAATTTTTGCTGCCGCAGCCTTCAATGGCTCTTCGCTTCTGGCGACAATGGCCACCTGCGCTCCTTCTGCTGCAAGCAGAATCGCTGTTTCAAGCCCAATGCCTTTACTTCCGCCGGTAATGATGGCCCGTTTTCCTTTAAGCCCTAATTCCATGCTATCTACACTCCTTTGTCGCTATGATTAATACTGTATTAACCGAATAAACCTCTGCCGATTAGATTCGCGCTAATAGGTGCCTTGCCAATCTCGCGTGCCCACACGGACAACTGACCGATATGGTGGATTTCATGGACGATGACATGCCTCATGACTTCACCCCAAGCATGGGCTTCTTCTTCCCCGTCATCCGTAATATCAATCATCACGCGGTTCTCCAAGCTGTCATTCCATCCATAGACAAAAGGCGCAACCTCCTCATGACAGCGGTTCGAGAAATCAATCACTTGCTTCAGGCTGGCTACTTCGTCAAACGCGGGTATGTATATTTCCTTCCCTTGTATTCCGCCGCAGATCCAGCCGTATTCGACGGCAGCAATATGATAAAGCGTGGGCAGAATATAGCCTAATCCGCCGGTACGCTTTTTCAGAAGCTCATCAGGGTTGATTTCTCCGCACCAATCGAACCAGTCCTTGCGAACCTGCCAGTTATATTCGAATAACTTGATCATGAACAGCCCTCCCGTACAGCAAGTATATTCCTATTATTCTACTCGGATATATAAACTCCTGCCCGTTCGACCGAACTATTTCCTCCAGAACGTTGTGCATTCCGCTTTATCTGCGATATTAAATTCGATCATCTTCTTTAAAAGGCTGTAATTCACCGGTTTTTCCCACCGAATCCGCAGCAAGAGGTTGGTCTGATCATAGCCGGCCTTCTCTATGTCTTCCGTAAAACGAATCATCCCAGCCCTTTCGGGCGCAACGGCCAGATGCTGTTTGGCAACGCTGAATCCGATGATATAGGTATCGTGATCGGTGAACATAGGCTGGTTCCAGCCGATCTTCGGAACTAAAGCCGGGAACGTATCCCCGACCCAAGTCAACACTTCCTCCGTCCTTTCCCGATGCGTCAAGTTATCAATGCCCGCCAAAAAATCCGCAAACACTTCCATAAGGTCTCCCCCTAAACTATCAATTCGTTCTATTATCCTTCCCTTATGGTTGAGGTATTCGCGGCCGGTGATCCGATATCCTCTCGACTCCTTAATCTGCATAGCTATTTCACCGATTGGTCATAATACCCAATACCCATGTGAAGCGGCTGATTAATCCCGAAGAGGTGGTTCTCTATGAATCTCAGTTTTAGACTTGAAACAAACGAATCGTTTCTAAAAGAACAATTTCAGAATTGCTCGGACTTCATTATCCGTTCCTTCAAGATGAAAGATGATACCTTGCTGTTGCTCGCCTATTTGGATGGAATGGTGCGTGTACAAAGCGTTGAAGAAAGTATATTAAAGCCTCTCATTCAACAGGAGCTTCAGCCGAATGGCACAAGCCTCATGCAATCCTTTGCGGAAATTATCGGCGGTAATTGGCTTCCCTTATCAAACGTTCAAACGGAGGACAACTCGGAAAAGCTGGTACAGCATATCCTGCAGGGCAATTTGGCCGTGCTGGTAGACGGCGAGGCATGCGCGCTTATCGCCAAGATACAGGATTTCGAAACAAGAAGCATTCAAGAACCTAAGAAGGAAGCGGCTTTACGCGGTTCCAAGGAGGGCTTTGTTGAAAGCCTGCGAACGAATACAACGATGATCAGACGCCGCATTATTCATCAGGATCTTAAGCTGGAGTCTTTCACGATTGGCGAATATACGCAAACGGATGTGGCTCTAATCTATGTGCAGGGTCTTGCGGAAGAAAAAATACTCACGCAAGTGAGGGAGAAACTCCATGCCATCGAGATCGACGGGATTATCGATACCGCTTACATCGAGGAATGGATTGAGGGCAACTCCTTCTCTCTATTCTCTCAGATTCAGAATACGGAACGTCCGGATATCGTTACGGCAAGCTTATTGGAAGGCAAAGTGGCCATTATGGCAAACGGATCACCGTTTACTCTGATTCTTCCCGTTACGTTCTGGTCAGGTCTTCAGTCCGTAGACGATTATTTCGAGCGGTTTGTTTTCGTATTGCTTACGCGCACGATTCGCTACATCATGACCTTCATTTCTTTTGCCTTGCCCGCTATTTACGTTGCCCTATCGACCTTCCATCCCGAGATGGTGCCAAGTTATCTGATGATCGGAATCTCAACGGCAAGAGAGAGCTCCCCGTTTCCGACGGTTATAGAAGTCTTCCTTATGCTGTTCGTATTTGATGCCCTCCAGGAAGCCGGCGTTCACCTTCCCAACCAATTAGGACCGGTCGTCAGCATTCTCGGAGCGCTGGTTATCGGACAAGCCGCCGTAGAAGCCGGCATCATATCCACGCCGATCATTATCGTGGTTTCCTTAACGGGTGTGGCGTCGTATTCGATACCGAGATACAGTGCAAGTCTTTCCTTCCGCATTATTCGTTATTTGTTCCTATTCATTGCCGGGCTCCTTGGCTTTGTCGGCTTTGCGTTCGGGATCATTTTCTTGATGATTCACTTGGTGATGCTGGAGTCCTTCGGAAGACCTTTTATGTATCCGATCGCTCCTTTTGACGGCAAACGGATCAAAGACATCATAATCCGTTATCCTTTATGGATACAGAATGGCCGTATTAAGAAAGGACGGATCAAATGATTCGTTTTATACAACTAGCTTTTCTATCGCTTGTTATGGTTCTAGTTTCCGCTGGCTGTACGGATTTTGTCGAACCCAATCAATTAGCGTTTGTGATCGGTACCGGAATCGATAGTGCCGGAGAGGACATGCTTGAGATTAGCCATCAGATCGCCGTTCCTTCCCAATTAAGCGGTACTTCCAAAGGAGGATCCGGTGATTCGGATAGTTTTATCATCATTTCGGCGAAGGGAAAAAGCGTATTCGAGGCTAATGAAAAGGTACAACGAAAGCTTTCACGGAAACTGATGACCAGCCATCGTACCCTTATCGCGATCAGCCAAGATTTTATCGAAAAGAACAATACCCAACGGCTATTCGATAAACTGAACCGAGATCCGGCAAACAATCAACGGGATAATATCGTTCTGATTAAAGGCAGCGCCAAAGAATTCATGAAGATAAGGCATCCCTTGGAGCAGCTATCCAGCATTGCCGCTAACAAAGAACTGCGGATCAACGGCATGAACAAGTATTCGATAAGGCAATTTATAATTGAATTGACGGAGAAAGGAACACGAATTCTGATCCCTCTTCTGCAGAGCGACAAGCATGACGAGATGGGCAAGGATAAAGCTCGGCTCGTTCAATTTGCCGGTTATGCGGTTCTGGATAAAGACCTTAAGATAAAAGGAATTTTAAACGAGCATGAAGGCACCAGGGCGATTTGGATGCTTGGCAAAGGATCCTTTCTCGGGATAACGATTCCGTGGAAGGATGGAAACGGCACCGTCTCCTTCCGATTAACTCATCTCGAACGCCATATTCATTCGGTAGACCGCCATGATCCCAAGCAAATTTTATTAACGGTAAAAGCCCAGGCTTATCTTCTCGACAATACGACTCCCCTGGATATGTCTGAAGTAGACAATATGATCGTGCTTAAGAGGTACCTGGACGAGAAAATTCAAGAAGACTTTCAAGCTACGCTAAATAAAGTTCAGCAATGGGGACCTGATATCTTTGGCATCGGCGAGTATCTTCACCGTCAGCATCCCTATTGGTGGAAAGCGCAAAAAAACGATTGGGATGAAAATTTCAAGAATATACGTGTCTCCGTTAAAGCGAATATTCAATTAAGATCGACGGGAACAAGCGCCGGACAATTGGAACAATGAATCGAAATGAGGACGTTAATCATGAAAGTCAGCAGCTATCAAATGTACTGGATCGTAACGATATCCTCTATCGTCACGACCTCTTACCTGCCCATCCATTTGGCCGTGGAACAAGCGCTTCAGGATAGCTGGATCTCCATGGCGCTTGGAGGCTTGGCAATGCTCTTCGTCACCTGGCTTACACTCCGGGTATGCAAGCAGCATGAGGATAAAACCTTGATTTCGGTTACGAAGGAGCTCTTGGGCACCGTAATCGGAAAAGTACTCGTACTGGTCTATTTTCTTCTATGGTTTAGACAAATGACCATGATCGCAAAAGGTACGGTTGATTTTCAAAATTTGGTTTTGCTTCACAATACTCCGATGATATTCATCTTGATCTGCATGCTGTTCCTCGTCTTTTATGCCGTGTTTAAAGGCGGGATAACGGCTATAAGCCGCTGCGCCGAGATAATCGGCCCCATTCTGCTTTTCATGTTATTTGTTCAGCTGTTTCTCAATCCCCAGGATATGAACGTAAGGAGAATCCTGCCGGTATACGCGGATACCGGATGGCTGGCCATCCTCTCAGGCACCTTTAATTCCTATAGCTATATCGCGGATCCTTCTATTGCCCTCATGCTGTTCTTTTTTGCGGAGAACAAGCGAACGGCTGCAAGAGCTATTATTTGGGGAACGGTCACGACGGTTGCATGGGGCGTGCTGGCTACTTTGGTTTTGATATTTGTTACCGGCCCCCAGCTAGCCGCTCAATTGGTCGTTCCGGTTTATTCGTTGACAAAGTATATTTCCATTCTTAATTTCGTCCAGAATATCGATGCTTTTTATATTCCGCTATGGCTGCTTGCAGCGTTTATCAAATTATCCGTGTGCTTGTTCATCCTAAGCTACGGGTTGTCCGAATGGACCGGATTCCGAAGCTGGAAAACGATCGCATTTATCGTCTCCATCATCTGGTGCATATTTTACATTTACAGCAACCATGATATTCGTCTTTCCTTTACCTTGAAAAGCATGTATCTTAACGGGATGTTCTACCCCCTTGTATACCTGGTAATCCCTATGATTCTTTGGCTGCTTGGATCTATTAAGAAACGAAGTAAAGCGTAGTTATCAATCAGTCAGGTCTTGCTGACTGCAACCGGAGGATAATATTTCTTCGCTGCAAGAAGGTATGCAGCTCCTAGAGCAACGGACAAAGTGACTACAATGGAAGCAGCCAGAACAATTCCCGCTACTGCCGTCAGGGATGGAGTTGCGCCGTGCTTCACCATCAAGAGCAAGCCTTGCGCTGCGGTTGCGACACCAAATGTATAAGCCCAATAGCCCGGAGCGAACGACTGCTCTCTTAACCACTTATAGGAAAGGGCCAAGGAAAATAAAAGGAATAACGTATAGCCCGCCAAGCCGTAAGTGACGAAATCGGAGGACTGCCCGCTCAGAACTTGGTAGGCAACCAGTACAATGGCACCAGGCGCCATATAAATACCCATAAAATTGCGCATTTTAGCATCCAAACCGCCTGTCGCAAGTTGCTGGAAGATAACCGAGTCCAATATGATCCAGGAGATAACACCAATCCCGAAGACCATCCATCCATATTCCCGATAGCCGATCAAGCCTGCAACCAAGGCATTAACCAGCACGCTTGCCGTGTAGGTAAGGAATAACGAAGGCGTAACCTGCGCATGGCTTCGCGGACTTCTCCACATTCCGGACAGCCGGACAGCGGCCAACAGCAGGTTCAAGACGGAGCCCATCCAGAACAGGACATGGGCAAACGTCGTATGGTATGGCATAATAGCAGCCGCCAACAGAAGGACGGATTCCGGAATCAGAGCGATAAAGGAGCCTTGTACGGGATCGTTCCACTCTTCCCTTGCCGCATAGCGGTGGTTTATCCATTTGTTCGCGTATAACAATCCCCACCAGAGGAAAGACAGAACGGCTAGGCCTTCCAGCAGTTCTCCCCATAGCTTGGATCCTCCCCATGTTTCTTGCGCGAACCTGAGCGCGTTCCCCGTTTCCGCGAGCCCCAACGTCATCGCGAAAAACGAAGCTGGCGCAATCGGCAGTTTCAGCATTCTTTTTTTCATGGTCATCTCCATTCTCTCTCCTGTTCCTCTCAAAATACAGCCCGATGAATATGAGTCCATTGTAAGGAGGATACTATTGATAGATCAATACGATTGTTTCTATCGTTTCCATACATGGATTAAATCATTAACCGGTTTATGTGCTCGAAACAACAATAGATTCGTTCTATGGAAATCATAGATTCTCCTGAATTGATTTATCATTATGATGCTTTTATACTTAGTTAAAGAAGGATTTATGATTTTCGATGAGGTGTATCACATGGAGATTAGACAACTGGAGTATTTTCAAGCGATATGCGAGGAGCTTCATTTTACGCGTGCCGCCGATAACCTTGGTATTACTCAGCCGACGTTAAGTTATCAGATCAAGCAGCTGGAGGAGGAGCTGGGCGTACCGTTATTTCATCGGATCGGAAAAAAAATCGCGCTTACGGAAGCCGGTTTCATCCTTCTTAACCATAGCCGCACCATCTTCCGTTCGATTGACGGAGCACGCGAGGAAATTGCCGAGCTGCATCATATGGAGCGAGGTACCTTGACGATCGGGACATTAATCGGAGAGATCAATGATCTTGTATCCGGTTTGCTGGTTGATTTTCACAATAAATACCCGGGGATTAGCATTAAGCTGTTAGCCTTGGAGGATGTGGTGGATCCCCTCCTGCAGGACGAGCTTGATTTTGCCGTAACCATCTTTCCGGTAGATGACGACAGATTCTGTAAAGTTTCTTTGTACGAGGAAGAATTTTATTTCGTTGCTCATTCCAGCTCTCCGTTAAACGGCAAGTCTAGCGTGACCATAGAGGAAGCGATGAGAGAGCCCATCATTATGTTCCCCAAAACCCACCGTTGCCGGCAGTTGATTGACGCGGTGTGCAGCATGCATGGCGTTGCCTGGGAGCCTGTCATTGAGACGTCGGCAATCAAATCGATTCTCTCCCTCGTGCAATCCGGTGCGGGAGCCTCCATCCTATCCAAAACGCTGCTTGAACTGTATCCGGGTCAGAATATGATCATGATTCCGATAAGCAACCCTTCGCTACGCAGGGAAGTCGGAATTGCCTATCTTAAGGACCGGTATATCGGAAAAGCAACCGGTGCTTTTATGAAGCAGCTTACTTCCCGCTTTGACAGAATCGAAACGCTGTAATGCAGAAAAAGCTGCCGAACGATAGGTTCGACAGCTTTTTCTTTTTCGCCTACTTCAAGAACTTCCCTGTTATCGACTGTTCTTCCAGAATGATTTGAGACGGAATCCCTTCGAACACAATCTGCCCGCCTCTGCTGCCCCCATCCGGTCCCATGTCGATAATCCAATCCGCCTGGCTGATTACTTCGAGATTATGTTCAATGACGATAACCGTATTGCCGGTATCCACAAGCCGGTTCATAATCTCCAGAAGATGGCCGATATCCGACATATGGAGGCCGGTTGTCGGCTCGTCCATGACGTAGATGCTGCCTTTCTTATGAAGCTCGCTTGCAAGCTTGATGCGCTGGCATTCCCCGCCGGATAACGTGCTGAGAGGCTGGCCAAGCGTAATGTAGTTCAAGCCGACATCGCTCATCGCTTGCAGCTTTTTCTTTACTTCCTTCAGCTCGAAAAATTCCAGTGCCTGCTCGACGGTCATCTCCAGCACTTCGGCAATATTTTTGCCATTCAGCTTGTATCCGAGAACCTCTTCCTTGAAGCGTTTACCTTCGCAGACCTCGCATGGCATCTTTACGCTTTCGAAGAAGGACAGGTCCGTATACACAACGCCAAGACCTTGGCAGTTCTCGCAAGCTCCTTTGGAGTTGAAGCTGAACAAGCCCTGATTAACCTTATTTGCCGATGCGAATGCCTTGCGCACATCGTCCATGATCCCCGTATAGGTTGCGGGATTCGAACGGGTCGATACGCCAACGGCCGATTGGTCGATAACTACAGCATCCGGATGCTGGCTGAGAAATACATCGTTTATAAGCGAGCTTTTCCCCGAACCAGCTACTCCGGTTACGACGTTTAATACGCCGGTTGGGATATCAACGCTTACGTTCCGCAAGTTGTGCAGATTGGCGTGCCGGATGGGAAGCTTCCCGCTAGCCTTCCGGCAGTCCTGCTTCAGCTCAAGCGGTCTCTTCATGTGCGTACCGGTTAAAGTACCCGACTCCAATAAGCCCTGGAAGCTGCCCTCGAACACAATGTTCCCGCCGCGGCTGCCTGCATGAGGACCAACGTCAACAATATGATCGGCGACTTTAATAACGTCGGGATCATGCTCAACGACGATAACCGTATTGCCCTTATCCCGCAGCTTAACAAGCAAGTCGTTCAACCGGTGTACATCCCGGGGATGCAGGCCAACGCTAGGCTCGTCGAATATATAAGTGACGTCAACCAGGCTGCCGCTCAGATGCTTAACCATCTTCACGCGCTGCGATTCGCCGCCGGATAACGTATCGGTCTCCCGGTCCAGCGTTAAATAGTCCAGCCCGATGTCCACCAGATGCTGAAGACGCTCCGTCAACGATTTGATAATTGGCGCTGCCTTGGCATCGCTGATTTCTTGAATGACCCGGATGAGATGTCCCACCTCCATGGAAGACAGCTCTGCGATGTTCATCCCGTTAATTCGGCAGTTCAGCGCAGCTTGACTTAGTCTCGAGCCGTGACAGCTGGAGCACTTCCCTTCGGTAATAAACGGCATAACCGCCTTTTGCGTGCGTTCGGACTTCAGCTTGACGTCCTGCTTAATATATTTGTTCGTGAACTTCTCGATAACGCCTTCGACGGTAATGTTGGTGGCTTTGCCGGCGAAGTCCATCTGTACCTTCCGCGCCTTGGCATACAGCAGCTGGTCCAGCTCTTCCGGCGAGTAATCCTGCAGCTTCTTATCCGGATCAAAGTCGCCCGACTGCAAGAGCATGTTCATCTCCCAGCCGTTTACCGTATAATCCGGAAGCATGATTGCACCTTCGTTAAGCGACTTGGACTTATCTATGGCCTTGCCCATATCCACCCCGAGTCTGCGGCCGATGCCGTTGCATTCCGGACACATGCCTTGCGGATCGTTGAAGGAAAACATATTGGCCGATCCCACATGCGGCTGCCCTACCCGTGAGAACAACACGCGGAGAATCGGAGAAATATCGGTGATGGTGCCCATTGTGGAATGGGATCCGCCGCCTAGTCTTTTCTGGTCGACAACGACGGCCATGCTGAGGTTTTCGATTCCGTCCGTATCCGGCTGTGGAAAGCTCGGCAAGAAAGTCCGAACGAACGTGCTGAAATTCTCATTTAACAGTCTTGTGGATTCAGCAGCAATCGTATCGAAGACGATGGATGACTTTCCCGATCCCGATACTCCCGTAAAAATCGTGATTTTCCGCTTCGGGATACGCAAAGAAACGTTTTTTAGGTTGTTTTCCCTGGCATTCGTAATGACGATGTACTCCTGGCCCGTTCCGCTCATTCCTTACATCCTTTCGGGTCGTAGATTTATATTCTTCCAATTGTACGAACCAGACATAAACCGGTTGCAATCAGTTGCAACCGGTTTATGTGGCTTTGAGTCCAAGCAGGCTCAACTATGCGATTATTGCGCCAGCAGCTTGGCAAGCTCGTTATGCCAATTCGTCCAGCCGTGTCTAGCTCCTTCAAGCGCAGGTACGCTCGAGAAGCCGGTTTGTTCGAGGTGAAGGTTAACCTTGCCCTCTCCCAACTCCTGAATCGTCCAGGTAACCGTATGCTTCTCCGAACCAACCGCCCAAGAATAGGACAGCAAACGGTTTGCTTCGTCTACGGCAAGCACTTCGCCGTCAATAACGCCATCCCAATATTGATTAGGCTCTGCCCGGAACTGAAACCGGTGTCCAACCTCCGGTTTAAAATCGTTTGGAAGCACCCATTTGGCAAGCATTTCGGAAGTGGTTAACGCAGCCCATGCCTTTTCAACCGAAGTATTGTATTGAAAATCCAGTTCTAATTTCAAACTCATTCTTCTTCCTCCTCTAATAATTGCTGCAGACGCAGCATATTAACGGTCCAGAATTTCCTGTAGTAAGAGACCCAATCCTGAATTTCTTTCAATGGAGCGGCATTCAGCCGAAAGCGCGTTTCCCTGCCAACCTTCCGGTCCGTTACCAGTCCTGCTTCTTTCAGGATGGTCAAATGCTTGGATACGGCCGTACGTCCCATATCGAATTGCGAGGTTAGCTCATGAAGCGGGATTTCCGCTGTCTCGGACAATAGCTGAATCAACCGGCGCCTGGTTGGATCCGCAATCGCGTCAAAGACATCCCGTGACGGATGATTATCGTTCACAACACCCCCTCCTAGAGTTCAACTTCATAAAAAAATAGTTGGCGTTTGAATCCATGGGTTGCGACTGCTCCATTCATTTCGTTACAATAGAATGCAAGGTAACTTTTACTTGTTCGATTCATTCATGAGACACCATTTAGTGTCTAAAAGAATTATAAGACACCAAATGGTGTCGTGTCAACAGCGTAACAAACCTATTCTCCCGCACATTCCCATTCCAATTCCCAAGATGACGAAACGCAAAAAAGCCGCGAGCACTTCTCGCGGCTTTCCTTCCATTTATCGTTTATTTCAAAGTGATCGTCTTCTTCCAAGTAAGCTCTTTGCCCGCATCGTTTACGAATGTGAAGCTTACATCCCCTTTTTGCCCCTTCAAATCGTCCGGGTAGAAGAAGCCCATGAACTGTCCATCTCCGCTGATGTAGAAGCCGTCTTCTCCGTTGCCGCCATGCTCAATCGCTTCTTGCGTCGTGTTAACAATGCTGGTTTTGCCGGATTTCCATTCCATCTTGGACAGCATGTAGCCTTCCGGACGCTTGTTGACTACGAAGTCAAAGCTGTTGCCTTCGATTGGTTTTTCGGTCTGATCGATGATAATCAGAATCTCTTCACTAGCATTATCCCCTGCGGCGTTAGACGAATTCGTAGCGTCAGGAGTTGCTGTCGCAGGAGCGCCAGATTCCTCGCTGGGAGCAGACGACGCTGAATTGTCCGGCGTGGCGGATGACGGCGCTTCTGTCACGGTATTATTGTTAGTTGTATTCGTATTCCCTGTTTCCGCTTTGTTGCCGCATGCGCTCAGAACAACCAGAACGGCTAACGATGCCGCCAGTAGGCTTACGGAAATTTTATTCATGATGAATCTCTCCTTTGTTTTCTTGTAAAGTGAATGAAAATGCTACGCCGTTGGCGGTATTAACGGCCCCGTATCGACTACCGTGCAGCTCCAATATATGTTTGACAATAGCGAGCCCTAAGCCGGTTCCGCCGGATTTGCGATCACGGGAACGTTCTACTCTGTAGAATTGATCCCAAATTCTGCCCAGGTCCTCCTCTGCAATAGACGGGCCTGTATTCTCCACGGTGGTTTTAATTGCTGCTCCTTCTGCCTTTTCCATTTCCATAACGATTGCGCTGTTCTCAATGGCGTGCCGAATCGCATTGCTGAGCAGATTGAGCAGAACTTGCTCGATCCGTCTACGATCCGCATAAACGAACAGCTCCCGTTCTCCATCCTGCCGAACTCTTAGCGTTAGATGTTTGCTCTCCAGCTGCTGCGTGAAGGAGCTTGCAAGCTTTCTAACGAGACCGGTCAGGGAGAACCGTTCGTTCTGCAGCTTAACGGCCTTCACCTCGAATTTGGACAGCTCCAGCATATCCATTATCAAAGCGTTCATCCGGTCCGTCTCGTTCACGATCAAGGCAAGGTAACGTTCTCGCTTGTCGTCTGCTACCCCGTCCTGAAGCCCCTCCGCAAAGCCTTTTACGATGCCAAGCGGAGTTTTGAGCTCGTGAGATATATTCGCTACCAGTTCTTTGCGCAGCTGCTCGGACCTCTGCTTCTCTCTCACGTCCTCCTGCAGCTGCTCGTTAGCAAGCTTGAGCTCGCTAAGTGCCAAGTCCAGGTTTCGGGATAAGGCGTTCATATTCCTCGATAACTCTCCGAACTCGTCCTTGGAGCGAATCTCCGGATGGTCGGTGAAATCAAGCTTGGCGAGCCTTGCGGCCGAGCGATTCAGGGTGAGCAGCGGACGCGATACAATTCTCGAATAGATCAGCGATAACGCAAGAACGAGAGCAAGGATGACCGGCGCCAAGTAAATGACGTACTTTTTCAAAATATCAACCGCTTCCCCTACCGGCTGGAGAGAAGCCATAACGAACATGTAATGCTCATCCACTTCCGTACCGGAAAGTGATTTTACGAGTACGGCGTACTCGACTCCGCTCCAGGGATCCTTCCATTCGCTCCGTACCGTCTCTCCCTCATGCAAGCGGGACAGTCTCGCCTCCGCCGATGCTGTCCAATCCTGTAGTGCTTCGTCAACAAGAGCATCCTGGTAAAGAGGGTTGAACGACCGCTGCTCCGGCAGCAAAAAGTCCGTCACTTTTCCTACAATCCGTACTAATCCTTGATCAAGAGGCGCGGCATTATCGGACCAGAAAGTAATCGGGTGCAGCACCGTATCCTTCTCGTCCATAAAAATCCCGTCCACGATCATATTGCTTCCAATAGATACTCCTCGCGGAATGCTATTGACCGTAGCGCCTGCGGTTGGGATTGGAACGGTAATGCTTTTACCGCCCGACTGAAGCTTTACATAATACGGGTTGAGGTTGGCTTTATTAAAGCTTTTATTCAGTAAGGCCGAGCTGGTATCATTCCGGTTCATAAACGTTCCGAGCAGACTGGAAAGCTCCCGTTCATTCCCCTTTACCTCGTTATATTTGTGGCTAAACCCGGTAATGGCCGATTCCAGCTGATGAATCCGGGACATCCGGTAAAACCGTTCAAAGAACAACCCTTCGGCCAACATCACCAGCGTAAAAATAAACAAGATCAAAGCGGACGTGATGACGAACAGCTTGAGAACGACGCCATGTTTTCTCATGCTTCCGATTCAAACCTGTAACCGGATCGAATGACGGTCGCGATCAGCTTGCCGGCGTCCCCGAGCTTGGCTCTTAATTTCTTGATATGGGTGTCCACGGTTCGCAAATCTCCAAGGTACTCGTATCCCCATACCGCATTCAGAATATAGTCCCGGGACAATACTTTACCGTCATGCTTGATCAGGAATAGCAGCAGATCGTATTCTTTGGGCGACAGATTAACGAGTTCCCCAGCCACCGTAACCGTATGGGCCTCGCGGTTCACCGACAATTCCCCGTATTGAAGCAGCTCCGCTTCCCGCCCCACCGTTCTTTCCGTTCTCTTCATTAAGGCGTTTGCCCGGGCCACCAGCACCCTTGGACTTAGCGGCTTCGTTACGTATTCGTCGGCCCCCAGCTCGAAGCCCATCAACTGATCCTCGTCCTCGGCCCTTGCCGTGATCATAATGATAGGAACATCCGATTTCTCGCGGATCCGCCTGCATACGGACCAGCCGTCCATCTCCGGCATCATAATGTCTAACACAACCAGGTCGACGGTGACCCGCTCGAACAACTCAAGCGCAACCCTTCCGTTCTCCGCCTCGTGGACATCCCATTGCTCTCTTTTGAAATAATCCGTTATAAATTCCCGCATAAGCGTATCGTCTTCCACTAATAAAATAGTTCGTTTCATTTGAATCCCGCCTCTTTCCGGCAATGGTTCCTTTCTCTTGAGGAACCGCAATCGTATATCCTATGCTATCACAGGTTTACCCGAAATTCGGCATTCTTATCATCCGATTGCACCTCCATTTGTTCTACAAGTTGAAGTATAGGGGGTTCGTGTGTCCAACGTGTGTATTCGAAATGGATTATTGGAGAAACCTATACGCAAAGAAAAAGCCGCGAATTGGCGGCTGTTACGGGTTAGCTTCATATTTAGCAAGATACTTGAGATAAGAGGACAGATGAATGGCTTTCGAATTGCGCTGGGCTTCATCTCTATATTCAGGCACTTGCTCCGCTTCAACATAATCGGCGAGAACATCAATGACATCATCCAGAAGCTTTGCGCGAAAATAAAGCTCAAGCCGTTCGACTACGGCATCTCCGGCAGCTGCAAGTACCTTTTCCCTCCAATTCGGCCATGAAGGATCATCGGCAAGCGGCCAGAGGAGCACGGAATAATCCATCGCCGCATCTCCTTGTCCGGTCAGATCATCCCAATCGATAATCCGGAACGAGCCGTCTCCCCGTACCAATACGTTATTGCCATTCAAGTCGTTATGGACAGCATCGACAGCCGCCTCTTGAAAAGCGGGAGTCTGCCGGATGATTCTCCTCAATTTCTCAATCTCTTCCCCAAACCAGGTCAGGGTCTCATCCGACACAAAATCCTTCAGGAGCTCCCTCGATTCCCGGATTCCGTCCAGATCCTCCGTAAAGCGTTGTAGGTATTCCTCTTCGAAAGCTTCGGCATAGGATCGGGTCGCCTCCACGGGGAGCAGCTCGCGAAGCTCCTCATCGAGGTGCAGCTTGGCAATGATCTTCATCACGGCGGATCGGATCTCATTAGCGCTATGAATCTCGGCAAGCGGAACCGCTCCTTCTATGTTTTCGAAAACAAGTCCATACGGATAACCCGGCACTACTTCTTCATTGATTTCATGAATGAGCTTAGGTGCGGAATATTGCAAGGCTAAATAGTCGCTTACTCCCGCCCACTGCTGCAGTCTTGCCCGTTTGTAAGGAGGAGCAAGCTTAACGTGAAGACGCGAGAATCCATCCGTTAGCCGGATCGATAAGTTGCCGAAGCCTCCCGGATTATAAATATAACTTGCCTGTATGCGTTCCGGGCACATTCCAAGCGCTGCAGCGTTTGCTGTCGCCCATTCCGCGATTTTCCGCTCTGCCAATTGAACATTCATTCCGGTATAGGGCCTCCTCGAAAAATGGCTTATCATTACCAAATATTGTAGCATAGCAAAAATCGGTTAATGCAGCTAAATAAAAAAAGAAAGAACCCCCGGATTACCCGGAAGCTCTTCCCGACACCCCTTATTCACTTGCGTACCTCAATGACGTACACCGAGTGAGGCTTCAAAGTAAGCATGGGCTTGCCATCTTGGAATTTCAGAAGGCTCTCCTGTGCTATAACGGCTTCCGGCTCAAATACATCGTTGATTAACTCATAATCATTGCCGGAGAACTCCCATATTGCCGCCACTTCGGAGTCCGCAAACGAACCGATAGCAAGCTCAGCGTCAACCGCTGAAAGCCCGCGATTAACAGCAAACAAAGTTAACACGCTGCCGGATTCATCAACACCGGCTGCCACATCAAGCGCCGGCAAAGCACCTGGCTCCAGCCCAAACCGCTTCGAGCCGGATGGCCAATCGAAAGTTGGACTGTCCGTATGCACTTTCAATACACGAGAGATGTCGCGATTCGCGTAGGCTTTCATCACATGGAAGGTTGGCGTGCCGTATACCGTTCTGCTGCGACCGCTCCATCCCGTTTCTTTGCCCCGGTACTGATCCGCATAGCAATCCCCAACCCGAATGCATCCGCCAAGCCAGCCGTTGACCAGGTCGGAGTAGCTGCCGATTTCGATCAGATGGGATTGCCTGATAAATTCGTTCAAGTTTGCGGCGTTGGCTACCGCGGCCTCCAGCGTATGCTCCATCGGGCGCCCTGCTCGAATCGTGTTCGGATAGTACATCGTGTTGTACTCCGTGATCGCAAGCTTCACATGCGTGTAGGCCGGATTGCTTGAAATGATCTCTTCCGTCTTGCTGATTGCGGCACGGCTTACCTCAGGGAACGACATCACTGCCGGGTACCGTTCTTCTTTCGGCGTGTCAGGCGTAATTCCGACCGTGCCGAAGCCGTGATAAATATGCAGCGTCAGCATGTCCATTTTGTCCGCCGAAAGGCTGAGCACCGTACGGTTCCATTCGGGATCGCAATCGCCGCATGCCAGAAGCACGATATCCGGATCCACCGCTTTCATCGCATCCGCAAAACGGTTATACCGATGCGCGAATTGCTCCGCCGTGCAATGCCCATGCTGCCATGGTCCGTAAATTTCGTTCCCGATCTCCCAATACTTGACGCCATAAGGCTCCGGATGGCCATTTCGAGCCCGCAGCGCGCCATATTCCGAGTCTACGCTGCCGTTGCAATATTCCAACCAAGCCGCTGCTTCCTCAGGTGAACCCGTTCCCGCATTGACGCAGATTAAAGGCTCCGTCTCCGTATCCCGGCAGAACGCAAGAAATTCATCCGTTCCGAAATATTTGTTCGTCCAGCCGCCCCATGCTTCGTTAATCATGTTGGGCCGTTCCAGTACGGGGCCAATGGCATCCTCGAAATGATACGCGCTGATGTAATTACCCGCCAGACGCATCATTCCCGGCTTTAATTGTTTGGTCAGCTCTACGACTTCCCGTTTTACGTATCCTATGCTGTCCGAAGGAAGCATCGACACATGATCCAGCCACAGCATGCCCGATCCCATGCCGTCACGCCAGGTTTCTTCCTCCGAGTAGAGCAGAATACGGAACTCCGCCTTTTCGCACGAACGGCCAGGAATCAGCTCCAACTCATATTCGTTCCATTTGTGTCCCCGCAGCCCAACTTCAGTGCGGCTCAGCACCTCACCGGACTCACGGTCGACAATCTCGCAGACGGCAGCCCGAAGATCCATAGCGGCACGCGCTACGATGCTTACGCGATAAGGAAGTCCGCCCTCGACGCTGACCTGTTGTCCGATTCCGCCGTAACAGCGGTCCGCGCTGAAAATCCGAATACGCTGGCTATGGCCGGAATGCCGCGGAGCTGCAGGCTCCAACGTATATTCCGTATTCTTGCCATTGGTTACGGCATACCAGCCTGAGGATACGCCGCGCGTATCGGCTTCGTCCTCAAAGTCCATGTCCTTCAGCGTAAAGGCTAACATGGCATCCATATGATCGCGAATATCCTCCACGAAATGGCCGAAAATATAAGGATTCAAGCGGTGCTTGGAAGGTGCTTCGGTGTTTACGGTAACTAATGCCCTTTGGTTCATACGATTCTCTCCCTCAACTATCAAACTTCCGCCTATTCTTTCCTTGCGGATGTGGACTAGATTTCATATCCATGATAGTGTTTTCGTAGGCAGATGAACATAGAGGAAAAGGAAGGCGAAGTGAGGAAAATGGACATGTCACATGCGGATGATAACCGTGCGCAGCATAAGCATGGCGATATCCATGCACTGCCGTATTCTCCGAATTTATCGGTATACATCCCGATGATCGGAATGAATATTTGCGCGCCAACTTATATGAATATTCGAAAAAAAGCAGATATTACTGTGCTTGGATATGTGATAAACGGACATGGAGAAATTCAGGTGAATTCGGAGAAGCATCGCTTGGGAAAAGGCGACGCCTTTATTTTGAGGAAAGACAGCAAGCATGAAGTAACGGCCTTGTCGGAGTCAAGCGATCCATGGACATATTATTGGTACAATCTCCACGGCAATAGTCTGCCGCTCCTCGAAACCTTCCATTTGCTTCATACCTCGTATATCCCAAACGCTGGCATTGAAACTTTGTTCTTGAAAGGCTTTGCTGCCGCGAAACATAAGGCCGAAGATGGCACTGACACGCAGACCGCCTTAATCCTAAGCATTACTGAGATATTAATTTCTCTGCAGAAATCCGTGAAGCAGGCCGCCGAATATACTTCCCCAATAATGGGACGTATGAAGCTTTATCTGGATCAGCTGGTCGGTGAAACCTTCCAATCGGAGGATTTTGCCCAACAAATGGGATTGTCCTTCAAGCAGCTGAACCGTATCTTCAAACAGCACACCGGCAGCACCGTTTATCAATACGTGCTGGCGCGCAAGCTGGACATTGCGAGAATGATGCTGCAAGACACGGAGCTGCCCGTTAGTGAAATTGCCGTACATCTTGGTTATGAGGACCCGCAATATTTCTCGAACCTCTTTAAGCAAAAGACAGGCATAGCTCCTACGCTATACCGGCAAAAAGCCAACGATATTCACTAGTTGCCGCGAATCGCCGCCCGGGATAATTGATCCGCCGATTTGTTCTCGGAGCTTGGAATCCACATCATAAAAAACAGCTCAAATTGCTTCGTCAGCCGAAGCGCTTCTTGAAGTAGCGGCGTAAACTTCTTGTTTTTCACAAACTCGATCTCAACAGCCCGGTTTACGAATTGGGAATCCGTCCGGAAGGATACGGTCTTATATTCCTTGCGGATACATAACTCAAGAGCGAGAATAAAGGTGCGGAACTCCGCTTCGTGGTTGTCCATTACCCCTAACGGAATGGAGTGCCGTTCAACCTCCCCATTATTCTTGATGAAAATGCCTGCGCCGCTTGGCCCCGGATTTCCGGCGCTGGCACCATCCAAATACACTTCAATCATAAAACCTCTGCCCCTCGCTACAGCTAAGAATGAAACTACTGGCTGTCTTATTAACCGCTTATGACATTTATTAACGCGACGTCGAGATAATTGATCCATTATGATCCAGGGTTCTAAACACAAACCCTGTTGAAATACCGGGATCTAATACCTGATAGGTTGCCGCATACCCATTCGTTATTAGCCGAACAATCCCCGGCGAATAAAATTAGCGGTCACAGGCGCCTTTCCTAGTTCTCTCGACCATACGGATAATTGACCCATATGGTGTATTTCATGAGCAATGACATGCCGCATGATTTCCCCGTATTTGAAGTTGATAGGCTCTCCATTCGGGTATACATCGGACAATACCTTCATCTCCATGTCATCGGTCCATGCGGTTACGAACGACCGGACTTCTTCGTGGAATCGATCCGAAAGCTCCATGACCTGCTCAAGACTGGCGTAAGACTCGAATGGTTCCGTGAAATCGGGTTTCCCTTGCAGAGCGCGGAGCCAGCTGTATTCCACATCCGCAACATGAAACAAGGTATGTAGAATCCCCCCTATTCCTCCAGTCCGCCTCTTCAACAGCTCTTCCCGGGAGACGTCCCGGCACCATTCGAACCAATCCTTTCGTACCTGCCAGTTATACTCGAATAATTTCAACATGAATTGTCCTCCTATAGTCAACTATAATTAGCTGCATTAATTATTTTACTTTGATAATTTCTCGAAGTAGTCAACGACAACCTCGCGAAAGGATTGAGCAGCCCGCGATACATAACGGCTCTTATGCCATAACAAAGCGATTTCCCTCACGAGCTCGTTTTCTTCTACCTGTAGATAAACAATCTGTCCGTTTTGATTTCTAGCCGTACCAGGTATAAACGCAATGCCGATTTCGGCTTCCACAAGCGCATTAATTCTCGCAGGCTCATCACCTTCATAGACAAACTTGGGCTCAAAGCCGGCCTTTTTGCATATGGAGTCTACCAGATCACGGGTACCGTAACCCTTCTTTACTCCAACGAACCATTCCTCTTTCAGCTCGGATAAGGTTACGCTGCTCCGCCCTGCCAGACGATGCGATTTGGGAACCGCTACAAGGATAGGATCCCTATATAAAATCTGGCATTCGATATCTTCTCCTTCCAGGGACGGCGAAGACAAGCAGAAATCAATATCTCCCCGATGAAGATGCGCCACCATCTCCCGCGTCGTCAGCATTTGCACGTGGAACTGGATATTCGGCTTTTTCTTTCGGAACTCTCTGAGGATATTAGGCAGCATACTGGCCGTGTTTACGGCAAGTTCAATCGTGCCCTGTTCCGAGCTGGACAGATCGTTCAGCTCCTGCTTGCCCTGATCCAGCTCGAACAAAGCCCGCTCAGCACGCAGCAGGAATCGGCTTCCCGATTCGTTCAGGCGCAGCTTCCTACCTACCCGGTCGAATAAAGGCACGCCTAAGTCCTCCTCCAAACGTTGAATCGTCTTGCTAAGCGATGACTGCGTGACATGCAGATGCCGCGCGGCTTCGGTGACATGCTCCAGCCGGGCTACCGTCAAGAAATATTGCAATTGCAGAAGCTCCATGAAATTCACCATCCGTATATTCCTTTAAGTCCATGAAATTATAACATGAAATGCGTTGGAATAAATGATGCACTTCACGTACGATGAATTCAAGATAAATCGAGGAGTGACTTTATTTGAATACTCGCAACAGATGGTTAATGATTGCCGTCGGATTAGGGATCCTGCTCAACCCTTTAAATTCGTCAATGATATCTGTGGCAATCGCAAGGCTTCAAGAGGATTACAAGCTTGATTTCACCGGGGTGTCCTGGATTATATTTTCTTTCTATATTGCGAGCGCTGTTGCCCAGCCCGTGATGGGCAGAGCCAGCGACTTATTCGGCCGAAGAAATATATTCCTGTACGGTCTTGTTGTTGCCTTTCTAGCGTCGCTATTAGCGCCATTGTCGCCAAGCTTCGGCTGGCTGATCGTATTCCGCATTATTCAATCGATAGGCACAAGCATGATGGTGGCCGTAGGCATGGCTATTGTCCGTATCTATATAACGGATAAACAGGCTGCCGCGCTGTCCGTTCTGTCCATCTTTTTATCCGGCGCGGCAGCTATTGGTCCCTTTGTTGGCGGCATGCTCATCCACTGGTGGGATTGGCCGGCAATCTTCTTCGTCAACATCCCGTTTGCCATAACCAGCTACTTGCTGGCGTGGAGAACTATTCCCAAGGATAAACCGGAGACATCCCCTATCCGCGGCCTTACCATCCGCAAATGGCTTGATCTGATCGATGCGTCAGGGATCCTGCTGTTTACCGCGGGACTGGTTGCCCTGCTTGTTGGATTATTGTCCGCAAAGTCTACCGGCCAAGTCTCGCTCAGCTACATCGTTATCGGAATGATTGGGCTGTTATCGCTGGGGGCTTTCGTCAGACATGAGCTAAAAGCAAAATCCCCTTTTATCCCGTTACGGACTATAGCCCAATACCCGGCGATGACGTGGGTTAATGTTCAATTTATACTCGTGAACATTTTGTTCTACTCTTTATTTTTCGGATTACCGTCTTATTTGCAGATCGTTCGGCATGTCAGCGAATTCCACACCGGCATGCTGATGCTAAGTTTAGGCTTGTGTTCACTTGTTGCGTCCCCGCTTGCAGGCAAATGGATCGACAAATCCGGCCCTCGGCCCGCTTTGTTCGTGTCAGCCATTCTAATGGTGTTTGGTTCCGTATGGATCGTGACATTGAATGAGAGCTCGCCCGTTATAAGCGTCTGTATAGCCTTAGCTGCCTTCGGAATAAGCAACGGATTGAACAGCGTCGGTATGCAAACGGCATTGTTCGACAGTTCTCCAAAAGAAATCATTGGCGTAGCTTCCGGCTTATTTAATACCTCCCGATATCTCGGCACTATCATTTCGTCCTTATTGACCGGCATTGTAATGGGAGGAGAATTCAGCTTCGCCGGGTTTCGTATCCTCGGGATTATTCTAACGATTATTGCCTTAACTTTGGTCCTGATAAGCTGGCGGCGAGCTCGTTCCGCGCAATTAAAGGAATCGAAGGCCTAAGTGCTAGACCGGATCGACCGGTGCATGGCGGCATTTGCTTGCCTGCTCATAGGCATAGGCTAACTTGAGGAGCACCGGCTCGCTGTAGGCGGTACCGACAAACGTAATACCCTGCGGACCTTTGGTCGTGTATCCTCCTTCAGCGATAATGCCGGTCTCTGCGTAGCCGCCAGGGACGGTAATGGCGGGATAACCCGCGCGCGCGGAAATATCGAGCCCTTCCTCGTTACCGAGGAACAGCAAGGCATCCAGCTTATACGCTTTGATAGCATGGTCAATTCCTTGCTTCCGCGCGGTTTCATGATTAAGCCTGAGGCTTTCGAGATATTCCGGCTCGGTTAACGTCCCGCTCGTTTCATTCGACCAGATCAATACGTTTTGCCCGTATTTGAGCGCCGTATCGCGATGGGCCTCATTGTACTCGATTAGTTCGTCTAAAGTCCGGATGAATGCGCCGCTGCCGGCTTTGGCTAAATAATCGTTTAGACCCTTTTTGAACTCGTAACGCATTACATCCCAATCCCATTTCGCATTCTCGCAAGGCATAGTCACGGGATCCACGATAACGGCCCCAAGTTCAGCGCACAAAGAGATTGCACGCTCTAAGATTTCGGCTCTCGCCTCGTCAAGTCCCTGATAGTAATGCCGCGGTATACCTATTCTCGCGCCTTGCAAGCCTTGTTCATCCAGGAAGCTTGTATAATCCGTATGCGCTGTTCGGCCAGCATCGTGCATAGCTGCATCTGTTGGATCCACGGCTGTCATAGCCCCCAACAAAATCGCGGCGTCCCTGACCGTCCGTGTCATTGGACCGGCAGAATCTTGGCTTTGAGTAATCGGGATAATCCCTCTCCGACTGACAAGACCTATGGTTGGTTTCATGCCAACAATGCCATTTTGCGAGGAAGGGCTGATAATGGAGCCGGATGTTTCCGTTCCGATTGCAGCCACGCATAGATTAGCTGCTACAGCCGAGCCCGACCCAGAGCTTGAGCCCCCTACGAACAGCTCGCCCGGTCCGTAAGGATTCAAGGTAAGTCCGCCTCTGGAGCTGTATCCCGCCCACATCGAGCCGGACATAAAGTTCGCCCATTCCGTCATATTAGCCTTTCCGAGGATGACGGCGCCTGCTCCTCTTAATTGCTCGGCCACAGCTGAATCCGACGGGGCAACATGCTCCGCGAGAGCTACCGACCCCGCACTGGTGTGCATCCGGTCTCCCGTATCGATATTATCTTTAAGCAGAATCGGAATACCGTGAAGTGGTCCTCGCGCACCAAGCGCCAACCGTTCCTTATCCAGTTCCCGCGCAATGGAGATGGCATCGGGATTCACTTCGAGTACGGCTCTTAAAGTCGGATTTATCCGTTCAATCCGTTCCATATACCATCGTACGCATGCTTCTGACGTTAATTCGCCCGCTTCCATCGCCGCTTGCAACGAAGAAATATCGGCTTCGAATAATTTTTCGTTTATCATTTCATTCATACAGATCCTCTCCCGGGCTTACATTCTCCTCAATAGTCTACCATTTGTAACCAAATGCCGGTTGGTAAAAATCATCTATAGTTGTGTTTTATTTAGATCGCATAGAACACTCTTTGGCCGCTTAGCAACGGCAGACAGATATGATCAATCAGCCCGGAAATATGATCTTCAATCCAACTTAACTTATCGGGTTGGCTTAATACAAAGGTGTAGTAGCCAACGATCGCAAGAAACATAAAAGCTTCTAACTGAGCGAGATCCATACTTCCATTCATGCAGCTGCTGTAGCCGGCGAGCAAGGCATCCCGATGCTTGCTCTCAACGAGTAAAGCGCCCATTGCGAGATCCATCGCATAATACCCATATCCCGACAAACCGAAATCAATCATTGAAATTCCTTTGGGAGAACGGATCAGGTTGCTGTAATTGATATCCGCATGAATTAAGCCCCAAGTTTCGGGAGTCGTTTCCCATAAAGTCATCCATTCGATCATCAACCGCATCGTCCGCTCGAGAATGTGAAAATCTTTGCCGGAGAGAATCCCCCGCTCTTCTCCGCCCCGCAATTTCAGGATCATGGAATGAATCCATTCCGTTCCATATGCCGGCCGGATACAAGCCGGTCCCGCCTCATAGCTTTGCGAGAATCGATGGAGCATAGCGATTCGAGTACCCAGGGTACGGGCTTCTTCCTCGCTGTTCATCTCTTGCTTTGACAAGACATCGCCATCAATCCATTGCAGGACGGTACAGGGGATCTCTTCTTGACCGATTGGAATCATAGTGATTAGTTCCCCGTTATTATTGACAACCGGAGTCTGTACAGGCAGATCGGAATGCGCAGACCAAGCGAGCAAAAAAGCGAGTTCAGAGCGGATTGCTTCCGGCGTGGTCTGAGTCCCTTCCATATTGCGGGCTATCGGCTTATGAAGCCGCAGCAAATAATGGGCACTTTTATCCGTGATCTTGTAAGTCATATTCTCGTTATGCCGGATAAATTCAAACGCCGCTTCATCAATCGAGTAGGCTCGTAAAGCCACTTCCAGAAAACTCTTATCATCCATGAGAGATTCCTCCTCCTTTAGAGCTGCAAAACGGTTATCTCTTCGTCATGGAGGACCTCTTCGCTGTCGCGAAAGCCAAAGCTTTCATAAACCTTCCTGATGGCGTATTTTCCTTCTTATACGGAATCCAGCAATAACGAGCCGGTCCTGCCGGGAAGGTGCGGATAAACGCCAGTATTTTCGCCATGGCTTCACGCCCGTATCCTTTGTTCTGATACTTCGCGTCGATCATCAGACGCAAGATGCAATAGCTGTCTCCAGCAAAGGACGGAAGATCATAGCCGGTTATTTTATACGTAATCATGACGAATCCGACAGGCTGCTCATCCGCGTAAATAGCAAACGGAAACGGAGCTCCCCCATTGGTGGCAAGTACATAACAAGAAGCTACGCTTGAGAGATTCGAAGCAACATATCGTTTCTGATCTTCGGATACCTCCAGATTAAAGATGTCACGACGGTTATCCAACGTAATTTTTCGTAGCGTAATCATGCTGGGCTTCCTCCCTTTCATTTAATGCGGCCGCTTTATTACGATACAATTAATGCCAAAAAAGTAATAGACTTATGTTGAAAAATTATGTATTGTATTATGTATCCATGGCATTTTTAGGTCATCTCATAACACAAAAAAATGACAGTCAGCGTCTGCCGACTGTCTTTCTTATTCCCTAATAAAGTCCCCGAACCCGCCCTCACCGCGTTCATACATCAGTACATGGTAGTTACAATTATAAAAATACGGCCTAGTTGCGTGCTACTCGCACTCTTGTTACAATATCGGGCTAAATCATGATGTTTTGCAGGCATGGCCCAGCACCTGCATCGGAGGTCCAACTACCCGTTGGCGGGTTGTACTCGCCTGTATGATTTCGGTTACCGACTTGATTAGTTATCTATTAAATCCGTGCTCCAATTTTTCTCTTGAATCTTAAAGTCCAATTCCCTGTATTTCCTCGATAGCTCGTCAACCTCGCTTTGGAGTTCGGAGATCTCAACCGTCGTATAATATTTCACTTCTTGCCTCGAGTAGCGCTCCTGCCGAATGGATGCCGTGCCGAGCAGTTCATTTAAAATATTGCGATGCTGCATGATCCGATCACGTTCGGCCAATGCTTCCGCCAATGTTGCGCTGGCATCAAAGGCGCTTAAAGAGTTGGTCTTGTTAATCTTCTTCACCCAGACAGCCAGCTCTTCGAGCGTCTTCTTCAGTTCGCTCAGCAGCTCCGCGGGTGATTCCGCAGGCTTCTCGCCTTCTTGAACCTTTATGACTCTTTCCAGCCGTTGCTTAATCTGCGCTACTTTCCGCTGGCAGTCCGCCCTCAAAACAAGCGCTTCCGCTAATCTCATCGCCTGCCTCCTCTATGAAAATGACAATTAATAGTACTATATCAGTAACTGCATGTATTTTCCAATTTATTATTCAGCCTTCAATCCATCAAAACCCGTCAATCAATGATTTCCCGTTCGTTATCCGCTCCCAGCTATCCTTCAGAAAATCCCGCGTCCAGTCGTCAGGTTGACCTAAATCCCAGCTCCTATGCATGCCTACCAGGACGATAATGTCCCGAAGCCGCAAGAATAACCCGAGCTGCTCCTTCCAATTGCGGGGCATTTGACGGCCATTTTCCGTATAGCCCCGTTCAAAATGCTTCATAAACAGCTCGTATTGTTCTTTTCGTTCCAGCTTCGAATCTTCTCCAAACACATAGAGCAAGTAATAGAGCTGTATCGCAATATCTTCCGTATACCAGCTGTATTGGCATTCGTCGAAATCAAAAAGCGTCATTTCGCCTGCCTCATCAATCGTAAAATTGCCTGCATTGATATCGCCATGGATAAGTCCGAATTGCTCCGGGGTTTCGGGCAGTCTCGCAAGTTCTAATTTCATTTTTTGGAGCGCCTGAAGAATCGGTTGATGATCTTGCGGCAAATAGTCCACTGCACGGAGCAGATATTCATTCTTTTCCCATGTATGTCTTTTGCATGCACCAGTTGGCCTATACGATCTGGACAGTTCATGAAGACGGCCGGTAATACGCCCGCATTGCTCATACAGGGAGGGATTGCCCAAACATTCGGGGTATCCGATCTTGCGACCCTGCGCATAAGTAAACGAACTCGCGTAGAACGAAATTCCGTTCCCATCGATTTGTTCGAATGGTTTCCCTTCCATCGAGTTAACCGGAACGGATACGGACAATTCATGCCGAGCCAAATAACGAACCCATTCCAGTTCGGCCGATACTCCATCCTGAGAACGAAGCGTGCTTGGCGTGAACCTGAGAATGTACTTCCTGTCCTTGCGGCAATAGGAATAAATAAAATTTTGAAATCCCCCTATAAGCGTCAGCTCTTTTGGGTCAACTCCAAACCTTGCTGCACCCTCTTCCGCATATCCTTCCAAAAACAAAGCTTTAATCTTCGGGTCCATGAATTTCTCCCTCTCGTATTAACCGATATGCACTACGGTGTCTCCGCGCCGAAAGGCACTCGGAAGTCCCGTTTCCAGCAGCTTCAGCCTGCGCAGCATATGCTCCTGCGCTTCTCCGTCCATCTTGGCGGTTACCCATTCCTTCAGCTTGCCGATCTCCTCCAGAATGGCGGGAACATCTTCATGCTCGACATCCGTCCCGCCCTGGAATAATGCCGTCCATTGGAGACCCAGTTCTTCGGTTGCCGGTTCCCAGTATTGTTTATAGAATGCTTCCGTAGCAACCGGCAGCATAAATGCACGCTCGAATTCATCTTCAGGATCGAGTATAAATGCGCTGATCGACATGTCTATTTCACTCCAAATCTGATTGAGAATGTGTAATCGGGAAACTCCTGACGAAGCCTGTTCAAGCTGTTTTCCGCGGCGGCTCGCAGCTCCGGCGTGTCTCCGTCAAGCTGAAACTGAAAGCGGCGAATGCTTTTAATATCTTCCAAGCTCGGGATCTCGGATGTTCCGTCAGGCGTCGTGCGCGTGCCTACAGCCTTTTGCATCAGATTATTAATCCGGGTCTTGGTTTTCTGGTATAGCTGTTTATCCGTGAACTGCTGAGGCGTCTGCTGCGGTTTGCCGGTTTTCGGGTGAATACGGTTCAAGCCTTCGGCTGATTTCGCTTCATAGAAAATACCGTTCTCAACGTCGATGCCGTCGAACTCGCCCAAAGCTCCGTTTCGGCTGTCATACAGTTCAACGCCTTTGTATTTGGCCTTGCTCCAATGAACGTAATCTTCCTCTTCCGGGCTCTTGGAAGACTCCTTCTCTTCCGGATTGCCGCTATCAGGCTTCTCTTTCGGCCCGTCAACATCCGGCTTTTTATGCGGGATGTCCGGTTCAGGCTTGCTCTTGCGCTTCAGCAGCTTCTCCAGCCATTTCTCAAGACGCTCTCCGCCTTTCTTAGCCAAGCGTCCGAAAGGCACTCGACTGAGAGCCAGCGCAATCAGCGCGGCAGCGGCGTTCTCTGGGGTAAGCAGCCTCTTCGGATCTCGAATGTCCTTCGCTATTTCATGGCCGCTGGCAGGAATGCTTATCGCGGTAAAGGCAAAGCCCAGCGCCGGCCAAAAGCCCACAAACAGAAGCGCGAGAGAAAAAGCTCCTAGGAGAATCGCTCCTTTTTCCCTTAAGCTGAGACGGTCCCACCAATTCTGCAGCGAATCGAACATACAGGAGAAGCAGGCAGAGGGTTCAACCTGCATATGTCCCTGCCAATAAGCAGTAAAGCCCGCGACGATGCCCATGCCTAACAATAACAAAACAAGCGCTGCAGCCACCCTGTGGTGATGCAGCATCCTTATGCGTAATTCCTCTTGAACGGATACCGCTTCGGCATTCCCATAGAGCAACGAAAAACCCATCTCCCGCCGTTCCCGTGTCAAAGCCATAACCGTGGAAAAGTTTTCCCTCTTTGCGAAGAAGGCTCTCCACATCTGAATCATCTCGCTAAGAGGGTCAAGAAATCGTTCCCCTTCTATCATCGGAAGCTGGCTTCTTACGCGGTTAAGCGCGATGTAATCAAGAACAATGCCCAATAACAGCATCAATAGAAAAACATTTTTCGTATGATACCCGCTGCCAGTCCACTCGCTTATCGTCAAGAACCATTCCGGCAAAGAATTTTGCCCGTTATAGGCGGCGTGATCCAGAATGGACCATGCCAGCAGGAGCGCAGGCAAAGTAAAAATCCAATGGGTCAGCCGTTTGCGGTATCTTACCCCAAGCCCCAACCCTAATGCAACCATTGCCGTATGTACAGGGTGACTGACGGTCATGATGGTCGGGAATATGCTTTCTTCGAATCGGCCCGGAAACAACGTCCATAAATCCCAGTGGATGGTTTCGCCGCCCAGCATCGTTGTGCTGTATCCGTATGTCCGCCCGATGATCCCGGAATTTAGCCATCTTCGGCATAGCTCCTCCATCAGCTGAAAGCCCACCCCGGATGCCGCTCCGGCTAGCGTATAATCGCTTAGACTCATGGCAGATGCCCGCCGCGAGAATAATAAATACAAGCCAAGAGGAAGCAGCTTCCATATTTCCTCCGCAATGGGAGTAATAACCGCTTGTGACCAAGTGTCCGATGTACGGCCTCCTACCAACCCATGTACGCCCATCAGTGTCCATGCCGTGACTGGGATAACAAGAAAGATACCAAGAAGCATAAACATGGCCGTCTTTTTCCAGGTAAAGGTCTTGCTGCGGCATAACAGCCAGAACTGCAGCAGCACGTAAAATGACCATAAATATTGAACCAGCATCGTACGCGAATCGCGATACAGGAATAATCCCGCGATAAACAGCAGCAGCGATATCCAGCACCAGACCGCATAGATCTTTGTCAGCCAAGTATATCTGTTAGGTATTTCCCGGACGAATCGGTACACTGCTTCCGCGTAATCTCTAACCACGCTTCGAATCCGCCATATCGTATCCGTATTCATCACTCCTTACCCGGCCTCCCCATGAACGCCGGCTAATTCCCTTCCCAAATCATACTCGATTATTTGGTCCGTGAATCATAAATAAGAAGAAATTAACTAAAATTGGACTTTGTTCCCAATTACAACGCGATACGATCGGGATTACTTCCCCCACGCCATGAAATCCTCTCCGCATTTCGTCCGGGTTATGGCTAGATCCGTATGTCTAGTAACCGTTGAACCGATTTCGGAGGACCCATTGCCTTTGACGCACACGCATATCTTATCAATCGGAGTACGCTCTCCGGCTGCGTTTACCCGCCTGCCAGTCCGTCATCAGTTCTAACTTTTATAGAACCCCTCTGAAGCACAAATACGCCAGCCCCGGCACAACCGGGAGCAGGCGTATTTTACGTTAGTTACTCTTTTAACGCAGCATCTCACGCAGTCTGGATAACTCGAGGGTTGCATGCGGGTTAAAATCTTCTGATTTCGCATACTCGTATAAACTGTTCAGGAACTGGCGTCCCTCTATTGTTTGTCCTGCTTGCTCGGCATCCACGGCACAGACTAGCAGGCTTCCCGCTCCAACCTTGCATTCGAACACCATTCCAAGCTTATGGTTGCGTTCGAAGTTATCGATGGTTTGTACCATGGGCTGCAGAGCCCGATCCGTACCGTCCAAAATAATGGAGCGGGAGTTTTCCACAATCTGGCGCCATGGCTCCGTGGAATGCATCTCGGACGGGAACAGCTTAAACAAGGGATGCTCCTTATCGATCAGCAGTCCCATCGTACCAACAGGAACCGGCTTGTTCATGCTCTCCGAGATTGACCGGAACATCGGGTAACACCAGAAATCCACGCAATACGTTCCTTCAATGGCATTCTTCAAATGCTCAGGAGTTGGCATGATGACAACGCGTTCTCCCTTCTCAAGCAGCGCGGCAACTTCTTCGGTCAGCCCGTCGAACAGGTTTAAACCGCTCTTGTCGGCTTTAATCCCGTCCGGATAAATCCACAGGTCATACGATTTCCGGATATCGGTGCCGGCAATGCGCAGCTGGAGGGATATCTTCGTCATCGTCCGTACATTCGGCATGCTGAACGAAATCCGTCCGATATCCACATAGTCCCCTGAAAAATGGGCCGAAGCAATCGCTTCCCCGCTGGCCAGTTCCGTTTCCCCTGCTGCCAATGCCCATTCCAGCTTAAACCCGGCAAGAGGTTCCGGTCTCAGGTAACGAAGCTCGATCAGAGCTTCGAAGGATTCCTTCGCTTTGTAATTGTACTTTGCGAACCTAGCCAGTAGCACCGCATCCGAACAGAAGGTCCGCCATTCCTCGGGAGATACAAGCCCCTTGGATTCCATAAACGCATCCAGCACGCCAACAAGCGCGGTTCCTTGCCCGCTGAAATCCTGCAGGTCCAGCAGCTGGAAGCCAGCCAGCTGCTTTGTGCGGAATGCGGCTTCCAGTTCTTCCTTGTAGCTGTCGACCGCAAGCTGGCCGGAGGCAGCATGGTATTTTTCCTCGAGATGGTCCAATCCCTTTTCTTCCAGCCGCTGCTTGAATACCTCAAAGTTACGCGCTTTAAGTGGACCTGTGTATTTGGCAATCTCGTTAAAGTCGGGATACGTCTGATATTGTCCGATTTCATGGGAAACAACCGGAATATGCGGTATGAGTTGGCCGTCGGCCGCATCCGCTTCAACGGTTTTCGCTTCCGTTCCGTACTGTATCTGGATCACTCCGCTTTGCCCGGAGGCTTCTCCGATAATCCCCATGCCAGGTTGCGGCAGGATCGCATCATCATAATCGGTCAGCGTACCTTGCGGTCCAAGCTGTACATGTCCTTGCGGAGCATCGC
The DNA here is from genome assembly GCF_003399985.2 of Paenibacillus sp. ATY16. NCBI lineage: Bacteria > Bacillati > Bacillota > Bacilli > Caryophanales > Paenibacillaceae > Paenibacillus > Paenibacillus sp. ATY16. Next base: position 254,788 of record NZ_NMOK02000037.1, on the reverse strand, counting down.
ACATCGCGTATGAACCCCGGATCAGACGGTCGCGGGAGAAACGGACGCCGCAATAGAAATCCTCATGCTCCAGAATGACGGGAACAAACTGAAAATTATTCGAACCTTGCGTATACAGCGGACGACCGTCGAACGCCTTGTAATCTTTTAAGATGCCGTCAATGCGTTCCTTGCTCCCCCACAGCTCATTGCCAAGCGACATCATGACAAAGGAAGGATGATTGCCGAAAGCCTTCAGCATCCGGTAGCCCTCTTCAATCAGGTACTGCTGTTCTTCCTCATTATGATTATCGTAGGACTCGTCCGTCACGGTGCCCCAGAACGGCAGCTCCGGCTCCATGTAAATGCCGAGCAAATCCGCCGCTTCAAAAGCCGCTTCAGGCGGACAGGCGGTGTGAAACCGATAGTGGTTGATTCCGTAAGACTTGGCGGTATTGAGTACCCGCAGCCATTCTTCTACCGTTGTTGGAGCAAAGCCGGTCAGCGGGAAAATCAAGCCGTCATGCTTGCCGCGCAAAAAAGTTTTTGCGCCGTTAATCGTAAAGGAACCGCCCTCCGCTCGGAATGACCGCAAGCCGAAGGTCGACTCATGTATGTCCGTTGTTACGTCATTCTGTTGTAATTCGAGCTTTAGGTTATACAGATTCGGCGACCATTCGCTCCAGAGGAGCGCTTCTTCTCCCAGCGGATAACAAAGCTCGAAATCCCCGCCAGAGACGTCGTAAGTTCTGGCCTCCGCTTCATGCCGGCTAACACCGTTTGCGCATACCGCTGATACGCTGACCGTTCCTGCGGATGCGCCCACCAGCTTGGCCTTGACAGTTACCGACCGATCCGGAACATTGGGGTATGTTCTTACATCCTCCAGGAATGCCGTACCGTAAAACTGCAGCTCCAAGCGGCCCGTTATCCCGTTCCAGTTGGTCTGCGTGTCCCTCGACGTCATGTGCCCGCCTTTGGTCGGATAGCTCGTATTATCCACCCGGACCGTAATCGTATGGGCGCCCTCCGTCAGCGGCTTCTTTAATTCATACAGATGCGGCGCGCTTAAGCTATTCCGCGTCCCCAGCTCATCACCGTCGATCCAGACCGTTGTTACGCGCGTACGCTCGAGGTAAAGCTTAACACCGACTCCTGCAAGACCTGCCGGAATATCGAATTTACGGGAGAACCAAGCCCAGCCCTCGAACACATACTCATCAGTGAGGCAATCTACGTTTACGCTTTGATTACGCTTTCCTTTTCTGGCATGCGAGGTCGTTCCGGGTAAAGCAATGGTATCGTTAAAGGGCTCCTGCAAGCCTGTTTTTTCTTCGTCCATCTGAAGCTCCCAAGTGCCTTCCAAGTTGATTTTTGCAATCATCGTTACTCATCCTCCATACCTAACTGCTCGAATGCGACAACTATAGCACAACCAGTCCGGTCAAAATACCGCATAAATTAGTAACGTTTTCATAGCAGATTTACACCGGCATTACTCTAAGTACAACGATGCTCTCACCTAAAAGAAGCAACAAAAAAACGCGCACCAACCAGCGCGGTTTTTTTGTTTACTATACAGCTAACTCGTTACTTTCCTTCGCTTACCTTCCAAGCATTTCTGAATCACGGTAAGAATAGCCGAGCTGTGCAGGGGCTTGCTTATATATTCGTTCATCCCCGCACTCATATACCGCTCCCGGTCGCCAACTAGCGCGTTAGCCGTAACGGCAACGATGTACGGCAGGTTACCCGGTTCAATGGTCTTGCGCAGAATTCTTGAAGCTTCCATTCCGTTCATAACCGGCATCTGTATATCCATAAATACGATATCGTATTTCTTCCTGCGGACCTCTTCCACAACTTCGGCACCGTTGGATACCGCTTTTGGTCGATAGCCAAGCTTCTCCAGCATGCGGATTAACACAAGCCGGTTAACCTCGTTATCTTCCGCGATCAGAATGGATAGCTCCTCCTCCGGCTGCGGTGCTTTTTCCGTAATGGATTCATGTAAGGGAATTGCCGGCAGCAACTCGGCTTGGATCAGAATATGAAACCTGAATATCGTCCCTCCTCCAGGATTGGGCTCGCAGTAAATCTGGCCGTCCATTAATTGAACGAGCTTACGCGTAATGGCAAGCCCTAGACCGGTTCCGCCCTCCTGCCTCACCATAAAATGATCCGCTTGATAGAACGGCTCGAACAAATAAGGCACCTTGTCCTCCGGAACTCCTATCCCTGTATCCTTCACGGCAAAATGAAGTCTGACGTACTCGCCTTCGGCCTCGGCTTTGTCTACGGAGACGCCGATAGAACCTCTTGGCGTAAATTTGATGGCATTGCCGATCAAGTTCAGCATAATCTGACGAATCTTGAGTGAATCGCCAATAATATTTTGCGGAATTCCAGGTTTGATGCATACTTTGAACTCCAGGTTTTTTTCCATCGCCTTGGGCATTAAGGTATCAAAGGTTTCCGCGATCGCCTCGTTTAAATTAAAAGGCTCCACCGTTAATTCCGCATTGCCGGATTCCACTTTGGAAAAATCAAGAATATCGTTAATAATGCCAAGCAGCGTGTCTCCGCTTTTACGGATTATCGTCACATACTCCTTCTGCTCGTCATCCAGCGGCGTATCGAGAAGTAAATCCGTCATGCCGATCACTCCGTTCATCGGAGTACGTATTTCGTGGCTCATCATCGCCATAAATTCGCTTTTTACCTCATTTGTTCGTACGGCCGTTTCCTTCTCGATCAGCAGCTTTTTCTGTTCCGTAATGTCTTTGATCAGCAAATAGAAGCCGATACTTCGGTTATTTACGATAATAGGCGCGATCGTAACGAGAACCTCTAAATAAGATCCATCGACATGCAGAAGATGGTTGATCGAGCTTTCAATCTCGGTATACGGTTCATTATCGGCCAGTATGCGCGCCAGACTGTCCTCGCCGATAACGCTGGCAATGCTTGTCCCGATTAATTCCGATACCTGACGTCCGGTCAGCTTTTCCGCCATCACGTTACCGCCGATAATCTTGCCCTGCAGGTCGAAGGAGATAATCGTATCGTGATTGTATTTCTTCAGAGACGTATACCGCTCTACCGATTCCTGCAGCTTCTGCTCGGTCATCTTGGTTGCGGTGATGTCAACGATCTGCGCGATATAATACCAAGGCTTCCCGTCCGCGCCTTCTCTAACAAGCGAGATATGAAGGGATACCCATACGATATCGTCGTTCGTAAGCAGATATTTCTTCTCCAGACTAAATGTCGAGATTTGCCCTTCCAGCAGCTCCCCAAACTTTGAGCATAGATCGTCTGTGCCCGAAGAGAAAATGAGCTCGGTGGGATCCATCGTCAGCAGCTCCGCCCTCTTGTATCCGAGGATCTGGCATGCAGCCGGGTTAACATCAATCCATCTTTGATCCAGTGAGATCAATGCGATTCCAATCGGAGCATAATTAAAAACATGCGCGAACATGTTCTGTTGGTTAAAGGTTACTTCGTCCACGGTTAGTCCCCTCCATGTTCAGAATGTTATTACCCGATATTTACGCAAAAGACCCGCAAGCTGCGGGTCCTTGTTTAAATTTCTTTTATTAAGCCTCTGATACGAGGATTGAGCTCTTTAAGGACTGATTTAGTTCTTTCATCCGCTGCAGCTTATTGCGGGAGGTGTAGGTGTCTGTACGATTCGTATCGACAAACAAAACCGAATCCTTCGGCAGCTCGGGCAATTTGCTTCCCGTTAAACCAATCGTAATTCCCTTGTTCACGATGACGACCTTGGTTGCAGGGTTAAAATCAGGATGAATCGTATATTTGGGGTGTTTCGTGTTCTGAACCCGCCGCATCTTAATTTTGTTCAAGCTCATTTTTGCAACCCCCTTAAGGCGGAATGGATGAAATCAAAAATCATTACGTTGGAATGTGCCATCAGTATACCATTTTTTATATCATCCGTGTAGTCCACGTACATATTTTGGTTCCATTTTGTTTCTTCTGGGAAATGATAAGAGATTACGTACTCTCCAACCTTGTACAACAGGTAGAACATGCGCTTGGCTTCTGTATAGAACAACACCGGCTCGCCTTCAGCTCTTGTATTGTAGGTGAAAGATACGTAAGAGTTAGGATCGCTCACATGAAACGAATAACCGCCGGCCGTGTCTCCTGCGGCTTCTATGCATGACAATACGTCATTGCTATGCTGAAACAGACAGATCGCCGTACAATTTCGAAGCTTGCCGAGCGTAAGATCATAGATGCGCAGCTGCTTGATCTCCGCCCCTTTAATAATGCCTTGAAGTCTTGCCAATAACAGCCTTAGCTGTGACAGTTCCCGGATTTTGAGATGGTCCTTTACAACTTTCTGAACAAATTCGGAAAACTCCACTAACGCCGCAAGCGTATCGATACTTTCCATGTACTCCGCTTTTTTCGGGAAATAAGAAGCCCCTTCTCTTAAAATATCGCTAAGAACCGGCTTCCAATCAATGCCTACTCCAATTGGCATGTCCAGCATATATTTACCGTGTCTGTCGATAATGTCATAAAGCATGACCCAAATATACGGCTCCACTTCGTACTTGCTTGGAATTTCGGAGGGCTGAGCTTCCGCTGCCAGCTCGAGATGATCCATTAACTCGCGATTGGACGGCTCTCTGCGATGACTTTGCCTGTATCGTTCGATAAAGCTGTACACGACCCGGCGAACGGACATAAAGTACTTCTTCGTAATGGTAGGCTCCGCATAGAGAAACAACGTTTTTCCTGCGTTAAGAGCAGTTAAGAACTCCCGATGAGTGACCGTATAGCCGGTATCGGTCATACTACCGCCTTTATTATAAAGGAACAAGCAAAAAATATCGGATTCCCTGACCTTGTTCAAGCAGTGCTCTACCCCGCTCACATCCATCGGCCACGGCCCGAAAGTTCGCTCATACATCTCCGGCTGATGGCCCAGCAAGGTAAATTCTTCAAATGTCCGGTTTCTTAGCGGTGTCAGTGCATCCTGAGCAACGGAGCTGATAAATAGCTTTGTAAGATTAGGCATCAGTTCAAAGGCTCCTCGTTAAGATAGGAAATATTCCTCTATTATATCATATAGAGTATGGTTTTCTAATAGAGTCCCCGTACCTGTTCCAATCCCTCCGCAAGACCAAACAATGCCGGGATATCAGGCAGCAATCGAATGCCATTTCGCGCTGTGGGGAAAGAAAAAAAGTTCGACCGGTCTGAGGAAAACTAGTTTTTTTTCGGTCATTCCGGAAATTCAGGAATGTTCTTACCGTCAAAGGGACATGCTAGTATTCAATGTCTGATTAGCCGATGGCGAGGAAGGCTTGCGAAGTAAACTTTTAGGAGGATTATCCATGATTGAAACCCCTCACATTACAGCTGCAAATGAGCTGAAAACGGATGAAGAGATCCGGAAAGTGATGGCTTCCAAGGAGCCTGTTATCGTCTATCAGGACCGGATGCGGTTAAGACCGCCTCTTCCGATCATTGCCTACAACGACGATATGGTCAAAATCGCGGACGGGACAACGTTTCTCCGCAGCGTGACGCATTTCTATACGTTAAGCGATGAAGAGAAAGCAAAGTATAATATTAGCGAGCCGAAAGCATAAAAAAACGGCTGCCCAAGCATTCGCTTGCGGCAGCCGTTTTTTGTTATACGCATTAGAAAATAGTCGGAACCATTCCCCCATCCATCCGGATAGGCGAACCCTTAAACGCGGAAGCATCCGGGCTGCAGACGAAAGCAGCTAATCTGCCAATCTCGCTTGGCCTGATGAATCTCTTAATTTCCGATTGGGGAAGATTTGCGGCCATAAATTTTTTCTCTTTTTCCGCAAACGGGATGTCCTCATCCGAATACAGATGCTCGATAATCTGATGCACGTTTTCGGAAAGGGTTGGTCCCGGCATAATGGAATTCACCGTTACTTCCGTACCTGCGGTTAATTTGGATAAGCTTTTGGATAAGGACAATAACATCGATTTGGTCACCGCATATTGCGGCATTTGACCTGAAGGCATAAGCGCTTCTTCGCTTGCAATAAAAAGAATGCGGCCAAAGCCGTTGCCCAGCATTTCAGGCATATAGTGCTTGCATAAATCATGGGCTGCGAGCACATTCGTATGGAAGTATCGCTCCCAGACTTCATGACTGACGTCTTCGTAAGCCATTATTTCGTAAATGCCCGCATTATTCACTAGAATATCCGCTTGCGGGTGCTTCTCAAACAAGGCTTCCAGCTGCTTCCTATCCGTAAGATCGGCTGCCGCGTTTTGCGGAGTGGTTGCAGGGAATAACGCTTTAATCTCTTGTACGGTTTTCTCTGTCTCTTCTACGTTACGGCCGTTAATCAACACATGAACGCCTTCCCTTGCCAGCTCTATAGCAATGGCTTTGCCAATTCCTTTGGTTGAACCTGTCACCAACGCAGTCTTGTTCGTTAATCGCATATCCATATTCTCTGTCTCCTTTGTTGCTTGGGATAGAGAATATACTACCTTGTCCGGAGGGATAGGTAACTAGTCCCCCGCGCCAATCTTCTTGCTCAACGCGCCAAAGAACAGGAGGCATCGGCATGCCGGCCACGCCAATTCGCCGGCGTCTGCCCTTCCCATAAGCGAAATGCCCGGTAGAACGAGTTCTGATCTTCATATCCGATTAAGAAGGCCACTTCATGAATCTCAAGGGAAGAATCCTTCAAGTAAGCCAGCGCCATTTCATGTCTGACATGAGACAAAATTTTCTTAAAGCTTGTCCCTTCCTCCGAAAGCCTGCGCTGAAGCGTTCGCTCGCTCATGCCCAGATCCCGGGCGATGATCAGCATATCAGGACGACTGCCTGCCAGATCGCGTTTAATTATTCTTTCGACGGTTTGAACGAGGGAAAACCCGTTTTTCCGTTCATCTAAAGTGCGCTCCAGCGCAGGCGTCAGAATCTCGAGCAATTCTTCGTTATAAGAGAGAAATGGCAGGTCTAAATCGCTGCGACTCAGCGTCAATCGATCCTGTTCCGCGCCAAAACGGACAGGACAGCCAAAATAAGCTTCAAGCGTACCGTCATCGTTAAGCGGAAAAGAAAACTCAACAAGCTTGGCGTTAATCTGCCGGCCCGTTCCTCTCCGGCCAAGTTCCACAAGCGTCGCTAACGTAATCGCCACAAGCATTGGCGGACCGGGCTGCTGTTGATCTGACCAGCTTAGTTGAATATGGCAGTTATCACCCTCTTCCGAGATATGCAGACTTTCGGGTGGACAAAGCCGTTTATATTTTGCCATGCGCTTTAGGGCATCACGATAGTTCCGGGCATGGTAGGTGGCCAGCATAGACGGCGGGTATTGCGTTGTTTCGTATGCGGTTGAAAGCTTAACAACCGCCTTGGATATGTCGCCAACAAGCTCGGAATAAGCCTGCCATATCGCGAAATATTGCGTCGGAGTAACCCCTTCCGGCCTCTCGATTTGGTCTAAGGTCAGCTGCGCCTTAGCCGTAATCTCTTGCACGGAAAAGCCTATTTCGCGCAAGCCGATCCAGAATCCCGGCGGGATTTTAATCCGGTCATGAGATGCCATGTTGCGTATCCCCCTTATGGGTTTCTATGTTCGCATCAGTCATTAGTTAACATAATATATTTTCTGTTACCTAATTTACTGATTCCAATGTTTTTCGGCTTGCCGTTTGATGCACTCGTTCCGCTGCATTAGAAATCGTTCCATATATGAGCGTAAAAATAGGACATCCGCTATCCTGCCAAGCGGCCCAAGCGGTGAGGTATAGTCAAAAATATCCGTCATAAGCGTTCCGCCATTACGCTCTTCAAATCGATGCTCATGCCTGAATCGTTTAAAAGCGCCGCTGACCATTTCATCCACAAACCGGTATGGCCGCTCGTATTCCGAAATCACTGCCGTAAGCTGCTGGCGGACGCCAAAATGAGTAGCTTCCCAGGTGACGGTCTCCCCTCGTTCGATTAACCCGCTTGTCCGGCCTCTCACCGCTCGTTCCTTGGTTTGAGAAGTGGACTCCATGTGGATCTCAATGCTGCGGGAAAGATCAAAGCAAATTTCAATTGGCGCATGAATAACAAGAGTTTGTACGATAACGGGCAAGTGAAAACCTCCGATCTTACACGATTGCAATTTCCTTTTCCATAATGAAATCGTCCATAACGTAGCCATTGCCAATGTCCGCTACTTGCTCACGCACATTAACGAAGCCTTTTTTCTCGTAAACCGCGATACTGGATGCGTTATCCCGATTAACCGTCAGCCAGATATGGCTTAATCCGCGTTCTTTGCACAGCTGCTCAATAAACGCCATGGCTTGACTGGCATAGCCGCGGCCGCGGTGTTCCTTCGATACGTAAAACTTGCTTAAGAATAGCTTCCCGTTATCTACTCGAATGGACAAATAGCCGGCTGCAGAGCCGTCTTGTTGCTGCAGCAAGTAATATTCGTATCCTTGATTTCGAATCTGATCGGTAATCGCGGATACGGATTGAAACTTCTCGATCATATAGTCAATCTGCTCGATGGTAATCATGGATACGTAATGCTCACGCCAGATTTGCCCCGCCAGGCGGGCAACAAGCGTTATCTGATCTGCAGTATGAATCTTCGTAAATTCTATCTTCATCTAAATACCTGCCTTTTCCGCGTTATCATTCCATTTTAACCTATCCACTCTTCAAATTCATGCGTTCTCCATTCGTAGTTGCTGGTTTGATACAAAAAAAGACAGCCCTATGGCTGTCTTTCCTCTGATCTAATGGATATCCGGCAGCGTATCCTTGAATCGGGACCAATCTTCCCGCATCTCCGCTTCCGTTAACAGACAGGCGTCAAGTGTTTCGTTTATGGATTCCCGGTCCATCTTAATGCCAATAAACACGACTTTATTGATACGGTCCCCATACTCTGGAGAACAGCTGTCCCGCAGCTCCGGATACTCTTGGAGGTACATCTCCTGTTCCGCTTGCGGCAGCGTTGCAATCCAATAACCGGATGGGCCAAATTGAATGGATGGGCCAGCCTGGCTTATATTTTGGCCAATGTTGTTCCTGGAAGCGACCCACATGACCCCTTTGGCCCTCACTACCTCCTCCGGCCAGTTGTTCAGCCATTTCTTCAACCTTCCGGGATGAAACGGCTTGACGCGCTCATAGACGAAGGAAGAGATTCCGTACTCCTCCGTTTCCGGCGTATGCTCGGATTTCGACAGCTCCTTCACCCAGCCGGCAGCTTGGCTTGCTTCATCAAAGTCGAACAAACCTGTATTTAAAATCTCTGCCGGATTAACCTGGCCATTAACGGTTCGAATCAGCTTGGCACGAGGCTGCAGCTTTCTTAGCACGCCTTCCAATTCAACTAGCTCATCCTCTTCGATCATGTCGCATTTGTTGAGCAGCAATACATCGCAGAATTCGATCTGGTCGATCAACAGATCCACGACTTCCCGCGTATCGTCATCTCCTACAGCCTGACTGCGTGCGAGCAGCGACTCACCGGAGGAGAAATCATGCCAAAAACGGTTAGCGTCCACAACCGTTACCATGCAATCGAGCTGGCAGAAACGGGATAAATCGATTCCTTGCTCTTCATCGATATAAGCAAAGGTCTGAGCGACAGGAACAGGCTCGCCTACGCCGGTCGACTCAATTAATATGTAATCGAATCGTCCATCCAATGCTAATCGCTCCACCTCGCGGAGTAAATCCTCCCGAAGCGTACAGCAGATACAGCCATTCGACATTTCCACCAGCTTCTCATCGGTACGCGAGAGACCACCTCCCTCTTTTATAAGGCCCGCATCGATATTTACCTCGCTTAAATCGTTCACGATTACGGCCACCTTCATGCCTTGCCGGTTATTCAGCACGTGATTGAGTACCGTTGTCTTGCCGGCTCCCAAGTAGCCGCTTAGCACGGTTACGGGTATTTTGTTCATGTCATCATCTCCTATCACGTAATTATTACGATTAAATCCGGAAGAAAAAGCCGGAGTTATGTCCAGCGCGCTTACCTCTTCTTCGAATTATTCGTTTAATGCTTTCTTTAATGCCTCAAGATTATTGGTCATGATGCCGATGTAGTCCAGGTTGTTCTTGATATCTTCCGCGGTCAGCCCTTCCAACGGGTTAAGCACTGCCGTTGCCGCGCCAATCTCGTCAGCTACAACTTGAGCGACCTTCGGATCAACAAGCGTTTCGAAGAAAATCGTCTGTACCTGATGGTCCTTCGAGAATTCAACAACCTTCGCCATCTCATCCGGAGAAGGCTCTTGCTCGGGCGATAGTCCCGAAATCGGAATTTGAGTGAGTCCGTATTGCTTAGCCAAATAACCAAATGCCGCATGCTGGGTGACAAACTCTTTATGCTTCGCGTTTGTTAATGCATCCTTGAAAGCAAGATCCAGCTCTTGTAACTTTGCGATATATTCATCCGCATTTTTCTTGTAATCCTCTTTATTGCCGGGATCCGCCTGCTCCAATGCGGCCTGGATCGCCCTTACCTCTTGCTGGGCAAGTACCGGATCAAGCCAAACATGGGGATCCAGAGGCGACTCTTCTTCATGAGAATGCTCCTCCTCTTCGCCATGCCCGTGATCTTCTTCCCCATGTTCATGGTCATACTCTTCTCCTTCCATTAAAGTAATGCCCTTGCTCGCTTCCACGACTACACGCTGCTCATTCGCCGCACTGGATAAAGCACTGTCAACCCAGCCCTCAACGATTCCGTTATAAACGAATACATCCGCGTCTTTAATGGCTGCCATATCCTTGGCGCTAGGCTCCCAGTCATGCGGCTCGGCTCCGGAAGGGATAAGGGCGACAACATCCGCATGGTCACCTGCAACCTGCTTGCTGAATTCATACATCGGGTAAAAGGTTGTAACCACCTTCAGCTTGCCTTCGTTACTTGCTGCTTCTTTCGTTTGATTGCCGCATCCGGCCAGGATTAAGGATAAACCTGCCCCAACCGCGATCGATTTTTTCAACCAGGATTTCATAATAAAAAGTACCTCCATATTTGATTTATATCTCTGCCTAATTACATGGGAATTAGGATGAAGACCAATGTTCGTTATCCGCTGCTCTGTGGCGTCGGGATACGGGCGTTTCCGGACGCATAACCAGCCTGCCGGATCTCTTAGATCCAAGCGCAAACAGCTTCTTCAGCCCTAAACCTGCCACTAAAAACAACAAAAGAACAAAAGCGATCGTGCCTCCGGGCGGCGTGCTAAGCTCATAGGAAGCGGTTAAGCCCGTAAACGTACCGGTTAGGCCGATGCCCATCGATAGAAGGATCGCCGTGGTGAAGCTTGACGGGATTCGGACGGACAGGGCTGCCGGCAATATAATAAGCGCCGACACGAGAAGTACGCCAACAATCGGCATTGCTGCGGCTACGATCATGCCTGTAACGATGCTGAATCCGAAGGAAATCCACTGAACGGGTATGCCGCTTGTTCTCGCTGATTCTTCATCGAAGGAAACCATATAAAGCGGTCTTCGCAGCAGGAAGAAAAATAAAACGCCAATAAGTGCGGCTGCGAGCATAATCATAAGCTCCATCCGGTTGACGGCAACTACGGAACCAAACAAATTTTGCCATATTGATCGATCTGCTCCCTCATAAGCTTGTAGAAATTTTTCCGGCTTTCTTTATCCATGCCGGTTGTCGGCTCATCGAGCACAAACAAATCAGGCGACATAGCGAGCGCCCTTGCTATGCAAATACGATGCTTCTGCCCGCCCGACAGCTCTCCGATCCGGCGATTGCGGAGCTCCCATACCCCCATGCTTTTCATCGCTTCGTCCGCGGCTTGCTCATCTTCCGGGCTTAGTCTCCTGAACCAGTTCAGCCTTTGCGAGTAAAGGCCAGAACGTACAAACTCGGTCACTTGACTAGGAAATCCGCTATTAAATGCAGCAATCTGCTGCGGCACATACGCCACAGCAAGCTTGTCGCCCTTATCGTTCGTAGGCGATAAGTTCACCTTCCCCTGCCAAGGGTGAAGCAGTCGTAAAGCAAGCTTAAGCAAGGTCGATTTGGAGGCACCGTTCTGACCGGTAACCGCAATAAATTCTCCCGAGTGAACCTCGATGTTGGCCATTTCCAGGCAAGGAACGTCTCCGTACCCAAAGGTCACGTCCTGAAGAGAGGCAAGCAGCAATATAATCATCCTTTCTATGTATCCAGTCAAACATTTGCGCATTATTTCGTAATTATTACGATTAAAGTCGAAATAAAAAGTTCAACAGCGGGTGTTGAACGTAATCATTACGTATAAGCAGAATAACAGAACTTTTCTTAATCGTCAACATTACGATTAAGAAAAGTTCTGCTTCTTTATGATGCGCTATTATTTAATAAGCGGCCGATCTTGCAAATAACGTTCCATATCCGGACTATGCCCCTCCGCAATCTCCTGTATGATGATTTTGGACAAAAGCTGACTGTATACCGCCCCATTGTCGCCATACGCGAGCAAGAAGTAGCAATTCGGGAATTCCTCATACTTCCCTATGATAGGGAGACCATCGACCATTCCGCCATAAAATGCCGCACAGGAATATGCAGACTCCACGGGAATAGCCGGGAACCTGCGGTTAAATTCCTCGAGCAGCATAGAAGTTTTATGAATCAGCTTGCTGTCTCTGTCGTCCGGATACATCGTATTTTCGTCGAGACCTCCTATAATTACGCGGTTATCTGCCGTTGTGCGGATGTAAATATAGGGTCGTGCCGTCTCCCACAGCAACGTCCGTTCATGCCAGGTGGAGAAGTCGGTTACCGGCTGCGTCGTTACCGTATAGGTACTTACGAACGAAGCTTGCTTCTCTTTGCGAATATCCATATTCTCGTATCCCGCGGCAAAAATAACATGTCGCGCTTGAACGTTATAACCGTTTTTGGTGGAAATCATCATGCGCTGAAGATCTCCGTCATAGTGATGACCGTTCATTTCCGAATGCTCATACACCTTAACTCCCCGTTCCGCAGCATACTGGAATAAGGCATGAGTGAATCTATACGGGTTCAGCTCACCGTCCCCGTACGAGTAGATCGCCGCTTCCCGGCTGAACGGATAATGGGCTTCAATCTTTTCTTTCGTCCAGAAATCCACTTCCCCGCCATGGCGCTTGATAAATTCATATTCGTTCCGCAAACGGTCCACATCTTCGGGACAGCTAGCGGAATAAAGCGTATCGCGCCTACGGAATTCACAATCCAGTTCTACGCGCCGGGAGGCTTCTTCAATATCGTCAATCGCTTGCTTCAATAGCGTTAGATGCTCTGCAATATATTTTTCTCCAAAGGTGTTGGCGAGAGAAGTAAACATCTTTTCCCCCGAATATTGAATAATGGCCGTATTGGTGCTTGTGCTGCCTGCGCCAATCCTCCCTTTTTCCAGCACAACGGTTTTTAATCCCCGTTCAGCCAGATAATAAGCGCATTGCGCCGCCGAGCTCCCTCCCCCAATAATCGCAACATCGCATTCCGTATCCTCTTGAATCGACGGATAAGCCTGGGCATCCGGCAAGGTTGTTGGCCAATAATACGTACCCGATTGTATATTCATGCAGTTCCCCCTATTTCGATTAGACTGGAAATTATTATTTCCCGGAAGTCATGTTCTTAATAGACAAAGAGCCGCTGAACGGCGGCTCTTTCTTAAAGTGTTCTGTATGAGAATGGATAGAAATGCTCTTTCCCCGGAAAACTAATTTATCCAAAAACGAGAAGCAGGTGTGTGAGCTATGGATAAGTTAAAGCAAAGACTTAATCGGAAAAATACGGCCGTTATTGTAGTGGATGTCCAGAACGATTACTGCCACCCTGATGGAGCTATCGCCAAAACCGGTATTGACGTAAGCGCCGCCGGAAAAATGATACCCGACTTGCAAGCCTTATTGGAATCTGCCCGGAAGCATGGAATCCCCGTCATCTTCCTGCAGACGAATCACGAAAAAGCGACGGACTCCGAGGTATGGGTGTCACGCTTCGAGGATGGCGTGAATCCGATTTGCCATACCGGAAGCTGGGGCGCCGAGTTTTTCAATGTCTCTCCAACTGAGAATGACATTATCGTAAAAAAACACCGGTATAGCGGCTTTATTCATACCCGCCTGGAGTCCGTCCTGCAGACCTTGAAGATTGAAACTCTTGTTATGACGGGCGTAAGTACGAATCTTTGCGTCGAATCCACCGCAAGAGACGGGTTTATGAGGGATTACCATATCATTCTCATGAAAGATGCCTGCGCGGCCTTTTCCCAGGAGGAGCATGACATGACGGTTAAGACCGTTGATACGTACTTCGGCATGGCCGCAACTACAAAAGACGTCATTAACTACTGGCAGCACAACGCCACGGCTCCACAGCTCCAAATGCAAAACTAAAGGTTAACCGGCAGCCGGATCTTCGCCATCGCTTCCTTCTTCTGATCGTCGTTCACGTGGGTATAGATCATCGTTGTTTCAATGGAGGCATGTCCAAGCAGCTCCTTCACTACACGGATATCTACTCCATTCTTCAACAGAATAGTAGCAAAGGTATGGCGTAATTTGTGGCAGGAGAGCTTTTTGTTCGCCGCATGAGGATTGATGCTTTTGAACGCCTCAAAGGTTTGACCGGCAATCTTCTGAATTTGGCGGATCGACAATCTTCTTCCCTTCTGCGAGACGAAGAAAGCATCCTCCTGCTCTTTGTAAGGCGTGATACGATCCTGAGCCACTTCCGAAAGAACGGCAGCCAGCTCTTCCGGCACCGGAATCTCATTCCATTTCCGTCCTTTGCCGAATACCTCAATCGTTCCTCTCACCGGGTTAAAGTCGCTCCGGTTCAAACGGTGAACCTCGCCAACCCGGAGACCGCAGTAACTCATCAGCAGAAAAATGGCCACATTACGAGCGCGGTATCTCCCTTCGATACAGGACAAGCTTGCTGCGAGCTCATCCTCCTCGAGATAGACCGGCTTCTTGTTTTTCTCCGTCTTCGATTTCTTCACTTCCATTGCGGGATTGCGGGTAGCCATCTCGAAATCAATCAACGCGGTATAGAAAGATCGAATCGCCGATAACGTCCGGTTCCTTGCACGGTCACCTGCTCCCCGCTGCTTCGATATAAGAAACGAAATAATATGCATCTTTCCGGCTTGTTCGGCGGCTGCCCCTTCGAGAGATTCCAAATAGGCATAGGCCTCTCTCATATATTCTTTTTGCGTCGTATCCGTATAGCCGGCTTGCTTCATCCAAATACGAAAGGCTTGCGTGAGCTTACCGTACAAATCTTCCAATTCATGCTGCTTTTTCAACCCGCATTCCCCTACCTTATGTATAAAAAAATGGCTCTCAAGCGAAAGTGCGCAAAACCCTGATTTTGCGCACTTTATTATAGCATGAAATGGGGGAAAAAGATGCTCTACTTCTAGCTTCTAGCCATTAACAATCTCCATCCATATAAATGGAGGAATCATAAATCAGATCGCCAATCGTTTGCTCGGAGTTCCCTTTCAGAGGTTGATTCAGCTTTGCCATTAATTTCTCCACCATATATTCAAATAACACTCTCAAGCTCATCATCCGTTCCTCCCTTTTCGTTGAAGCATCTTTTCTTGTGATCAGTATAACAACAAGCATATTCAACCGAATCTGCGAGAAGTAATGAACGCGAATGATAAAAAGCATACCCATTGCATCTTAACCATGAAGATTTTCATGCTTCTATGCCAAAAGTCATGCCATGTACCACTGTTGTTTTAACTTTACACCTTTAAAGATTACGTAATATATTTTATGTTAACTTAACTGGTTAAATTAGGAATGCGCACTAAAAAGGCAGCCGCATCTGCGACTGCCCTCTACTCAAACTATAAATTAATGTCCGCCATAGCTTTGCTGTTCCATATCCGCATTAGGATCAAGCTTGCTGCGACCCATAAAGAACGATACGATCAAAGCGAGCACAGCCGGAATAATCGCCCATGCGAAGGTTCCTACGATCGAATCGGCCAAAGAATGGACGATTTTGTCCAGTACCTCAGCTGGAATCTGATCCCGGGCTTCCGGTGTCAGAATCTCGCGCGGATCTTTGAATTGCATGCCGCCTTCCGGTGCGGCTTGACCGCCGGCTGCAAAGGCATCGGACATTTTGCTGGTAAACAGATTGCTTTGTATAATCCCGTAAATCGTAATACCGATTGTCATCCCAAGTGAACGAATGAAGTTAAGCGTCGAGCTTGCCGTCCCCCGCTGTCTGGCAGGTAATCCGTGAATGGCAGTATTACCGAGTACCGAGAAGGACGCGCCAATGCCAAGACCAATCAGAATCATATAGATGGTCACGATAAATCGGGATGAATCTGCTGTAAGCGTAGTTGTCAGGATGGAACCGATAACCAGAATAATAAACGTCGCCACCATAATGTTGCGGTATGGTATCTTGGTCATCAGGAAACCGCCGGAAGTAGCGGTTACTACCGTGCCAAGCATCATCGGCAGCAAGACTAGCCCCGAGTTTGTTGCCGAGCCGCCGAGTACCCCTTGAATAAAGATCGGGATAAATACGGAAGCGACAATAAACGCTGCGCCGCTGAATAATGCGCTTAAGATACTGGTCGAATACAACCGGTTCTTAAATAGGGCATAAGAGATAATGGGTTCTTTAACCTTCGTCTCTACGATCAGGAAGGTAACAAGCAGGACCGCAAAGCCCGCAAACATGCCAAGGATTTGAACGGAATCCCAGGCGTATGTCTTGCCGCCAAGCTCAAGCGCGAACATCAGGCAGACTATGGCACCGATCAATGTAGCCGCTCCATACCAGTCGATTGGCTGCTTCGAATGCTCCATCGATTCCTTATAGAAGAAACCAATCATGCAAAGCGCGATAATGCCTAGCGGAAGATTGATGTAGAATACCCATTCCCATGCGAAGTTGTCCGTAATATACGCGCCGATCAGCGGCCCGAAGATGGAAGACATACCGAATACCGCTCCGAACATACCGCCCATTTTGCCCCGGCTTTCCAAAGGCACGGCGTCAAACATAATCGTAAAGGCAACGGGCATCATAGCCCCCGCCCCGATTCCCTGAACCGCGCGGAATAGTGCGAGCTCGGTGATCGAGCTGGCTGTTCCGCATAATACGGAACCTGCCATAAACATAATAATGCCGAATAGGAAGAATCGTTTCCGGCCATACATGTCGGACAGCTTGCCGAAAATCGGCATCCCTGCCATTTCCGCCACCATATAAGCGGACGTAACCCATACGAACTTGTCGAGTCCGCCTAGTTCGGCGACGATATTCCCCATCGCCGTAGCGACGATCGTATTATCCATCGACGCCATCAGAATGCTAAGCAACAGACCAGCGATTACAAGCCCTACGTTGCTCTTTTTGTTTGCTGCCAATTTACACGCAACCTTTCTTCCCTAACATGAGTTCTTTTTTCATTTCCATCAAAACAATGTTTCGTTAAAATGTCTCCAAACCGCTAAGAACGGTAGAAAAACGAGACAAAATTATGGCTTCTACGTATGATATCGTAACATAACATTGTTTCATTGCATAGTCCAGAATTTTGAATCCTCTTTAAAAATAATTTCCATCAGCCAATCCTTCCGTTCATCCTTCAAGGAATTGGAAAACATACACTAATATCTTAAAGAACAGGTGTTCCCGTGTCAATCCTTTTTTCTAAAGCTCTTCCCTGCCACTTTACCCCTTTAAAATTCTATCCCCGATTGTTTACGTAAATAATTTTATGTAAACAAATTAAACCCCAGGGAGATTCTCCCTGGGGTTAATCCATTATGCTTGAACGGGTTCAAATGTTTTGACAACTTCGTACATCCCTGGTTCGAATGTTGCAATCTTTAATGCTTCCTGCAAATACGGTAGAGGCTTGGGATCATCCCTCATCGCCTGATAATCCTCCAGGCTTCTCCATTGCGCATACATCGTTACTTTCGTGCCATCCGTGCTCCGATGCAGACTGGATGAGATAAAGCCGGAAGCGTAACGGACGGAAACATCCGTTGCACTCGTTAGAAGCTCAACGAGACGGTCCTGATTCTCGGGTTTGACCGTAAACACGTTAATAAAGGTTAGGACAGGATGATCTGCCGAAATATGAGTCATGCATAACACTCCTTTTATTTTAATACTATCTGCAATGTTCATTACGAATATTACTGTTCCTCAAACTCGTCATACATACGGGTAACTTGAGGATCCAGCTCTTTAACTTCATAGTCGGTTGATACGCTCAGCTTTTCCCAACGTTTTGTCTCAGCCAGCTTGCCCGTATCCACTGCATTGGCGATGGCTACAGCATCGCTGCCAAGCAGCAGCCGGAGAGGCGGATTCTCCTCGCCGGCGATGGCAAGAATAGCTTGAGCCGCTTTTTCCGGATCACCGTTCTCCTTGCCGGTCACTTCGCGCAAATGCTTCAGCAGACCGCCAACCGTATCTTTGTACTCGTCTCGGGGTTCGATATGCTGCATGGAAGATCCAGCCCAGTCGGTACGGAAACCGCCTGGTTCAATCAGAGTAACCTTAATGCCAAGAGGATTAACTTCTTTGGCTAATACTTCGGAAAAACCTTCTACTCCCCATTTGGCCATTTGATAAGGTCCAAGACCGGGCGCGCCCGTACGGCCTCCAATGGACGAGAATTGTACGATATGGCCATGTCCCTGTTCTCTCAGCACCGGCAGCGCGGCTTTGGTTACATGAACGACACCCCATAGGTTTGTTTCCACTTGGGCACGAAAATCCTCCATCGGCGTTTCTTCTATGGAGGAAACGTTGCCGTAGCCCGCATTATTGACCACGACATCCAATCGCCCGAACGCTTCAACGGCGGTCCGGATGGCAGCTTCAGCCTGCTCATAGCTCGTAACGTCCAATGGCACAAGACGGACCCGGTTTCCGTAACGCGCTTCGAGATCGGCAAGCTGTTCCGGTCTGCGTGCCGTTGCCACCAGCTGATCTCCATTCGCCAAGACAGCCTCAGCAAGACTACGACCGAATCCACGGGAACTTCCCGTAATGAACCATACTTTAGACATATAAAATACCTCCTGAATGAGTAATGTGATTTGGAATATTCATTCCATCGCAAGTATAGTCCTTCTCGCATACAAAATCAATAGTTTTTCGGAATGTTTATTCCAAACCAATATCAAAAAGTCCAATTCGCCTTTATTTTATAGCTCTTTTTCCTTTCGAAATGTTTCAGTAACGCAGCGAAACTGACTTATTTAAATCAAGAAACAACATCAGAATGGATGTTTTCTTGAATCGATATCGGAATATATATTCCATATTAAGCATAATAAAAAACAGCCCCGGATCCAAACGCAATCCAAATGGCTGTTTCTACACTAATATGGCCTTCCATGACGCTTCCAAAATTTGTTGAACCTGAACTTCATTCAAAGGGTATTTGTCAATATAATAGCCCTTCAGAATAGACGATATAATACCGTGAATAAGCTGATGGCACAGATGCGAATCCATTTCCTTGATAATTCCCTGCTTCTGCCCCTCCACAATTAACGAAAGCACGACCTCGCTGGAATGACGAGCATCCTCCATGTTGCGCAGCTCGGGCGAAATATACGGGGAGAACGAAAAACTGTCGATAAACAAAAATTCCTTCGGATACCGAATCCCGAAGTTCAGCCGGTTCAATTGCAAGCACTTGAACCGTTCATACAGGCTCGCTTCCGGGTTATAGCCTTGAAGCAAATACTCGCCCATAAGAATACGAGCTTCCTTGTATACCGCATTAACAAGATCTTCTTTATTCGCGAAATAATTATAGATCGTTCCCGCTCCGACATTGGCACGCTTGAACAATTTTGAAAAAGTAACGGATTGCAGTCCCTCTTCATGAATCAAGTCGAGCGTTGCCGCCATAATATCCTGCTTCTTGCTCATGTCGTCCACCTCTTGCAATAACATTAGTATGTTTGTGAGCAGGATGTCAAGGATACGGCTTCATCTAAGAGTAACAATGGAAAATTAGGGCATAATAAATTTTGACCTTATACTACTCGAGGAGATTGTATGTATGGCAGCCATGGATGAAGTAAACAGCCACTTTTCTTCCTATCCGGATTACGTAAACCAGAAGCTGCAAATCGCTTCGGACACCTTTACCTTCGCCGGCTTGAAATCGCTTATTAATTTTCCGCAAACCATCTATATGGTCAGGGATCCTTTGCTAACGGCTTCCATTGGCAAGCTTGAGCTTCTTGACGTCTTTGTCAGTCTTGGTCACAAGATACCCGGTCAACCCGATTCCATCATCTCGCAAATTATGGACGGAATGCTTGTAGCGGTTCACGACGCCTCCGGAATAATAGTCGGTATCTATCCGATTCCTCAACCTAACAGCCGCCCCATCTCGCTGCCTACGATGGAGAATAGCATCGGGGGGGCTACAAGCGCTTTTAATGAAGATCTTGAAGCGAATATTGTTCTTCTAAGGAGTCATTTGAACTGCCCCGATCTGAAAATCCAAGCTTTTCATTTTGGGGGACACGTAAAAAGCAAAGTGATTCTATGTTACATCGATAACGAGATTGATCCGATCCTTCTGGACAATTTAACTCAGAAGCTTGAAGCTCACCACAAAACCGAAATTTCTAATCTGGAGGAGTTTGCTCATATACTGAAACTTTCCAAATTTTCTTTGGTCAATCATTATATGGCCTATGAGCTGCCGCAAAATGCCGTCAGGGCTTTGAAAAACGGAAAAGCTGTTCTGTTCATAGAAAGAGTGCCTTTTTCCATCGCATTGCCAAGCATTTTTTCGGATTTCTTTATATCCGAGGATGATATGAACCATCCGCCGATATACCTCTGGTTGCTTAGAAGTTTGCGCTTTATTGGAGCCTTGCTCACCTTAATTTTGCCCGGGCTGTATGTTGCCCTTGTATCGGTAAACCCTGACGTATTGCGGTTTGAATTGGCTCATTCCATCGCCAGAAGCCGGCTTGACGTGCCGTATCCGGCTATTATTGAGGCCCTTCTGCTCTTATGCATTCTGGAATTGATTATGGAAGCCATTATTCGCCTGCCTGGCAGCATCGGTCCAACAATTACGATGGTAGGCGGTATCGTGCTCGGGCAAGCCGTCGTGGAAGCCAAGCTGGTTAGCAATCTGCTTATTATCATTCTTGCCGCCACCACGATTGCCAATGCTGTCGTGGTAGGCTTCCAGAACACCTACTCCCTGCGGCTGTTCAAATATTTGCTATTATTCATGTCCGCGTTTTTGGGAGTGCTCGGTCTATTATCGGGACTATTGATCTTGTGTGCTTATATAGCCGGCATACGCACGCTTGGAGTTCCTTATCTTCAACTGTTTCGGGCAAGAGGGGAGAAAAATGTCTAAAAACCTGCAAGTAACCGCAACTTACGTAGTGTCCCACCTGGGACTGATCTTTTTTCTGTACCCGATCGATGTGATCGAGAGCACAAATGAAGCCCACTGGATGCCGGTTCTCTGCGGCTTCTTGTTTCACCTTGCGATCATTGCCGTTTATCTGAAGGCATTAAGTTATTTCAAGGGCCAGAACATCGTGAATATACTCCTGAAGAAAAGCAAATTTCTCGCTTGGTTTGTATTGCTGCCTGCCCTGTTCTATATGTCATGGATTATCGTATTGGCGGTTCGGGCATTTTCCGAAGTGCTGTCGATTGCCATTTTGTCCAACACCCCTTTATGGATCCTGATGCTTCTTTTTCTTTCGGTTCCCGGGTTTATGGTTCTTCATGGACAAATTGGCGGCTTGCTCCGATTATCCGTCCTGTTAAGTTTCTTGTTCGTTGTTCCCGTTGTTTTTGTAATGG
Organism: Paenibacillus sp. ATY16; assembly: GCF_003399985.2. NCBI lineage: Bacteria > Bacillati > Bacillota > Bacilli > Caryophanales > Paenibacillaceae > Paenibacillus > Paenibacillus sp. ATY16. The sequence goes on along the minus strand of NZ_NMOK02000037.1, from coordinate 232,913 downwards.
CTACCTCCTTTCAAAATATAGATTGGCATTATTTCTTCCCGCTTTGGCCTTCTCAAGGGGCATTCTCGTTTCTCGCGCATTCTGCTTTCTATAAAAGCTTATTTGCTTATACAGGCGGCTTTTTATTGCTCGGCTTCCTCCCATCTTACGCGGAATTCAAATCAAGAGCGATATATGCGGGAAGCTTGATCCTGCTGCCTTCTTATCTGATTGCCGTTTATGTGCCGGTGCTGACGCTAGGCGAAGAAACGACTCGCCAGCTTCAATTCCCCTATCTCTTCATAGTCGATACCATCGAGATTAACTGGCTCATGTTTGACCGTATCAATGTATTTCTGCTGCTGAGTCTCGTTGCGTTCGGGATGTTCTTCATCAGCCTTACGTTCTGGCAGATTCTATGCGTGATCAAGCTTGGCATGAAGGATATCAGCCCCAACTATTTGGTTCCGGGATTAATCGTAGTCGTATTTATCGTTTGTCTTTGCATTCCGGATTGGAAGACGACGGACAAGCTGTTTCAATGGAATACGGCACTACGATTGTACGTAGCGATTGCAACGCCTATTTTACTGTTCATTACCGGGTGGATTCATGCAAAGAAATCAAAAGTCGAGTTGAGAAAAACATGAAACTTCGAATTGTAATCGGCCTATTTCTCGTAATCATGCTTGGTGGATGCTGGGATAACAAGGATATTAACCACCGGGCGTTACCGATCGCGATGGGGATATCTTATCAGCAAGGCAACTATGAAGTATTCCTGGACATTCCCAAGGTCACCGAGAAAAACGAAGGCATTCAAATCATAAGCGCCAAAGGGAATTCCATTAGCGCGGCAGTCAATAAAATAAGCATGAATCTGGAGGATCAGGTAGACTTGCTGCACTTAAAGGTTCTTATCGTGGATAAGGCCTTCGCCACGCAAGGTTTAAACGAGATTACCGCCAGCACGATTCGTTCGCGTCACATTTCCCCAAAGACGATGTTTGTCATTTGCGATGAGCCTTTGGATCGGTTTTTCAAAGGGATTAACAATATTAATAATGGCGACGGCAAAGAAATTTATGATTTCTTCCAGAAAAATTCAGGCTGGAATCCCGAAATCGCCCATACGCCGGTATGGAAGGTTTTTAGAAGCATCCATTCCTATACCAATGATGTCGTTCTCCCGATTATCAAATCTGGCGAATCCACGGCTATCCAAAGCATGGGCTCCGGCATCCTCAAGAATGGGAAAATGGTAGGCCGTCTCAATAATGAACAGACCCTTCTCTACAACGTATACGACGGGAATAGCCTTGACGGAAAAATCGAGGTCATCGGCAAAGCTACCGTTCAGATTGTAAGCAGCCGAATTCACAACGAGAGCAAATTCGTCAGCGGCAAGCCCGTTCTGAATAGCGAACTCAAACTGAAAGTGATTATTCTGGACGTAATAGGAAATCCAACCGTAGACGTCATCAAGACGGAGCTCCAAATCCTTTTACAACGCGTAATGGATCAAATATTCCGAAAAGTCCAGCTTGCCAACGCCGATATCTTCGGTATCGGCCAGCACTACCGGGATGATCTGCCCCGAACGGAGCTGGCGCAATGGCGCACTAAATATTTGCCCGAGGCAAAAATTAACCTTGAAGTAAAAACGACAATCCGAAATACGGGCAATCTCAAGCTGCATTAAGCCGTACCGTTCGATTTCCCTACGGCTTAATGCAGCTGCTTTTATCGTTGAATTAATGCTTTAGCATGGAGAACCGCGAGTGTTTCCTCGATGGATAACCGGATGTATTCCAGTATTGCGTCGAGACTATAGATTTCAAGATCGTCCGGGGTGTAGGGCTCTACGATATGGAAGTCGTTAATGAGCTGCTGCGTTATAACCGGCAAATACTCCGGATACAAGCCGTCGATCTTAACATTATCAATGAGCGGGACTTCCGTGGGAGGTGATAATGGATAATCGCGAAGCAGTAGCTTGTTAAGTCTTCTAAAATCACGGTAGCCCTTGTCTATTGCGGCTTGTCTCTCTTCCTCCGGAAGAGCCTTGATTAACTTCAAGTACATTTTCTCGTACCAAATGTGATCGGCCACTAGATGGCTTAAATATCCGACATAAAAAGAATCAGCAAAGTATTCGTTGAATTTCTGAGCAAAAAACTCGTAATCCGTCTTCTTCTTGCCTTCACTGTTGTTACGCACAAAATGAGTGACTGATTTAGGCGCATGAACGGGATGCGTTAAATCGGGAGCTAGACCTCCCAGATGAATGCGGGATTCTTGCGAGGAATAAATTTGTTTATTGATTTCGGACGTAATACAATAATGCATCATTCGGGAACCCATTCTCATCCACTCCTCTTGGTCTGTAGCTCGTACTAAAAAGCCTCTAACTCGAATACGTTAGAGGCTTCTGCGTTGTCTTTTATTAGCTTAGGATTCTGTCTTCGGTCATTATCGTATCCGGCCGGTCATGAATGGAAAGCTTCGCCCCGATTGCACGGAAGCTGCCAATTACGTCTTCGTAGCCCCGTTCGATATGCTCAACGCCCGTAATGCTGGTGATTCCTTCTGCAGCTAAACCGGCCAGCAGCAGGCAAGTACCGGCGCGCACATCGGTTGCGTGCACCCACCCGCCTTGCAGCGGGTTTCCTCCGCGGATAAACGCGCTTTCCTTCCGAATTTCGATCTCCGCTCCAAGCCGCCTTAACTGCGGGACATGGGCGAACCTCATGGGGTAAACGCGTTCCGTAATGATGCTCTTGCCTTTGGCTTGCAGAAGAAGTGCCGTCATCGGTTGCTGCAGATCCGTTGCAAAACCGGGATACATGCCTGTCCGGATTCGCGTTGCTCTTAAAGGGCCGGAACTGTAAGCCGTAATATGGTTCTCGCCGCATTCGATTTCAAGCCCTATTTCTTCCAGCTTGGATAGACATGATCCAAGATGTTCGGGAATGACATCCTCGACGGTAACCAATCCTCCGTTGATCCCGGCAGCCATCAGAAAAGCTCCGGCAATTAAGCGGTCGGGAATTACCGTATGCCTTCCCCCATTTAAGTAAGACACGCCTTCGATCCGGATCCGATTCGTCCCCGCACCGTAAATTTTCGCGCCTAGCCGATTCAGGAACGCCGCCGTATCCACAACCTCCGGATCTACGGCCGCATTGTGCAGAATCGTGCGCCCTTTTGCCCGGGAAGCTGCAAGTATCGCGTTAATCGTTGCGCCTGACGTAACCATATCGAAATAGATGTCCGCGCCTTTAAGCTCCGTGCCTTCGACAACGTAGTAATCCTGAAACATGTGAACCTGGGCGCCAAGCGCCTGGAACACTTTTATATGCTGATCAATCGGTCTGGAGACGAAATTATCGCCTCCCGGGAATCCGATCGTTACTCTGCCGAACTTAGCCAGCAAGGCACCGGCAAAATAATACGATGCCCGGTAGCTCGAGGATTTGCCCGGATCGATAACGGCGTTGTGAATCCAGCGGGGATCAAGAATCATTACCCCTCCTTCTTGCTTCAGCTCCATTCCGATATCCTGGCTTATTCCTTCAATCATCCGTATATCATCAATGAGGGGAATTCCCTCGAGCGTAACGATGTCATCCGCCAAGCAAGCTGCGGCAAGCAGCGCAAGAGAACTGTTTTTCGCTCCAGGAATATGTACTTTTCCGTTTAGCGGTCCTGAATACTCTGTCTGTATATATTTCATGAAGGAATTCTCCTACTTTCGTCAGGAAGATACAATCTCCGATTCGAGTACGTAGCCGCTGCCGCGCACTGCGCTTATCAGGAAGGTGTCTTTGCCGTATTTTTTGCGTACCCGGTAGATCAGCGCGTTTAATTCATCCAGCGTCACATCCGGGATACCTTCTTCTCCTGCAAGCCGTTCAGGCCATACCGTAGCTTTAATGACTTCAAGCGGTACAAGCCGATTCGCGTTCTCGTGAAGGAGACGAATCAGCAGATATTCTTTTTCCGACATCGCAATACGCTGCCCTTCCACTACGCATTCCCGTTTCTCCCAATGAATCGTAAGCGGCATGCCCGGAATTTCCAGTTGTCTCGTAATGCTAAGGGGCTCAAGCTCCAGCGTCTGATCGGCGAACACATAGGAAAAGTGAAGGACGCTCATTCCGTTCGCAAGCTTGATAATGTCGAAATTGTTCAAAGGATACGGACGGTGCGGCTTCACGCGTTCCCCGTTGATCTCCGTTCCGTGCAGGCTTCCTTTATCGTACAGCACGGCTTTATCCATTTCTTTCCGTATGACGATATGCTGCCTTGAAATAAACGGATTGGTAAAGGCTATATCCGGAGTCAACTGATTGGATAAGCGGCCAACCGTCGTTTCGTTCTCTTCCAAATTCACGATAGTTCCCGACTTGTAGGGCTCACCGCGAATAATATATAAACATGCAAAGTTTTCCACTTGTGTTCCTCCGTATGGGATGGCGGTCTGCCATCGGTAGTGACTCCATTAGATATCGTAACTCAAACCGGGCATGATTAAAACCTCCTCACACTGACGCACCGCTTATTTTTCAGTAATGATGCAGGAGTCAGTGAAGCAAAAAAGAGCCGCTGCCCGAGCGACTCTAACCCTTACAACCACGACATAAAATCTTTATTGATCATCTTTACGTTGTTAGCTGCAGCCCACTCTTTCATATCCATTATACCCTGATCTTCATTCGCAGCGAAACTGAAGCATAATCGAAGGGGAACGATCCTCTTCCCTTTTGGTTTTATGCCGATAACCGGATTGAAATAGCCCATTTTCATAATGACTTTAATATCTTGAGCAGCTAGAGCATAACCATTCACCAGAATCGTATTTTCATCGATTGAGAGCTCGGTAGGTTTTCTTAACGCTCTCACTACGGTTAAAAGTAAGAGAACGAAATACACCAGGAATATGATAGAATTCGAATCCATGAGAAGAAATTCCGTCTTCCCTCTGCTTGAATAGTCTTTCCAGTAGTGGATAATGATAAATAGCCAAATCAGACATGCCAATGAAAATACGATAATATTTTTTAGCCTGGTTGGGTTTTTCACAGAATGCGTAACACTCAATGCCGTTCCTCCTCTATGATGCATAACTGATTTTTGCCTTTTGCTCCATCCAATAAATTCCACACGACTTCCGCATATCCTCCCCATAAACAAAAAACGAATACCGTCAGGTATCCGCTTGCGATAAATAGGAAGGTAGTTCCTTTTGCTGCTCTTCTTCCTTATGCTCATTCATAAAGGCAAGATGCTTGAAGCCCCATCCGCACATATCGGTCAAGACGGAACCTAAAGACTCCCCATGAACGGATAATTGGTACTCCACTTTGGGAGGAACCTCCTGATACACCTTCCGGACAATAAGTCCGTCTCTCTCCATTTCCCGAAGCTGATTAGTTAGCATCCCCTGCGTCACATTCGGCAGCAACCGTCTTAGCTCTCCGAACCTCTTCGTACCTTCATATAACAAGATAAATAAAATTAACGGCTTCCATTTCCCTCCAATAGCTTGAAGGGTAGCCATTATTCCTTCCGTGGAGGCAGGCTTTTGGCTGTCCCGGTTCATTAATCTCCCCCGTTCCGCTTAGCTCTCTGATGGTATTTATTATAGCAGAGCCTTCCGCAACGGCAATATGGTACGGTAAACCGTACTAAGTACGGAAAAAGAGCGTACTTTTCAGCTTCGTCTTCATGCTTAATAATGGGGATACTCCACTTTGAAAGGAAGATTCTCATGAACATTCTGGTTATCGTTGCTCATCCCGAGCTGACTACCTCCCGAGCCAATAAAGCTTTATTGCAGGGGCTTAATAAGAATCGAGAAAATATTCATATTCACAAGCTTTATGAGCTCTACCCGGATTGGAATATAGACACGGAGAAGGAACAAGCACTCCTGCTGCAACACGACCGTGTTGTTCTTCAATTTCCCTTCTATTGGTACAGCTGTCCGCCGTTATTGAAAAAATGGTTCGACGATGTGATGAAACCAGGCTGGGCATATGGCCCAGGGGGTAACCGTCTGATTGGCAAAGAGTTTCTAATCGCCACAACTACCGGCGGAACGGATAATTCTTACCGCTCAGGCGGAGACAATCAGTTCACAATCAGCGAGCTCTTGCGTCCGATCGAACGTACCATCACCAAATGCAGCGGTGTTTATCTTCCTGCCTTCGTAAGTTATGCCGTTGATGCTTCAACGGACGAATGGCTGGAACAGGAAGCTATCCGTTATGCCGAGCATATTCAAACCCCTATGCCTGTGCTTGCGCATTAATCAAGACGCGGCAATCCTTCGTTTGCGGATCATGCTGGCGAGCAGGAAAACAATCGGAAGGCCTACGATAAATATCGGGAAGATATACTTGATCCAAATAAAATTCGCGTAATCGAGCATACCAAAGATGTTGGCCGGAGTTAAGGTTGCCGCGAAAATGACGGGAGCCGTAAACGCAATCATTTTCCGCCATTTCTTAACGCCTAATAATTGTGCTGTTCCGTAGCTGTTGATGAACAAATAGATGGACAGCTTGACGAAGACGCTGAAGATCCAAATAAACACAATCCACACATCCATATTTTGAATAAAATCCAGATAATTAATAAATCTCACCATGCTGAAATACGGAAAATATAAGGTTGACCCGATTTGAATGCCAAACGTGGAAACAACCATGATTGCCGTAATTATAGCCAGCATGGATGGGATACATATCGCCAATAACACAGGCTTTAGAATCTTTTTCGGGCTGGCTACAAAAGGGATCAGCATCATAATCATCATGGATTCCCCGAGGAAGGAGGCATTCACAAAAGATCCCTTCAATATGGACATCGCGCCCGTATCCATAAAGACCGGCAGCATAAGCGTCAGACGCAGATTGGAGATATTGAGTATAAAGGTAATGAGAATGCCGAGCAATAGAAGCGGACCGGCCATCTCGCTGAACCGGGCAATTGCTTCTACGCTTCCAACCAAAGTGATGTACGCCATGGCGATCATCATTAGCACGGAAATTAGCCACATCGGCGTATCGTGAAACAGAACCTGCTTGATAAACAAGGAAAAAATGCGAAGGATATCCGCACACACCGAATACCAGACCAGCAAGTACATCACGCCGATTAGTTTGCCAAGCCATTTGCCGAATAAAGTCTGCACAAATTCTATCAAGGTTTGCGAAGCGAATCTCTGACTGACTTTAACTAAGACCCACGACAGGGCGAGTCCGATAATTCCCGCTACGATAAGCGAGATCCACGCATCCTGCCTGGCAATTTCGATTGTGGGTGATACCGTTAGCCAAATGCTCATGGAAATCTCCAGGGTCGTCAAAATCCAAAATAATTGCCAAGACGAAATCTTCACTCTCTTGCTCCTATTCTAGGGATACGCTTGCGAATATCCCCGGTACTCTGAATTTTAATTCCGACATCAACGGCAACCTCTATAGTCGGGAATTTTTGATCCCATTGAGCTTTAAGCCTTTTCCATTGCTTCGGATGTTCCCGGTGAAACTCTTCTCCGAAGCCGAATACATCTTGACCGTAATCCGTTTGTATTTTTCTAATGGTGGCTTCAATTTGTTTGGCTTTGAGCTCATTAAACTTCCGTTCCGTATGAATACGCTTGGAGGATACGGAGAGATCAATAGGCGTGTTGTTTTCCACAACCCTGGCATTCCCTTTCAATTTCACGCGAACCTTAAGCTTATCCCCTTCGATTGTGGTACGGAACGTTCTATTTAGGTTGGAAACATACAAAGACAGGGTGCCTTCCCCCGTCTCTTCTGTTACGTACTGATTTTTGAGCACGCCCTTTACCCAAAACAACTCGAGAGATTCCCGATCCCGGACTTTCCCGACCATTTTTAAATCCTTGTTAAAAATAGCGACAGCCCTTACTTCAATGATTTTGTTCTCCTCCAGCTTGTTCATCGGAGCAATATCGATCATCGGCATGGAGGGTCTGATGCCGTCTCTCCCCGCATCCAGGAGAAAATCCCGCAAGGACGTATCTCCCAGCCGGCAATAACGGTCTTGATGCACCGCCACAATCGCCGAGAACTGGTTGAAGGGACTGTTGATCGTTAAAGCGTCCTTGCCCTTGCCCTCGTTAACCACGAAAATATCGGTACGCATCCGGGTATCCGGATTTCGGGTAAACTGATCCATGATATCGACCAGCCCGGTATGAGCCAGTTTTTCCCCAATAAAAATAGATCTGCGATGTCCCAGAAAAATACGGCGGGGCAGCTTTTCCTGAATTTGTTGAATCAAATCAACAATGGAACTACCCGTTGCCGATACGACAATGTTGGCTCTCTCCCCTTTCCCCCCGCTTCCCTTTAGCGTCTTGAACTCGGCAGGAATGGCGATTTGAGCGCTTTTCTCCAGCTTTCCCGATTCGGTTACATCAAGAGCGGTACCGATCCAGAAGGCATATTCGTTTATTTCGTTCCTGTCCCAGCAACCCGAGAGCAGCAGCGAGCAAAGAGAACAAATGATGAAACACCTGAATATTTTCATTTTCTGCGTTGTGCCGGAACGAAACGTTTATTCATGCGTACCAGCGTATCCTTCCAGAAATTCGGCAAGATTGGTGCCGATGGTTTTAGATAAGGGGTGCCGAACGATTTCAGGGTTACAAGATGAATCGCGATAATCATGATGCCGATCGCGACACCGTATAAACCGAGAAAACCGCCTAAAATTAATAACGGAAACCGGAGAATCCGGAATGGCAGTGCCAGGCTATAGCTGGGAAAAGCGAACGAGGCAATTCCCGTGCCCGCAACGATCATAACGATTGGCGCCGAAATAAATCCCGCCTGTACCGCGGCTTCCCCGATAACAAGCGCGCCCACGATACTGACGGCCGAACCAATGGCTTTGGGTAACCGAAGCCCCGCTTCCCGGAGGCCTTCAAACATGATCTCCATGAGCAAGGTTTCGATAACGGTCGGAAACGGGATGCCTTCCCTGGCTGCCGAGATACTGAGCATGAGATTCAGCGGTATCATTTGCGGATGAAAGGTTGTAAGGGCAACATACAAGGACGGCAGCAGGCATGACATCACGGCAAGCAACATCCGCAGCATTCTTACCGCGGAGACGTACAAGAATCGCTCGTAATGGTCTTCCGCCGCTTGGAACCCCGACCAGAACGTCATTGGGAGAATAAGCGCGTTCGGAGAACCGTCTACAATGATGGCAACTTTTCCTTCCAACAAGCTGGAGCAGACGGTATCCGGACGTTCCGTGTTTCGAATCTGCGGGAATAGAGATAACGGTTTATCTTCAATAAACTCTTCGATATAACTGGAATCCAGCAATTGATCGGTGTGAAAGGATTCAAGCCTGCTTTTCACCTCCTGGAGCAGCTCCGGCTTCACGCAACCCTCAATATAAGCAACAATAAACTCCGTATTGGACAATTCTCCGGCATGGTAGCTTTCGAATTTCAGCCTGGAGTGACTGATTTTTCTCCGGATCATGCTTAGATTGGTTTTCAGATCTTCCGTGAACCCTTCCCTTGGTCCGCGGATGGAAGCCTCATTGGAAGGCTCGTCGATGGAACGCTGCTTGAAGGCAGTGAGGTCAGCCATATAAGCAACAGGCAGCCCGTTCATAAAGATAGCCGTACTGCCTTTGAGTACTTTGGCTACGATCTCAGAATAGCTATGAACAATCGCGTACTGCGTCAATCGGCTATAATCGTCATTCATCATGCAGGCAGAAATTATCTGCTCCAATTTGTTCGTGTCCGTCAATTCGTCGATATAGACAAGCAAGATGCCCGAACGGTCAGGAAGATTAAGCGGCCGAAATACGATATCCGCGCAGTGATGGAAAATGTTGCGGAGCACAGTTTCGTTATCTTTTATGTTCGCGCTCACATTCGCTGGATTAAGCGGCTCCACCGCAAATACCACTCCTTTCCTGATCTCGTGGATATTTTTAGCTAATTCGGATTGCGTTATTCGCGAGCAAAAAAGAAGCACTGCCTGTAACGGCAGTGCTCTCTCGTGTATGCATTTGTATATTTCATCAAGCGGCCAGCATCATTGACGGTACGGAATCTCCACGGCGTGCTTGATTCAAGGCTGCCCGAAGTCTTCTGCCTTGCAGCGCCGCGATTGCCGGCCCCGGTTCCAGCTCTCCTTGCTGCACGAGCGTAAGCATCGCTTCAATATCGCCGCCTTCATAAGCAATAGCAAGCGCACGCAAGACATCCCGCAGCCCTTCGTCTTTCGGAACAGGCAGCGAACCTGCTTCAACCGCCTGTCTAACCTGCGGTAATGCCGCGCGGGCCCGATGCAAAGCTGCTTTTACCGCGCCTGGAGTTAGTCCTAATCGCAATGCCGTTTCCTGAGCCGAGTACCCCATAACGTCCCTCAGCAGAAAGACCGTCCTTTGAAGCGGAGACAGGAAAGTCATAAGAGCCTGCATGACGACTTCGGTTCCGATTCGGCTTTCGTCCGGCATGGTATGATAAACCGCTGATCCCCGAACGGATTCCATCATACGTGCATGGCTCGACTGGCGTCTTACCCGGTCAATCCAGTTATTACGGGCAATTCGAAGCAAATATGCTTCAGAATTGGCATGCTCCGTCAGCTGCGCCGATTCCATGACCTTAATCCATGTATCCTGCGATAAATCCTCTGCTTCCACCCGGGATTTGGTTAAAGTCAGGCAATAGCGGCCGAGCATTTGTTGCAGACGTTTCAATTCTATATGTTCATTATCCATTGTTGCTTCTGTCATATCGGACACCTCCGCTTTTTCCTATTATACGCATCCTTAATTCAGTAAACGAGTGAGCCTGCGAAAAAGATACGCAACAGCAAAATAAATTTTACGGCGTATCCTTTCGTATCCCCTTTTCGTTTGCCGAATTGATCAAACAAAGGAAAGAGGGATTACGATGAGCAGCTTTATCCCCTATGTGGTTGAACAGTCCAATCGCGGAGAACGTTCCTATGATATTTATTCGCGGCTTTTGAAGGACCGGATTGTCTTCCTTGGCTCAGCCATCGACGACCAGGTTGCGAACAGTATCGTAGCACAGCTGTTATTTCTTGCCGCCGAGGATCCGGATAAGGAAATCAGCCTGTACATTAATTCTCCCGGAGGCTCAACAACGGCTGGCTTTGCGATCTATGATACGATGCAGTATATAAAGCCCGAGGTTCATACGATTTGCGTAGGAATGGCGGCATCCTTCGCTGCTATTCTGCTTCTAAGCGGCGCGAAAGGCAAACGGTTTGCCCTGCCGAGCAGCGAGGTCATGATTCACCAGCCGCATGGCGGCGCCCAAGGCCAAGCCAGCGATATCGCGATCAGCGCGAAGCGGATCCTCGATACGAGAGCCCGGTTGAATCGGATCGCAGCGGATCGCACCGGCCAGCCGCTCGAGAAAATCGAGAAGGACATGGACCGCGATTATTTTCTCTCCGCCCAAGAAGCGCTTGACTACGGGATTATCGATCAGGTCGTCCATACGGTTTGAGGATTGAGAAGAGGCTGCCTTCTGTGGCAGCCTCTTTTATCGTCCTAATTTATAAAAAACGAAGTTCTTATCCTTTCTTGGCATCCACCTTATGCAAATTCAAAAGAAAAACGGCTGCAATGATAACGATGCCAACGATTAGAAATGCAAGACCCAGCTTCTCGTGGCCGATTGAGTATAATGCAGCTGAAGCTGCTACGAAGACGACAAGTTTCAGGGCTGTCCTTACCGGGTAAGAGAAAATGGCCACAGATGCTTTTGGCGAGAGAAACATCCCCCAGAGAACCGTCAGAACAAGAGGAAACGCCACTGCCAATAGAATACTTATCATTTTTACGGACTGCAGCTGATACCCCCAATAACCAAACACGACAAATGCGGCAAGCTCAAGCAGAAAAAATACCGTAAGCAAAATGCCCGTACCCGGTCCTTTCATCCCATCCCCACCTTTTCGCAACAAGGCTACCTTGTTTTTCCATACGCTATTGCCATTCTATCACCTGTACGCAAAATTGGAACAAAAAAAACCGCAATATGCGGCATTTCATCAATCCAACCCGATCAAGAACTTAGTTCGCGACCGATATGGCATTGTAAGCAATGATATGCTCGATAGCTTCAGCAACGGAATGGACAACCGTACTCGCCTGCCCGCGGATTTCATCATGGCTTTCGACCATTGCAAAGCTGTGCGGGGTTAAAGCAAACATCGAAAGATCGTTAAACGAGTCTCCGATGCATGCGATTTCATGCGGAGCAATTCCCAATTCCCGAATGAGGAGCGATATCCCCGTACCTTTGGAGACGTTAAGCGGCATAATATCCAAACAATCTTTATCGCTGATAAAAGTCTCGATCTGTCCGGGGAATTGGCGGTTCAATTGGGCTTTCAGCTTGCTCAGCTTGCCTAATTCACCGAAACAAGCAAGCTTGCTGCAACGGAACTCGTCGTTTGCCAGAGCTTCCTCCAACTTGTGATGAAAAGAGCTTTCCGACATAATGCGGTTCTCGACGGAACGGGAAGCTTCATTATCTACCCGCGCATAGTAGGAGTCGTCCGTGCAATGAACGAAGCTTATGAACTCCTCGCGAGGGACCGCTTGAAGCAGCTGAAAGGATAATTCGGGCGCAAAATCCATCGCTCCAAGCAGACGCTCGTTATTCAGCCGGACGGTTGCCCCGTTTTGACCAACGGCATGATAGTTATTCGGAAATGGGCGCATAATGACGGTAATCTCGGCATTCATCCGGCCGGACGCGATACATAAATCGAGCCCGCTTTCATAAGCTTTTCTTACCGCGCGGCGATCCCGCTCGTTAATTTGTTTGCTTTTATCCAGCAGCGTGCCGTCCAAATCACTGACAATAAGTTTAATCATCCAAATCCTCCTCCGATACGACGCGTAATTCTACATGATGCTCCGCAAGCTTCTCCATCATATCCCGGTCAGGCTGTTGATCCGTAATCAGGAGATCGATGGCGTCTAAGCCCCCGATTTTATAAAACATCTGTTCGCCGAATTTCGTATGATCAGCCAAAAGAATAACCTGATTCGCCCTCTTGATCATCTCGCGTTTAACCACCCCATCCTCCACATCGGGATAGGATAAACCGTTTGCCGTTATTCCGCATGCCCCAAGGAACAATTTGTCCACCTGGTAATTAGCCAAATTATCAATCGTCGCCTGGCCATACAGGAAGCGGTGTTTGATATTCAACTCCCCGCCGAGCAGATACGTCCTTAAGGCCTTTTTCCGCGATAAGGCATCTGCAATGTCAATGGAGTTCGTAACGGCAACCACTCGTTCCGCGGTAATGTGCTCGGCGGTGAACTGTACGGTAGTTGAAGCGTCCATCATAATATAGTCGCCATCTTTTACAAGCGATGCGGCAAAGCGTCCGATATCGCGCTTGACGTCGGAATCTTTGACAAGACGATCCTTATACTCGAATACCTCCCTCGACTTCTTCGGCAGTACCGCTCCCCCATGCGTTCTGAGAATAAGACCAAGCTCCTCCATCCTCAGCAGATCCCGGCGTGCCGTATCGCGGGATACGTCGAACTTCTGGCACATGTCTTTAATATCGATCCGCTTGTGCTGATTCAAATGCTCCATAATGGCATTGATTCGTTCTTCCTGAAACATAACCCCTTACCACCTCTTCCGGATTTTCTCAAATACCTAAGCCGTTGTGCAACATTGTTTAAGTTATTGTATGCTTTAATCTTCATTTATGCAACATTTTGTTCAAAATGCATGACAATGGCTTATGTTTGCGCAAAAGAAAAGACAACAGCCGATTGTTCGGCCGTTGCCTGTCTAAATTTAATCATATGTAACCTTCATCCTATCAAAATCTTCCGTTTCGCTTTTCGTCCAGATAGATATCTAACGCCGCAATACCCCGAATCAAGAATTTAATAATAAGATAAAGAGCGTATAACCCCATAAGGATAAACAACCCATATACAACTACTAAAATCATTGGCAGAATAGCAAACATGGAAAAGACGCTTTCACTGGACATTTATGATCCTCCTGGTTTTCGATACTTATGATGTTTCAAGCTTAACACAAATGAGGATTTTTTTTCCTTATTTTTTCCGGATGGAAACCTTTATACAATTATTCCGTCTATAAAGTTATTCATTAACCGATGAACCATGGGAGTTGATTCCTATTGTTTTTCACTAAAAATCGATTTGTTGTAACAATCCGACGGAGATTATCCAGTAAATCTTCATTCTCGCTAAACTTCAAAAGCTCCCCTCCGTCAAGGAGAGGAGCTTCTATTATCCTCATTGATACGCATCCAACAAGCCGGTCTATGTCACAATCGAGCCGCCATTAACGAAGTACACCTGTCCCGATATGTAGGAAGAATCGTCGGATGCAAGCAGCACGTAAGTTGGAGCAAGCTCAAACGGCTGCCCCGGACGTCTTAAGGGAACGTCGGTAGCGAATGTTGTTACCTCTTCTGCCGTAAATGCCGAAGGGATTAACGGGGTCCAGGTTGGACCCGGCGCTACGGCGTTTACCCGGATTCCCTTTTCCGCCAGCTGCAGCGATAATGAGCGCGTAAACGAGACGATAGCCCCTTTGGTTGCGGTATAATCGACCATATTGGCCATTCCCGAAAATGCCGTATCTGACGTTGTATTGATAATCGTGCTTCCCGCGCAAAGATGCGGCAAAGCCGCTTTGGTCATATCGAAAAAAGAGATGATATTCGTCTGGAAGGTATTCATCAATTGCTCCCGCGTAATTTCCAGTATGCTTTTCTTATGAAACTGGACGCCATGATTGTTCACCAGTATATTTAGCTTCCCGAATGTCTTGATCGCTTTATCTACAACCTTCTTGCAATTCTCCTCAATCCGCAAATCGATAGGCAGCATCACGCATTCGCGACCAAGCTTGGTTATCATCTGTTTGGTTTCTTCCGCATCCCGATGCTCATCCAGATAAGGAATAACCAGATTCGCCCCTTCCTTCGCAAACGCAATCGCTACCGCCCGGCCGATACCGCTGTCTCCGCCCGAAAGGATAGCTACCTTGTCTTTAAGCTTCCCGCTTCCTTTATAATACGGATTATCCGATAAGGGGCGCGGAATCATCGGATATTCGAATCCCGGATGGCGGTTCTGATGCTGCGGCGGAAATACGAGCGGCACGTTGGTACATTGCTGCTTCCAGCCGATATAAGGATAATAGAGATAGGACATTTTTTCACCTCACCGAAATGATTTCCTATCTCCATAGTATTCTTCTCCATAGAATAGATGCCGAGAGGTAGGATGCAAAATAAGCCGCACTTCCCGTGCGGCTTTATGATCATTCCGATAAACGAATGGCATTTTCATCCGTTTTATTGTCTTTCCATAGGTCATAGGGCTTCAAATAAACTATCTCATCGGCTAGACCATCAATATATTTTTCATCGCTTACGGGGATGATCACCGACGCACCGGATTCTCTTAAGATACCGAGCAGTTTTCTTCCAAGCTGCCCTAGAATATAGAAGAGTCCATGGGGTTCGATCCAAGGAACGCAATACAGCTTTTTCTGAAAAGCATAACCGATCGCCATGGAAGCTCTCCATCGCTCGCCGCTGTTGAATTCAAGGGGACGATAAATTCGGCCTTGATAGCGCTTTGGTTTATCCATTCCGGTTAACTCGAACAACAGGGCGATTTGCTCCAGGGTTAACGGATTCCCGCTCCGCTTGATCCCCTCTTTAATTTGGTCGGCGACCGACCGTACTCCTTTTATTTTCCATGTGAAAGGACCGGGATAGGTCTTAAAGCTGCGATACGGAAACTCGGCGACCCCTTCGCCTACATAACAAGAAATACGCTTCAAGACATCATTGTTTACGGGATGATCATCCAAGGTTATGATCGAGTGGGACATATCCAGGCATTCCGACAACAGTTCTTCTTTTCCGGCTAAAAAATAACTGAGGAGCCAACCTCCGCTGCCAAAGGATCCAACTAAACCGTAGATTTTGCCGGGTTCAATGGTTAGGTTGAAATCTCGAATGGAGTCGATCATCGAATACTGATGGAAAATCGTTGGCGTCGAGCTGCTGTTCAGGTTCCGGATCTGGATCTTCATGGTCGTCCCCACCACCCTTTTCCCGAGTTTCCCAGTCATTATTATTTTATGCGATAACCCTTGAAGAAAGGAAGATAGACGGATGAGAAGTGAACTGGATATGAGGCGGATGCTTTTGGATTTTGCAAAAAATCATGAAACGATCCGGGCAGCTACGCTGGAAGGCTCCGAGCGAAGGGCAGATGACTCGTTAGCTCTCCTTACAACTTATTCTCAAAGCAGCTATCCGGATATGTGGAATTCTTTATTTATAAATCCATCACACCTAATGAAAAATAAAACTCCACCTTTCCATCCTGCGCCGCATGTCCGTAATTGGCATGATGCTTCTGCAATATGGATGCGGTGATGGACAGACCAAGTCCTGTGCCGCTCAATTGTTTGCTGCGGGATTCTTCCATGACGAAGAATGGCTCCCATACCTGCCCCCACTTCGC
This sequence comes from Paenibacillus sp. ATY16, assembly GCF_003399985.2. Classification (NCBI taxonomy): domain Bacteria; kingdom Bacillati; phylum Bacillota; class Bacilli; order Caryophanales; family Paenibacillaceae; genus Paenibacillus; species Paenibacillus sp. ATY16. The sequence continues at coordinate 216,323 of NZ_NMOK02000037.1, read as the reverse complement.
TTCCTGGCTTGTATCCGCTTCATTCATAATGCTGAAATGAACGGCGGACGATTGGACTTCCGCGGCAACGCGGACCCACTTCCCCTTGGCATATTTCAATGCATTGGAGAGCAGATTGCGCATAACGGATTCGAGCTTGCGGCTGTCCGCCATGACCCAAGCTTCCTCGGGAAGCTTGTCGTCCACGATCAGCTCCATATTCTTATGACGAAAGGCTGCGCGATAATCATCAATCGTTGTTGTCAGCAGCCGGTGGAAATCCGTTGGCATAAGCTCGTAAATTTCCGTCTGAAGCCTGGACAGCTCGAGCAGCTGATCGATCATCCCTGCCATATGCTTCGTTTGGCGTCCGATGACTTCGGCGTATGTACCATCGTCAAGCCCGTCCTGAATACCCGCCGCATAGGCTTGAATCAAGGACAACGGAGTTTTCAGTTCATGCGAGATATCGGCTATAAACGTCCGCAGATTCGCGTTTCTTGCCTCCAGCGACTGCTGCGAAGCTTTCAGCTTATCGCTCATCCGGTTGATGCTGCCTGCCAAAGACTCAATCTCATCCCCTGTCCGGATATCTGCATGAGTGAAGGCTAAATCGGCAATGGATTTAGCCGTATCGTTCAGCTTCGCCAGCGGTTTCACGATCCTTGCCGTATACAAGGCTGACAGGACGATCAGCAGCAGGAGCATACTTGCCCAAATATACAGATTAAACCGGTTCATGATCCCAATGGTCTCCTTCGAATAGGAGATCGACTCTCCTACCGCCAGCACGTTGCCGCCGGAAGGCAGGAAATTAACCAGAAAGCTGGATTTCAGCTTAGCTTGATCATAGAGCTTGTTAACCCGGCTGCCCGCCCGCAGCAGAGCGATATTTTCTTCGCTTAACCAGAATTTGCTTAACGTAATTCCCTTCAGGTTTAACTGCCGCAGAATCCGGTCGTTTAGGTCATCCGCGTTCTGAGCCAAGCTTGTATAAACTATCGTCACGTCTCTCGCCTGCTCCAGCTTCGGGATCATCGAGTCGAGCGCATCAGCCGGCACACTGGACAACTCGGCCGTCAGGGATGCCAGCTTCTCTTTCTTCTGGTATAAAAAATATTTCGGCAGAAAATAAGTATTCATCGCAAAAGTCAAAATAAATACCGCCAGCAGCGCCAGCGTGATACGGGTAATCAGCTTATAGCCAAGCTTACTCATCCGGATGCTCCTCCAGACTATACCCTAAACCCCGGAACGTCTTGATCCGGCTCTCCCCGATCTTCTCCCGCAGCCTGCGGATATGGGTATCCACCGTCCGGTCATCCCCGTAATAGTCGAATCCCCATACCTGATCCAGCAGCATTTTCCGGGGAACGATCTGACCTTTGTTCTGAATGAGGTACTTCATTAACTGGAACTCCTTCGAGGTTGCCTGCACATCGTTGCCGTCACGATATATTTTCTGAGCTTCCATATCCACCACCAAATCGCCTGAACGCAGCTGAGAATCCCAGTTCAACAATTTACAAGCACGGGCGATTAACACTCGGGGATCAAATGGCTTGCGCACATAGTCGTCCGCACCGGCATTTAGAGCATAGAGCTCGTCTTCCGGTTCGCCTTTCGCCGTGAGGAGCAGTACCTTCGTCCGGCTGACCCTCTTGATCTCCTTGCATACCTCTACCCCGTTCACCTTCGGCATCATCCAGTCCAACACGGCAATATCCACCCGATGCTCGTAAAACAACTCCAGTGCTTCTTCGCCATCCCCGGCCGTCAGCACGTTAAATCCTTCTTTCATAAAATAGCTTTCTAAAATTTGCAGCATCATCGGCTCGTCATCGGCCAGCAGCAAGTTCATACGTCACCCACTCTCCAGATATCAGTCTTGCCCATTCATCAGCTTTGTTTTCTACTATATAAAAATCAGGTGACGCGAATGTGACGAACCGCCACGCCTCGCATTTGGCACATTGCTGTAACATTCGTCCCTTAGACTAACCTCGATTTCGCAAATGAGAAATGGAGGAACAAAGCATGAAATCAAAATTGACGTGGATGGTCACCGCTACTCTATTAACCTTGTTGTTAGCCGGATGCGCCAACAGCGGCAGCAACCAGACCCCGCCGGAAGAAACTGGGACCCTCGTTCCCCTTCAGAAAACACCGCTTCCCGGTGACGAGCCCTTTGAGTTCGAGGTAGACCCCGATACCTTCGCGCTTACCATTATCAAAGACGGAGTGAGAGAACAAGCAACTCTGCCGCTGCCAAAGTCGAAGGTAACGAATCTGGTCAAAAAGGACAACTCGGTATCCTGGACCTATCCCGGCAGGATGAACATCTCGATTACCAAGAAGGATCATTATCTCGATATTCAGCTGGAATCCGTCGGCGCGGAGTCCTTCGAGTGGCCGATTGTTCAAGCGGACAGCTACATGCTGCCGCTTGGCGAAGGCAAGCGAATTCCCGCGGATGACAAGGATTGGAAGACTTTTCTTCGCGATCAGACTTACACGTTCAGCGAGTCGTTCTCGATGGATTTCTTCGCCTTAAACCATAAGTCGTTCTCGATGGTTTATCTGGTCAACAACAAATTTAACGACGAGGTTCACTTCGACACGGAACCTTCGGTGCAAATGCAATTCTCGCATGACTTTCCTGCGATTAATCCGGACAAAAGCTACGGCTTCCGCCTTTATGTTACGGGCAATGATCCTCAGCAGATCGTTCAGCCCTATAAAAACAAAGTGATCGAGAGCGGAAATTTCGTTACCCTGGAACAGAAGGCTGATGGAAATCCGAATATCCGGAAGCTTTACGGGGCGCCGCAAATCTACTTGTGGAGTCCAACTATTTTGACTGACGAGAACGTAAATTGGCCGAAAATGAAAACCGTGCTGAATGGCAAGCTAGGCGCATGGCTTAAGCATCTGATGGATGAAACCGCGGACGGCAGCAGCGAGCTCGCCGATACGCTTAAGCAGCTTTCCGGTCAGGACTATATGGATAATTATCAGAAAAAGGTTGTGTTAAGCGCGCTTAATCAGGCTGTCCGAATGAAAGAATTCTATTCTGCCGAGATGTTCCCTGATACGGGCACAGAAGCGACCGCCCTTATTCAACAAGGCGTGTCCAGCCTAAGCGAGCAAAAGCTGTATGAGCTTAACAAGCTGCTGTTAAAAGACAGCTTAGGTGAAGCGGCAGCCGATTTGAAAGATTGGGGACAAGCAGGCTCGACTGACTTGATTAAAGCCATGCATGACGCCGGTATCGATAAAGCCTGGATTGGTCTATCGAATTGGGCGGATGGCTTGATTAATCCGGCTATGGTGAACGAAGCGGCGAGCGACGGTTATCTTATTGCTCCTTATGATTCTTACCATTCCATTCAGGAGAAGCCGGATCCATCCTGGAATACGGCTTCCTTCCCGGATTCAACTCTTTATGAGGAAGCTACCATTACCCGGAAAGACGGCTCGAAGGTAGCCGGTTTCCTTAACCGGGGCCGTAAGCTTAATCCTACATTAGCCTTGCCAAGTGTCAAGCAGCGCGCCGATAGCATTCTGAAGGAAGGGATTGCCTTTAATTCCTGGTTTGTCGACTGCGATGCGACGGGTGAAATTTTTGATGATTACTCCCCTGCCCATCTGACGACGCAGTCGCAGGATCTGGACGCACGGCTTCAAAGGCTAAGCTATTACGCGAAGGACAAGCAGATGGTCGTTGGCTCCGAAGGCGGCAACGATTACGCCAGCGGCGTCATCGCCTACGCGCAAGGGATAGAAAGTCCGATTATCGCCTGGGGAGATCCCGATATGCGCGATAACAAAGACAGCGAATATTACGTTGGCGGCTACTATGCCATGTCGGGGATTCCGGAACGCTACGGCAAAGCCGTGCCGGTAAAACCGTTGTACGATAAAGTGTATCTGGATCCAACCTACTCTCTGCCCCTCTACAAGCTGGTTTACAACAACTCCGTTATTACAACCAATCATTGGGAATGGGGAAGCTACAAAATCAAAGGCGCTGAAGCGGAACGGATGCTGTATGAGCTCTTGTACAATGCTCCTCCCCTTTACCATTTGGATGAGGCGGCATGGAAGCAGCAGCAAGCCAGCATTACCGGCCTCCTGAAGGTATGGTCTCCGTTTCACAGCAAGGCGATAATGCAAGAGATGACGAAATTCTCCGTATTGTCCGATGACCGGTTAGTGCAAAGCGCCGAATACGGCGATCAATTAAAGGTTACCGTCAATTTCTCCGATAAAGATTTCGCCGCGGATGGTCAAACGGTAAAAGCCAAGTCGGCCGTTATTACCGAGGACGGAAAAACCACAGTTTTTGATGCGCAGGCTAATGCAAAGCTATTAACGGCAAAATAATCACGCAAAAAAAGCTGGCTCCGACAAGGAGCCAGCTTTTTTCCTTTACACTTACAAGGCGCCAACAACGCGGTGAGGAACATACCGTTCCTCCAGGTACTTAATCTCGTCCGGCGTTAACGTCAGCTCGATCGAACCGATTGTTTCCTCGAGCTGAGCCATGCTTGTTACGCCGATAATCGGCGCCGTTACCTGTTCCTTTTGCAGCAGCCATGCCAGAGCAACCTGAACGCGGGGAACGCCGCGTTGCTCCGCAATCTCAGCAACCCGCTCGGCAATGACGCGATCTTGCTCTGCGAATGCGTCATACTTCATTTTTTGAGCCTGATCGGTTTCGGAACGGTGCGTAACGGTACCCCAGTCGCGAACCAATCTGCCGGAGGCAAGAGGACTGTACGGAATTGCGCCAATCTTCTCCTCCTTAAGCAGCGGCATCATCTCGCGTTCTTCCTCTCTGTACATGAGGTTAAGATGATTCTGCATTGCAACGAACCGGGTCCAGCCATTCCGCTCCGCAACATGCAGAGCTTTCTGGAACTGCCAGGCATACATGGCGGAAGCTCCTATGTATCTAGCTTTGCCTGCCTTCACCACGTCATGCAAAGCTTCCATTGTCTCTTCAATCGGCGTATTGTAGTCCCAGCGGTGAATCTGATACAAGTCCACATAATCGGTTCCCAACCGCTTCAGGCTATTATCTATTTCGTTCATAATCGCTTTACGGGATAGACCCGCGCCGTTCGGGCCCGGCTGCATGCGGAAGAATACTTTCGATGCAATCACGACTTCATCCCGGTTGGCGTAATCCTTCAAGGCGCGACCGACAATTTCTTCGCTTGCTCCGGTCGAATAAGCATTCGCCGTATCAAAGAAATTAATTCCCAAATCCAAAGCTTTCTTAATAATCGGCCGGCTGTTCTCCTCATCAAGAATCCACGGATGATTCCAGCGTTCTACGTCACCAAAGCTCATGCAGCCAAGACAAAGGCGTGAAACATCCAATCCTGTATTACCTAATTTTACATATTCCATCCATATCCCCTGCTTTCCTTTTAGTCGATCCTATTATCTCACTTGGAGTTAACTCCAAGTCAAGGCACGTCTGGCAATTCGAATGCGTTTTCCCTAATCCCACCTCTGGTCTAATTTATCCGCATAGAACAGTAACGCTTTTCGATAGGATTGTATACCTTGGTCTCCGCTTGTCTCTGCTAGCTGCTTCAGCAAGATTTCCATAGCCGCGTTATGCTCCTCAAGGTTATAAAGCACCATGGCATAAAAGACCTGGAACTCCCGGTTATCCGGATATTCTTCTATCGCTTCCCGGAAAATCGATCGCGCCTGGGCGTACATGCCCAATGTCCGGTAAGTGCTTCCCAGTCCCAAATAAGCGCCTTGCCGGTCCTCTCCGCTAAGGCCAAGCTCTATTGATTTTTGATAAAAAGGAACGGCTTCCCTCTCGAGTCCCATCGAATCATGCACCCACGCGCATTGATACCAGACGGACGGATTGGCGGGATATCGTTCAGTGAGCGCCAGCAGCATAGATCTGGATTCCTCTAATTGTCCCGATTCTCTTAGTTGTATGGCGATTTCCAATTCATTCAATGTTATGGCTCCTTCCGAAAAAGCCTCCCGCCATGCAAGCAGCTTGTTCGCATGCTTTTCCAAACGGTGAATACACTTAAGTATTCAAGCGTTTTTTCAGGAGGAAAGTATGGCACATCCTAAATCATCATTCGTAAAAGGTACGTTAGTCTTGTCGGCCGCCGCTTTCATTAACCGGATTCTCGGCTTTATCAGCGGCATGTACATCGCCCGCGCGCTTGGCGCGGAAGGCATTGGTCTTCTTATGATGGCGCATCCGCTTGTTCCGCTGGTCATTACGATTACGGAGCTTGGACTTCCCGTTGCCATCTCCAAGCTGGTCGCCGAAGCCAATGAGCAAGGCGACCGCGCTAAGATCAGGCGGATACTGAATGTCTCTCTTGCGATCACATCCGTACTCAGTATATCGCTGACGACCTTCTCGCTTATATTCTCGGAGTGGATTTCTTCGATTCTGTTAAGCGACCAGCGAGCTTATCTAGCGATGCTCGCCATCACGCCAATTGCTCCGATCGTAGCGATCTCCGCCGTCTTGAAAGGCTATTTCCGCGGCATGCAGCAAATGAAGGCGATTGCCGCATCCGATGTCCTTGAGCATACGGTGCAAATCGCCTGCGTATTGGCGCTCGTCCACTTGCTTCTGCCTTATGGCGTGGCTTATGCGGCGGCAGGCGCTATGGCCGCTTCCGTCATTAGCGAGATGATCAGTCTTCTCTTTCTCGCTGCCAGCTACAAGCTTTACGGCGAGCGGAAAGCCGCGGGAGAAACGTGGAGAAACCATCTCAAGCACGGAAGAAGTACGCTTAACGAGCTGCTTAACCTAGGAATGCCAACGGCAGGTCAAGGCGTTATTCACTCGTTATACAGCGCCTTTCAACCGCTGCTTATTACAACCAGTCTTGCGATGGCCGGTATCGGCACGGCTATGGCGACCAAACAGTTCGGTTTGCTGGCTGGTTACACATTTCCCTTGCTGTTTATGCCCAGCTTTATAACCAATTCTCTCTCAACCGCGCTGGTTCCTGCCATCAGCGAAGCGGCGGTCAGCAAGAACACTTTGCTCATACACGAACGGATGAACCAGGCCATGATTGTAGGCCTTTTGATCGGCGCTCCGGCAACCGTTATTTTGTTTCAGTGGGCAACGCCGCTAACATCCGTCATTTACGGGGCTCCCGATGCCGGAATGCTGCTGCAGATCCTGGCCCCGATGTTCTTCTTCCATTATTTTGACGCACCGCTTCATGCCATTCTTCTGGGACTTGGCCGGACGAATGCCGCCTTATGGAATTTTATCATCTCCACCGCCTTCAAAGCCGTCTCCATCTTTGTATTCGGAAGCCAATTCGGCATTGTTGGAGTTGCGTTTGGCATCGGGATCGGCATGGTTCTGCAGATGATGCTTAATTTCTTCTCCATCTCCAGCTCGATCGGCTTTTATTGGCCGGTAGAGCCTTACATTAAGGTAGGCTTGTGCATGGTGCTCATGGCGCTCTTCGGCCGCTGGTCCATGGCGTTCTTCACCTACGAAGGCTGGCCGATGTTATGGAGCATGGTAACCTCCATCGTCGTCTCCACTCTCTTCTATTTCATAACCCTTATGCTGACGAACACGATTAATTGGAAAAGCTTCCGGCGAGCAATTCCGCTGCCGTAACTTTAGTTACCGTAAATAATATTATGTAAACTAATATGAATGGGCATGAAAAAGCCTGCAGTCGAGCTGCAGGCTTTTTTCTTCGCATCTTTATTTTCCTTTTGCCGATTGCCCCATCCGGTCGGCTAGCTGCTGAAGGTCCATTCCCTTCAAAGCGCCTTCGATCAGCTCCGCCAGTTTATCCGGCGTGCAGCCAAAGCAAGGAATGCCGTATTGCGCCAACTTTTTCGCAACCGATTCGTCATAGGACGGTACGCCGTCATCCGACAAGGCGAGCAGACAGACGGTTTTTACGCCGGACTCATGCATCTCCTTCAAGCGCCGGATCATTTCGGTCCGGTTGCCGCCTTCATACAAGTCGGAGACGAGAATAAAGATCGACTTCTTCGGTTCGGTTATAAACGGCTCGCAATATTGAAGCGACTTATTGATATCGGTCCCTCCGCCAAGCTGAATGCCGAACAGCATATCCACCGGATCGCTCGCACACTGCTCGCTTAAATCCACCACCTCGGTATCAAAGGCAACCACCTTCGTCTCCAGCGATGGCATACTCGCAAAGATGGAACCAACAAGCGACGCATAGATGACGGAATTCGCCATTGAGCCGCTTTGATCGATATCGAGAATGACGGTCCATTCCTTGCTTTTCCGCGCGCGGTCGAAGAAATAAACCTTCTCCGGAATAAGCAGCCCGCGTTCCTGATCGTAATGCTTCAGGTTCTTGCGGATTGTCGCCCCCCAGTCGAGACCGCTTAAGGAAGGCAGCGGAGAATGCTGCCTCCGGTTCAAAGCTCCGGTAACCGCGCGGGTAAGATCCTGCTCGAGGCGCTTCATGATATCTTCCACGACTTCCCGCACGAGCGCCCGCGCAGTCTCTTTCGTGCGCTCCGGAATTTGGCCGCGAAGCGACATTAAGGTGGCGACCATCCCGATATCGGGCTTAACCTGGGACAACAACTCCGGTTCGAATAGCAGCTGGGTAAGCCCCTTGCGTTCCACGGCATCGGCCTGAATGACGGATACAACATCCGGCGGAAAAAAATGCCGCACATCGCCAAGCCATTTGGCTAACTTGGGAGACGATGCCCCCAGACCGGCAGATCGGGATCTGGAAGTATTGCCGCTGCCTTGGCCGCTAAGCCCGGCTCCCGACCCCGTCCCTTCTCCTTCGTAAATAGCCGCAAGGGCTTCATCCATCAGCAGGTCCTCATCGCTTAATAGAGGTCTACCTTGCGGACCGCCTTCTCCCTGCAGCTTTTGTTCGGCGGAAGCTCCCAATATAAGCCTCCAGCGTCTAACTTGTTCCGGATCCATGGTCGTCATAGGCTAAATATCTCCAAAGTCAAAATCGTTAAGTTCATCCAGCCGCTCCTTCTCTTCTTCGTTAAGCGGACGTTGAAGGGCTTCGCCGGTTGGTTCCGCTCCGCTTCCCCACAAATCGCCCAGCAGCTCGGCAATCGCCGCTTTCTCCCTCGGTTCGAAGCCGCCGAATGCGCGCCGCAGAAACACCAGCGAGCGCTTGAACGGCTCTTCCTCCAGCGAATTCACGTATTCATCCAGCTGCCGCCATAAATAGTCTCTCGACAATAACGCGTAACGGTTGCGCATCGACATGCCTTCGAACCAGCCGGAACCAATGTCCGCCGGAATACCCGGCGACAGACGGCGCGACACTTCCCTCGCGCATTCCTCTTCGCCGGCTTCATTCTTCTCGAGCACGATCGCAAAGGCGAACCCGGACAGCTTCGCGTTGCGGTCATCCCGGGCTGCAAGCTCCTTAAGCTTGTTCATCCAAAGCGCCCCGTCCACGAGCTGGTAATGCTCTTCCGCCGCTGCATCCATCGCTTGAATAGCGGTTACCATCGCTGCCGCCGCATCGTCATTGCAGCCGGCGGCATCCTGCAGCATAAGGGCGCCTCGCAGGAACAGCTGCTGCATTATGGGCACCAAAGTCTCCGTCTCGATCCGGCGGATGGAGCCGTACTGCAGCAGCACGGACAGCTCTTGCACCGTTTCGGCTATTTGCTCGAAGCTGCCAGCGTCAACTGCAAGCCGCTGCAAAGCGCCGGTCGCCTGCCCCATCACCTGCGGCAGCCCGCATTCGCAAGATTTGCGGATCAGCTTGGCTGCCTCGGCGATGTTCGTGCAAGCCAGCAGCTCTTCATGAATAACGTAAGCGGCTGCTAGCTCAACCGTTTCTCCTTTTAGGGTAGATTCGACCGTCTCGATCTCGGCTTCCGGCGACCATTGCAGCACCCAATGTTCCGCCCAGGTCGCGTCCGCCTGAGTGACCCTCTGCTTGCGGGCAAACCGGATTCCCAGCACGGCAAGCCTGTGCAGGAAAACAGATCGGTTCAAATCAAGAAAGGCGGATTCCTCGGATTTCACCCGCCTGTTTTCCCTCAGATCCAGTTCCAGGCCGGCGGCAACAAGCGTCTTGTATTTGTCCAGCTTCAGCCGTTTGAGCTCGCGGTTCAAATCATCCTGCACGGGTGTCTGGCTCACGCCTTCCGGCAACCAGCCGATTACCGTTCCGATATCCACTCTCGCAAGCGCTTCTGCGACGGATGACAATTCTCCAAAGCCAAAAAGGACAGTGGCCGCGTCCCGCAAGTCCTTCCAGGTCGGCAGCACGCCGTCATGCATATACGCCAGAGCATCTGCCATTCTCACAGCCTCAATGACCGAAGCCGTCGAACGCCATGTTCCTAGCTCCCGCATTTGCATGGCGACGGAGGACAGATACAAGGCCGGCAATTCCTTCATCTTCCCTTGCTTCATGCATTGCCACAGCAGCGAATAATAGGCAGGAGCCTGATTCCCTGCCCCATAGCCGGAATGCGAGGATAATTTATAGTAGGAATAAGGCATTAACGTCATCTTGGACGGTACGCGAGGCAGCTTTTTGAGCTCGGCATCCGTCATAGCAGGCAAATCCAAAGTGAGGGCTGATGTGTGGTGAGCGCCGCTGACCACTACGATCTTATCCGGCTCATGACCGGCTTTAATCGTATTTAGAATTTTTAGGCGCATGAAGGCTTCCCGAATCTCGTTATAGGCGTAACCTCGCGGTGTCAACTTCCGTTCGTCCCGGTCCGTCAGCTCCCGCATCTCCTCCGCATACGTTCGGATCGCGCATCGGTAGCTGTCCGGCTGCAACCGATGCTCGAAATGCCGCTCCCAATACGCTTCGTAATCCGGTTCGCCGGACAACTCGGCAATTCTGCCATAGAGATCGACAGGAGTCTCGGCTTCCTGAATGCTGCCGTCCGACAGATCCGGTGCCGTATCCCTTCTCGCGTCTGCAAGGGCAAGGGATATCTCCGTCGGCAGATCGATAAATTCCGAATGGCAGTTATGGTTTCTAGCCCACAGCAGAGCCTGATATTCCGGGGAATAGTCGGCGAACGGGTACAGAAGCGTACGAACGGGCAGACGGTCCGTATAGGCAAGCAACGCCACCGGCGGAACTACGCCGCGGGCGGTCAATTGCTCGGCCAGAATACCCGCGTCGCTAGGACCCTCGATTAATACCGCGGTCGGCTTCACCTCCCCGAGCAGGGCGAGGAGATGATAGGAGCCTGCCGGCGACAAGTGCCTGATGCCGAAATAATGCGGTCCGCTCAACCGTTCATCTCCGCGCACGCGGTGTACAGGCTTCGCCATGACGCCCCCCGTTTTTTCATCACGTTATCGAGATATTCCTTCCATACCTGCTGATCCTTCGCGTCATCCTTTACGATTGCCCCTTGCAGCCCGGCTGCGATATCCTCGTCGGTCAGTTCTCCGGTACCGAAGCTTCCGGCAAGCGCCATGCTGCCCGTAAGCAGCGAGATCGCTTCGGCTGTCGAGATTACGCCGCTTGGCGACTTTACCTTCTCTTTGCCGTCAAGCGTCAGGCCGCTGCGGAGCTCGCGGAAAATCGTCACGACTTTGCGAATCGCTTCGTCGTCCGGCTGCGAGGCGCGCAGCTCGTAGTTCGCGGATATTTCGCTTACCCTGCGGCGCACGATATCGATCTCGGTATCCAGGCTTGAAGGTGCCGGCAGCACCAAAATATTGAAGCGCCGCTTCAAGGCAGCCGACATCTCGTTTACGCCCCGGTCTCTTGTATTTGCGGTCGCAATAATGGAGAAGCCGCGTTCAGCGGGCACTTCCCTGCCAAGTTCGGGAATGGCTATTGTCTTCTCCGAGAGGATAGAGATCAAAGCGTCCTGCACTTCGGACGCGCAGCGGGAAATTTCTTCAAAGCGGGCGATTCCTCCGCCTTCCATGGCACGAAGAATCGGGCTGCGGATCAAAGCTTGATCCGACGGACCCTGCGCAAGCAGAAGCGCATAGTTCCAGGAATAACGGACATGCTCCTCGCTTGTGCCCGCAGTTCCCTGCACAACCTTGGACGAGTCTCCGTGGATAGCAGCGGTCAAATTTTCCGACAGCCAGGATTTTGCCGTTCCCGGCTCGCCGATCAAGAGCAGCGCCCGGTCCGTCAAAAGAGTGGCAATCGCCATCTCGACCAGACGTTTATTGCCGATGTATTTCGGAGTAATCGTGGTTTTGCCAGCCTGGCCGCCCGTAATAAAGGTAAGCACCGCTTTGGGAGAAAGCTGCCAGCCAGCAGGCTTTTCGTTATTTTTATCGGCCGCTTTCAGCGCTTCCAGCTCATGCGCATACAGCTGTTCCGCCGGCAATCTTAATACATTTTGTTTTTGATCCATTGCCATACTCCTTTTCCACTCTCCCCTGCCTGATCGCCCGGCATCGCTTCCAACGCCTCAACAATCTCCAGCAATTCATTTTTAACCGATTCGTACGCAAGTGCTTCCGCAAAAGCGCGAAGACGAGGCACATAAGCCTTCGGCATCGAGGCAAACAGCTGCTTCATCCGCCAGTCTATGTAATAGAAGCTGCGGGAGGTTTTGTTCTCAAGCAGCCCCATGAAGAGCTCGGGCGCTTCCTTGAACCCAACGCGGAATAACGTCAGCAGTACATTTTGCGTACGGTAGTCGTTAACTCTTGAGCCGTCCTTCAGCTTCGAAACAAGATAGGACGTCACGTCCCGGTCATTCTGATGCGCAAATGCGCAGACCAGATCCGTCAAGTCCTGACCGGCGAGCGCTTTGACCCAGCGGCGATCCCAAGCCTCTTCCGGAACGGCTTCGGCGCGTTCGTCACTGCCTGCCAGCTGCTCGTGAACGATTTGCTGAATCGCTTGCTGCAGCAGCTTTGCGGACGCTGAACGTCCCTTGATGGCATCCGCATACCGGTCGAAGAGCTCTGCCGGAGATAATTGCCTAAAGGCAGCGCGGAAGCTGTATCCGATAAATTTGCCTTTATAGGCGGAATGCAGACCAATCGCGAACCGGTCGGAGGGCTCCGATTCCAGCGCCAGCAGAAGCTCTGCCGCCGTGTCCTGCACGACGCCCGCGTCGGCGGTCATAAATTCATCGGTTGCCATCAGTCTGCCAAGCATCGGGAAGGCTATCTCGGCGAGTTCATGCGCATGGCTGTTCAAGCAGCGCAGATCGGTATGGAGCTGCTGCAGTGCAGCTTCTCTCGCCTTGCCTTCGCTTGCCGAATAACGGTCCAGCTGTTCTTCCGCGTGCGCGATGATTCGCTTATGAAGCGTAAGCGCCGAACATTTGCGGATCGGGTAAATAACAAGCTCCGCATCCTTCGATGCAACAGCCTCAAACAAGCGGTCCTGGCAAGGAATGGATGCGAGCCGCGCCAGAGCGTAATAAGCCGCTTCGCGCACTTCTTTTCTTTTTTCCCGGCTTTGCTCAAGCAGGAAGCCCTCTTGATCTTCGTAGCCGCTCAGCAGCTCGATAGCCGCAATTTTCAATTCAGGCGCGCCCGATGCGCCGGCTTCTTGTACGAGCTCCAGCGCGGATTCGCCTAGCAGAAGATGAAGCAGCTGAAGACGCCTCGCATCTCCTTTGCCGCCCTGCAGATTTAGCTGGCTCTGAAGCAAAGGGACAGCCGCTTGCCCGAACTCCGGCAGTATTTTCAGCTGAATGAATTCCGGAATTTCGGAATAAACATCGTCCAGCGCGCTGCATAAAGTGGGCAATGCCCGAAGATCGAGGAAGCTCCGGTCTTCGTAAGCTTGTCGGATCTGCTCCAGCCTGCCCGAGCCCTTAGTCGTTAAGGCCTCGAGCAGCGGATGCAATCTCCGGAAGGTCACCTCCGTGGGAAGCGACAGTCCTGCGCTGCTCACTGGCTGCGTCTCTCCCGACACATCGGTTTTGCCCTGCGTATGCAGGACGGCGCTGAGCAGTGTGGCCAGCTCCAGCAGCTTCAAAGCGTTTTCGGCACGAGGAGCTTGAATAAGTCCCTCCGTTGTATCTGCCAACCGTTTGAATACGGGTGCGGCTTCCCCGGCTTTCTGCAAGGAAGGAAGCAGCTTCGATAACCTGATATCCCCCTCGGCCAGGCTGCTGCCGGCAATAAACAATCTTCGCACCTCCACTTGAAGGTCAAGCAACAAATCTACGCTCATGGTAATCACTCCTCTAGTACAACAGCCGAATAATCCGGCTATCCGTGATGATGCTCATCGGCTGCGCCGACAGACGTCCGCTGTCCACGTCATGTTGGAACATGACCAGCGCAGCTTGGTCCCGCAGCTCCTCTTCTTGCAATAACGGCACAATCGTCTCGAGTCGCGCAGGCGTAGCGATCATTTCCGAGGTCATCGGAATCGGCTTGCCTTGCTTATCCCGGAACAAGTAACCTTCTCCGGACTTCTCGATGGTATGGTAGGCGATTAGCACAACCGGATTGCGGTTAGCGAGAGGATTCTTAATGATGTTCTTCACTTGTTTAATCACCTCAGGGAATGAACCGTTCGCCGCTTCCTTTACCGCCATGTAGTCCTGAACGGCAGCCTCGCGGAACAGTCCCTTATCCCACCTTACGCGGGCATTGATCTCGCCCGGATACTGGTACAGCTCATCCGTTTGCACAACGGCGTGCACGGTATCTTCTTCTTTAAGCTGCTTGGCCGCCCGGAACGGGCGGAGATTTCGGGTGGCATGAACCGTCCCTTCCTGCAGGTCTGCCCACCATCCGGCATCCACGTACTCTCCTCTTGCCTGATCGGTATACGACAAAAAGGAAAGCTGCAGCAGCTCGGATGCTTGCCGCACGCGGCCATACTCTTTCAGTTCGGCTAACTGCCAAGCGTGGCCAAGCTGTTCCTCAAGCGTTGATTCCGTGTCTAACGGCATATCCGGTTCCGCTAAACGCCGCTCCAGATAAGCTTTTCCCTTCTTCGCCAACGAATGGATACGGATCAGCTGCTCGATCGCCTTGGAATAAACCGCTTCACGGTTCGATTCCTCGTCAAATAGCAGGATGAGCTCCCTCAATTCCGCCTGAACGCCGGGAATATAATAATTGCCCAGTTCCTTCGCTTGATCCTCGAGGAGCTGGATATTCTTCTTGCTCAAGCTGCCGAGTCCGCCTTGAACGGTTTGCAGCACCATTTTCTCCAATAGCTGAAGGCCTTCCAGCTGTGCATTAATTTTTTTGGCCAGCGCCGACTTGTTTACCTTGCGTTTGGCTGGTGCCGCACCGCTTGCCACTGCTGCTTCGGTTTCTTTCTTCTTCTCTTCCCGCTTTTCCGCTTTGCCCCGTTTCTCCGCGATATCCGGAGGCAGCTCTGCTTGTTCAAACGGCTTACCAAGCGCATAGGCATACATTAAACCAAGCGTATGCTTGCAGGGGAACTGCCGGCTTGGACAAGAGCAGCGCGACACCGGACTATCCGCCTGAACAAAATCAACCGAGCAGCGGTACGGTTCCTTACCGCTTCCTTTGCATTCGCCAAACAGCAGGGTCCCGTCTTCCGTTCTGCGGAGCACCGGGAAGCTGTTCTTTTTGACCAGATCCCGGCCGTTCTTCATCGCTCCCGCATTGGGAGCCAAGCTATCCACATAAGCTTCCGTTAATGACGTCATAATCTACCTCTCAGACTTTAAAGAATGCTATTAACTTCGACAAAATGGGCTCCATTTCCTGTTTGAGGAAACCACCAACTAATGTATGAGCCTATGATTTCAATTATGATAGAGCATTCTCCGCTCGAAAAGAAAAGGAGGCATCGATATGCCTCCCGATCTCTCACTGTTTCACAAAACCTTCTCCAGCCCATGTATAGGTGTTTTTCACGTGTTGCCCCGTAGAATTATCATAGTAATCGGTTTGGAACGAAGAATCGCCAATCCTCTTCAAATGGGTGGAATACATGGAGTCATCCGCACTAATAAACATGCCATCCCTTCCTCCCGCGTCTAATTCCTTAAATTCGTTGCTGCCAGTCAGAGTAAATAGCTTGTAGTAATTCCCGTTGCTTGTTCCATACTGCCCTATCGTAAAATCAGGGTTTCCATCCCCGTTATAATCATCGAAAGATAGATCAAATGTAGAGTTGAACAGCAGCGGATCCGTATAGAAGTCATTTAAAGAAACGCGGTTCAGCTCATTGCCGATGTCATCCCGCAACACGAGATGAAATTCTCCGCTCCTATTCGGTCCCATGAACGGTCCCGGAGACCAATCTTCGGAATATGTCCCGTTAACCAGCTCGATATCGATGTAATAAGGCTTGAGCATAATCGTATACATATCGTTTCTGGATAGCGTCATCGTTCCGGATACCGTTACGGACGAAGCGTCGGCCTCTGCTTTCTCCGCGCGCAGATTGCCGAAGCTGGACTCATTGTCAACTTCAATCCGGTTCCCCAATAGGGATGCGCGGCCAAACACGGCAGCCGACTCCGTCCGAAGCATAAATCTCCATTGCCTGCCCGAAAGATCCGGGTAGGTCAGCAAGGACTCCATATGATCTTGTTTGTACCTTTCCTTTAAGCTGTGTTCCAGGCTTATCTTGGAATAGGTCAACATTCCGATATAGACGATGGATGTCAGAACGCCCGCAAGCACTAAATACCTGCCCTTCCGGAACCATAGCCCGATCATCACGGATAGCAGCATCGGGAATAAAACAAACTGATCATCCCGATCGATAATGCTGAATTCGTATTCATGTTCAATGAGCGGATAAAACAAAGCTACCCCGTTGCCGATATAATCGATCAGCAAATGAGTTCCGGCACTAATCATAAACGTCAGCCACATCCGCGAGAACGGAAATTCCTTTTGAAACTTGGAAAAAAAGTAAGCCATGATCCAACCGATGAGCGGGATCAGAAAGACGGAGTGAAAGAACAAATCGCCAAAAAACTTCGTGAAATCAGGCGCCAGTGCGGCAATCGCACCGAACAGGAGCAATAGGGAACGCCTGCCAATGGAATCCGTGAATGCTCTGCCGAACAAATACGAGGTACTGGCACCTGCTGCGGCATGAATGAACGTATGTAAGATTAGATCCAAAATACTCCCCCATTATCCGAATGTCTTCCTAAATATGTAAACGAATGAATGGGAGCTATTGTTGCAACGATGCAAAGTTTCTAAGGATCTTCTCCATCTCCATTTTTAACTGCCCGAATTGTCGCAGACGGTTACCGTTCGCGCCGGATGGGTGAGGAAATCCCCATAAGATTTGTTCCTCGCTGATCTTTTTTTCGCTAAGCAACCGCATGAATACCGTTTCCACCGCTTTTCCTAACGGAATAATAAGCGGAGTATGGCACAAGGCGTGAAGCTCGCTGTTCATTAGTTGATAGGCATAGTTATATAGCAAGGCGTTTTTGGAAAGCTCGGGGTTATGACCGCTGTAATTTTTCTTGTTCACAAAGACGGGATAACGAAGCAAGGAAGTTGTTTGAAGCAGCGGGGAACCGTCTTCAAACAATGCTTTGCTGTCCGAAAGACCAAAGTACGCGTGCAAATTCAATTCATTCAGCATGCGGATCAGGTTGCTTCGCATGGACCCGGCAAATCGTGCAGCCATTTTTGCTTCTTTGCATATTTCTTGCGCGGATTTGTTCTCGAGCATAGCCAGCTTCGCTGTTCGTATAGCGATCTCCATTTGATTCCAGCCTGGAGTGAGACCAACGATCATGATTTGGGCTGTGGGATTGCTGTAATCGTTGTGCGGAGCATAATACATCTCTATTAGCCCTTCCCGTAACACGTTTAATTCCGGAACCAGCAAGTCATCCGGCGAGTATCGGGCCTTGAGCGGCAATCCGCGAATAAAAGCTTCGTACTTTTCAAAATTCGAATTGATAAGCATGCTTCCATATCACCTTCCTCTCTTTGGAGTCACCCGCTTCTCTTATCATGATCTTGCGTAGAAGATTGAATTTTATTCGAATCGTAAAATGCCATTCACAAAATAACGCCAATCTCCTGCCCTCATGGCTTGGAGATTGGCGTTTGTATTTTAACTTTTCTATCTTAAATGATTTCTTTTCTTTTGGACAAATGAATATAAAGGATAATTCCGGTAATTGCGCATAATGCCGCGCATAAGCCAATGAAGCCGTAACCGGCTTGAAGGCCGCGAAGCAAGCTTTTTGGCGAATTTTCGCCGACTATATGCTTGACAAGCTCCGTAACTCCGCCAATCAGATAATTGCCGATTACGCTGCCTAAGCCCATCATGGTGACGGTAAAGGTGATCGCCGTATCGCTGCCTTTCGGATAGCGCTTTGCGATAAACGCCATTACGGTCGGATAGATCATCGCAATGCCGATGCCGGAAGCGGCAAACAGAAAAGCAACGCTCTCGCCGCCTGCTATTGCTGCAAAGGTGCATAATGCCGAGAACCCGGAGAAGATGATGAGAGATAGGACGAAGCCTATCCGGTCCGTCAGCGGACCAAGCAGCAGCCTGGCCAGCGCAAAGCATAAGAAGAAAATAGACAACATGCCGGAAGCATTTACGGTATCCCAGTTATATGCCTTCTCCAGGAAGTTAACAAGCCAGCCGCCAACGGCAAGCTCCGAAACAACGCCAAACGTCAGGACAAGCACCATTAGCCATAGTACCCGGTCTCTCAGCAAGGTCTTTAGAGGAACGCGGTCCTCATGCGAGATATCATCCCCCGGGAACGTACTGAACATGGCGATAAGAATCGGGATCACCGACAACATTAGCATCACCAGGTACATCCCGCGCCAGTCCAGCGTATGCCCGGCAATCGTCACTTTCATCAGGCCGGTTGCGATAAGCGGCGCAACCGTAGAGCTTAAGCCGTAGAAGCCATGCGTCATGTTCATCATGGTGCCGGTATTTCTTACGAAAATCCGGGCACTTAGAATAGCAAGGCCAATCTCCAGCATCCCGTTGCCGATATACATAAGGAAATACGAAGCCGAGAACATCGAGTAATGATGGGAGAAGAAGATAAGAATGCCGGAAAAGGCCATTGAGGCGAATGCGGCAACGGTTACCCATTTGATTCCCCATATTTTCGTCAAATAGGCGGTAAACGAACAGGCTATCAAATAACCCAAAGCGTTTAAGGATAATAAGGTTCCAAGCTGGGACTCATTCAGCATAAAGTCGAATTGAATGCGCGGTATAGCCGGACCCTTAATATTTTCCGAAAACCCGAAAATAATGAATCCGATAAATATGGTTGCCAGCTGCATGGCGTAAATCTTGTTGAACTTGCCTATACTTTTTTCCACTCTTCGCGTGCTCCTAATCTGTTATCTTTTCTCCGTGATCTGCAGCCGGTAGGTAAGGCTTTCCAGCGTAGCCGTAACAAGTCCCGTCATGTACTCCCGATGCGTGTTGTTCTGCATAATCAGCTGCGGCATATGCTCCTGAGGAATATCCTTCAAACAACCCTCCTGCAGATCGTTCAGCTGCGACTCGCGCGGCAGCTCGCCCGTTATCGCGATGGTTACCGGATTAATGATGGCAATTATCGAGGTTAGCGTCATAACCGCCAGCCGGATAAAGCCTTCCTCCGTATGCAGCTGCCTCAGCTGCTCCTCTCGCGCGATGCCGAATGGCAGGAACGATACCTCGCCGCCAAATGTCGTATTGCCCGACAAAATCCGGCCGTCCACGATAAAGCCGGCTCCCGGAAAATGATTCTTCGGAAAAGTCACCACGGCAAACGTCTTGTCTTCTTCAAAATTTTGAAGATGGTAAAAGCCGTAGACCGTCATGTTCATGTCATTCTCGATCGTAATCGGGATCCCGTACTTGTCTTCCAGATAAGGTCCCACAGGCTGTCCGGCAAGTGCAGGCACATCGCATACGCCTATCACTCCCCGGTGAACAACGCCGGGTATACCGATACCGATGGCCTGCACATTCTCATTGTCGTTGATTAGGCCTTCAATTAACCGATCAATAACATCCGTGTCTATGCGCGGCAGACCCAATGTCGTCTCGCTGATTGTCTCGCCAAGTAAATTTATTATGCTGTAGCTGATGGAATGAATGCCGCCTTCCGTCCTGACAAGCAGACAAATGACGCAGCCAAAATTGGCGTTGTATCTGTATTGTTTGGCAGGTCTCCCGCCATTTGCCCCATCCGGCTCAAGTTCAATGATCTCGCCGATGACAAGCAGCTCATTCAGAATCGTCCCGCAGGTAGCCACGCTAAGCTTGGTTAGTCCGGCAATCGATGCTTTTGTCGCAATCCCTTGCGCCTTCAAAGCATTTTTGACCAGTTCCACGTTCATCTTTTTCACTTGGATCGTATTATGCGTGTGAGATGACATGCTCCCACTCCTTTTAGCAAAAACTTTTTAAAACAGTTTTAATAAGTGGAGTATAAAGTCCTCTGACGCATAAGTCAACAGGGAATATAAGAAGACAAAATAAAAAACCGCGTACCATATACGCGGTTTTTCGTATCTTATTCGGTTCCGATCGTTACTCCCAGCTCTTTCAATCTGCGCCGATAAGCGATGGCGACGCGGTCGCATTTGAGATGCAGCTCCGCCTGCAGATCGAGCGGCAGCAGCTCCGGCTTTTGCTCCTCGACAATTCGTTTGTCCTGCTCGAGCAGCGTATTCTGGAAATCGATAAATACCTGATCCGGAACGTCCGGCGCATAGTTGCGGAGCTGCAGCATAAACGCCGTACAAGTCGTTTCAGTCTCCGGCAGTACGATCAGGAACAGATGAAAGATCTCATCAGAGCCTTCGCTGCCCTTCACCAGCTTGACGCAGCATGGCGTATAGATCTCATAGATATACCGATTGTCGACGCCAATCCCGCGTCCATCCGGGTCGGGCTGGTAGACGACAATCTCATCCGTCACTAGCGCTCCATCCACTTGATGTACGTTATAGTCATTAATCTCGGCAAATTCGCTGTCGCCAAGCAGCCCTTCATGCACAAACATCAGATGCGAGACATCCAGGAAATTCTCGATGACACGCGGGGCGGATGCTTGAACCGGATAAGGTCCCATCCAGATCGGCAGAAGCCCCTCCTCTATTTTCCCTTCAAGCGGCGGGTAATCGTCTCTTGGCTCTCCTAGGCAGACCCAGACAAAACCGTACCGTTCCTGGCATAAATAAGTTTGCGTTTTCGCTTTGAGCGGGATCGCCTGCGATTTAGGCAGGGCCGGGATGCAGACGCATCGCCCTTCGCCATCATACCGCCACCCATGGTAAGCGCAGACGATCTCGTCATTATCCACGCGGCCAAGCGACAGCGGGACACCGCGGTGAATACAAAGGTCCTTCATGGCTTTAACGCCTTGCTTCGTGCGGAAAATGACAACCTTCTCTCCCAGAACGATGACCTGCTTGGGAGTGTCGCTGACATCGGCGGCAATCGCTACAGGATGCCATTCATGCTCGAGTACGGGATCTTTTCTAATCATGCCGGCCACTTCCCTTTCTGTCTTGGACTATTGCGGTATGGTCCCTTCAATGCCTTTGACGAACCAGTTCATGTTCAAAATCTCGTCTACGGTCATCTCTTTGCCTTGCGGCACTTTCTCCGTTCCGCTCTGATCGGCGATAGGTCCGTTAAATACGTCGAAGCTTCCTTCCAGAATCTCTTTCTTCTTCGCTTCGACCAGATCTTTGACATCCTGCGGCACGTTCTTGCCGAACGGCGCGATATCCGTAATGCCGTCCTTCATGGAACCGAAATAGCTTTCGGACTTCCAAGTGCCATCCATAATGGCTTTTACCGTCTGCACGTAATAAGGCCCCCAGTTCCATTTCGGATTGGATATATAATAATCCGGCGCGTATTTGCTCATATCCGAGTCATTGCCGATTCCCCATACCCCGCGTTCGGCAGCAGCTTGAATGCTTGCCGGCGAATCCTGATAAGCGGCCAAGACGTCTACGCCTTTGTCGAGCAAGCTTGTTGCCGCCTGACGCTCGGCTGTTGGATCAAACCACGTATTGCTCCACACGACGTCTACCTTCGCTTCCGGGTTAACGCTTTGTACGCCTAGCGCAAACGCGTTGATCGTATAGATGACCTCCGGAATCGGGTAAGCCCCGACATAGCCGAGATGATTGTTTTTCGTCATTTTGCCTGCCGCCATCCCAACGAGATAAGCGCTTTGGTATTCCTTGCCCAGGTAGGTGCCAAGATTGTCGGCTGTTTTGTAGCCGCTTGCGTGAAGAAACTTCACATCGGGATGCTTCTTCGCTACGGCAACCATCGCATCCATGTAGCCAAAGCTTGTGCCAAAAATAATATCGTTCTTCTCGGCAAGCTCTTCGAATACGCGCTCCGCATCTGCCCCTTCCGGTACATTCTCGACCGTCGTTGCGGTAATGCCAAGCTCTTTCTCCATCATCTTGCGGCCTTGATCATGCTCGTAAGTCCAGCCCCCGTCTCCCGGAACGCCAAGGTAGACAAAAGCGACTCTAGGCTTAGTCTGATCACCGCTTGCAGCACCTGCGTCCGTTGAATTCGTCTTTGTTTCCTTCGAGCAAGCAGCCGTAAAGACAAGCAATGCTGCCGCTGCCACCATAATGAGCTTCTTCATGCCAAGACCCTCCCCCAATTTGCCGAACGAATGCAACCTAATTTCGGAAAGCTTAGAGGTAATATAGGTCATCGTTATATTCACGTCAATATTACTTACATCAAATATAGATGAGATGCTAAAAGAGGTTCGTTAAATTGTGCTTGGTGCACATTCCCATAAAATCCACGTCAGGTTATGTACGATAACTCTCTTGGTTTGCATAAAAAAACTCCTTATGGCACGAGGAGTTCCCCTAACAATAAATCCGGAGAGATTTGCATGAGATGATGCTCCAAATGCTCTAGGTAATCTTTTATCAGCCATTCCAGCGTATGCGTCTCGCCGTTAGGCAGTTGGATATGGCATGTAGTTAACGTATCAACGGGTACTGCCGAAATCACTCTCACCATCGATCTGTTCAGGCTTTCCCACAAGGCAATAATTTCTTCTGCCGGCGCTGATGCATATTGCTGCGCTTCAACCCATTTGTCCTGGTTATATGGAGTAATAACGTATAGTCCTTCGGCAGTTGGAGCCTCAACGATCCTTCTACAGTTGTTGATCGCCGAATCGCACAGATGTCCTAGAATTTGCAGACTGGACCATTTGCCAAGGGCTCGCGGCGCTGCCATTCTCTCCTCGGACCATGCTCTTAATTGCAAGGGTATCGATTCCACGTATCTCCCAAGTTGCGCGACGGTTTTCGTTATCATCTATATCGCCCCTTTTTCCGTAGTTGCTCCATTATATCAACTATCGCTCAAGAGCATTATGGAGAGTATTCGATGGTCAACTTCAAGAATTTTGATAATAAAAAAAACCTCCCGAAGGAATGTCGCCATTCCACCAAGAGGTTTTACGCTATACGCTATACCTTACAAGCCCAGTCCTTCAAACGAAGTGACGTCTTTACCATCCACGTCAACGTGTAGGGTATCGCCGGCTTGCGGAATCAAAGCCCAGATATTCGGCAGATAACGGGGAATATTATTGCGGGAAGAAGGAATCGTAATGTTATCGCCGTTAAAATACATCGAAGAGGAAGAACCGCCATCCATGCACATGGCATTTACCGCTCCACGCTCGTAGAGCAAATCCTGTACTTCTTTGATGCTAGCGCCAACGGAACGGGTTTGACGGCCGTCAATCACGACAAAGATGATGCTGCCATCGGCTTTTTGTCCAATTGCCGTACGCGGCCCCCAGCCCCAACCGCCGTCGCCTTCAACCATTTTTTGGCCGTTTACGATAAGCTGCGGCTTGAAGCCTGCTGCATATTGTACCCCTAGGTTAACCAGCTCATTCGCGCTGTACTTGCCCGTAATCATGACGCCGTCTTTCGTTATGCCGGCAACAAATTCTTTTGTATTCTTATTCTGGCTTTTAATAACGCCGTCTTCAATAACGACACCGGTAGAAGCTCCGCCGTTGCCATGCCCATCCAAATCGACAAAGCCACTCGCGTTAATGGCGGCAAGGGCTTTGGCCCGCTTCGCGATAACAAAGATTTGTTCGCCATGGTCACTTAGCTTCGAGCTAACGAGCTTTACCCGATTCGGATTGGAGATCGTAATGACTTTCCCTTTGTAATAATGCGTGGGATTAGTGTAACTCTCAATCGACTCCACATGCACATACAAATCCTTATCCGACTTAACGTTCACCATGCCGCCTAAATTGCCTGAACCCGATGCGCTGTTCACATAATTCGGATTATTTATATTTTCCAGCATTGCGTCCAAGTCACTTTGGGGTAAAAAAGTGTACTTCGCCCACTGCCGGTGTTGTGACGATAAGATGGTCTCTGCCGCCATCGCCCGAAGACGATATCCGGAATCTGTAAAGAACATAAAGATACCCGAGATAATCGCCCAAACGAGAATAAAGACACCTACAATACCAAAAAATTTCTTCACAAGTTCCATCCTTTCTTTGCGGACTTCACCCTTTCGATGATAGCCCATTATAAATGCAACAGCTGCGTAAATACTAGAAGTAAATATTATCAGTACAACCATGACGATGACATCCACATCTATCAGACGTAACAAATCGATAAATAAGTGCAGTTTTTTGCAATTTTTTTGTTGTAAATTTTCCCATAAAAAAAGCAGCCTCGCGTTTCGAGACTGCTTAGCGTAATCATTCACCTTAATCTATTAGTCATGCTCCTCCAGCCAAACATCTTTGAAGTCAATCCAACCCAATGGGTTCAAATTGACCCCTCGTACCGAAGGATGCAAATACGTGCTTAATCGTCTGTGGTGCAGGAAGGATACCACCGCTTCCTCACGGAGTCGCTCTTCTATTTCTTTGAGCATCCGGCGGCGTTCATTCATGGAATCGACTGCTATGGCCATATCGATCCGGCCGATTATCCACTCTGTCCTCTCTGAGTCAAAAAAGTTCTTCATCACGCAATCGCGATGCTCGTAAGCCTCGATTTCGCAAACTTCATCCTCCGGAAATACGAGTCCGGAAATGCAGAAGTCTGCTTGCATTAAACAATCGTAAGGCAGCTTCTCCATCTGAATTCCCCAATCGGCCAAACGGTTCATCACCCAAGCGCCGTCCTCCTCGTACTTCGGATGAAAAGCAAAGCGTAAACGGTCTCCGCCGTAACCCGATTCACGCAAAAGAGTGCGAATCCGCTCAGGCTGGATTGGCTCAAGCTCCTGCGAATCATTCTGCTGCGGCCTAAATCCAAACGCGGGGATCGCCCTTTCGCCGCCAAGCTGGTCGATCATCTCCTGCGGGTGTAATATCAGGCGTACAGCCTGGCGGAAGGACTCGGACTGCTGCGGCCCTTGGGCAGCAACGTTCCAATTCAGAAGAACGCAGCCCTGGCAGATCTTCTCGATCTCCTGCCACTCTTCCTGCGTGCTTGCCCGGTCCATCCTCATCGTATCCAGACTATGATGCACCTTCGCAAGCTTATCGAGCTCTTGGCTGCAGTCCTCCGGCATGATAACGACTTCCACTTCATCCAGATAAGGTCTGCCTTGAAAGTAAGCATCATAAGCATTCAGCCTAATTCGACCGTTCATCCACTTCGCAAGCTGGAACGGCCCCGTCCCAACCGGTTGATGCCAAAACTTTTCCTCATCCATGCCCGCAAATTCGAACGGAAGAATACCTGCGGCTGCCGAACACATAAATCGGTCGAAGATCCGGTTCACCCGGTTCAGCTTAATCCGCAACACGCGAGAACCAATTGTCTCTATGCTTTTAACCTCACGCAACAGCCAGCTGTTCGCCGTTTCTCCCTGAAGTCGCTGGAAAGTAAACTGTACGTCCCTGGAGGTAAGCTCCTGGCCGTTATGGAACCTGACGCCTTTACGGAGATAAAACGTCCACTCCGTGGCATCCGGATTTGAACTCCACGAATGGGCAAGCATCGGTACAATCTTCTCCAATTGCTCGTCAAACCTTAACAGCCGGTCAAAAATCTGGCGAATCAGGTGGGAATCAAAGGAATAAAGCAGATCGGCCGGATCAAGCGTCACGGGTGCTTTTAATACGGGGAAGATTAGTGAATCCCGACATTGCTCCCCTTCACCGGTCTCTTCTTTTTTGTAGCCAAACTGATTGTCTAGCCATTCCAAAAACTTGTTTCGGGCATTCGTACCGTTGCCGTATTGTGTAATTAGATCGAAAGCCCGCTTGTAATCTCCTTGTTCCGCTATATGGGTGGCAAACTCCAATAAATAAGGTTCTTTGGCGGCATGAAATGCGATTCTGGACCGGTGGCCTCTGCCGACTCCCGGAAGCCACTCAATCAGCTGTTCGCTTTGCAGCTTTTTCAGAATAAGCTTTGCATTGCGCGGCGTGCAGTATAACAATTCGGATAATTCCTCAAGAGTAACCTCGATAGGCCCCGCTCCGCCTCCAAAGCGTTCATATAACGTAAGATATCTCTCATCCAGCAACATGTCTGCATTCCCCCCTAGCTTTTATCCGGGATAAGAAGTTGGGGCAAGTATACACTTCCTCCATGCGTTTGGGTAGCATGAAAATTACACCTCTTACAGAGCTGTAACAGAAAAAAGCCGCTGATCGGCGGCTTCCTTTCCGTTTTTGAGCAAGCATTTAATACAATCTAGAATGGTCCCCGCAGCGACAGCTAAAAGATCTTACCTATGAATGAACCAGGAGACTAGAAAAAGTATGGCGCCTAAAATAATTACCGTGTAGAAAAAATAGGAGAACCACCGCAATGCCTTTGGCATACTATTTAAATCCGCCCGTTGGCTCGGAACCCCCATAATCTTCTGATAATGATCCGTAGCTTCGTTAAAAGATACAACGGTTGATGAAGAAGTCGTTGATTCCTCCTTCTTCGATTCTTCCTTCTCCTTCACGTTTAATCCCCTCCTTCATTAGTGGACGGCAAGAGATCTTGAGGCTGCACTTGCTCGGTCTTGCTTAGCTTCATCCTATGCTGACCGGAATCATATTCGTAATGCCACACCTCGATAAAAGCCTGCCCTCCGCCTTCGCCTCCAGTAATGATAAGCTCATTATTATCGGATAACTGCAGCGGATAATGCGGATGCTGGAAGAAGCTGTTCGTGAACTGTCCCGCTTCATCTTCGAAGGTAACGGAAAAAACCTGCCCGTCCTTCACTCCAAAAAGGTAAGCTTCAAGCGCATGGCAATCCGTATAACGCGGATAGTACGTGAAAAAATCGGTATCTCCGATTGTGAGCATTTGCAGATTAATCGTTTCGTCGGTTGGCTCAATAATCTCCAGGTCTTCAGGAAAAGACAATACGTTCACGGGAGTCCCCCCGGCCGCAGGTTCCCAAATTGCCTCATAATCCCCCGTCCAGCTTAGATCGGTTTCGAGCCCGTAGCAGCTAGGAGCACCTAACGCAGTTACCGTCGCTTGACTCTTTGGTTGAATTACTAGTGTGCCTGTCTGGTGAGAAGCCACTGCTCTAACCGAGAGATCTTTCGTGACCGTTTCCGTATTTTCCGGGTTGTCTGATTCTACTGACCCTACAGCTGCATCGGGTGACGGAGTGATTTGCGGGATTACCGTTTTCTCCGTCTGAACGGAGCATGCCGTAAGCCATACGGCTAGCCCAACCAATATACTCATTTTAAGCTTCATCAACGTTCCTCCGGCTTTCTCTCTTCACATTATATTCGGCAATCCGCAAGCAACTCCCTTTAATTTCCACGTTATTAATTCTCTAATAATCGATTGTAAGCGGACATGTTAGATCTCTGTCGAATATTCTTCTACCGGCCAGGCTTAAAGTATAAAAAGAGCTAACGAAACTACGTATCGCTATTTGCCCGAAATTCGCGATGAGGGATTTCTAACGAAACCTGATATCTCTATTTAGCGAATAAGAGCTCTGATGCCAGAAAATGGGCAAATAACGATATGACGTTTCATTCGATTCCAGAGGCGTCCGTATTTGGGCAAATAAGGATATCCAATTTCGTTAGAGATCATAACGCCGCTAATTGGATGACTTTCCAAACTCAAACTACCTGTTAGGTTTCTTCATTGTTCGTACCGGTCTCCGCCCTCTTCGTTATCCGATAACGGCTTGGCGACACGCCATTATGCTGCTTGAACATTTTGCTGAAATGATATTCCTCGTAATACCCGCACAGCTTGGCCACTTGATTGACGGGATAATCGGTAAAGACGAGATAACCGCATGCCTGACGGTTGCGTATATGATCCAAATATTGTTTGGGTCCCATACCCGTATGCTTCAGGAACATCTTGCGAAGATACGAAGGAGAAATGCTGTGCGTGTGGGCCAATTGTTCAATTCGCAAATTTTCTTTGTAGCTGCTCTCCAAGGTTTGTTTAATCTTCTCATACGAAGCAAATACGCCCGACTCGTCGATATTCCAATCCGGCGCCTTGCTGTGCTGCAATTTGTTCAGTAACAGAAGCAGCCGAGATTCAGGAACGCTAGAGCCGTCTGTTACTCGGGCAGTCCAGCTCCGATTGATTTCACGGAAACACGCGCCAAGCTCTTCGGCCTGCGGATCTCCGTATCGGCTTAGAAAAGGGAGGCTCAGTTTGCCAACCGGCATCGCATTCTTCCATACCGCCTCGTAGACAAGCTCCGCGCAATCGAACAACACCATGGTCATACGAAGCGGCGCTTCCGGATCCGAACGCATGGACATCTCCAGTCCCGGTCTTAAATACGCCAGCATGCCTGCCTCCACCTGATGCTCGATGTTCGTCAGGAAGGTCCCTCTCCCCTCATGAATCCAATAGAAGCTATGGACATTCACAAGGTTGCGAATATCCTTCCAGCCGGGATACGTTGATTTATCGAGAATAAGATGAATATGGACAACAAGATGTTTGGTAGCTTGGCTAAGGTCTGCCATTATGCATAACCCCCTGGAATCGTTCAGTAAATAAACAGGCTCGAAAATGACAGGCAAATCTCGGTTTCTTCCATTCAGCTGCCCGTGCCGTCATGCTATATTAACCATATTATCAGACGATTACAACGCCGGCTATGAATAGCTGAAGCTTAAGGAGGATCCGCATTGATTCGTACTTTTCCGGAGCATCATATTCGTAAAACCACGCTGTTAGACGGGCCTTGGGACTTTATAAGAGATCCTGAAAATAAGGGACGGCAAGAGAAGTGGTTCGAGCGATTCCCACATGCCGAGAAATCTCTCTATGTGCCTTCCTGCTGGAATAACGAACTTCATTTGTATGATTACGAGGGCATCGCCTGGTACAGGAAAAAGCTGCGGACCGAAGATACTCAGCATGTCCGCCTTATTCTCCATGCCGTATTAGGCCATGCCGATGTCTATCTCGACGGACAACATCTTGGTTACCATTATGGCGGGTATACGCCGTTCGAATTTATCCTCCCTTCCCTGCCTGCCGGAGAGCATGAGCTGATTGTCCGGGCAGACAGCACGCTCGACCGCCTGACTATTCCGACCGATGTGGTGGACTGGTTCCATTACGGCGGTATTATCCGCTCGGTTGAGCTTCAGGTCTTACCGGATATTTATATCGATAAATTCGCAATTAACTATGAGCTGGATGGGGCTGCTGCCGACATTAAGGTCCAAGTGCGTTTTCGCTCTCTCTCGCAAGCCGATGGAACCGCACTTTTCACCCTATCCGTAGACGATCAAGTTATCCGTTCTGAACAAGTTCATGTGGGAGCCGGTCAAACGAGAGAGCTTCAATTCGAATTCCGATGGAATGACGTCCGGTTGTGGAACCCTGGTCAACCGGAGCTCTATCTGTTCCGGGCTGCCATTGAACATGACGACAAATATGAACGGATCGGCTTCCGCAATATCGAAACAAAGGATCACCGAGTACTAATCAATGGCTCTCCCGTCTACCTTAGAGGCGTTAACCGGCATGAGGAGCATCCGGAATGGGGCTTCGCCTTCCCTCCCAAGCTCATGCAGAAGGATCTGGATATCATTATTGAGCTTGGCTGCAATACGGTACGCGGCTCCCATTATCCTCAAAGCCCATATTGGTTGGACTTATTGGACGAGAACGGGATTGTTTTCTGGAGCGAGATTCCGATCTGGGGAGCTGCTCTTCCCAATGAGACCGTCTGCGAACCTCTCTTTCAGGAGCGTGCGTTGTCGATGTTGGAAGAGATGGTCCATATGCATATCCATCACCCTTCGGTTGTATTCTGGTCCGTTCATAACGAGATCGACTCAAGAACGCAAGACGCTTACGAGCTGACCAAGAGGATGGTCGAGCTCGTGAGAAAGCTGGATTCCAGCCGGCTTGTGACCTATGCCACCATGCATCCGCTCGAGGATGTTCTGCTCCCGCTATTCGATGTCATCGGCATCAACAAATATTACGGCTGGTATGAAGGCCAAGTTGAAGGCTTTAGGGAGATGCTTCAACAATTCCATAAACGGGCGGAACAATTGGGAGCGGGTGATAAGCCGATCCTGATGACCGAATTCGGCGGGGCCGGGATATTTGGCGATGTCGGCTGGGAGCCAAGGCTGTTCAGCGAGGATTACCAGGCGCATATCGTCACCGAGGCGCTAGGCATTTTCAGAGAGGATCCTCGCATAGGAGGCACTTATATCTGGCAGTTTGCGGATATCCGCGGTGATCTGAAGAGCAGCGGCAGACATTTCCGCGACCGGGCACGCAGCTTCAATAACAAAGGGCTGGTCAACGAATACCGCAAGCCGAAGCAGTCCTTCCGCGAAGTGCGCCGCATCTACCGGGCTTGGAGCGAGCAGGATCAATAGACAGCCAAAAGAGACAGCCGGAGCTGTCTCTTTTGCTGTCTATTATGCCATACTCCTTCTTAGCTTTGAATAACCGAAATAAGATCCTTAAGCGACTCAATGGCATAGGTGGGTTTAATCTCGTCCGAAACGGGTACTGCCCTGCGATTGTAGAAGCAAAAGTCGATTCCAGCGTTTCGGGCTCCGTGATAATCATCGCTTAACGAATCTCCCACAAAGAGAACCTCGCTGTTTGACAGCTTTAGCTCCTCAAGAGACAGATCAAAGATTTCTTTTCCCGGTTTCCGTACGCCCGCTTCATCCGATACGATGATGGAATGAAATTTCTCGTAGATTTGACCGGCGGCAAGTCTCTTGCGTTGCGCCAGGCCTAATCCATTGGAGATAATGCCCAGCTTATGCGTCGCATGAACCTGTTGAAGCAGTTCTTCGGCTCCAGGCTCAAAATAGCAAGTATTGCAAAAGTGTTGCCAATAGGTAGCAGACAGCTTCTCATAGGCAGAATCCTGAAGACTAATCGTATCTCGGAACGAATGAATAAGCACATCCTCGATGGTTTGATGAGCCCCGCGCTTATGAACAAAATCCATCCAATGCTTGAAGTTATGTCCGAGGTACGCTGGCCAGAATGCATTCCAGCTCGCTTCATCATCCAGGTTCAGGTTATGTTCGCGGACCGTTCGTCTCATGCATTCCGCTTCGCTATACGTATAGTCCAGCAAGGTGTTGTCCAGATCGAAAATAATCGCTTTATACATAACGGGTTCCCCATTCTACCATTCCGCAATGCTGCCGTCACGGTGGCGCCACACCGGATTCCTCCAGTTATGCCCGACAGCGGCCATTTGTCTTACATGCTCTTCGTTAATTTCAATTCCGAGGCCCGGGCCTTGCGGGATGGTCACGTGTCCATCTTGATAGTCGAATACGGCCGGATCCTTCAGATAATCAAGTAAATCTCCCGTCTCGTTATAATGAATGCCAAGGCTTTGCTCTTGGATAAAAGCGTTATGGGAGGTCGCATCCACCTGCAGGCAAGCCGCCAGCGCGATTGGTCCAAGCGGACAGTGAGGCGCAAGCGCCACATCGTAGGCCTCCGCCATCGACGCGATCTTTTTGCATTCGGTAATTCCGCCCGCATGCGACAAATCCGGCTGGATAATATCCACCGCCCCATCGCTGAGCAGCTGCTTAAAGTCCCAGCGCGAGAACATCCGCTCGCCGGTCGCAATCGGAATCGACGTATGCTTGGTAAGCTCCTTGAGAGCTTCGTTATTTTCCGGCAACACCGGCTCCTCTATAAACATCGGGCGATATGGCTCAAGTTCTTTGGCCAAAATCTTGGCCATTGGCTTATGGACGCGCCCATGGAAGTCGATTCCGATCCCGATGGATGACCCTACCGCATCGCGTACGGCTGCGATTCGGGCAACGGCCTCGTCGATTTTGTCGTAAGAATCAATGTATTGAAGCTCTTCCGTACCATTCATCTTCACGGCGGTAAATCCGGCGGCAACGATTCTTCTCGCTTCCTCGGCCACCTCGGCCGGACGGTCTCCGCCAATCCAGGAATATACGCGCATGGTATCGCGGCAGGCGCCGCCCAGCAGCTGATAGATTGGAGCGTTATAGAATTTCCCTTTTATATCCCACAGGGCTTGGTCGATTCCCGAGATCGCGCTCATCAGAATTGGACCTCCCCGGTAAAATCCCGAACGATACATCATCGACCAATGATCTTCAATTCGCATCGGATCCTTGCCGATCAAATATTCCATCAGCTCGTGAACGCAAGCTTTTACCGTTTCGGCGCGTCCTTCCACGATAGGTTCGCCCCATCCCGTAATGCCTTCATCCGTTTCAATCTTCAGGAACAGCCAACGCGGCGGAACTTGGAACAATTCATAGCTTTGGATTTTCATAATGTCCTCCCGGAAAATGAGTGAGTGATTGAAATAAAGCAGTTTTGAAAGCGGTCACATGAATCAAAAAAAACAATTCCCGTAACTTATTCTTCACCGGTACGGCATTTCCCCCCTGAGCCAAAAAGAAAAACGCGCTCGTCCAGCAGGACGGCACGTTTCACGTTTAATAATGAATCATATGGGCAATAACCATCAGAACCGCTCCGATTACGATCCACATGCACATCAGCGGCCAGAAGAATTTTACCCACTTCTGATACGGAATGCCGGACACCGCCAGACTCCCCATGAGTGCCGAAGAGGTTGGCAGGATCATATTCGAGAATCCGTCGCCAAGCTGGAAGGCAAGCACGGTCGTCTGACGCGTTACTCCGATGAGATCCGCCAGCGGCACCATGATAGGCATCGTAGTCACGGCCATCCCGGTGCCCGATGTAATAAAGATGTTCATGACGTTCTGGAACAAGTACATGCCCAGCACCTGCACCGGACCCGGCAGCTCGCCAACCAGAGTGGATAAGCCGTATACAATGGAATCGATAACGCTGCCTTGATCCAATACAACCATAATGCCCCGGGCAAAACCGATAATTAACGCTCCGTATGTGATCGCCTTCGCGCCTTTTACGAATTCCGAAGCAACCCGGCTTGGTCCGTATCCCGCGCAAAAACCGCTCACGACCCCCATCGTCAAGAACAAGGCGGCAAGCTCCTCCATCCACCAGTCCTTCTTCGATACTCCCCAGATCAGAGTAGCGAAACCAACGATGACAACTGCCAATGTCAGATAATGCTTAAGCTGCATGCGGGGAAGCTTGTTCAGATCGAGTTCTTTCGTCACGACTTCCTTTTCGAGATCGCGAACGAGGCTTTTCTCCGGATTCGAACGAACCTTACCCGCATAACGGACGATGTACAAGCTTGTTACCGTAATGAGGCAGAGGAGAAGGATAATCCGCAGCCATGCCCCGGAGAATAACGGAACCTCGGCAATGGCTTGCGCCAATCCCACGTTAAACGGATTCAGAATGCCTGCGGTAAAACCGCTCGCGGCACCAAGCGAGACCATCGCCGTTCCGGTAAGCGCATCAAACCCAAGCGCTCTTGCAACGGCAATACCGATTGGCACGAAGACCATCACTTCCGTCGACATGCCCATCGTAAATCCGGCAACCGAGAACAGCATAATAAAGATCGGGATAACCCATCTGCCTTTATTGGCGAAGTTTTTGGCAACCCTTCCCGTAATGGCTTCGATTGTCCCCGTAGAAGAGATGATCTCGAACGTGCCGCCAATAATAAGGATGAAAAAGACGACGTCAGCGGAATCCACTAGTCCGTGAACGATGGCTTTCGGGATGCTTACCAGGCTTACGGGGCTGGCATCCACTTCGTGATAGGAATTCGGCACAACAAGCGTTTTGCCCGTTGCCTGATCTTCAGCCCGTTCGAACTCGCCTGCCGAAACCACGTAAGTCAAAGCGGCAGCGACAAATACGAGAAAAATAAGAATGACATACGTATGAGGCATTTTAAACCATTGCCGGGATGCCGGTTTAGTCGGATCTTTCATTGTCTTATCCCCCATTTTTAGAATTGCTCCATTCCTCGAACTCTTTGCGGACAAGCCTTAATGCATCACGGTCCGAACAAAGATCGTAAGCGGTCATAGCCAGAGCTTTCGCCGATTGGTTCAGCTGAATCATTCCTTCCTCCGAGCCGGCGAGACGCGCGAATTCCGGCGTATGCGTCGTTGCTTCTCCAAGCCGGATATAAGGATGGATAACAGCGGTCATTTGACTGACATTGCCAATGTCCGAGGAACCAACGCCGCCCTTCTGCGGGGGATCGTTTACCTCAAGGCCAAGCTCTTCCTCCAGGTTGCGTGCGAATAAGCCTGCCAATGCTTTATTATTGTTCCGCTCCGCATAAATCAGACCTTCCTTAATGTCGACCGTTGCCCCTACGCCTTCAGCCGCGCAGCGGACGGCGCGGTATACCTTATCCCGGACTGTCTCCAGCTCCTGCACGGTGGATGCCCGCAAAATAAACACCATTTCGGTCAGCTCGGGC
This sequence comes from Paenibacillus sp. ATY16, assembly GCF_003399985.2. Lineage (NCBI taxonomy): Bacteria > Bacillati > Bacillota > Bacilli > Caryophanales > Paenibacillaceae > Paenibacillus > Paenibacillus sp. ATY16. The sequence goes on along the minus strand of NZ_NMOK02000037.1, from coordinate 181,548 downwards.
ACAACGTTAGGCGCGTCCCCGCCCTTCGTTATAATGCCGTGAATCCGGACATCCTCCTTCATAAACTGGCGCAAGGAATTGATTGCCGCATAGGCGTTCACTAGAGCGTCAAGCGCGCTGATTCCTTTTTCCGGCGAGGAGGAGGCATGGGCCTGTTTTCCGTGGAACGTAAACGTGGCATCCACGCACGCAAGCGCGCCTCGAAGCACCATCGTTTTGTTCTGCGGATGAACCATCATCGCCGCGTCAACTTCATCAAATACTCCGTCGTTGCACATGATGATTTTGCCGCCGCCTTCCTCTTCGGCAGGCGTGCCAAGCACGATGATTTTGCCGGGCAGCTCCGGGAAAGTACGTTTAAGCGCGAGGGCGGCGCCAACCGCAGCCGTTCCGATCAAGCTATGGCCGCAGCCATGACCAAGTCCCGGAAGCGCATCGTATTCGGCCAGCAGCGCTATTGTTGGTCCGCCTACTGCCCCTTCCCAAGTTGCACGGAACGAGGTCTCAAGACCCGAAATCCCTTTTTCCACCGCAAAGCCCGCTTCCATCAGCGGCTCCGTGAGCCATTGCTGCGCTTTATGCTCGTGAAAGCTAAGCTCCGGATTCGCATGAATGCGAAGAGACAGCTCACGCAGCTTTGCGTCAAGCGAATCTACCGCCTGCGCAATCCTTCGTTTGGAATCTTTGTTGCCCATCAAGTTCCCACCTATCCTAAAATGCCGTATATTTATGCATCAATATGTATCAAATAATAAGGATACCGGCCAGATAAGTACAATTAATTGTTTTTTGGGGAAGCGCATAACTTTTTTTATGGGTCATGGGAACATGAAAAAGCCCTGCATGCTCTCATGCAGGACCTCATGTGCGTGTATGCTCGCTTGTCATAAAATCAACGAATCTATCCACGATTGCCAGCTCGCGCGTCTGATTCCGGTATAACATCCATGTATTTCTGCGGATCGGCTCTCCGTTCTTCTGCTTTAATTCCAGCGAATATAAACCATCCTCCGGTGAAACGAATACGCCGGGTACAATGGAATAGCCAAGCCCTTGCTTGACCATTTCCTTGCAAGTCTCGTAGGCATCGACCTGCATGGCTATGTTCGGAGGAACCTGATAATGCTCATGCCACCATTCCCGAACGGTATTGCCCAATGTGGACGCGGATGCGCGCACCGTCTTGGACTTGGGTTCGCTGTAATGGATATGCGGCAGCTCCGGAAGCCGGTCAAGATGGATAGGCTCACGGGAAATCAGGCAGATGGGCTCGTCATGAAGCAGCTCCTTCGCTTCCTGCCACTGGTAATTTCCGCGCACGATTCCTATATGAATCTCCTGCTCGGTTAACAAATCGAGAATCTCCGAGCTTAAAGCGCAGGTGACGTGGAATTGCACTTCGGGATATAGATCTTTGAACATCCTGAGCAGAGGCGGCAGCTTGTATAAGCCGTAATAGCTGGCTACTCCGAGACGAAGCGTGCCTTTTACGTGACTCCTCATATTAAGAAGATAATCTTTCATCGCTGCCATCTCGTCGCGCATCTTCTTGGCAAAGGAGGCCAGCGCCTCGCCTTCCGGCGTCAAATACGTTCCTTTTGTATGCTTGACAATAAGCGGAACGCCGAATTCCCGCTCCATCTGCTGAATCCGGTACGTTAAGGCAGGCTGCGTCATATAGAGCTTTTCCGCCGCTTTCGTCAAGCTTTGTTCCTCGGCTACGTATTGCAGAATAACCGTGTCTTTATCGTCCAATCCTTAACGAGCTCCTTTTTAATTCCTCGGATAGCTGACATTCATAATATCCATAAACGGGACTTTATCCAATCCCGATGACGTCTCGATATGGACTTTGCCCGTCCTTGAATCCATCGCCGTAATAACGCCTTGAACAGGTTCTTCCCTACCCCATACGGTAAGGACGATCGTGGACGTTTCATAGAAAGCTTCGCTTAACTGATTCCCTATCTCTTCCAATACAAACTCGTCCCTCGTTGGACGCTTTGGCACTTTTGCTTTCGCCATATTTGTCTATTACCTCCATTAAACCTTTCCTCTTGTTGTCCAATCATAACATATCCCGGAAGATTTAATGTCCGATTGGGGTGAAAAAAATCTTCCAACCGGCCTCCGTCCGATAGGATTGAATAATAGGCCCATATTCCAAACGCATTTTACTTCGCTCGCGAGAATAGACATAAAGGTGGCAAGAGATTGATGATGGAGGTATATAGATGGACAATAATCAAGGTTTTCCGGAGAATAATGCCCCGATGCCTAAGCAGAAATCAGCTAAAAAAGAGCATCACCATGGTTTATCGCCATCGCAATGGAGCGCGATTGACAGTCCGGCCGCTCTCCATTCGCAAACCGTAGGCGCTCGCGGCCCCATTCTCGAACAAGACAGCGTGCTGCATGAGACAATGGAGACCTTTATACATAACAAAATTCTCGAAAGACCCGTTCATGTCAAAGGCTGGGGCGCTTTTGGCTACTTTCAGACCGTAAATTCCATGGCCGCCCATACGAAGCTCTGCTTCTTGCAAAGGCCTGGCCATCAGGTCCCCGTTACGGTCAGGTTCTCCCTTGCGGTCAGCAATAAGGGAACCCCGGATACTTCGCGCAACGTACGCGGATTCGCGACCAAATTTTATACGGACGAAGGCGTATTCGACCTGGTTTTCAATCATATTCCCGTCTTTCTGATCAGAGATCCTATTCGTTTTCCGGAATCCATAATGGCCTTATCGCCTTCACCTATTAATAATTTAATCGATCCTGAGAGGTTCTGGAGCTTTGTCGCAAGGGCGCCGGAAGCCACTCACTTCCTGGTATGGCTGTATTCCGACGCCGGAACGGTCAAGAGTCTCCGCCATATTCCCGGGCATAGCGTAAATACGTACGTCTGGAGGAATGCGCAGGGCGTCCGAACCTATGTTAAATACCACTGGATTCCTTATGCCGGTGTCGAGACCATAGACGCCGAGGAATCTGCGGAACTAAGCTGCAAGAATCCAGATTACGCTGGTCAGGATCTGTACGATACGCTTGCCTGCGGAAAAACGGTAGAGTACGGCTTATACGTTCAACTTATGGATCCAGGGGATGAGGCGAGTCTTCCTTATGACCCTCTCGACGATACGAAAATTTGGGATGAGGATCAGTTCCCTCTCCTGCCGGTTGGCAAGCTTGTTCTGAACCGGAACCCGGACGATTATCAGGAGCAGGTGGAGAAGCTTGCCTTCTCCCCTTCCAATCTGCTGGAAGGCGCCGAGCTGTCGGATGATAAAATGCTGCAAGGACGTTCGAATATATACGCAGATTCGCAGCGTCACCGAATTGGGCCGGACTTCCGAAAGGTGCCGGTCAATCATCAGGCGAACTGGACCCCGGGCTCCATGCAGACCAGCGGCAACGGACGTTACGTGGAAGGGCATCTTGTGAGGTCCGACATTCCAAAGTCCGATGATTTCATGCAGGCCGGTCAATATTACGATCGTTTGCAGCCGGTACAGAAGGATCATCTCGTCAAAAATCTGGCCGGCGATCTCTCCGCGGCATGCGAGGAAACCCAAGCCATTGTACTCGGTTATTTAAGAAAAGCTTCAACCGAATTAGGTGAACGCGTCGCCAAGCAAATTCATGCTCAGAAAAGCTGACGTTTACATGCAAAAAACCGTTCCCGGAAAAAGGGAACGGTTTTGTTTTTCACGCGGTTACTTTGGCTGAGGCATGAATACGGTAGGTTCCTGACCCGAGGGAAAGCACAAGCAATCCGCCTTCCTCCCGGAAATCGATAACGCCGGGAGCCAAGCGAAGATCGGCGCCATTAACCGAGATGGCATTAGGCAGCGCACCTTGCAATCTCACTTCCGCCGTCGTGTTGGGAGGAAGCTCAAACTCGTAGCTCACAGCCCCGTCCACGCCCGTACTCCATCCGCTGCGGATCAACCCATAAACGGATTTATAGGAGGCTTTGGCGTAAGTAAGGCCAGAATCCGTGCGCGGACGGAAAATAATTCGCTTATAGCCCGGCTGAGATTCATCCAGATCAAGTCCGGCTACAACCCTGTACAGCCATTCGCCGATAGAGCCGTAAGCATAATGGTTATAGGAGTTCATATCGTCACTCCAGAAGGAACCGTCCGCTTTAATGCCATCCCAATGCTCCCAAATCGTAGTTGCCCCTTGGTGAATGGAATAGAGCCAGGACGGATAGTCCTCCTGCTGCACCAGCTTAACCGCCACATCGTGATAGCCGTTCTCCGACAGAACATGACTTAAGTAAGGCGTTCCTACAAAACCGGTTGTTAGATGGAACTTTTGCTCCGTTACGTAGTCCGCCAGCGTTTTAACCAGCCGGTCTCGCACCGATCCTTTGACAAGTCCGAACATCAACGGCAGAACGTGAGCGGTCTGCGTATGAGCGGCAAGCCTTCCGTTAGGCGTAAGGAATTCACGCTCGAAGGCTGATACAATCTGATTGTACAGCTCGCGGTAATGCTCCGCATCATCCTTGCGGCCAAGCACTTCGGCGGTTTTGACAAAGAGTTCCGTAGAGTAGGCATAATAGCAGGTTGCGATGAGATCTCTTGGCGTGGCGCCGACATAATCCCCTTCCTTGGCGTCCAAGCCCAGCCAATCTCCGAAGTGAAAGCCGGTATTCCAGAGGTATTCGTCGCTGCCTTGCTTGCGAATGTACTCGACCCACGCTTTCATGCTGTCATATTGCTCTTCAAGCACGCGCTTGTCTCCGTAACTGAGGTACACCGTCCATGGACAGATCACCGCGGCATCGCCCCAAGCTGCGGAAGAATGAGAATTCTCGTCCAGCACATGAGGGATAACGAACGGCACTCCCCCGTCACTGCGCTGGTCTGCCTTCAGGTCGCGAAGCCATTTGGCGAAAAACGGAGCCACGCCATAATTGAACGCGGCCGTACGGATAAAGACTTGAGCGTCGCCCGTCCAGCCAAGCCGTTCATCGCGCTGCGGGCAGTCCGTCGGAACATCGAGGAAATTGCCTCGTTGTCCCCAGATAATATTTTGCTGAAGCTTGTTTAACAGAGGATGAGAGCACTCGAAAGCACCCGAAGCCTCCATATCCGTATGAAGGACATGTCCGGTGAATTGATCCAGGTTCAGCGCAACATCCTGCGGCCAGCCTTCAATTTTCACATAACGGAAGCCTTGGAACGAGAAATGCGGCTCGTATTCCTCTTCCCCGCCTTTGCAAATGTAACGGACCGTCTGCTTCGCTTTGCGAAGATTGCCAATATAGAAGTTGCCTTCCCTGTCCAGTACCTCGGCATGCTGGATCGACAGCTCCGTACCTGCCGGCAGCTCGATGCGGAAATGCAGGCGTCCGACCATGTTTTGCCCCATATCCAGCACCGTTTCGCCGGAAGGGGTATGAATAAGAGCGATCGGCTTGAGCTTCTCGGTTATGCGGACGGGTTCGTTTTCCTGCATGACCAGGATATCCTTCGGTTGGGCAAGCTCCGTTACGCCAGCCCAGGAAAGATCATCGAAGTCTGGCTCCGACCAGCCCTGAATTTCCAACCGGGCATCGTAGGTTTCGCCATGATACAGCTCCGACATGAGGATTGGACCGGTAGCCGCACGCCAAGACGTGTCGCTGACGACTACTTCCGACGTTCCATCGTCATAGTCGATATGAAGCTGAAGGAGCAAAGCGCGAATGTTGCCGTAAATGCTCTTCTGATTGTTCCAAGCCAAGTCGCCTTTGTACCATCCGTTCGCGAGAGAAGCTCCGATTGCATTGCTCCCCGCCGCAAGCTGCTGCGTCACATCATAGGCCTGTACTTGGAGTCTGCTGGAGTAACTCGTCCAGCCCGGCGTATATTCCCAATCGCCAACCCGCTTGCCGTTCAGCTCCAGTTCGTATAGTCCAAGCGAGGTCGCGTACAAGGTTGCGCGGCTGATGTTGCTGCGTGCCTCAAAGCTTTTGCGGAGCATAAAAATCTCCTCCGACTGCGGATCGATAGCCGTCGCATCTGGCGTAATCCAGTCCGCTGTCCAATCGGCGGTGTGAAGAAGTCCCATTTCCCAAAAAGCAATCTCGCTCCATTCCGATTCGTTGCCTTTGTTATCCCATACCTTCACCCGGTAATAGTATCGGCTTCGCGCCTGCAGCGACTGCCCGCCGTATTCGATCAGCGTCGATTGCTCCGATTCCACGCGGCCGGTATCCCAGACCAGCTCCAGCTCATCAAACCCCTCCAATCCGCAGGATACCTGAATCTGATAAGCGAGCTGCATCACATGGACGTCATCCGATTGAAGCTGCCAGCTGATACGCGGCGATGTAACTCCGAGTCCGATTGGATTTTGCAGATATTCACAACGCAAATGGTTTACTTGCAACAAAGTCATATACGAATTTCCCCTTCCGGCAATCTAGTATGCTAAGCAGCATCATTAACTTGATTGTATGGCAAGAGAGAACGAGATTCAGGGGATGATCCGGACATTTTCATAGGTGGATCTAGACATCTTGCAAACGGTTTCGTACGATAGAGTCAGATCGTTTTAGTCACGTTGGAAGGAGTATGGACGATGAGCATAAAACGCAGCACCTATGTCATGTCGGCATCGTCATTTTTCGAGCCCGGGGTACCGCTCTATGTAAACCGCGCCTACGAAAGCTTTGAGATGGATGAGCATTCGCATGAATTTGTCGAGATTACGTACGTCAGCGAAGGTGCCGGCGTTCATTATATTGCCGGCGAAGCCGTACCGGTTGAGCACGGAACGTTGTTTTTTATTCCCGTCGGGCAGAGCCATGTATTCCGGCCAAAAACCCCTAAAAAAGACCGGCCTCTAATCGTCTACAACTGTTTGCTGCCGGCATCTTTCATGAGCGAATTGCGGGATGGCTTCCCTTATGCCTCTGAAATTTTGGACTGCTTTACGGATGAGAGTCTATCCTGGTTCTCAGTCAAGGATTCCACGGGAGAGTATCATGCGATGTTCCGCGAGCTCTATCAGGAGTTTGCCGCCAAGCCGCCGGCATATATGGTTGTGCTTGCCTCACTCGTTATGCGGATATTAACGGGACTCTATCGGCATAAGCAGCATATCATTGCCCCGGCCGGCGACCGGCCGCAATGGTTAAGCGTGGACGAAGCCATCGCTTATATTGACCGGAATTATTCGTCTGAGCTTAAGCTAGGCGAACTCGCGGCCCAAGCCAGGCTTAGCGAAAGGCAGTTCAGCCGCCTGTTTCGCCGCCATACCGGGATGAGCCTGATCGAATACGTGCAGAGCATCCGCATGGATGCCGCATGCCGCCTCTTAACCGCTGGTCACGGCAGCGTTGAAGAGATCGCGGGTGCCGTCGGTTATGCGGACCTAAAGTTCTTCTACCGTTTGTTCAAGAAAAAAACCGGGGTTACCCCCCGGCAGTATCGCGATGCTATGTTGAATAAGTAAGCTACCTAATCCGGAACGTATCCCCGTCATCCACCGCATCATACAGCTTGCAGCGGGAATCGGGCATCCTGAACGGAGAGTGCAGGATCAGCTTCCATTCCCCGTCAAAGGTCTGGAAGAACATGCCATGTCCGCTGTCGTCGAAAACAAGCGGCTCCAGCTGCTCCCACGGTCCTTCCAGCTTACCGGTTGCCGACCTTGCAATCGTCTGGACATAGCTGCCTTTATCGTAAGTCGACCATAACATGACGAGCCGGTTCTCCTTCGTCCGGTACAGCTGGCAGCCGTCGGTCACATAAACGGACGGCGTCCCGCCATCCTTATGCTCGCCATTATCCCACGGAGCGTCCGAGCCGTTAAACAAATGGATTGGATCCGATGCCCGATCGGATAGATCATCGGTTAACCGCACGGCCTCAACGGTTCCATCCGCCGTCTGCACCCACTCATGGCAATACACCATCCAAGGCTTCCCTTCTTCGTCTATATACAAGGAGCCGTCCAGCGTCATATGCTCTTCGGGCGGAACCGGAGCATCCCGCTTGATGATCTCGAATGGCCCCTCCAAAGAATCGGAAACAGCGATAACGGAGCCGCGCCATTGAAGCGGATAACCGCCGTTCCCCTCTCCTTCCAGCTTCTTGTCGTTATTATGTAACGTAACAAAGAGATAATATCGGCCGTTATAGGCATGAACCTCCGGCGCCCATGCGCCATGCTTCGGATTCGCCCATATTCCGTCAGGAATCGCGAAGACCACATATGGTCCTTCCCACTTGGAGAGATCCTTGCTTTTATAAACGAGAACGCCATAACGGTCCATTCCATGGATTCTCGGGCCGCCGCCCGTATACAAATAATAGGTTTCCGTAGTCTTATCCGCTACTATAAACGGGTCATGCGCAGGAATATCGGCAAGCGAGTGGCCTGTACTCGGGTTTGCAACATCTGAAGCCGTGTTATACGCGTTCATATCAACAATCCCTTCCTATTGGTTGTAACCCCTCTGAACATTTCTGTATCATACCGGCTATTCCTCTAAAGGTACCCAAGTTTAACTCGAACTTTTAGTCCAGATGCCGTCTCCTGTATTCGCCGGGCGGCATCCCCATCTGTTCCGTAAATACGTTCGTAAAATAATGAACGGATTGAAACCCCGAATCCGCCGCTATTTCCTTCAGCGAAGCAATAGAGGTTTTTAATAGAATCTCCGCATGCTTTAACCGCTCATTACGCAAATAAGACAGGAACGTGTCTCCACCGTCCATCTGAAACAAGCGGGATAACTGCCTGGTCGACAGATTCATATAATCCGCAACCTCCTCCATCTTAAGCGGCCGGGAGAGGTTATCTCTAATGTATTGCTTAGACTGGCGCAGAACCGCATATCGGGTTGAATCCGTCGACCTGGCTGGGCTCGGCGAGGAGACATTGCCCTCCTGACCGAACGGCTGGACCAGACTCGTGAGCAGGATGCCTGCCATCATGGTCAGATCCTCGATTTCATTGTATGGCTGGCATGAGGCATGATGGTACAACCCTAGCCAGTAATGGATAGACCTTGTATAGTCCGCATTTTTAAATACCACGTTGCCCGTCTCCAGATGACGGCCATAGCGGCGGAAATCTTCTTCGCGCGAAGCATCCGGATCAAGCTCGTAAGCCACATACATGAGCCCCATTCCGTTCTCGCTGCGGATCTGATGCCAGACACCGGGCCGGGATACGAACAATGTCCCCGCCTCAAGTCCGTAAACGGTATCCTCATCCTGGTATTCGCCTACGCCCGACAACACGTAGCAAACTTCGTAGTAAGAATGCTTATGGATGTGATTGCTGTAATGCTGCGGACGCAAGTCCCAGTAATGGACTTTAAATGCAAGTCCGCTTGCCTTGCATTTCGTAAGCATTTCGTTCAAAAAACGGCTGCCGTTTTCAATGGCCTCTATGTTCATCTCTTCACATCCTGGCGTAAATTCTTAAAAGGATGGCTTTTTTAGCTAAATACACCCGAAGCCAGCAATCCTATAATCAGAGTATAAGTAATCGCTTACCAATCCATCAAGCAGAGGAGCGAATTAAATTGATTACTCAAAACGATGTAGAATTTTACAAAGAAAATGGCTATCTGTTAGTCCAAGGCTTATTCTCGCAGCAAGAGGTTGAAGACATGAGAAAGGCCATTGACGGCATTCTGAACCGAGCCGCTCAATCGAAGTTTGACACGAACCATACCTGGCAAGGTGAATATCTCCCTCCGGAGCAGCTGAAGAAGCTTGTCTTGAAGGGCTTCCATGACGTTCAATACCATGATGCGGCATTCATGCGCGCGGCTATTCATCCGAATATGGCTGCTGTTTTGTCCCAATTGATTGGCCCTAACGTTCAGCTTCACCATAGCAAAATGCTTGTTAAGCCGCCTGAAAACGGCGCCGCTTTCCCTTTGCATCAGGACGCGCCATACTTCCCGCATGCAAGCCACACCATGTTGGCGGCAAGCGTTCACCTGGATGACGCCGATATGGAGAACGGCTGTCTCTGCGTTATTCCGGGCACGCATAAGAACGGCATGATGCCGCATGTCGGACGCCATTACCTCGATCACCGGGAATATCCAATCTCGATGGCGACGCCTTGCCCTGCCAAAGCCGGCGACGTTCTGTTCTTCAACTATTTGACGGTTCACGGCTCGGACGTTAACCGCAGTACCCGCAACCGCCGCAACGTTCTGTTCCAATACCGCGATCCGATGGATGTCCCTACTTTAGACACGCATGTCAACTGGGGACAAGGTCTTATGATATGCGGCGAAAATCCGATCTATCGCGAATATCACGCGAACCATACCCTTCAAGCGAAATAAAAATAAAATCGCAAAAAAAGGCAGTCCATCGGGCTGCCTTTCCTCTATTCCTCAATTTCTCTATTCCTCTATTCAGCGCTAGGCTGTCCCAAAGCTTTACGCACCTCATAAAGAGCCGGATCAATTTCTAATTCCATCCCTAAAGCGAGCTTCGCAAGCTGGCTGCCGATAAACGGGCCTGCCGTTAAGCCGGATGCGCCTAATCCGTTGCCCGTCAGTAGATTATCCCAACCCGGAACGGCACCAAACACCGGCAGAAAATCTGCCGTAAAAGGCCGGAAGCCCACGCGCATCTCCAGGAATGTACTGTTTGCAAGCTCCGGGGCAAGAGTAAGTCCCTTATCTAATATCTCTTGCATACCTCCGGGCGTTACCCGCGTATCATAACCGGAAATGTCGTTTTCGTGAGTCGCTCCAATGACGATCCTTTGCTCGTCAAAGGCCAGAAGGTACTGATCCGTAGGCGGCATAATTACTGGCCAGCTTCCGGTCTGATTCTCTTTGTTCTGCAGCTCTACATGCATGATTTGTGCTTTTTGATAGCTGACTTGGAAATTCAGGCCAAGCGGCTTCAGCAAAGCTCCCGCCCAAGCTCCTGCGCAAACGACAACCTTGTCTGCCGGGTAGAAAGTCGATCCTATTGTTACGCCTTTAACCCTGTTCGTCTCGTATTCCAACCTGGCGTCACCGACAATAAATTCCGCCCCATTCCGAATCGCCGACCGGATAAGCGCATCGCGAAGAGCCCGGCCGTCCACCCGCGCTGCTCCGGCAATATGAACGGAAGAATAGCCTTCCGCCAGCAGCGGGAACCGTTCCCTTGTTGCTTTCTCGCCAAGGGTAGCGATACTGCCGATTTCCGGGGCGTCTTGCCGCTTGGCGTAAGCCCGCTCCGACATTTTTTCGATTTTATCCGGATCCGTATGTATGCTGAGGGCTCCAACCCGGGCGTAGCCGGTATCGGATTCCCCTTCTGCTTCCAATTCCGCAATTAACGCCGGGTAATAACGCGCCCCGCCTTTGACCAGCTCGTACCACGCTTTATTCCGTCTTTGCGACAGCCATGGACAGATGATGCCGGCCGCGGCATCCGTAGCTTGTCCTTTGTCTTTGCGATCTATAATCAGAACCTCGGCGCCGGACTTCGCCAATTGGTAAGCCGTCGATGCCCCAAGAATCCCTGCTCCAATAACGATAACCTTCACGAAAACACTCCTTCCACCTTATCTATTATAACGGTCCGCAACGCAAAAACGACAGCAAAGGCTGCCGTTTCACATGTCAGTTATCGTTTTTGACATTTTACCATTAGAAAATGGAAGGAAGGTTTATTGGGAGCGTGTTTGTTCGGCTCTGCAATTTCGGATATTTCGAACAGCCCGTAATGCCCGAACTCTTGCCGAATCGAATCAGCATCGTAAAAGAACATCCTGAGACCTTCCATGATCTCGTAATAGTCCTTATCCAGCTGCTTGCCCTTTCCGTAGATAGGAGCATCCTTGGATATGGTAGTGAAAACCATATATCCGCCCGGTTTTAACTGGTTATAGCAGTCCTTGATAAACTTTTCTCTCGCTTCCGGACTTAGCAGATGAATAAGCGCGTAGCTGTAAATCCCGTCATACAGCCGGTTGTCATAAGGCATTTCCTCTACCGAACCGTGATAGACGGGAACGGGCAGCCCGGCTTCTTTTGCAAGGTTAATGGCCGTTTCGGAAATCTCGATCCCCGTTACCTGTATGCTGTTGTCTATAAATATTTTTGCGTTCCTTCCATACCCGATACCGGGTATCAAGATATCCTTTACGTTCTTTTCAAGGAAAAAGTCCTTGGTCAGGATAGACGAGTCGGATGGCTCATAGCCCCACATCGCCTGATTCTCCATAAAGCTTGCTTCCCAAAATTCGGTCATTCCTCGATCTCCTTATAGCTTCTAGATTGCCAGCAGCCTCCGGTATGTCTGCTCATCCGATACGACGAATAATCTGGCATCCTCCGGAATCGGATCGTTTAGTTTACGGTTTATGCCAAGATCCCCCCGATCGGACAAGAGCGTTGCTCCATACTCCAATGCCCCCTGGAAGGCATCCTTATAGGTTTTCCATTCCGGCCTGACCGGAATTTCATAAATATCGTCTCCCACTTCACGCCGGATTAACTGGTTGATAATTTCCGAGCTTCCTTGCTGAAGAGCTGCCCGGACCGCCAGCCTGGAGACGGCATCGTAAGATAGCACAAAATCATTGACATGAACATGCCGGAAATTTTTCGTATTCTTCTCTTGCGTAATCTCCACCGTAGTATGGATGGCGGGATGGAGCCGTTCGATGCTGGAAGCGATCAAGAGCGTCTTGCCGTCCGCAAGCGCCGGCTCGTCGATCCTTGTATCCGCAAATATAATAACGGCTCTTGCCTGTTTGAGCATCGCCTTCTCCAGGATCTCTTCCGAGGAAGGGTCTCCGCTTATAAAATGAATCTCCTGACGATCGGTAACCGGGTGCTTGTCGGATTCATCGATTACAACGATATGGGAGGCTGGCGAGAAGGACAAAATTTCTTCAATCGCATATTGGGCTTTCTTGCTCCAATTGATAAGGATAATGTGATCTTTTCCGTGAAAATTCAATTTCCCTGCCTCCCAATGTTTGTATACCGTTGATAAAAGATCGATAATTTTGCCGATAACCAAGCTGAGCAGACCGATGCCGAACACGTAAATAAACAAGGTAAAAATTTTGCCCCATACGGTTTTGGCGAAATAATCGCCATACCCTACCGTCGCCATCGTGGTCATGACCCAATATAGCGCGTTAAACCAAGTATGAAAGGTTGTTGGCTCTATGGCATATGCAATGCTGGCGCTGCCGAGTACAAAGGCGATGACCACGATAAAGATGGTTCGTTTGGGTACCCGCAGCACCTTCATCATTGTCCTCAAAAAGAAAGGCAAAACGCAGTCCTCCTCCGAATAAATTGGGAATAGTTATCCCGAATGTATTCGGCAAGGACGACAAAAAAACCTTTACAGCCGCTTCCAATTCTCTTCCGTGAGATCCGCCATTACGGCCATAGCCGCCTTGCTGCCCGAAGCTGCGGCATAAATCAATTGCGAAGGCATCACATAAGCGGTATCCCCCGCGGCATACACGCCTTCAGCCGTCGTTTTCCCCATCTCATTCGTAATAATCGCTCCGGTGTCATTCGTTTCGTAACCCAATGCCTTTTTAAAGTCGAGGTTTGGAATCTGGGCCGGATCAATGAAACCTCCGCTGCGTTTAATCGACGTACCATCCGTAAAATGAACCCGCTCCAGCATGCCGTTGTTACCGGACAAAGCCGAGATTGGCGTATCGATTACGGAGATGCCTCTGGCTGCAAGCTGCTCACGTTGTTCAGCATCCAAGGCTGCTGCTGTTCCATTCGTGCATACGATACAATCGCGGCTCCAGTTCTGAAGCAGCTTGACTTTATGGAAGGCATGCGGTTGATCCGAAATGATAACCAGCGCTTGATCTCTTAACTCCCAGCCGTCGCAGAAGGGGCAAGCGAATAAGCTTTTCCCGTAATAATCCTTGATATCTTTAATTTCGGGGAGTTCTTCTCTTAGTCCTCCCGATAAAATAAGTTTGCCCGCTTGAACCTCTTCTCCTGCCGGACTGTCAATGACGAATCCATCTTCCGTCCTCCGGATATCCGTCACAGCAATCTCCCAATGCTTAACGGTCGGATAACCAAGTACTTCTTCATACGCAATGCGACGGAATTCCGCAGGTTTAACCCCGTCCCTCGTAATAAATCCATGGGAAGCATGCGTTACTCTATTCCTTGGCAACGCGTTGTCAAATAGGGCAACCGTCTTTCTTGCCCTGCCCAGCACCAGTGCCGCGTTTAGGCCAGCCGGCCCGCCTCCGATAATGGCAACATCGTATCTCATAATTGAATAATCCTCCTTGTTAACGATTTTTCACAGACTTTATAGACTCTTAATATCCGTAATTAAAATAAATAAAGGACATTGCCTCGATAAACGCCAAGTCAATGTAGCTTTATTTCATCAGATCCACAAGCTTCGTATTTCTCAAATGCTGATCCATGGCATCCTCAGCCGACAGCATCACCTGATGGATACGGCATTCCGGATTCTCGGTGTGGGAGCATTCAAAGATCGAAGTGGTCCCTTCAATCGCCTGAATGACATCAAGAAAAGAAATGTCTTCTTTTCTCCCTCTCGCGCGGTAGCCGCCATTTGCTCCGGAAGCCGACTCAATCAACCCCGCTTTGACAAGCTTGGTCAGAATCTTCGAAAGGTACGTAGGCGATACGCCTTGCTTATCCGCAAGCTGTTGAACCCCAACCGGTCTGTCCGGTGCAGCTGCAATGAGAAAGGCCATGGTGTGCAAGGCGTAGTTCGTCGCTTTTGAATATTTCATGCTGATGAGCTCCTAATCACAGACTTAATGTGTCTATAATAGCTTTGATTAGAATGAACCGTCAAGCGGTTTTTTATTCGCCCGCAAACAAATTTCAAACCGTACGGAGTAAATAACCCAAACCAAATACGCTTAGCAGAATAGCCGCCATACTAAGCGCAAGGGCGATAACGAGCATTTTTGAAACGGTTGTTCTCTTCATCTCTACCTCTCCCTGAAATCACGATTGCCATCTTTTACTCTTTTAACGTGAAGCAGGCAGTGATTGTTGCTCCAGAAAGTTATATTACTTTACCTTCGCCCCATGCGACATTGCAAATAAGACGGTTTGCTCACGGTCCATTCGCAAGCCGGCAACCGAGAGTGATTTGAAATCCACCCCCTCCATCTTTGCCCCTCTTACGTCGGTATCTTGCAGCTTCGCTTTGGCCAGCACGGCCATCGACAGATCGGAGTCCCGCAGATCGGCTTTCTCCAAATTCGCGCCGGACAGATCGGCCTCACGAAACTTGATTCCCCTCAGATCCTGCTTCGCCAGCCGAACATGACGCAGGTTGGTGTATGACCAATCGCCTTGGATGATGCTGATCCCGTCCATCGTGGAGTTGGTGAAATCCGAGCCCGTCATTTTGCAGGCGTCAAATTTCACGACAAACAGATTTGCCCCGCTGAAATTGCAATTCTCGAACGCCGATTCCTTATGAATCGACCCGTTTAGCATAGCGCCGCGGAAATCGCATTCGACGAACCTGCAGTTTACGGAGCTCAGTTCTTCCAGCGAACCGCTTGCGAACGAGCAGCGGACGAACGTACAGTTGATCAGCTCGCCGAATCTTAAATCTTGCGTGCCAAAATTAACGCTTGTATAGGTTTGATCATTATATTGGAACATTTTTTCCTCCCATGAAACGTTCATTCGCTTCTTACTATAGCACACGGTCGTCAAGCCCCCGTATGAACGCGGCGGTAAGTCAAGCGATTTATTTTTCTATTGGGAGCAAAACAAAAAAACCGCATGCGCGGTTTCTTTTAATGGGTTGGGGCTTGATACATCGTTCTGAAAATATAACTCAACTGCTCGCTCATATGCTCGGGCGTCTGGCTGAAGCCTTCTTCATTCCATTGAATTAGCAGTCCCATGATTGCATTTACCTGATAGGCAACGATAAACGCATTGCTCTGTCCGCTGAGCCCCGTGCTTTCAACGATAAGTGCCTTAATCTTTTCGAATAAGGAGTAGTAGTAGGAAATGGATGATCTTTTGTCAAACACGATTTCATAAAAGGGCTGGTACTTCTTCACATGGTGGAAAATCCGGATGGTTCCAGGATCGATCATGCTGTGATTGAGTTCGCTCACATGCCGGTATGGCTCGTAATAAGACTCCTCCAAATCCTTGAGCAAGCTATTCAGATGCTCGTCGAATAATGCGCCTACATCGTTGTAATGCAAATAAAAGGTTCCCCGGTTCACGCTGGCCTCACGGCACAGCACGGAGACGGAGATGGACTCCAATGTCTGCTTTTTAAGCAAGGCTAGCAAACCCTCGTGCAAAGCCCTCTTCGTCTTTATAATTCTAAGATCATTCTCGTTCATTGTCCTACTACACCTCATGACTATCGGTTTATCGCAAGTTCCAGTCCTATTAGTATAGCATCATCTCAGCAGAAAAAAAGTTGCAAACCTAACGGATAATAGACAGCTTGTCAAATAATTAGAGCTGACGCTAAAACGGGGTAAGCATATCGCGTCACTCCGCGAATGAAATTGTATCCCGCGATCACAGATTTTTCCTCCTTGAGAGAAACCTTTTGCCATTTCATAATAGTCCTGCAAGATAGTTCAGTTTGAATAGGAGGAATTCATGATGAAACATGCTAGCTCCCCTCATCAAGCCTTCACCCGCAGACTACTATTCTTTGTTTTGGCTCTCTCCCTGCTGCTGACGTTTATTCCAACGGCGGCAACCGCCGCAGACCGCGGTACCTGGGCTCCGAATGTGTCCTATGCCGTTAACGACACCGTTACATACAACGGCACCACCTACAAATGCATTCAGAGCCACACCTCCCTCACCGGTTGGGAACCGCCCGTTGTTCCTGCCTTATGGAGCCCTGTGCAGGGCGGAGGCGGTGGAGACACCTCTGCACCATCCGTACCCGGCAATGTCAGGGTTACTTCGACTACTTCATCCAGCGTTACGATCGCCTGGAATGCATCCACCGATAACGTCGGAGTAACCGGCTACGATGTCTACCGCGGATCCGCGCTTGCGGGCAGCACGAACGGCAGCACTCTTACATTTACCAATACGGGACTTAACGCCAATACTTCCTACTCCTATACCGTAAAAGCAAAGGATGCGGCTGGCAACGCCTCGGCAGCCAGCACGGCGGTCAGTGCCACAACCTCAGCCCCGGCGGCCGACCAGACGGCCCCTTCGGCCCCTGCCAGCTTGCGTTCAACGGCAACCTCTTCAACCAGCGTATCGCTTGCATGGAATGCTGCCACCGATAACGTTGGCGTAACCGGCTATGATGTCTATAGAGGAACGACGCTCGCCCTTTCCGTTACAGGCACAGCCGCTACGATTACGGGTCTCACCGCCTCTACGGCATATAGCTTTACGGTCAAAGCGAAAGACGCGGCGGGCAATGTATCCGCGGCAAGCAACACGTTAAGCGTTACTACAAGTCCAGCCAATACGGGCGGCGGCAGCCTGCCTAAGCATACCTTGACCGGCTACTGGCAGAACTTCGTGAATGGAGCTACTAACGTAAAGCTTGGCGATGTGCCAAGCGAATACGATATTATCGTTGTGTCCTTTGCCGAAATGGACTCAGCCAAACCCGGCGGAGTCACGTTCAGCGTGGATTCGGGCTTGTCCTCGGCGCTTGGCGGCTATACCAACGCCAATCTTATTAACGATATCAGTCAAAAGCATGCGCAAGGAAAAAAAGTCATTTTGTCCGTTGGCGGCGAGAAAGGCAACATTAATTTGAATAGCGCTTCGCCTAACGTAACTAACTTTGTCGACAGCATGTACGGTCTCATTACCCAGTTTGGTTTCGACGGCATCGATATCGATCTGGAGAACGGCATGAATGTAGCGAATCTCACCTCCGCGGTCCGCCAGCTTCAGCAAAAGGTCGGCTCCGGCTTTGTTCTGACCATGGCGCCGCAAACCATTGACATGCAAAATGCGAATACCTCTTATATGCAGCTTTATAACAACCTGAAGGATATCACTTCGGTCATTAATGTTCAGTACTATAACTCCGGCTGCATGCTGGGCCGTGACGGCAAATGTTATTCCCAAGGCACCGTTGATTTCCTGACCGCCCTTTCCGACCTTACGCTGCAATGGGTTGCCCCATCGCAGCTAGGTATAGGCGTACCGGCTACGACATCGGCGGCAGGCGGCGGTTACGTCGCTCCCGCGGTTGTGAACCAGGCGGTTAAATGTCTGGCTACCGGAAGCGATTGCGGCACGTATAAGCCGGTTGCGAAATATCCCGATTTCCGCGGCGCGATGACCTGGTCGATTAACTGGGACGCATCAAGCAGTTATTTATTGGCCAGAACCGTGAAGCCGTATCTCACAACTTTGCCATAAACCATAAAGGAGCTTATGCCAACGAGATATCGTCGGTCATAAGCTCCTTTTGCTTTCCCCTATTCAAACCATTCGCTGAAATGCTCGGCTAGATAGGCCAGTTTCACCTCGGTCTGCCTGCCGCCTCCGCCTTCATGCCCGTTAAACGGATAAATGACGATCTCTTTCTCCGTTTGAATGCGATTGTAGGTGGCAAAATACATTTGGGCCGGGCAGATTTCGTCCTTTAACGCAACCGATGCCAGCACCGGGCAAGCAATCCGATGAGCCAGATTCATCGTATCGAAATAGCTTAAGTTGTCCATGACAAGATCGGTTTGTTCCGGATGCCGCTTCAAATATTCGGCTACCGCGCCAAACGCCCCGTGATTCCCTTCAATGCGGGCTACCAGATTGCTGTTGCTCGGAACATCCACCATGGCGAGCTTCGGACGGTTGTCCAGCGCAACGACCGCCATGCCGAGCGCCCCGCCTTGGCTTCCGCCTTCGATGATCAATTTGTCGGCATCAATATCCGCCTGCGCGCATGCAAAATCGATGGCTTTCAGACAGTCCATATAAGCATACCGGTAATAATATTCCCATTTGTTATGTACGCCTTTGCTGGCGACATTCGAGAGGAAGCCATGCGTATAGCTCGCGCTGTTGCCCGTCGGGCCTCCTTGGTCCCGGCAGTCCACCGCAAGAACAGCCATGCCCATCATTACCCAATGCATATGGCCGGCAGGCTCTCCCCGGCTTCCCGAGAAGCCATGGTAATGGATAAGGCACGGATATTTTTCTTGCTTCAGAAAGGCGGGGAAAATTAGCCAGCCGCGGATTCTCGTCTCATCCAAGCCGTTAAACGCGATATCATATACCTTGACATGCTTGCTGGAATAATTAATCTCTGTCCGTTCCGGCTGAAGCGGCACTGACTTTGCCTGTTCAATCGTCGCGCTCCAGAACGAATCGAGGTCATCCTTGCCCGTTAATGGAGGAAGGTAATGATATAAGTCCTTGGTTACTTCTTCGATATAACCCATCTCTTCGGCAAACTCCTTCGTTATTCGCGTGATTAATAATTAACTCCATTAATTAAATTCAACCTATAATTAATGGAGTTAATTAAATTCAATCTCTGATGCTTCGATGAGATTTACTCGTTCGGCAAATGACTGGTTGTACTCGTCAACGATCTGCGCCGCAGTGCGGGAGCCTTGTCCGCATGTGCTGTGAGCATCCTTTACTACCGTCACGTCGTAGCCCAGTTCAACCGCTCGCCGGGATGTCGCGTCAATGCAGCAATCCGTCTGCAGACCGGACAGAACCAGCTTATTAATCCCTCTGGTGGTCAGTTCCTCCTGAAGATTAGTCTCGTGGAAAGAATCCGGCACGTATTTCTGAATAATAAGATCTTGAGCGGCCGGCGCGACGGCGGAGTGAATCTCCCATCCCGGTGAATGAGTCTCCAGCGGTGTTCCCAGTTCCTCGTTGTGTTGCACATAGATAACCGGAATCTGACTTTCCCGCGCTTTGGCGAGAAGCAGGTTAATACGGTTTAACAGCCTTTCCTCTTCGTGGATGGGATACTCCTCCAGAAACATGCCGTTCTGAACATCGATAACCATTAACGCAGTATCCTTGCTCACTAGCATTTCAGCCCCCTTTAATCGCATTAGGATAATAAGGAGTTCGCTGCAACCCTTCCGGAGTCCTTTTTAAAGGAGCAAAATCGCAGCACCAAGCATTGGCGTCAGCACCATGCAGGTTTTGAGCATAACCGCCGGCACGCGTTTCGTGAATTTCGCTCCGGTATAAGAGCCAAGCATCGTGCCGATCACAACGGCGATAAGCAGTTGAATGTCCAGATAACCGACAGAGTAATATCCGGCTCCCCCCGCTAATGCGATTGGCATAATAACGAGCATTGTCGTTCCTGCCGCGAAACGCATGGACATGCCAAGAAGGAGCATAAGCCCGAGCTGGATAAAGGGCGTTGAGCCAATCCCGAACAGTCCGGACAATGCCCCTGTAACTAATCCGATTGAGACAGCAGATGCATAGTACTTCATGCCGCTGGTTTTCATTTGTGCGGACGAGCTTTTCCCGCCATGCTTAGCCTGATAGACCATTCTGAACCAGAGAGCCAGACCGGAGCTGAACAGCATGCCCGAAGTCATCCAGCCTAACTTGTCCTCCGGAATAAAGGAAGACCAGCCCGAGCTGACCCAGGCGCCTGCCGCGCCTGCCAAGCCAACGATGGCGCCGGTCTTCAGAATCATATTGCCTTCGCGGTAATGGCTGACAGACCCGGATAACGAAGAAAAGAACATAGCCGCAAGAGCCGTGCCAAGCGCCGTATGGATCGGATAACCGAATGCAACCGTTAAGATCGCAATAATAAAACCCGATCCACCTGCCCCAACGAATCCAAGCAGTAACCCGAGAAGCAGCATTGCGGCTGTTACTTCAACAAATATCATTTCTTACGTCCTCCAAACCTGATGCTGCACGGAAATCCCGATTGGCGGCGTTAAGTTTTCTTGAACAAAGCTATCCGGTTGAAGCATCATGACGGATTGATTAGGACCATATTCCGGCCATGCAGGCAGCTCAGGGGTGTTAGGGTCACCGCAGCGGATGAACGCGTTCCACGCTGAGCGCATCCCGGCAGCTAGACCTGAGGCTTCATCCGCAATGAAATAAGGATCGTTTGCTTCATTGGAGAGATCTCGCGCTTTGTTTTCCGCATAGTTAATCAAGCTGCCTTCGTAACCGTGAATAGCCCCAAGCCAGCCTCCGTACGTTAGCCTGTACATCCATACCGGAGCACCCGAAGCCGCAACCGCCTGCGCGAGCTGCATGCAGCCAATCGCATACAAATGCTCGGTCAACGCTTTGCCCCATGCCTTTTCCGCGGGTAACGTCTCGGAATGACGGAAGAAGGAATGCCATACTTCCTGCTGATTCTCTCCAAACAGTCTACTTAACGTGTCTGCATCAGGCTTCTGCAAGCCCGGATCATAATAGATAAACATTGCCGCTTCGTCTTCGTTCGATCCGATCAAGAGCGGCGGCAGCTTCTCTGCTTCTTGGAGATAATGGATCGGATCGATTGGAATAAGATTACCGTCCGCAACGGGACCAAACATATGAAGATTTCCCGCCGTGTCAGGTCCTGCCTTCATCTGAGCCTGGATGAGCTGCTCTGCGGGCAGTTCAAGAAGCTGCCTCGCATCTTCCGGTTTCAACCCTAATGCCTTAAGAAGTCGGCTCGCTGTTAAAGCAGCCGTCTTCTTGTCTCTTATGGATTGAGTTGCCCCGCTCTGGGCTACCGCCCGCTGGAACAGTCCTTCGGCAGCCTTCATCGTATACAAGGTTGCCGTACACTTGGCGCCGGCGGAGTTCCCCATAACGGTCACGTTGGAGGGATCGCCGCCAAAGGCAGCAATATTGTTCTGCACCCAGCGCAGCGCCGCGATAATGTCCAGCATGCCGTTATTTCCGGATGTCGTGTATTCCTCGCCAAGAATCTCTTCCAAGGCAAGAAAGCCTAGCGCTCCAAGCCGGTAGTTTAGCGAGACGAATACGAAATCTTCTTCCGCGGCATAACGGCTGCCGTCGCAGTCCGCACCCTTCCCGCCTATAAATCCCCCGCCATGGATATAAACAACAACAGGACGAAGCTGCTCCGCAGGGCCGGACGTCCAGACATTCAGATTCAGACAGTCCTCGGAGTACGCAAGCTCCGGGAAAGTACGGTTAGGGTCAACATCCTGATAGGCGATTGGCCCAAAAGAACGGCAGTCCCGAACTCCCTCCCATGCCGGAGGGGCTTGAGGCGGCTTAAACCTCAGCTCCCCGACCGGAGCTTGCGCATACGGAATCCCTCTATATACATAACATCCGTTTAATTGAACGCCTTTTACGTGTCCAGATGACGTTTGAATAATCACTAGAGCCATTCTCCCATCCGTATTGTGATGTGACCATTATAGTCTTGAGAATCCATGAACTCTAATATATATTTAGGCATAGCAACCATAAACTACAGGTTATAACGAATAAGAAAGACTAGGTGAGTCCAATGGAGCTCTTGCAATTAAAATATTTTCAGACAACCGCGCGTTTGCAGCATATGACGCAAGCTGCACGGCATTTGCATATTTCCCAGCCTGCTCTTAGCAAAACGATCGCTTCCCTCGAAGCGGAGCTGGGAGTAAAGCTGTTCGAGCGCACCAACAAATCAATCCGATTAAACGAGCATGGCATTCATTTTCTGAGCAAGGTGGATATCGCGCTTCAAGCTTTGGAGGATGGGAAGCGGGAGCTGCAGGATCTAGTTGAATCTCCTTCCGAATACATCACGCTGGATGTACGCGTGTCCTCTCATCTCCTGCCGGGTCTCCTTGCCGAATACCGCAAAAGCAAGCCGGATACGCAATTCCATTTGCTTCAGCACGCGTTGCCAAGCGAACACGCTTACGACTTTGATTTATGCCTGTCAGACGGCGCCGTTCCTCCTCCCGGCTGCCATTCGGTCGCTTTGCTGCGGGAGAAGATTGTCGTCGCGCTGCCTTCCGAGCATCCTCTTGCGAGGCGCGACCGGATCAGCCTGGAGGAATTGAAAGAGGAACGATTCATCAGCCTTCCTCCCGGCAAATCGCTGCGCGAGACAACGGATGCCTTCTGTCGGCTTACCGGATTTACGCCGCATATTCAGTTCGAAAGCGATGATCCGGCTACTGTCCGCGGTCTCATTCGGGCTGGTCAAGGCCTTGCTTTTCTTCCTGCCATCACCTGGGGAGGATCAACCGGACCCGATGTGGTCACCATCCCTTTGAAGGAAGGGTACTGCGAACGATCCATCTCGCTTCATTGGCCCAAGGGACGGTATCTGACTCAAGCGGCCGCATCGTTTCGGGATTGTACCATCCGGTACTTCTCGGAACTGTTCGAGGCTTATTCCAAAGCCTGAAGTTCATACAGCTCTCTGCTCACGGCATTCAGATATGGCGCCCATTCCCCGCAAATATAGAGCTGGAGCTGATGCATCGCGCGAGTACATGCCGTATAGAACAGCTTTCTTTCGCTTTCGCGGTTATAAGACTTCGTCGATGCGTCATAGATGGCGACGGCGTCAAACTCTACGCCTTTTGCCAGATAAGCAGGGATAACCATAATTCCGGATTCGAAGGTTAAGGTCTCCGTCGTGACCAGCCGAATATCCTCCATCCCAGATGAGGTCAAGGCCTCGTAAGCTTCCTTGCTCTCGGCTGCGGTCTTCGCGATAACGGCGATTGAACGGTTCCCTTCCGCCTTGAGCGATTCCAGATCATGAACAAGCTGGGGAAGCAGCGCTTCGCGGCTCCCAGCCGTTGTAATCAACGGCTTTTTGCCATGACGCTCGAACGGAATAATCTCTTCGCCGCCAGGGAGCATCAGCCGCGTGAACTCCACGATCTCTTTCGTCGACCGGTAGCTTTGCAAGAGCGGAATGAGAGTGGTGTTCTCTTCCCCGTACAGCTTAAGAAGCGGAGAGTCTCCTCCGCCCAGCTTGGAAGATTGAGTAAAGATTGCCTGGCCGAAATCGCCAAGCACGGTCATGCGGGCATTCGGGAAAAGCTTCTTAAGGAACGCATACTGGAATGGCGAATAATCCTGGCCTTCATCCACGAAGATATGGCGGACAATCGTATTCATCCGGGAGCCTTCAATTAATTCCTTCAAGAACAGATAGGGGGTTGCGTCTTCATAAAACAACTCTTGGTTGGTCAGCTTCTCCTTCGTCTGCCTGCAAATCTCCGGCCAGTTAGCAGGCACATCGGCACCTTCGGTCATTCGGCTGTAGGCCGATCCCTTTTCGTCAAACAGCTGAGCGTAAAGACCGTTCACATCGACGAACTTCATTTTCTTCACCATCCGGCGCAAAGGCTTGAAATGCTCCTTCACGATCATCTGGCGCAGCAGGTCTTCCTGCTGCTCGGAGAAGTCGAAGATTTGATCCTCGCCTTGATTCGTAAACTTGTTGGCGCGGTCCAGCGCTTTCGCATAACGTTCGGACACGTCAAACAGCTCTTCGTCCCGCTGGAACTTCTTCAAGATCTCGCTGTAAGCCTCCACGTATTGCTCGTTATCAAGGTAATCAAGCTCTTTATCCACCCACTCCGCATCCAGTTCGTTACGCGCCATTTTCCGCAGCTCCTTCAAAACCCATTCCTGCAGCAAGATAATCCGGTTAGCCAGGCGGACAGACGCGTCATAACCGTAAAATTGCTCGTATAATTGCTTCGAGGTAATCAGTTCGCGGTCCCTGAAACGTATACTCTTAAACAACATGCCTTCCTTGCTTAACCATCCCGCGTATTTCTGCAGCGCAATCAGGAAAGCTTCGGATGCTTTGTACCGGATCCCGTCAACCCGCGCTTCGTATCCGACCGCCGACTCCTGCGTCAGCACATATTCGATTTGTTCGAACGGATCTTCCAGCTTCATGGCCGCTCCGAGCCAGTAATCCAAATATTCCTGGAAGGTCGTCTGCTGCATGTTTTCCTCGCCAAGCTCGGGAAGAACGGTAGAAACGTAACTGTTGAACATCGGATTCGGCGAAAAAAGAACGATCTGGTCAGCCGTCAGACGCTCCCTATGTTTATAGAGCAAGTACGCGGCCCGCTGAAGAGCTGCCGAGGTTTTCCCGCTTCCGGCGACTCCCTGCACGATCAGCATTCGGCTCGTATCATTACGGATAATCGCGTTTTGCTCCTTCTGAATCGTCGCCACGATGCTTTTCATCTGGTTATTGGCGCCTTGGCCAAGCACCTGCTGCAGCATCGAATCGCCTATCGTGACGCTGGCATCGAAGAAATTAAGCAGCTCGCCGTCTTTAATCTGATACTGCCGTTTAAGCTCCATATTTCCTTTAATCTGTCCGCCGGGCGTAGCGTAGGAAGCCGGTCCCGGAGAATAATCGTAATAAAGGCTGGCGATCGGCGTCCGCCAATCGTAGACCAGGAAGTTCATTCCGTCCGAAGCCAAGAACGACGACAAGCCGATATAGACCTGTTCTGCCTCATTCAAGCCGTCCTCTTTAAAATCAATACGTCCGAAATAGGGAGACTGTTGAAGCCGTTTCAGGCTTTTCCATTGCTGGCGCCGTTTCTCGTGAGTTCGCTCCCGCTCCGATAACAGAGCGGCCTGCTGATTGATGCTGAAGAACGTTTCTTCGAAATCCTCATCCGAGCTTGTGTTGACGGTTACTTCCTCCCAGAAGTGCCTGCGTATATTCGAAGCCTGACCGTACAGCGTATCCACTTCCGGTTCGAGCTCTGCAATCTTTTCTTTAAGCTTAACTTTCACTTCATTTAGACGGTTTTGCTCCTGGTCCCATTCTTTCTGTTTCATAAATATAAACACACTCCTTCTCGATTTTGAAAAAAATCTCGAAAATAAACGTTTGACATTTGACAATCGCATGCGCCGCATGATATTATATAAGTGTAGATAAGATGTTCGTACTACGCCCTTACATAAAATCATCATGCACAGGTTTTATTACTATAGCATGATTTTTTTTGATACGCAATCGTAAATTCCGCCCCGTTGTCCATACGGGGCTTTTATTTTTTATCCGTCATCAAACAAGGCCGCCCTTCGAAACCGAAGGACGGCCTTTTCTTATTGATTACAGCTCAACAAATTTAGTCGCGATATTTTCGCAGAAAGCCCGGTCATGCTCGACAAACAAAATAGTTGGCGAATGCTCCAGCAGCAGCTCTTCGATCTGCATGCGGGAGATGACATCGATAAAGTTCAGCGGTTCATCCCAAATATGAAGATGAGCTTTTTCGCTTAAGCTTTTCGCAATTAAAACCTTTTTCTTCTGGCCTCCGCTGAAGGAGGAAATATCCTTCTCGAACTGAATTCTGGAGAAATCCAGCTTGCGCAGAATAGCCTTAAAGAGACTTTCGTCAATTCCGTGCTCTCTCGCGTAATCCGTCAGGTTGCCCCGCAAGTGGGAGGTATCCTGGGAAACATAAGAAATCTTGAGGTTGCTTCCCTTGCGGAAGGTCCCGGTATAGGACAGGTCTTCTCCGATGATCAGCTTAAGAAGACTGGATTTGCCGGAGCCGTTCCGGCCGGAAAGCGCGATCCGTTCCCCCTGCTCGATCGTAAAGCTGACGTCCGTACATACTTGCTTATCGCCGTAGTACACTGAGACCCTCTCCAGCTCCACAAGCTGAGGCTTATGGTAAACGAGCTGCTCCAGCTTCAGGCTGTCGGAAGACTCAATGTTTTTCAGCAGCGTGGATTTCTCTTCGATTGCCGATTGCTGACGCTGCTCCATCGACTTCGAACGCTTCATCATTTTGGCTGCTTTATGTCCGATATAACCTTTGTCCACCTTGGAACCGGAGTTTCTCGTGCCGTTCTTCGTCTTCTCGACTTCATGGGACCAGTTATTCGTACGTTTCGCCGCCTCGGACAACCGCTTGATGTCTTTCTTCAGCTTATCGTTCTCCGCCAGCTCGTATTGGTCCTGCCGTTCCTTGTTCTCCCACCAGTCAGAGAAATTGCCCTTCTGAATTTCGATATTCGTCCGGTTGATGGAGAGAATATGGTCCACGCAATGGTCCAGGAAGGTGCGGTCATGGGAAACGAGGATAAATCCGCTCTTGCTGTTCAAATATTGGCTGACCAGCTTCCGCGCGTTCATATCCAGATGGTTGGTCGGCTCGTCGATCAGCAGGAAGCTATCCTCTTTCAGGAATAAGGCGGCAAGCAGCACCTTCGTCTGTTCCCCGTTCGACAACGTATTAAACGGCCGGTAGAGGACATCATCGGATACCTGCAGCAGCGTCAATTCGCGCACAAGCTCCCATTGCTGGTAATCCGGATAAATCTCCTCGACGACATCCGTCGTCAGATATTCCGGATGCTCTACACGGAACGGGAAATACTCGAACGTTACATTGGCCGAAATATGTCCGCTGTATTCGTATTTTCCTAGCAGCAGGTTCATAAAGGTCGTTTTTCCCCGGCCGTTGCGTCCTGTAAAGCCAAGCTTCCAGCTCGTATCAAGCTGAAAGCTTACATTCTCGAATATATTATCGTAGCTGCCCTCATGGGCAAACGTAAGGTTCGATACATTAATCAGTGACATATGAATTCCCCCCGTAATCAAAAAGAGCTGCAAGAAAGTTACCTTTCCCACAGCTCAAATGAATACGGCAAATCCAGCCCTTGGATAACCATCCAACGGGTGGACAAGAATATTCGCCTGAGTGAAAAAGATGCAGTAACTCTCTTGCGCATAAAAAAATAAAACAATCGAAACAGATCGTTATCGCTCGTTTTATTCTCGTATACCGTCGCAAGAAAATCCTACATATCTTTTTCATCCCCAATCCTTAAATTACAGGTATCTTAACATAGCCAATTTTGAATTTCAACCAATGGATTTGAGAAAATTCACCATTTGACCAAAAGCTTCATCTGCCGACGCTTGGACGTAACGCTTCGAATAAGGATCGCCAAAGCCATGGTTTCCGCTGAATTTGCGAATGTGAACCTGCGGTTTAACTCGTAAATCAGCCATTAATTGGTCCACGTCAAACGACGGCTCGGACTCCGGATAAAATAATAACACCGGACAGGCAGGATTGAGCTCTGTATAGCTTCGAATTCTGGAGCCGTAATAACCCACCACTGCCGAAAGGTCCGGACTGGCGCAGCACATCCAGGATGCGGTTGCTCCAATACTGAATCCGATAAGGAATACTTGGCGATATTGCGATTTTAGCTCTCCCGCTAATCTTAGTATGGCTGCGGATGCTTGATCGAATCCGACATGTTCCATAAAATTTCCGTAAGCCTCTTGCTCTTGCTCATAACCATATGGCTCCTGCCGATTGAGCAAATCAGGTGCGTACACGTCATAACCCTGCGCCGCAATTGACGCACACAACGCCGAGATATGACGGTTTAAACCGTAGATTTCATGAGCTACAATAATCGCCTTATCCGAATGCTTCTTGATCTCAATCATCGTCATTTTTATCTTTTTTCCCTTTCCCCTTACCTCGATGCTCTTCTCCCGGTTCCTTTTTCTTGTCCTCTTTGTGCTTATCCTTACCGGGTTTTTCGTGCTTTGGCTTGTCTTTGTCCTTGTCCTTCTTCTCTTCTTTTTCTTCCTTAGCTTTTCCGGTCTCCTTTGGCTTCTTGGCAATTGCCGGCACGTTAGCGAATGCCAGGACCGGTTCGTCTTGAAGAGCTTCGCTCATCAGCTTCTGGAATACGGCTGCTGCGGCCTTCGAGGTTGTCGTCAAGTAATGGCTGATATCCGTATGGTCATAGCCAAGCCATACCGCTCCAACCAGCTGCGGCGTATACCCCACAAACCAATTGTCCTTCATCCCTTCTCCGCCGGTTCCAGGCATCTCGGTTGTGCCCGTCTTACCGGCAACCGGCCGATCACCTAGGGATGCAGCATCGCCCGTGCCTTCCTTGACGACACCTTCAAGCATCGCCGTCATCGTCCGTGCAACCGCAGGCTCCGTCACTTTCACGCTGACGTTGGAATCGAACTCGGCAATGGTCTCCCCTTCAGCCGAATCGATCCGTGAAATGGAATGTGCCGGGATCCGTGTTCCGTCATTTGCGAATACGCCAAAAGCTTCAGCCATAGCGAGCGGCGAGACTCCTTCCTGCAAGCCGCCTAAAGCAAGCCCCAGCGTCCGGTCCGTATCCGTAAGCTCAATGCCGAACCGTTTGGCGGCTTCCATTCCTGCCTCAATCCCCATCTCGTTAAGCAGCGATACCGCAGGCACGTTATACGAATGAATCAAAGCTTCGTAAATGGATACTTCTCCATGATAGCTGCCGCCCGCATTTTTAGGCTGATAGCCTCCGAAATTGACCGGTTCGTCCATTAAAGTGCTATCCGGAGTATAACCCCGCTCCAAAGCCGGCGTATACACCGAAATCGGCTTCATGGTAGAGCCAGGCTGGCGTTTCAGCTGCACCGCACGGTTAAAGCCGCGGAACGGCTGCTCGCCTCGGCCTCCGATAAGAGCCCGGATCCCTCCGTCCTTAGGATCTACAAGCACGGCCCCGCTTTGTATCAATTGATCCGAACCGCTCGCGGGAAAGAGGCTGTCCTGCGAATAAACGTCCTCGGCGGCTTCCTGCATCTTCGTATCCATGGTCGTGTAGATCCGGTATCCACCGTGAAGCACTTCATTTTCCGTTAGTCCGTACTTCTGGCTTGCCTCGCGAATGACCTGATCGATGAAATATGGGTATTTAATGGCGTCGCTGCTGCTTGGCTTTGAGCTTTGAATATGAAGCGGCTCCTTCACCGAAGCCTCGTATGCAGCCTGATCAATCTTGCCTTGATCCTTCATAAGCTTCAGCACCACGTTCCTTCTCGCTTTCGCTTCCTCCGGATGGCTGTAAGGCGAGAGTGCCGAAGGCGCCTTAATAATCCCGGCTAGCAGTGCCGATTGCGAAAGCGACAGCTTATTCACCGGAATGCCAAAGTACAGCTCGGTGGCCTTCTTGATACCCCAAGCCCCTTCTCCGAAATAGATTTGGTTCAAATAAAAGGTTAGGATCTGCTGCTTATCGTAATTCTTCTCGATTTTCTCGGCGAGCAGAAGCTCCTTCCACTTCCGGGTCCATGTCCGTTCTTGGCTGAGAAAAACGTTTTTCGCCAGCTGCTGGGTAATGGTGCTTGCCCCCTGCACCGTCTTGCCGTTTGTCAGATTGGTTACCATCGCACGGCCAATCCCTTGCAAATCCGTGCCTTTATGCTCGAAGAAACGTTTGTCCTCTACGGCAACTACCGCTTCGATCAGTTCCTCCGGCAAGCTGTCATAGCTGACTGCCTCGGCTTTTTTCGACGAAATGCGAAGCGCTTCTTCCTTGTTCTGATCGTAAATGATCGTAGCCGCCGGCAGCGGCTCCTCCAGCAAGGATACATCCTGCCGAGCAACCATTAATTTAAAAGCAACCACTCCAATGACAGCGATAATTACGCCGGTAATCATAATAAAAAGGACAAGCTTCTTCCAAAGTCCCCGCTTTTTTGCTTTCTGATGGTGAATCGCTGATCTCATACAAATTCCTCCAAGCTTGGTGCAACAACCCGTTACTTTTGTCTTGGATAATCATTCGCAGACGAGACCCGTTTTCTGTACGTAGGACCTAGTTTTACGATAATAAGCAATAAGGTCTGCGATTTACGCAGACCTACATAATCAACCGAAGCAGCATAACGCTTATTACGCCCGTGATGATTGTGCCGAGAAGACTGCGCGTAAAGATGGCTACCAGGAAGGTAGGCAGAGCGGCAAATAACTCGATGTTTTCCTTCAATGAAGTAAGTTGGCCATCGGTCATCAACAATTCATTGCCTAATAAGGCTGCCATAACCGCTACGGGAATATAGCTTAGCCAACGCATCGCCAGATCGGGAATTTGCAAGCGGCTGAGTACAACAAGCGGCAGCACCCGCGGAAGAAAAGTAACGATTGAAGCACCTATTATAATTGCAAGAATATCCCATCTTATTTCCATCGTTCAATCAACACTCCTATTGTTGCCGCACTTACGGTTGCGATAATAACCGCCACGCTTCCCGAAGTGACCATGCTTGCACCCACAACGATAATCACCGCGCTTACGACTACGACTAAATCTCTGAACAGCTTCTGACGACCTAGTAATTGCAAAACAAGCAGTCCAATAAACATGGCGGACAACGCGAAATCGAGACCAAACCTTTCCGGATTCGTGATCCATTGCCCCAGAAATGCACCCGCCATCGTAGCAAGAATCCAATTAAGATACGCCGTTATGTTTAGTCCGTTCATCCATGATTCGCTGAGTGCTTTTGTATTGGCCGCTCTGTTAATCGCCACTCCAAACGTCTCATCCGTCAGGAGCGTGCCTATCATCATGGTCTTAAAAGCCGTCAAATGACGGAAATAGGGGGACAATGCCGCGCTAAGCAGCAGATGCCTTAGATTAACGATAAATACGGTAAACACGATTGCTGCTATGGAGCCCTGCGCGGCTACCATTCCCGCGATGATAAACTGCGCGGAGCCTGCGTAAATAAGAATCGACATCAGGGTAATCTCCAGCACGCTTAACCCCGAGGTATGACCAACCACTCCCGCCGCGAACCCGATGCTTAAATAACCCAGCAACGTTGGTACGCAGTCCTTCACCCCTTGAAGGAAGCTGTTCTCATCACTTTCCATTCTAAGCTGTACGTTCTCTTGCTGCATGTACTTCCCTCTCCTACAATAAGCTATCCCAATATCTTAGCATAAAAAGAAGCCGCAGCAGCCGGCTTCTTTAAACCTTTTTAAGATGCATTCCCATTGGCTTCGACTTGAACAAAAGAATTCCCGCCAGTAGCGCCGCAACTCCAATTGCTTTCTGTGGCGTGAAGGTCACTTGCTCGAGTCCAAACCAACCTGCCGAATCCCACCATAATGCGCAGAGCAGCTGGGAAGCCATTACAATGGTTGTCCCATAGCTCGGGCCCAAGAGCCGTACACCTTTCACGACGCAGGTGACAACGCCGATCCCAAGCAAGCCGCTGAACCAGAACCAGACGGGCATCGGCTTCCAGCTGAGCAGATCCGCTCCTTCAAACAGCAGCCCCATGCCTAACGAAGCCATAAAGCCCATTCCAAGCACCAGAGCTGTCGTAGTATGCGAGTTCGCAGCCGCATTGACTTTATTGTTAAACAAGTTCTGTACGCTGACAAGCGAACCCGCCGTCAATGCCAGTAATATGCCTGTTAACATCATTTATGCTCCTTCCGGTCTCCAGTCTCGTAAATATTTCTTCCCGCTGCTTCTTCTAGCCCCTTGCGGTCTTTCACGACAAGCGTGCCCCGGCTGCGCTCGATTAAGTTCGCGCCGGTAAAGCTAAGAATAATCCGGTTCAGATGCCGGTAGCTTGTGCCTATAAGATTCGCCATGTCCTTCAAATGAACCGTGCTGACCCTCGCATCCTCCGGGGTCGTTACGGACAGCAAATAACTGGCAAGCCTGATTTCAACCGGATATAAGAGATTAAAGCTGAGCGACACCGATTTGTTATAAAACTTTTCCGTGACAAGATGCAGCATAAATTGCAGGAACGGCACTTCTTCCCGATACAGCTTCAGCCAGCGCTTGTGAAAGGCAACCGTCTCTACCGGCGTAACGGCCGAAACGGTATTCAAATTTTCCAGCTCATTCAGGCATTCGATCTCGCCAAGCACGCCAAGCGGGGACGTGAAATTAATAAGCAGCGTCTTCCCCTCCGCCGAGGCGGTATATACCTTCACTTTTCCGCGCATGAGAAAAAAGATATATTCCGGTATTTCGCCTTGCTTGCATAACGTATCGCCAGGTTCGAACCGGTATAACGCCAAGTGCTGCCGCAGCGAGCTTGGGAATACATCGTCTAACGCGTATTGGGCCAGATATTGATCAATACGGGCATCATCCAAAATTTCTTTCAACTTGACGGCAACCCCTTTCTAATGGATATTTTATCCTGTCAGAACGATAAACATAAGATCCCGGTTATCATAATGGCTATGCCGATCCATTGCGGCGCTCTTAACCGGATTGCCCCGTTCCCGAACCAACCGGCTTTCTCCATTCCCAAAGTAACGAGGATCTGGGCGATCAGCACGGACGATACCGTAATGGCTGCTCCGTTATGATGAAAAGCCGTAATATTGCTGAATATGATAAACGCTGCAAACGCTCCGCCAAACCGGTAGCGCAGCTTCACCTGTTTGAGCTGTTTCCACGATCGGTCGCCCGTCAGCCATACGATTAGCAGAGCGGCTGCAAAACCCGTCCCTTGCGTCAGCACGGCGGCCTGCCAGGTTCCAAGATGCTCGCCAATCGCTGCGTTTGCCGTACCTTGCAAGGTCAGAAATACTCCGCCCAGCACCGCATATAAAATGCCTTTCATTCCTCATCATCCTCCTCGTTCATTTCGCTCTTCTAATTAAACGACAGGAGGGCAAAAACAAAAAGGACATATGTCCTGAATCTATCCATGCAAATAAAAAAAGCATCATTGCCTCTTAAGCAGCGATGCTTCCCTTATCTTTTTCCGTATGATTTTCATTCTTGCCCTGCATTTGCTTGTTCATGTCGCGAAGCTCCTGCAGCATCGTATCAAGTTCGCTGCGCAGCTCATGAAGCTCGCTTTTGCAAAGGAATTGCAGCTTATCCAGTTCGCTTGTGCTCATATTGCCCATTCGGATCTGGTAAAGCAGCTTGTATTGCATCGATTCGCTTTCGCTGATCCGGTATTCGGGCATTCTCGCCGGTTCTGTTTTTTGTGCTTTCATTGCTTTATCGGCTCCTTTATCTTTGTTCTACGGTAATAATAAAGGAGCTGTATTAAGGATGTATTTATCGAATGTTAGATTAACATTAATTTTTGAGCCAAATGTTATTTCCGTGCTTTTATAATCAAGAACCATGGATTAGTCATTAAACGTTCGTACCAGCGCTTATACCAGTCGCCAGCTCCGGGAAGCTCCCTATATTCCTTAACCGGCTGCGGCTCGATCATTTGATCAAATGTAAAATATTCCGTCGTTGCGTTAACAATATCCATCATCGATTTATGATAAAAGGTTACCTCTACGGGACCCGTTTCCTTCTTATTCCATACATCCGTCAATAATTCGCGGGCGAAATAATCCGTACGATCATACTGCCGGAACACCATAAACGGATGATGTACGGAGACTTCTTCTGCAAGCCGCCACCATCTCCGGGCTGAGATCTATAGCCGTCACTTGCGCTCCCCGTTCGGCGAATTGCGATGTATACCAGCCTGCGGCACAGCCCGCATCCAGAACAGCCATGCCGGACATATCATCCGGCAGCAGCTTCATCATCGCCGGCCGTTCATAATAGGCGTTATGCCCGCTGCTATGATCAACGGATTGCTCATACGCGATGGCCAGTCGATCGAACGCCTTCGAGACTTTTTCATTCATTTATGATGCATCCTCTCTTGGACCTTGCTTTCTTAAAAGCGGTATTTCTCGTGTCCTTTATTCACAAAAGCTTGAACGCCTTCCAGATGGAGCAGCTCCTCTTTCATTTGAAGTCCGCCTCTGAAGCCGGTGAGCGTATTGTTCTTGCCGATTACCCGGTGACAGGGGACAACGATCGGAATGGGATTCATGCCGTTTGCCGTGCCTACCGCTCGAACAGCCTTCGGATTCCCTACTCGTTCCGCGATTTCCGCATAGCTTCTCATTTCTCCGTATGGAATTTCAAACAAAGCCTGCCAGACGGAGTTTTGAAAAGCGGTGCCGCGAAAATCCAAAGCGAACGTAAAGCTCCTTCGACTGCCTTCCAAATATTCCTGAAGCTGCTGCATGTACGGAGCTACTTGAGCCGAATCCCTCATCAATATCGCATTCGGTATTTTTTTCTTCACCCATGCCTCAACTCTCTCCAAGGTGGATTCATGAGGCAAAGTAACTTGCGCTAATCCGTTGTCCGTTGCAACCAGATAAATAGGCCGATTACGTAACACGGGATGCACCAGCGTATCCCAATAAACCATTGTTGATTGTAAAGCCTTCATTTCATTCACCTCATTCAAATAAAACAATTTTACCATTCCTCAAACAAAACAAAAAGCCGCGAAATCGCGGCTTTCGGTCAATAACCTTTATTCAACGATGAGCTTGCCTACCATCTTGCTGTGGCCTGCGCCGCACACCACCGAGCAATGGAATTCATGCTCGCCGGCTTTATCGGCTGTAAATGTCGCAGTGCCGTTATTTTCCTTGATATCGACGTTATAATCCGGAATCGCGAAGCCATGGAAGCCTTCTGCGTTATTTAATGTAATGGTCACTTTATCGCCTTGCTTAACACGAATTTCCGGCTGATCGAATTCAAAGTTTTTCGCTTTAACGGTAATGGCTTTTGCACCGCCTCCGCCCGCGGCATTATTGCCTGCATTGGTCCCAGCGTTTGTGCCTGCATTGGTACCGGCGTTATTGGTTGCGCCCGTATTGGCATTATTGTTGTTCTTCGAGCTTGATCCGCAGCCTGCAGCCGTTCCCATTACGGTTACGGCTAGAGCAGCGATCATAAGCAGCTTATTGATCTTCATGGCAGCTGTCTCCTTTTGACCTTCAATTAATGTTTAGTTTGTTCCAATTCGATAACGTTCGATTTGACTTCCGGTTCATCGTCGGCAATGCCTTTTGTTGAATTCCGGAATTCCCGCAGCGTATCGCCGAAGGCACGTCCCAGCTGAGGCAGCTTTGCCGGCCCAAATACAATCAAAGCGATAGCCAGAATAATGATCAGCCCTGAAATTCCTACGTTGTTAAACATATTATCCCTCCACAATCAAGTCGTTTGTACGGCAAACTTCCGCCTATAGTAACGCGCCGAGATAAATGCGCTGATCTCGAAAAGCAGAATGAGTGGAACGGTCACGGACAAATGGGATACAAAATCCGGAGGTGAGATAAGTGTTCCCACAACCGCCAGACCAACATACGCAAATTTTCGAACCTGCTTCATTTTGCCTGGAGTCAGCATCCCGATTCGGGTCAGAAAAGTCATAGCCAGCGGCATTTCAAAAGCAACTCCCATAGGCAGCAGGAAGCTGATCAGAAATGACATGTAATGCTGGATCCCATATACCTCTTGAGCTCCCATCGATTGATTCAGCTTAATCATGAACCGGATCATCATCGGCAGAGCTACGGTATAACCGAATAACACTCCGCTTACGAACAGCAAGGACGAGGTCGGCACATAGACCAAGGTGCTTTTTGCTTCGGCATCCGTCATGCCCGGTCTTGCAAATGCCCACAGATGGTACATGAGGAACGGAAGCGTCAGAATAATCCCGACGAGCAGCGCGCATTTCATATACACCGCTATGCCGTCCGAAAGCGCGAACACGCTCCACTCTACTTCAATCGCACCCAGATGTCCTTTGACGAAAGTCAAAATTTTCGGCGCTGCATAGAGGCCAACGCACAAGGAGGCCAGAAACCAGCCCGCTACATAAATGAGGCGTTTGCGGAGCTCGGTCAGATGACTGATCAGATCGCTGCCGACAGTCTCAGCCGCTTCGCCATTCTGATTGCTCACACGAGTGAACCGCCTTTATTAATGTACTTCTGAACTCCCTCCGCCGTCCGGTAAGCCAGCGCGCCAACCGTCGAGGTAGGGTTATATCCACTGTTATGCGAGAAGTTGGATGCCCCGCAGATGAAAACATTTTCCGCATCCCACATTTGCAAATAGTTGTTGACGACGGATGTCTTGGGATCCGTTCCCATTATCGTGCCGCCCGTGTTATGGGTAGACTGATACGGAACGATATTGTATTGCTTGAGCGAATCGTGGATTTCAGTCTTGGTTCCGCCCATTTGATCCGCGATTTCCTTCGTCTTCTGCGCAATAAACTTCACAAGCTCGCGGTCCTGATCCTCGAAATCGAAGGTCATCCGGATAAGAGGCAATCCAAGCGCATCCTTGTATTCCGGATCCAAGTCGAGGAAGTGATACCGGTTCGGCATGCTTGCTCCTTGCCCGGTAACCGACAAGACCCTGTTCGAGTTATGGATCGTCGCTTTCTTGAATTCGGCTCCCCATTTCGGCGTGCCTGCAGGAACCGGCTGATATTGAATCGGGCGCAGACCCGTCTGCGTAAACCGGATGTTGGCACCATGCAGGAACTTGAGATCGCTGTGATCAAAGTTGTCGCCGTTGAAATCGTCAATGCTGCTTCCAAGCGCCCCCGCGCCCATTGCCAAGTTGAATTCGCGGTCCTCGTAAAAGATGCTCGTGCTGGCACCATTGACCTGGTAAGCGTAATTGCGTCCCACGGAGCCTTTTTCCGTCTGTGGATCATACGGCTCGCCTAACTTGGATAGCAATAGCAGTCTTACATTGGAGAAGACGTAGCTTGCAAGAATAACGACATCGGCAGGCTGGATGTATTCTTCTCCCGTTGGGGTATGCACGTAAGTTACGCCGGTTGCTTTTTTACCTTCGTGATTGATTTTGACCACGTTGGAATGGGTGCGAACCTCCAATTTCCCCGTTTGCTTCGCAACCGGGAGCACCGTAACAACCGGATCCGCTTTCGCTCCGTATTCGCAGCCGAACCGCTCGCAATACCCGCAGTATTGGCAGGGAGCACGCTCAACGCCATCCGGATTCTTGTAAGGCTCGGACAGGTTGGCCGACGGGATCACGTAAGGATTGTAGCCGAGCTTTTTGGCCGCATCCTCAAACAGCTTCATTCCCGGGGTTTTCTTCATAGGCCCGGTTGCAAACGGGGTGGACATTTTTCCGATATTGGACGGAAGCTCTTTCTCTCCCGAAATACCCGCCATTTGCTCGTATTTCACAAAGTAGGGCTCAAGCTGATCGTAGGTAATGCCCCAGTCGCGCAGCGTCATGTTCTCCGGGATTTTCTTCTTGCCGTACCTCTCCACTGTCTTGCTGTAAATCTCGAAATCGTAAGGGAGGAACCGGTAATACTGACCATTCCAGTGAACCCCTGCTCCACCCAAACCATCGCCAAGCAAAAACGAGCCGTATGTACGCATAGGTAATGCTCTCATTTTCATGGTGTTTCTGAACGTTACCGTTTCTTTGGACAAATCCTGCATCAGTTCATAACGCGCAGCGTAGCGAAGCTCGTCATGCACATGATAGTAATCTTGCGTATCGCGGCTTTTGCCACGTTCTAATCCAACGACGGAAATTCCGGCTTTGGTCAGCTCAGCGGCAATAATGCCGCCAACCCATCCCATTCCGACAACAACAACGGGCACCTTTGGAAGTGTAGTTGCCATTTTTGCTTCACCCCTTATCTATCCAAGTTCAAGATGATCATGCAAGCTTAACGGATCAAGTTTGACAAATTCGTCCTTGTCCACATATTCGGTATAACTCATCTGGTTGCCGGGGAAATTTCTCATTTTCCAGCCTGCCATATTTCGGTTGCCCCCATACAGCGGGTCTGCGTAAGCTCCCTCAAGCGTCAGATTGAGAAACATAGCGAAGAAGTTCGAAGCGGGAAAATCCTTAATGCTCGTATCATTCTTTTCAAATGCGGTAAGAACAGCATCCTGATCCTCTGGTGTTATCTCGACAAACGGCTTCTGATATTTCGTATTGCTATATTGATTTAAGGCATCCAATCCTAACGCGATTAGTTCTCTCCGTTTGAAGATCAGCTGATAACCCTGCGTTTCTTCAGCCTTGTAATAAGGCGGAAGCATATAATCACGTGCATTATAGCCGTATTGGCTTACCATCTGATGGTCAATGAAAAAGGCTACGCCAAGCTCCTTGGCTCCCGGGCCCAGATCATCCTTCGGAAAGAGCCGCTCGGCTGCAGCTTCCGCCGTCAAAAATTGATCCTGACTAAAGAACATCAACGCTTGGTTATAGTCTCTATCCTCCGGTGCGGTCCCCGACTTGCCCGGTTCCGGAGCTGCTTCCTTCTCCGTCTGTTTCAGATTCGAGCCTACAAGTCCTCCGATGACCCCGCCAAGCACTACCCCGCCAAGAGCCGTACCGGAATATTTAAGGAACCTTCTGCGCGATTCGTCCTGCGGCTGATTCGGTTTGTCATTCGCCATTATCATTCTCTCCTTGCTACCCCGATTTAGTAGGTTTTCTAATTTTCTTCTAATTGATCATAAATTATTCAAGAATTTTTCCAATTGAGGAAACTTACAATCTGACTAAATCAATGAGATAGCCTAGAACGGGCCGATCCTTTCCTTAATACCATGAAAACAGTTCCATCATTAGGAGGTTTGTCAACTATGGTTAGAAAAAGAGCGACAATTAACAAAAAAGCTGCACCTTGTTACAAGGTACAGCGGCATGTTCATGAGTTCCAGGGCAGTACCCAGCTTGCCGAAGAAGGAAATGATCGTCATAACCACCGATTCGCAGGCGTTACCGGGCAGGCGATACCACGAGGAAATAGCCATGTTCATGAAATTGACTTAACCAATACAGATTTCTTTAATCATTTTCATAAATTAAAAAAAATAACGACAGGTCCTGCTATCCCCGTCGGAAGAGGCAAGCATGTTCATTTTGTAAAAGGCCAGACGACCTTTAACGATGGTCATGTTCATCCATTTAAATTCTCGACTTTAATTCAGGCACCACTAGTTAAATAAAGATTAAAAAGAGATAGACTGTCGAAAAAACGACAGTCTATCTCTTTGTCTGAAACTATGTTAGTACGTTTACCGGCGAACCGGCCAAATACGCCTCAATATCTTTAACGATACCCTTGTAAAATCCCCGGTACGCCGCTTCCGTTACGTAACCGATATGCGGGGTTGCGAGGACATTCGGCAGCGAGCGGAATGGATCGTCTTGAGGCAGCGGCTCCTGATCGAATACGTCGATCCCGGCTCCGGCGATTGTGCCGCTGCGAAGTGCATCCAGCAAAGCATCGCGATCAACAATAGGGCCTCGCGAGGTGTTAATGAGAAAAGCGGTCGGCCGCATCCGCTCTAGCTCTCGCGCGCCTATCAAGCCCCGAGTACGATCTCCGAGCACCAAGTGTACGGATACGATATCGCTGCTCTCCAGCAGCTCTTCCTTGGAGCTAGCCAGCGTAACGCCGGCTGCTGCCGCTTTCTCGGCGGTCAGGTTCTGGCTCCACGCCATCACCTGCATGCCGAAGGCTTGTCCGATTCTTGCCACGTTGGTTCCGATATGGCCAAGCCCCAACAACCCGAGCCTCTTGCCATGAAGGTCCACTCCGATCGTGCTTTGCCAGCCGCCGTTTCGAACCGCTTCATTCTCGAGCACCAGCTTTCTGGCTAAACCCAGAATCAGCGCCCAGGTCAGTTCGGTCGTTCCCTCGCCTCCGCCTTTCGTGCCGCATACCGTAATCCCCTGTTCCGCAGCTGCGGCTAGATCAATGGATGCATTGCGCATTCCGCTGGTAACAAGTAGCTTCAGGTTAGGCAGCCGCTGCAGAAGCTCTTTGCGGAAAGGCGTTCGTTCCCGCATGATGACAACAATCTCGCAATCCTGCAGAGCGGCGACAAGCTCATTCTGATCTTCGAAATGATGGTTGTATACTTGCAGCTCAACACGCTCCTGAACAGACGACCAGTCGGCCATGCTCAAGGCAACATTCTGATAATCGTCCAATACGGCACATTTCATTAGCTGTTCTCCTCCTTGTCTTAGAAAGCAAAACAGCAAGCTCCTTACCCGCTATTCTGGGGGAGCTTGCTGCAATCATCTCAATTATTTCGGTTGGATATAACCTTCCGCTTTGAGCAGTTCGGCAATCAATACGGCACCGCCCGCTGCGCCGCGAAGCGTGTTATGCGACAGGCCAACGAATTTGAAATCGTACAGGGAATCTTCGCGCAAACGGCCAGCCGATACGCCCATGCCTTTTTCAATGTCGCGGTCGAGCTTCGTTTGCGGTCTGTTCTCTTCTTCGAAGTACGTAATGAATTGCTTAGGCGCGCTTGGCAGACCCAGCTCTTGCGGACGGCCTTTGTACTCGGACCAGCGCGCAAGGATTTCTTCCTTCGAAGGTTTGTTCTCGAAGTTCACGAACACCGTTGCAAGGTGGCCGTCCGTTACCGGAACGCGGATGCATTGCGTTGTGATCAGCGGAGCGCTTGCTTTTACGACTTCGCCGTTCTCAACGCTGCCCCAGATGCGGAGCGGCTCCTGCTCGCTCTTCTCTTCTTCGCCGCCGATGTAAGGAATAACGTTATCCAGCATATCCGGCCAGTCCGTAAAGTTTTTGCCGGCACCGGAGATCGCTTGATACGTCGAAGCTACAACCGTCGTAGGTTTGAAATCGCGCAAAGCATGAAGCGCCGGTACATAGCTTTGAATCGAGCAGTTCGGTTTTACCGCGATAAAGCCGGTTGTTGTACCCAGACGTTTTCTTTGAGCCTCAATAACTTCAAGATGCTCCGGATTGATCTCGGGAATAACCATAGGAACGTCCGCCGTCCAGCGATGCGCCGAGTTGTTGGACACGACCGGCGTGCCTGTTTTTGCGTAAGCCTCTTCGAGCGCCTGAATTTCTTTCTTAGGCATATCCACCGCACAGAATACAAAATCAACGCCAGCAGCAACCTCTTCGACCTTGGAAGCGTCCTGCACCACGATATTCTTAACCGCTTCAGGGATTGGTGTGTCAAGCTTCCATCTGTTCTGAACAGATTCAACGTACGGTTTGCCTGCCGAGCCTGCGCTTGCGGCAATAACCGTTACTTCAAACCAAGGATGCTGATCCAGCAATTGTACGAAGCGCTGGCCAACCATGCCTGTTCCACCAACAATACCAACTTTAAGTTTTTGTGACATTTATTCTTCAAATCCTCTCAGTCTGATTTTGTATGCCGACCTTATACCTTACATGTATGCGGTATAAATCCCTTTGCTTGCTGCGAAAATAAAAAAATCCCACCCCCAAGACCGTAGTCTCAGGGACGAGATTTGAATACCCGTGGTACCACCCTAAATTCGCGGATATGTCGCCATATCAGCCTCTTCAAGTACGGCATTGCCATCAATGCTTATACTCTAGCTCTATAACAGGAGCTCCTGTCACACCATCCCCGGCCAGACCGGTTCCGATGCGCTGCTCAGAGTCTTTCTTCGATAAATAACTCTTTACTCCTTTTCAGCATACCGGAGCTCTCTGGAAAAGAATTGATTTACCTACTCGTCTCGTCATTGCATTTCATATTGCAGTTATAATAACAAAAAACGAATCCGAGGTAAACCCATTTTCGCAAAAAAATTAACGGCCTTCAGCCGCTTTAAGATTAAGCTTCTTATACGCTTTCGCGTAGACCCACAAAGCGTTCAGCAGAAGGATAGCTCCCGTTGTTAAAAAGACCGCCCGGATGCCTAACCAAGCAGAGATTTGCCCTCCGAGAATGGAACCGATAAAGACGCCGAGGTAACTCGCCGACATCGCAAAACCAAAGACTCTGCCCGTGAGAGCATCCGGCGTAATTTTTTTGATCAGAATATTTACAGACGGGTTAAGCCCCCCTGCCGCCAGCCCAAGCAAGAATCGAAGCACCATAAGCTCCCAAGGCTGATGGACCAATGCCTGCGGTATAAACAACAGGCCCGCAACAATCAAAGCGATAAGCATCACCTTGTGCGCGCCAATCTTATCCGACAGTCTGCCGAGCCTTGGCGCCGCGATCATATTGGCCAGTCCGGAGGCGGAGAATATAAACCCGGCCAGCAGTGCAACATGCTCGGTGCTGCTCGTTAAGCTTGTGACATACACCGTTAAGACCGGTTCAATGGAATACATGGCAAGCGTTAAGGCAAAATACGTCACGAACAAAGTGATCGTCAGATTCTTCTCGGGGATACTGCCCCACACTTCCTTCATTCTCTGCGCTTTTTTATCCACGCGGGTGAAATTCTCTTTCACGAACAGCAAGGTTGTAATAAAAGCGAACAATAACAATACTCCGGTAATAAAAAACACATTCCGCATACCGAAATGCAATTCAATAAATCCGCCGATGGACGGACCTAACAAGGAACCCGCGATTCCCGCCGTGGACAAGGTTCCGAGCGCCCACCCGGCGTGGGCTTTCTCGGTCTGCGTTGCGATAAGCGCCGTGCAAGCGGAGGCGTAACCCGTAATGATTCCCTGCAGCAGGCGAAGGCCAATCAGCTCATACACGTTTTGGGCGAAGCCCATGCTGAAAATGACGATGGCCATGCCAAGACTTGCCCGGAGCAGCATCGGCTTCCGCCCGTATTTATCCGCCGCGATTCCCCATATCGGAGAAAACACGGCGGACAATATAAAGGTAATCCCAAACGCTAAACCGGAATACTGCTCTACCATTCGGGTATCGGAAACGCCCAGATGATTGATGTACAAA
The DNA here is from genome assembly GCF_003399985.2 of Paenibacillus sp. ATY16. Taxonomy (NCBI): domain Bacteria; kingdom Bacillati; phylum Bacillota; class Bacilli; order Caryophanales; family Paenibacillaceae; genus Paenibacillus; species Paenibacillus sp. ATY16. The sequence goes on along the minus strand of NZ_NMOK02000037.1, from coordinate 138,237 downwards.
GGCAATACCGGGGCGATCTGGCTCATGCCGATGCTTGCGACGAATACGCCAAACCAACAGACGAACAGGTTTCTTTTCCATATTGGCATACCTGTCATCCTCCTTCATTCTGTTGCTTCCGGGTGTTTTAAGCTAAGGATTCAATCCAGTCTTCCACCGTTTTTACGTCCGCCTGGCGCGGGAACACCTTCTCGGTAAGGACGCGGTGCACTTCGGGATCCGCATCCAGGCAGGCATCCTTTAATACGGTAATGGCAAAATCCTTGTCAGCCGCCTCGCGCACCGTGGATAACACAACTCCGCTTGTCGAAATGCCGCATAGAATAAGATTCTCGACCTGCTTCGCGCGAAGAATAACCTCCAGGTTGCTGCCGGCAAACGCGCTGATCCGGAACTTCGTAACGACCGGCTCGCCAGGCAGAGGCTTCACCGACTCGTGAATCTGCGTGGCATCGTCATGGATTGTCATGCCGCCATGCTGCGCAACGACCGAAAAGGATTTATTGCGGGGACTGACTTCCGGATATCCTTCATTAAAGCCCACGCGGACAAAAATAACCGGGATCTCTTGCTTGCGCGCAGCCTCTAAAGCCTTCTGAAAAGGTTGAATAACCTCCGGGTTATTAGCAAAACGGGATACAATGCCGTTCTGCAAGTCCATGATTACGAATGCGCTTCTTTTCGCGTTCAACATCGATTGTACACACTCCTTACGGTTATGATAATATTAAGCGGAGAACTCTCCTTTTGATATTAAACGGAGACCTCTCCGTTTGTCAACCAAGCTTAAAATCATGTTTTTAAGATAGGATGTGATCCGGACATGAATAAAGATTCAACGACTACTCCGCCTAAGCCCGAGCGCCGGGATGCTGCCGAGAACCGTCAGCGTATCCTTAACGCCGCTCTCCAATTGTTTGAACAGCATGGCGTGGAACAGGTCAGCATGAATCAGATAGCGGCTGAAGCCCAGATCGGACCGGGCACTCTTTACCGCCGATACCGTAATAAGAGCGAATTGTGTCTGGACCTCATGAAGGACAATCTGGTCATTCTGTTTGAGGATATTTACGCCTACCTGGAAGATAACCATGCTGACTCTCCAAGCTCCAGACTGAAAGGAATTCTTGGCTTGTTCATCAAGTTTCGGGAAAAAAAATCCCAGCTGCTGCGCGGCGTTGAGGATTCTTCGCAAGCCAACCGGCCGAGCACCCGGCAAAAAGGTCCGCTCTACCATGAGCTGCACGAAATTCTTGTTCAGCTGTTTGACGAGATGCTTACCGCTTCGGGAAAATCTGAACCAAACAGCGTATTCCGTGCCGATATGCTGCTTAATGGAGTGAGCAGCGAATCGTATCTATTCCAGCGGGAGGTCCGCGGTTATTCGCCGGAAGTGATTCTCGAGCATCTTTGCGCTACTTTTATCGCAGATAAATAGACGGCACGAAAAAACCAGCCCTATCCCTTTAACAAGGAATGCAAGCTGGTTTTCGTTTGTTTTATAAGCGAACTAAAGGCTTTTCCGCCGGACCCTCAATAACTTCGCCGGTAATCGAGAAGCGCGAGCCGTGGCAAGGGCAATCCCAGGTCCGTTCCCCGTTATTCCATTCCACCTCGCAGCCCATATGGGTGCAGGTCGTGTCGACAAGAAAGAGTTGACCGTCTTTATCCCGATATCCCCCTGCCCGGCGGCCTTGAATTTGAACAACGCTGCCTTCATCCTTCTCAAGGTGCTCCGGACGTTTCTTGACATACTCCAGCTTCCCGGAAATCAAGTGCTTCGCAACATCCGCGTTATCCGATATCAGCTTGCCAACGGTTTTCCAGGACAGAGAACGGGAAGGCGTAAACAGCTCCGCATACGGATTATCCCTTTCCAGAATAAGATCCCGGATAAGGAGGGCAGCCGCGGTACCGTTCGTCATCCCCCATTTGCGGAAGCCCGTTGCGATAAAGACGTCGGGATGCGAAGCCGTAATGCGCCCGATAAACGGTATTTTGTCTCCCGTAACAAGGTCCTGCGCGGACCATCTGTAGGAAATTTCTTTTATCTCGAACTGATTCTCCGCAAACTTCCGCAGCTCGTCGTAATGGTTGATCGTGCAGATCCCTTGTCCTGTCTTATGGCTCTGTCCGCCTAGAATTATCAGCTTATTCCCGTCATCGAGCGGAGCATAACGCACGGAACGCTTCGGGTCCTCGGCACTCAGATACATCCCGCCCGGATATTCGTCTTCCACCCGTAAGCCAAGTACATAGGAACGATCGGCGTGCATTCTTGCAAAATAAAAGCCTTGACCGTCGTAAAAAGGAAAATGGGTGCAGGAAACAACGTATTTGCATCCAATCCGATGCCCGTCGCCGGTCATGACTTTTGGCGAATCGTCTACGCGTTCCACGTCTACGGCCGTTGTCTGTTCGTAGATTTTGCCGCCAGCCTTCAAAAATTCCTCAACCAGCTTCAATAAATAATTGAGCGGATGAAACTGTGCTTGTCCGTCCATCCGTACAGCGCTAAAGAGCGGCAGGTTAAGCGGCATTTTGTCCAGATAGGCGCCCGGTATGCCAAGCTCTTGATAGGCTTTTGCTTCATTCTCCACCTTGACGATGTAATCCACATGATGGGTGTATACATAAGCATCCTGCTCCGCATAACCGCATTCAATCTGATGCCTGCCGATCGTCTCCCGGATGAAATTCATCGCGTCTTTCGCGGCTTCGTAATAAAGCGAAGCTTTTTCCTTGCCTTCGGAACGAATAAGCTCGTCAAAGATCAGATCATGCTGCGCGGTTATTTTCGCTGTCGTGTGAGCGGTCGTTCCGTTCAGAATCTCCCCCGCTTCGAGCAGCACGACCCGAAGACCTTCCTGACTCAACAGATAGGCAGTGGTTATACCGGATATCCCTCCGCCTACTACGACTACATCGGCTTCCGCATCCTGCTCAAGCTTCGGAAATTTACCCTTATCATGCTGGGATGCAGTCCAATAAGACTCGGGAAACTGCGGCAGATCTTTATGGTATGACATGGTTCTACGTTACCCCTCTCAACGGCAATTGGATTTCCTTAATTTGCACGATTGGAAGGAATTTATGTGCAGGTCTGCCTTATTTGTTCGCTTGGCCTTCCCGGAGCTTCAGCAGGATTAGAACGCCAGCCATGATGAGGAGACCGCTTAAGCCATAGACGGCGAATAACGATAAAGCACCTTTCAAATAGCCCGACAGAGACATGCCGATAACCATCATTCCCATAAACACAGGCATAATCGCTCCGGATACGCGGCCCATATAAGCCATCTCCGTGTTCCGGACGATGAGCGTTTGAATGCCTCCTTGAATAGCCGGATATACCAACCCGCTGATGATCAATAAGAGAATGGTCAGCCAAATCATCGTAGAGGCGCCAATCCCGGTCGTGCAGACCGCCGTAATGAGCAGCCCCGCTACGAATAGACGCTGCGGCGGTATTTTTTTCGCTGCGCCCATAATCGCGACTCCTCCGATCAGCATGGCTGCGCCGTTTGTCATGACAAGCCATTGCAGAAAGCTCTTCGCTTGTCCAAGCTGCTCCACCACAATAAAGATTTGAAGCGGCTGCGTTAGACCGGAAGCAAACCCGACAACCGCAAAGCTGACGCATAAGGTTCGAAGAGCCTGATTCGACCAGACGTACCGGATACCGGCTGTCATCTCGCTCATAAAGCTGGATTTGAGGTTTGAATGCTGTTCGCTTGCGTCACGGGGCAGCGTTGCCAGAATAAGCGAGGAGCCCAGGAATAAGACGGCCGTCAAAATAAGGGATACCTGGATGCCAAGCTTTAGGAAGATAAGCGTGCCGATAACCGGCCCAAGTACCATAAAGACCGCGACAAGCGTTTGGGACATCGCCATCACGCCCTGCAGCTGTTCGCCGGGTACATGGCGTTTGTATAGCTTCATTGCGGAAGGCTGGGAAAACTGGGACAGGCTCGCCGATAGAAAAGTTCCGATCAGCAGGGCTATCCATCCGCCGTTAATGAGCGCGAGCAATACGGCTGCGACGGAGACCGCCGAGAGCAAATCGCTCCCTGCCATCGTCCGTTTCGGCCGCCATCTATCGGCGAAGGTCCCCCCGATTAAGGCGAATAGGAAGATCGGCGCAAATTCCGCAACCGAAATAAGCGAGACGTATACCGGATCGTTGCCGGTTAGATCGGTCACATACAGCAACACCGCGTAATTCCGGATCCATATTCCCAGGTGCAGCAGCACCCGGGAACAAATGATCGTTCGTACATAACGATTGGAAAACATAATAGATACCTCGTGAATAGTAAGATTTTTTGATTTTGGCGGCAAGACCGTTGTCACGATCTCGCAGTGTCATTGCGGCGGTTACACGGAGCTGCTGTCCTCACCTCTTTCTTGCATGGTTGATTCTAATGAAGCCAACTAATTGAAAGCATCAAGCTTTACACTAAATTTCCGCATGAAATTAATTAGTCGGCTGATCTCGTTCACTTGTTTACTAATTTACTAATTTACTAAATGACTGGTGCTAGTGTAATCCGAAATAGCGATCCACGTCAATGCATTTTTTCTATAATGATCCGCAACCGGGGCAGCACGCTGCCTTGACATGCTTCCCGCTCCATCTTTTTTCTTATCCCCTGTCACAAATCCGGCTGCTGCATTGTCTTAGATAACGAAACCGACACCATGCGAGCTGAGCATTCTGCCTCGCTTTCAATAGCCAAAGAAACCACTCCTCCGGATGAGGGTGGTTTCTTGCGGTTCGTTACGGTATGATCAAAACAGTTAAATTTTGGAGGTCGATAGGACTTGACGGCAAGCGATACAGCTTTGGAAATTGAACAGCTCTACCGGGAGTATAAGCCGCTCCTAACTTCGATCGCCTACCGGATGCTGGGCTCGATGAGCGAAGCGGAAGACGCGGTCCAGGATGTGTTCGTTACCGTCAGCAGGCTTGATGGCATCGAGATCTCGCACCCAAAGGCGTATCTGGTCAAACTGCTCACCAACCGGGTCTTAAACGTGATGAAGTCGGCTCCGCGCAAACGCGAGAGCTACCCGGGCCAATGGCTGCCCGAGCCGGTGAGTGACGGGGCTCCGGAATTTTCGCCGCTCGACAATGTGATTCAGCATGAACAGCTCGGTTACGCCCTTCTCGTTCTGCTTCAGAGCTGTACGCCGCCCGAGCGCGCCGTATTTGTCCTGCGGGAATCCTTCGGCTATGAATATGCGGAGATCGCGGCTATGCTGGATAAATCCGAAGCGGCTTGCCGGAAAATTTTCAGCCGCGCTTCCGCCAAGATCGGTCACTCCTCCTCCCTTAACGAGGAAAATAAAGCGACGCTGGATGAGTCCATGACCCGCTTTGTGCAGTCCTTCTCCGAAGCGATCTACACGGGACGACTGGAAAGCTTCATCCACCTTCTTACCGACGACGCGGTTATGTTGTCGGATGGCGGCGGTATCGTACGCTCTGCGCTTAATCCGATCCTTGGTCCGCACAGAATTATTGCCTTTTTGGAGGGTATTGCGAGGAAGGGTGCCTTTGAAGGAAGCTGGCAGCCTATAGTCGTCAGCGGACAACAAGGCTTGATGCAAATCCAGGATAACAAGCCCGTCAAAGTCTATCTCTTCGAGCCCGATGAACAAACGGGAAAAATACGTTCCGTGTACGCCATCTCCAATCCGGAGAAGCTTACAAGAATTCATTAAATGCCAGACCGTTTTCCGCAAATCCGGGAAATGGTCTTTTTTTTATTGCAAATGAACCACTTTCGAGGTAAAATAACCAAACATCCTACGTTTGAACGTTTAGAAAGGAGAAACGCTATGCTGAAGCAAGCAAAACGGCTAACGCTGGTTGAACAAGTGGCGGAGCAGATCGAAGGTCTGATTGCTTCCGGTCAATGGGCGGTTGGCACAAAAGTCCCCCCGGAGCCTGAACTGATGGAGCAGCTTCAAGTCAGCCGCAACACCTTGCGGGAAGCCATCCGCGCCTTAACCCATGCGGGATTGCTGAAAACAAGGCAAGGAGACGGTACGTATGTCAGCTCTTCCAGCGCGCTTGGCCCCGTACTTAAGAAGCGGATCCAACGAGCAAGCTGGCTGGAAACGCTAGAGGTTCGGCATGCCTTGGAAAAGGAAGCCGCGAGTCTTTCCGCCCAGCGGCGGGACGAGGAGGATTTGGAGCGGATGGCTTATTGCCTGGATCAAAGTAAAGAGGCTATTCAAAAGGCGAATGCCGACGGTTATGCCCGCTGGGATATGGAGTTCCATCTGGCCGTAATTGCTTCCTCCCGCAACGGGCTGCTTATCGAGCTGTACGATTATATTTACGACAGTGTGCCGCCTATTCTTGTGGACATGTTCAACAAGGATCGGTTTCACGGCTTCCATGATAACCACGTACGGCTGATGGAGGCGATTAGGGAGCAGAACAGCGCCAAAGCAGTAGAGATGGTTCAACAGTACATTGGAGAAACGCAGCAGCATTTTCAGAATGAAGACATCACCGGAGGACTAGACCAACATGGAACAAATCAGCAAAATAGCGAAAGCTGACCTGAAGAAAGCATCCGGTCTGCTGCTCGCTTTAAGCATTATTTTCGTAGCCGCCAATCTTAGGGCGCCTATTACGTCGGTTGGACCGTTAGTCAGCTACATCCGCGAATCGACCGGAATATCCAATTCCGTTGCCGGGCTCCTGACAACCGTTCCTTTGCTCGCCTTTACGTTTATGTCTCCCTTCGCCCCGCAGCTCGCGCGGCGTTACGGAGTCGAACGCGTCATATTTATCGCTTTGATTTTTATCGGGATCGGTACCTTGTGCCGCTCGATCTCCAGCTCCGTTGCCCTGTTTGGCGGAACGATCCTGATCGGGTTATCCATTGCCGTCTGCAACGTTCTTATTCCCAGCCTTGTAAAAAGAGATTTTTCAAGCAAAATCGGCTTAATGACCGGGATTTATTCGGTATCGATGAACCTTTGCGGCGCTTTTGCCTCCGGCATTAGCGTACCGCTTGCCCGCGATGCGGGCTTTGGTTGGCAAGGCGCCTTAAGCTGCTGGCTTGTGCTGACAGCCGTGGGCATCGTCTTCTGGCTGCCGCGAATGAGTAAAACCCGTCAAGCGGCGGCAGCCGTATCCCAAGTGAGCACGGCTGCGGGTGAAGCCAAGCCTTGGCGTTCCTCTCTCGCTTGGCAGGTTACTTTATTTATGGGACTGCAATCCTTTATCTTCTACAATCTTGTCGCTTGGCTTCCTGAAATCTTAAATGACAGAGGCATGACGGATGATACGGCCGGCTGGATGCTGTCGCTTATCCAGTTCTCGATGCTGCCGTTTACGTTTGTGATCCCCATCATTGCAAGCCGGATGAAAAGCCAACGGATACTCGTGATTATTACAACGGTTCTTTACCTGGTCGGCATAGGCGGATTGCTGCTGGACGGGAACGGCTTGGTTCCGTTATGGTCGGTGTTTATCGGAATTGCCGGCGCGGGCTCGTTTAGTCTCGCGATGCTGTTTTTCACGCTCCGCACCCGCACTTCCCATGCCGCCGCGCAGCTTTCCGGAATGGCGCAATCGGTTGGTTACTTTCTGGCGGCAATCGGTCCGCTCGTATTCGGCATATTACACGACATGACCCATCACTGGACGGTATCGATTGGCATGCTGATTGCCGCAAGCCTGCTCATTTTTATCTTTGGCATGGGTGCTGCAAGAAATCGTTACGTAGGCGATGCGCAAGCTTGAAACAATTAAAAAACCAACTCCTCGCTTCTCGCAGGAGTTGGTTTTTTAATTGATTTTTCGCTATCACATTAACCTTCCACAATATCCGCTTCAAGCTCGCTCGCAATTTCGATCATTTTCGGAACGACCGCCTCATTGCTCACTGCCACATAGAGATCGCCGCTGTACAGCCGGAAAGGGATTTTAGCTTCCCCGTAGCTCCACATAAAGAAATCGCCTTCGATGGACATCGTGCTCTCCGGGCCTTTTACGGTAAAGACCGAGGTGTATTCGAAATCCGGCTTGGACGCAAATAGCTGCTTGCACTCGTCCAAGGTCATATCCTGAACATTGCCTGTTTCCTTCAAAGATCTAGTAATGCGGTAACGCTGACTCATCGTAATAGGCCTCCCAATAATCAGATGCAAGTGCCTACTAGTATACATGACTTCCGACCCGCCTTCAAAACGAAAAACCGGGCTACCCGCTTAGCAGCGGCAGCCCGGTTCATTAATAACTATAGAATAACGCCGTCTTTAAAAATCGCAATTTCGCGGAAGCCGTTACGTTCGTTGTTCGTCTCCCTCTTGCCTGAAGCAAGCTCGACAATCTGATGAAGCAGCTCTTCCTGAAGCTCCTCCATCCTCTTTCCTTCAATCAGCTGACCCGCGTTGTAATCGATCCAGTTCTTTTTCCGTTCCGCCAGCTGCGTATTTGTCGCAATCTTGACGGTTGGAACCGGACCACCAAAAGGCGTGCCCCGTCCCGTCGTAAATAATACAATATGGGCTCCGGCAGCCGATAACGCCGTAACCGACACCAAGTCGTTGCCCGGTGCTTGAACAAGGTTGAGGCCAGGTTTTCTCGACGGTTCCCCGTACGGAAGAACGTCGGTTACCGTTGCATGGCCGCCCTTTTGCGTGCACCCAAGCGACTTTTCCTCAAGCGTCGTAATTCCGCCGTCCTTGTTGCCTGGGGATGGATTCTCGTAAATCTCCTGTCCGTGACGGATAAAATAGCCTTTAAAGTCATTAACGAGATTAACTATCCCGTTAAAAACCTGCTCATCCGCCGCGCGGTCCATCAGAATCGTCTCCGCGCCAAACATCTCCGGTACTTCCGTCAGAAGCGCCGTACCGCCTGAAGCCGTAATCGCATCCGCGATACGGCCCACGAGAGGGTTAGCCGTAATGCCGGAAAAACCGTCCGAACCGCCGCATTTCAGGCCAATCCGCAGCTTCGCAAGAGGCAGCTCCTGACGTTTGAATCCGCCGGCGTACTCGACCAGCTCTTCGATCAGCTTCAGACCTTCCTCCAGCTCATCCTCCACCTCTTGGGATTTCAGGAACTTGACGCGGGACGGATTGTAATCGCCAATCGCTTTCTTGAAGGCATCAATCTGGTTATTCTCGCAGCCAAGTCCGATAACGAGCACGCCTGCCGCATTTCCGTGCCGGACAAGCGCGGAGAGCAGCTTCTGCGTCGCCGTCAAATCATCGCCAAGCTGGGAGCAGCCGTACGGATGCGGGAAATGGTATACGCCGTCAATTCCTTGCCCTTCGAACTGTCGTCCGGCAAGCTTGGCAATGGTCTCGCAGGTCTTGTTAATGCAGCCAACCGTATTGATTATCCAGATTTCATTACGGATCCCGATTTCCCCATCTTCCCGGACATAACCTTGAAAAGTTGAGGGCCAAGACGGACTGACCACAGCTTCGGTTGAAGCCGAATCCGTCTTAGGCTTGTATTCATAATCCAGGACCTCTCCTAATCCGGTACGGAGATTATGGGTATGAACCCAGCTGCCTGGCGTTATGTCTTCTTTGGCGACTCCGATCGAGTAACCGAATTTATGGACATGCACGCCGGCCGCAACGGGATGAATCAAAATTTTATGGCCGCGCGGCACCGCTTTATCTACCGCTACCGACTGCTCGCTTCCATCGGCCGACGGCCATCTGACGATCTCGCCCGGTTCGATATCCCGCAGAGCGATAACGACATCGTCTTGCGGGTGAAGCAGCGTTGCGTTCGTAATCGTTGCGTTTCTCATGCTTGTTCCTCCAATTGAGCAATTTCGGCCGTTAACCGGTCAGCTAGGCCGGTTATTCCGTTTAGATCCGTTCCCCACCAAACGTCGCGTCCGAGAACATCCTCCAGCAGCTCCTTCAAGCCAAGCTCACCGTTATCCGCTTTGTTCCAAAGGGAGGCAAGCTCCGCCAGCATAGCCGCATCGTCGCGAATGAGCAGCTGGCTATCATCCAGACGCGTGCCGGCATAAGCGCCTTCCTCGGTTAGCTTTACGCGGTACAGTTTAAGCAAGGAGGCAAACGCCTTCACGATAAACGGCGGCAAATCGCCTGTACGCTCGTAATAAGCCATGAGAGTCGGCAGCAGGCGCACCTTGAATTTGGATAAACTATTCATCGCGATATCCGTAAGCTTATGCCTCACGTACGGATTCGCGAACCGTTCGATAACCTGCCCGGCATACGCTTTCATTTCCCCTTCCGGAAGCGGTACGGACGGTACAATCTCTTTAAAAACAACTTCGCGCAAATGCGCTCCGTAGACCGGGTGTTCAACGACTTCGCGTACTTCATTTAATCCGTTCAACAGCCCGTATGCCGCCATCCAGCTATGAGCACCGTTCAGGATCCGTACCTTGCGAAGCTGATAGGACTGCAGATCGTTTGTCCATATAACGTTTAATCCGGCTTTCACGAACGGAAGGCGCTCGTCTAACTCCTCTTCCCCTTCTATCGCCCAGATATGATAAGGCTCAGCCGCGTTTAAGAGACAGTCCTTGATCCCCCATTCCGCAAAACGCTCATTCGCTTCTTCGGCCGGGAAGCCCGTGACAATGCGGTCCACCAGCGAATTCAGGAACCGATTATGCTCCCGGATCCAGTCCGCGAACGCCTCAGGCAGCTTCCAGTCCGAAGCATGCTGCAGCACGATGTCGCGTAGCTTATCGCCGTTGCGCTCAACAAGCTCGCATGGCAGCAGAAGAAGACCTTTGCCCGGATCACCGCCAAAATGCTCGAACCTGCGGTATAAGAGCAGCGTCAGCTTGCCCGGGTACGATAGGATCGGCTGATCCGGCGCCCAGTCCGATGCCTGGTAGACCAGACCCGCTTCCGTCGTATTCGACACAACCAGCTCCAAATCCGGATTTGCCGCTTGCGCAAGGAAACGGCCCCATTCCTGATACGGATCAACAAAATCGGAAAATACCGAGATCAGTTCGCGCCGATCGACAAGCTCCCCATCATTCAGGCCTCTGATCCATTGATAATAGAGACCGTCCTGCTCCTTAAGCTCCTGCAGCTTCGCCGCACCCGTTGGGCGAGGCTGGGATACCGCAATGCTGCCGTTAAAAAGCCCTTGCTCATTGCAGCGGTGAATCATCCAATCTACAAAGCCGCGGAGGAAATTGCCTTCGCCGATTTGCAGCACCTTGACCGGATAAGACTTCATCCGGTTATAAGATGAAGCCTCTCCTTCCCGCAGGATGGCAAAATTCAAGTTAGGTAAGTTATTCGTCATAGAACTCATTGGGCAACCCCCGCTTGAACCTTAATGCTCGCCGAGTCTGATCCAAAACGGAAGTATTGCTCTGCGTTACGGTAGCAGATGCCTTCTACGATAGAGCCAAGAAGCTCCATATCCGCGGGAACTTGACCGGATTCCACCCAGTCGCCAAGCAAATTGCACAGAATCCGGCGGAAGTATTCGTGCCGCGGATAAGACAGGAAGCTCCGCGAATCGGTCAGCATGCCGACAAACCTGCTGATCAGGCCCATATTCGCAAGAGATTTCATTTGGGCCAGCATGCCGTCAATCGTATCGTTGAACCACCATGCCGAGCCAAGCTGGATTTTACCCGGGATCGTGCCGTCCTGGAAGCTGCCGATTATGGAAGCAAGCACGTCATTATCCGAAGCATTCAAGGAATACAGAATCGTACGCGGTAGACCGCCGTTACCGTTATTTTCCATGCTGTCGAGCAGCCGGACAAGCGGTCCGGCCAATGAACCCGTGTTAATGGAGTCATAGCCGGTATCCGGACCTAGACGTCCCATCATTGCAGTATTGTTGTTGCGATGGGCATGAATATGAAGCTGCATCGCCCAGCCATGATCGGCATACAGACGGGATAGGTAGACCAGCGTAAAGGTCTTGTATTGCGCTTCTTCCTCCAGGCTTACCTGTTCGCCGCGGAGAGCTTTCGCAAAGATCGCCGCCGCCTGCTCTTCTGTCGCGTCCGCATACAGAACCGTATCGATGGCATGGTCGGACAGCAGACAACCGGTCCGGTGGAAGAAATCCACTCTCTCCTTCAGCGCTTTCAGCAGCAGGCTGTAATCGGATACTTCATATCCGCTTGCTTCCTCCAGACGATTGATCCATGGCAGGAATGTCGCACGGTTAATCTCAAGCGCCTTATCCGGACGGAATGAAGGCCGTACCTGGAAGCCGTGACGGTCTTCCTCCATCAGCTTGATGTGATACTCCAGCGAATCGGCCGGGTCATCCGTCGTGCATACGACGCGGACATTCGATACGCGCACCAGCTCCTGCGGCGTCATCCCGCTGCCTTCAAATATTTTATTCGCTTTCTCCCAGATAACCGGAGCATTCTTCTCGTTGATAAGTTCGTCAATGCCGAACAAACGCTTAAGCTCCAGATGGGACCAGTGATACAACGGATTGCCGATGGCCATCGGAACGGTGCGCGTATAAGCGAGGAACCGGTCATAATCGCTGACGCCTTCGCCGCCGGTAACATACTCTTCTGCTATACCGTTAGCCCGCATCGCGCGCCATTTGTAGTGATCGCCGTACAACCATACTTCGGTTAAGTTGCGAAACGGCTTATTCTCGTAGATTGCCTTCGGATCCAGGTGGCAATGGTAGTCGATAATTGGCATCGGCTTCGCGAATTTCTCGTATAACAAGGCAGCGGTATCGCTGTTCAATAGAAATTGATCATCCATAAAAGCCTTCATCCGAAATTCCTCCTATTCGTAAAAGCGTACCAGGTCATCGACTTTCACCGATTGGCCCGTGCGGATCGATTTGTTGGCAGCAATGCCCGTCAGGATGGAACGCGCGCCGTCAATGTGGTTAGCCGCGCGATTAAAGCGGTCTTCCACCGGAACGCCGAAAATATCATTGAGCAGAACCGGATCGCCGCCGCCATGACCGCCTTCGCCTTCTTCGAACTCCGCCGTGTAGGCTTCGCCAAACATCGGGAACACGATGATGTTAACGCCTTGAACCGCCCCTTCCAAGGCTTTGTCCCCGCCGGAGTTGACATAGGACTGTTCGATTACCGTCATTTCGATGCGGCCTTTTGTACCGTTGAACGCAATCCGGTAGCCTTCCCAAGGCAGGTATGCATTAAGCGAATACGTCAGCAGAGCTTTATTCTTGTAGCGGACCAACACGCTCATCGTGTCTTCGATCGAGATGCCGTCGCCGAATACGCTTTGGTCGCGGCGGTAGCCGTCTTCTTTCTCCGCGTCGTAATACATCGCTTTCAAATGCTCGTTGTTGTCGAGCGGAAGCGCAAACGGATCATTCTCTGCGTTTGGATTGCCTGTCGCACGGTCGTAGAACTTCGTAACGCCGCGCTTCTCGGCATTTTCCCGGCCGTAGAACAGCAGGTCGCCCATCGCGAACACCGTATCCGGCTCCGAACCAATCCAGAAGTTTACAAGATCGAAGTGATGCGTCGATTTGTGGACAAGGAGTCCTCCGCTGTTGCGTTTGTCGCGGTGCCATCTGCGGAAGTAGTCCGCGCCGTGCTGCGTATTTAGCAGCCATTCGAAGTGCACGGAGGTTACGTCGCCAATGGTACCGTTCTCAATAAGCTCGCGGGCTTTGGTATGATGCGGAGCATAACGGTAGTTAAACGTTACGCGCACCTGACGGCCCGTCCGCTCAACCGCGTCCAGAATATCTTGGCATTTCTCTTCGTCTACCGTCATCGGTTTCTCCGTAATCACATCGCAGCCTAGCTCGAGAGCACGGATAATATATTGATGATGCGTGCGGTCAACCGTCGTAACGATTACAAATTGCGGTTTGATCTCCTCGATCATGCGTTCGAATTCGTCGCTCTTGTACGTCTTCACGGCCGGGTAATCGTACTTGTCCTGCAGAAGCTTGTTCGCGTAGTCCATGCGGGTCTGGTTAATATCGCAAAAGGCAAGCAGCTCGGATGTTTCCCGGTAGGTTGTGGCAATCGCCCCATAGAAAAATTCCGCGCGCCCCCCGGTTCCGACTTGCACGTACGTTTTCTTGTTAGACATTGGTTTGTACATCTCCTTACTGGCTGGTATTGGATTTCCTATATTCAAAATGTACAGCAATATCTGCTCAATCTCTCCGCAATCTATGCTAGAATTAAATCTATACCGCATATTTTGTCATTCGGGGGTCTTTGATCATGCATTTAAGCAACGAACTATTCTATGGGGATTCGGAAGATCTTTTCTTTCTGGAATATAACAAGCGCAAGGGCCATTTCACGATGTCCGTCGAGCATATCCACGGGCAATACGAGCTCTACTATCTGTTCAGTGGGGAACGGCAGTATTTCATTAAAGACCGCAAATATCCGATTGCCGCAGGGGATCTGGTGCTTATTCCAGCCAATGAACTGCACAAAACCTCGGATACCGGCGTTCCAAACCATGCGAGAGTCGTCCTCTATTACAACGAAAAATATTTCGAGCAATACGGCAAAAAAGAAGCCGAGCTGCTTCTATCCCCTTTCCTTGGCTCGCGCCGGGTTTTCCGGCTTGCCCATCAGGAGCGCCTTCGCTTTGAGCAGCTGCTGTACGGTCTTCTCCAGGAGGTGCAGGAGCGTCCTCCTGGACATGAAATGCCGATTCGCCATGCCGTTGCCGAATCCCTGCTGTTCGCTGCGCGCCACGCGATTCAGACCGAACCGGAGCCAAGCGACGGCTCCGTCCCTCCTTCCCCCGCGGCTGCCAAAGCGATGGAGATCGCAAGCTACGTGGCCGACCATTTCCGAGAACCGCTGACGCTTGACGGTTTAAGCAGGCAGTTCCATCTCAGCGCCAGTTATTTGAGCCGCACGTTCAAGAAGTATACCGGCTTCGGACTGACGGAATATATCGGCATTACCCGGGTGAAGAAAGCACAGCAGCAGCTTCGCGAAACGGATGAACGAATTACCGAAATCGCGGCGGATGTCGGATTTGAAAGCCTGTCTCAGTTCGAGCGCGTATTCAAGACCCATATCCGGCTCTCGCCCCGCGACTACCGGAACCAATACGGGCAAAAGGGATAATTGCTTTAGCACAAAAATATCCTTCGGCTTTTTGGCTTGCCTTAAGGTATAATAGAAGCCTTGCATCACGATTTAACATCCGGGAGTCTATAACATCGATGAAATCACTATCGCAATATCCGAAAGAAATTAAAGTGTTCCTGCTCGCCAGTCTTATTAATGCCATTGGCAGCGCGCTGATGTGGCCGCTTGTTACGATGTTCGTCTTCGACCAGCTTGGGCGATCCATGTCCGACGCCGGGCTCGTCATTCTCGTGCAGTCTATCGGCGGGATTGCGGGACAACTGCTCGGGGGCGCGCTTTACCACCGGGTTGGCGTCAAGAAGCTGATTATCGGCGCACTCGCCTTAAATGCCGCGGGACTGCTGCTTCTGCCGGCTTTAAGTGATGCCTGGACCGTATTTATCGTCATGATGGGCCTTATCGGGCTGTTTAATGCCTTATCGATGCCTGCTATCCAGGCCTTTATCGGCTTCCGATTTGCCAAGCAGCGCGGAGAGCTCTTCAACATCGTCTATATCGCCAACAATATCGGCGTGGCGGTTGGCACGGCGCTAAGCGGCTTTTTGGCCGACGTCTCCTATTCGCTCAGCTTTGTGCTTAACGGCGTTACATCCGGCGTGTTCGCCTTGTTCTTCCTCTTCTATCTGCAGCGGGTTGGGACAGGCGGCGGGGATCATTCAGCGGAACTGTTGAGGAAAAAACGCGATGCCGGCGGCGCAACCTTATGGCAGCTTGTTACCGACGTCCGGCTCTATTTGTTTATGGCACTGGGAGGAATGCTGATCAACCTCGGCAACAGCATCTGGAATACCGGCGTATCTCCGTTTATTATCGAGCACGGCATGTCGAAGCAAATGTTCGGCTATCTTTGGACGCTTAACGGCATTCTGATTTTTGTTGCCCAGCCGGTGACCAATCTGATTAAGAGAGTGGCTGCCAGCTCGGTAAAAGCCCAGCTGACGGCAAGCGCCGTTTTGTACATGAGCGGTTATGTCGTCATACTGATCATGCACAGCTTCCCCGGCATGGTGCTTGGCATGATTCTGACTACATTAGGCGAGATGCTGATCGCGCCCGCCATACCGGCCTTTCTAACCGGGAATAGCGGCAAAAATGCCCCATTTTATCTAGGCTTGACCGGCGGAATCGGGTCGGCTGGACGGGTTATCGGTCCTTATATGATGGGCGGGCTTTACGATGGCGGCGGATTAACGCCGGTCGCTTGGCTTGCCGTAATTACGGCCGCTGTCTCGGTAGGCTCTTTCCTGGTTCATTCCTTGGTCAACAAGGAGAATCGGGCACCCGCAAGTGCCGCGCAATCGAGAAGCATAAGCGCATCCTGAGAAAAGGCTTGAACCTGTAACGGTTCAAGCCTTTTTAATTACTAATGTATATTTAGGAAAGAAACGTAGTTAACCGGCAAAACCGTTCATATGTATGATATGTGCAATCATAAAATCCGTTGTTTCTGCCCTCATTAAACTAAAATGATACGATCTCGAGGGGGTGATACCAATTCCTCTTGTCACTCGTGCAACCTTTAACGCAACCGGAGCAATTACCTTTACCGGGAATACGCTTGGGTTAAGCCGTTCCGATACGGCTGGCGTTCCGGGAACGCTGGATAGCATAGGCGCTTTTTCAACGATAAATACCGCATCTGTTTTCGGTACATATCCTGCAGGCACAACAAGCGCTTTTGCCAGTAATAGCGCCTCTGCCGTTTTGACTTTGCCGGCGGGCAGTACCATCCTGTACGCCGAGCTGATCTGGGGCGGCTCTTATATTAACGGCACGACGGATCTAAGCGCGTTCATAAATAACCCGGTTACCTTCACAACGCCGGCCGGAACGTTTACGGTCTCGCCGGATGCCGCAACAAGCAATCAGGTCAACCTGGGCAACGGCGCCTCTGCTTACGTCCGGTCAAATAATGTAACTTCGCTTATTTCGCAAGGCGGCGCGGGAACTTATACGACCGGCAATGTGGTTGGTACCATTGTGATTAATAACGATTCTACCGCCAATCATTGCGGCTGGACGTTAGGCGTTATCTATCAGAATCCGTCTCTGCCTTTCCGCAACATGTCGCTGCGCGCCGGCGCGGTGCTTGTGCAGGCCGATTCCGGGCCGGTGTCCACCACTTTGACCGGATTCGCAACCCCAATCTCCGGTACGCTGGGAGGAAGAGCTTTATTCAGCGCCCAGGAAGGCGACGCCAACCGGACCGGCGACCAGGCATTATTCGGCCCAACCTCTGCAACTACCGTTGCCTTATCCGGCCCGAACAACTTTGCGAACAACTTTTTTGCATCCCAGATCAACAACGATACCGGCAACCTGAACACAACGGGCACCTTCGGCAGCCGCAACCAGACGAACGGCGCTCCGGGAACGAATATTATCGGCGGCCGGCAAGGGTGGGATATCACGAACGTCGACGTATCCGCGCGTCTCGTCAATAACCAATCATCCGCCGTCCTGACATTGACTACCTCCGGCGATGCTTATGTCGTTAATGGCAATGCCATCCAGATCAATATTAACTCGCCTACCATAAACGTTGTAAAAAGCGCAAGCGTCGCCGGCGCGGTAGTCGGCGATACCATTACGTATACGGTTACGGTCAGCAACACGGGTACGGCAAATGCGGCCAGCGTTGTTCTCACCGATGCTTTGCCAGCTGGTCTCACCTTCGTAAGCGGAAGCGTTACCGTGGGAGGCATTCCACGGCCCACTTACGATATCATTGCCGGTGCACCGCTCGGAGCCTTAAACATCAACAGTTCCGTTGTTGTTACTTACAGGGCAGTCGTCAGCTCGCTTCCGGGCACTTTCCTGCTGCCAAACAGCGCGAAAGCCGCTTTTACCTTCCAGATGGTGGCTGGCGGCGACAATATTACAGGAGTTATTCCTTCCAATACGGTATCCGTGCCCGTCTATTCGCCGATTATCGGCATTACCAAAAGCTCGAACCGTACGACCGCCACCGTGGGCAGTACGGTTACTTATACCTTGCTTGTTGCAAATACCGGCAATAGAGCCGCTACTGTAACGCTAACGGATAACATTCCGACGGGAAGCTCCTTTATCACCGGGACTTTCCGGGTTAACGGCGTGGTCGTTGTTGGCGCGAACCCTGCCGCCGGCGTCGCGATCGGATCCGTTGCCGCAGGCGCCACGTCTACCGTTACCTTTGACGTGCAGGTCAATTCTTTGCCGTCTCCGCCGCAATTCGTGGACCAAGGCACGGCGGTTTATACGTTTACGCCGCCGGACGGGCGGACCATTTCCGGCTCTGCCGCATCCAACACGCTAACGCTTCCCGTATCGCTTCCGAGCATAACTCTAACCAAATCCGTGAATGTAACGGATGTTGCCGTAGGAGAAACGCTCACTTATACTTCGGTCATTACGAATAACGGAACGGAAGCCGTTACGAATGTGACGCTGACGGATGTGCTCCCTGCGGGAGCAACCTTTGTTGCGGGCAGCGTAACGATCGGCGGCTCGCCGAATACAACGGCGAATCCGGCAACCGGCATTGCGGTCGGAACCGTGGCGGCCAACAGTTCAACCACGGTTACCCTGCAAGCATTAGTCAGCTCCTTGCCGGCAAGCGCGCAGCTGGTCAATCGTTCAAACGTTTCATACAGCGTCGGTACCTTCTCGGGGACTGCCGCTTCCAACAATACAACAACGCCGGTTTACCAGCCTGTTATTCCGCTGACCAAGTCAGCCGGTACAACTGCTGCTACGGTTGGCGATACCGTTACGTACACCATCCTTGCCCGGAATACCGGAAATCTGGCCGCAACCGTAACCTTGTTTGACAATATCCCTGCCGGTTCAAGCTTTATCCCGGGCTCGGTGACGATTAACGGCGCTGCCAGCCCCGCATCCTCGCCGTTAACGGGCATCGCAATCGGCAGTCTGGCGCCTAATGCCCAGACGACCATTACATTCCAGACGCTTCTGAACACTTTACCGTCACCGCCCGTTTTGAATGACCAGGCAACATCAACCTACTCCTATACCTTGCCAAGCGGCAGGACGTTAAACGGCAGCAGCAGCTCCAATACCGTGTCCATAACCGCTTCCTCGCCAAATGTCACCGTATCCAAATCGGTCAGCGATACCGCTGCGGCCGTTCAGGACGTACTCACTTATACCGTGCTTGTCACGAATAACGGGATTGCACCGGTAACGAGCGTTGTATTGTCCGACCCCATACCGCAAGGAGCAGCCTTTGTTTCAGGCAGCGTTACAATTAACGGAACGCCTTCGTCACTCGCTAATCCAAACGCCGGTATTTCGCTAGGCTCAATTAGTGCCGGGGCAACCGTTACGGTGGCCTTTCAGATTCGCGTCACATCGCTGCCTTCGTCCGGCAGTTTAAGCAATGCCGCAAGCGCAGCTTTTACTTCCGGCGCCTTTACCCGCAGCTCCACGTCGAATACCGTTACGACGCCGGTCTCGCAAGCCGTTGTTGCGGTAAGCAAATCGGCTAGTACCTCCAATGCAACCGTTGGAGATACGTTCTCTTACAACTTCACCTTAGCCAATACGGGAAATACTGCCGCAAACGCAACATTGACGGATACCGTTCCGAGTGGAGCCGTATTTATCGATAACAGCGTTCTTATTAACGGAGTACCTACTCCTAACGTCAGTCCGGCGACCGGCATTCCGGTTGGCCTTATCCCTGCCGGAGGATCAGCAACGGTAAGTTACGTCGTAAACATTGTTTCTTATCCGGCCAGCAGGCAGCTGGTCAATCAGGCAAGCGCGGCTTATTCGTTCACGCTGGCGAACGGACGTGTCATTAACCGCTCCGCCTTTTCCAATACGGTTACGGTTCAAGTTGCGCTGCCGAATGTTGCCCTAGTAAAAAGCGCCAGCCGAACCGTTGTAGTCACCGGCGATACCATGCTCTTCACATCCGTTCTGACCAATAACGGCATCGCGGCGGTGAACAACATTGTTTTGCGTGACCCGCTTCAATCAAATGCGGCTTTTGTACCCGGAAGCGTGTTGGTTCAAAATGTTTCCCAGCCGGCAGCCTCACCCGAAGCCGGCATATCACTCGGTAGCCTGGCGCCAGGAGCATCGGTTACCGTATCATTCGAGGTGATGATAACGATGGCAATTCCTACACAGATTACGAACCAATCGACCGCCAGCTTTACTTCCGGCACCTTCTCGGCAACATCCGCATCCAACACGACGGTTACGCCGGTCACACAGCCGCAAATCGCGGTCGTCAAAAGCGCCAGCACCGGCAATGCCACCTTGGGCGACTCCATTATTTATACTTTAGTCGTCTCCAATACGGGCAATCTGGCAGCGGCGACAATTGTAACGGACACGATTCCCACGGGCACAACCTTTACCGAGAATAGCGTTATCGTAAACGGAATGCCGATGCCGGGCATTTCCCCCGTTACCGGCATTGACATCGGTTCTCTGGCTCCGGGCGCAACCGCTACCGTTACCTTTGGGGTAGTGGTTACCTCCCTTCCTTCGCCGCAAACGTTAAGCAATACGGGAACGGCTTCCTATTCGTATACGCCAGCGGATGGCCGGACATTAACGGGCTCCGTCAACTCCAATACGGTCACCTTCCCGGTATCGGCACCGAATGTCGGAGTAGCCTTAAGCGCGAATTATACCGTCGTAACCGTCGGCGATACCATCACTTATACGGCCGTTATTACGAATAGCGGGATTGAAACGGTAAACAACGTTCAGTTTACCGATCCTCCCCCTGCGGGAACGTCATTTATACCCGGAACCGTTACGATTAATGGCACGCCGGCCCCTGGAGCAAGCCCTATAGGCGGTATTCCGGTTGCCTCTATACCGCCAGGCGGTACGGTCACGATTACGTTTAACAATAGCGTTAACAGCGTTCCGGATCCTGCAATCTTTAACAATACGGCTTCGGTTACCTTTACTTCGGGAGCGTTCTCCGGTACGGCCTTCTCGAATACGGAATCGACGCCGGTTGATCTGCCTGTTATTTCTCTTGCAAAAAGCTCCAGCACGTCGAATGCTTCAGTCGGCCAGACGGTCACTTACACGTTAATTGTAACGAATACGGGGAATTATCCGGCTAACGTAACCGTAACCGATAATATTCCCGCCGGTACCTCCTTTGTGCCAAACAGCGCCCTGGTGGGAGGCAATCCCGTGCCCGGTGCCGACCCGGTAACAGGAATTCCGGCTGGCTCCGTAGCGGCTGGAGCATCGGTCAACGTGATGTTCTCGGTCGTTATCGATTCCCTGCCGACGCCTCAACAACTATCCAATACCGGCTCGGCCGGCATTGCTTATACGCTTCCGGACGGCAGGGTCTTTAACCAGACAGCCGTGTCCAATACGGTTACTTTCCCGGTCTCCGCGCCGAATGCCACGGTTGTCAAAAGCACGCCGTCTACCGCCGTTTCGGTTGGTGATACGGTCACTTATACGACAACCGTCACGAACAGCGGCATCGCGACGATATCGAACGTCCTGTTCACCGACCCGATCCCAGCCGGCTCCAGTTTTGTTCCGAGCTCCCTTACCGTTGACGGCGTTACGAGACCGGCGGCTAATCCGGCAACGGGCGTTATTATAGACGCGATCAGCCCGGGAGCGACTACAACCATTGTATTTAATGTCCTTGTGACGTCATTGCCTTCGCCGGCTGTGCTGAACAATCAATCTTCCGTTACGTTCACATCCGGTACGTTCTCGGGAGTTACCTTCTCTAATATCGTGTCAACGCCGGTCTACCAACCGATTCTTAGCGCGGTCAAATCAGGAAATACATCCAATGCCACGGTTGGCGATACGGTTGCGTATACGGTAGCAATCGCCAATACCGGCAACTACGGCGCGAATATAGTTCTGACCGATACGATACCAGCCGGCACGGTCTTTGTACCCAATACCGTCATTGTAAACAATCAGTCAGTACCGGGCGCCGATCCGTCTACCGGCATTCCGCTCGGCAATGTAACGACTTCGTCAACCGTCACCTTCTCCGTTCTAATCCAGTCGTTACCGCCGGGACAACAGCTTACGAACCAAGCTTCCGCGACATACTCTTATACGCTGCCGGACGGCCGTACGTTAAACGGATCCTTCGCTTCCAATACGCTGGTTATACAAGTATCCGCACCAAACGTTGCGGTAGTTAAATCGGTTCCGGTTACGACAGCCGTGGTAGGCGATACCGTTCCCTATACAATCGGGGTAACCAATAACGGTATTGCGCCAATCAATAACGTTGTTGTTGTTGACGCGATCCCGGCAGGTGCGGTATTTGTAGCCAATAGCGTAACCGTAGACGGCCTTCCGCGTCCCGGCGCGTCGCCGGCCGCAGGTATTTCGCTTAACACCATTGCTCCGGGCGTAACGTCAACCGTCACGTTTAATCTGACGATCACGTCGCTGCCTTCGCCGGCTCAGCTTAGCAACCAAGCGAGCGCAACCTTTACTTCCGGCGCTTTCTCAGGATCGGCGTTCTCCAATACCGTAGTTCTGCCGGTGTATCAAGCGATTATCGGAATTCAAAAAACGGCCAATACGTCCAACGCTACGGTTGGAGATACCGTTACCTATAGCCTGGTTGTAAGCAATACCGGAAATCTTCCGGCACAGGTTACGATTACGGACCCGTCTCCAACCGGCGGCGCATTTGTGCCAAACAGCGTGCTCGTTAACGGCGTGCCGCAGCCTGGCGCTAATCCTTCTTCCGGCTTCTCCATCGGTACCGTTAACCCGGGTCAGACCGTGGTGGTATCCGTATCGTATGAGGTGGTTATCCAGACGCTGCCGCCTTCCCAGCAGCTCGTCAATACGGCAAGCGGCGACTATTCGTATGCGGTACCGGACGGCAGAACGATCACCGGTTCGGTCAATTCAAATACGCTGTCGATTCCGGTATCTTCGCCGGATGTATCCGTTGTGAAGAGCACCAACGCAATCGATGCCGTAGTCGGCGACGTTATTACGTATACGATTCTCGTTTCTAACCTTGGCATAAGCCCTGTCAACAGCGTTATTCTGGTCGACCCTGTTCCAACAGGCACCGTATTTGTGCCGGGCAGCGTAACGTTGAATAGTAATCCGCTGCCTGCGGGCAACCCGAATACCGGCATCTCCATCGGAACGATTGCAAACGGCGCTACGGCAACCGTAACCTTTAACGTACAGGTGGTTGCGATATGACCCCGCCCAATGACTTCAAGCTGCTGAACCAGACTCATGTCCGGTTCAGCAGCGGCATTTATGATGGAGTTGCCTATTCCAATACGGTCCAGACGCCGCTTGTCGGTCCCATTATTACGGCGAATAAGTCCGCTTTCCCGCAGAAATTAAACCGGGATCAAACCGTCACTTTTACCATTCTTATTTCCAATACCGGTAACCGTCCTGCGTCCATGCAGCTGCAGGACTTGCTTCCGGCCGGTTTGTCTTTTATTCCGAACAGCGTTCTGCTGGATGGCTCCCCTTTGCCGGGAGCCTCGCCGCAGACTGGCATTCCGCTTGGAACGATTCAGGTTGGCAGCACCATCCAGGTTAATTTTCAAGCTATTGTAATCTTCATACCCGATTCGCATGTATTCCACAATGAAGCGGCAGTACTCTACTCCTTCTCTACTCCTGATGGCAGAGTCGTATCGGATTCCGTATTATCCAATAAAATTACACTTGTAGTAGTGCCGTTTCAACTGGATGCGCACGCCAGCTTGAGTACGCCGGTCACCTTCCTCGGCGATGTCGTCTTCTATGATTTGATCGTTCGAAACGACGGTTTGCTTCCGATGGAAAACGTAATCGCATATCTGCCGCTGCCCGAAGGATTTGAATTCGTACCGGGCAGCGTTGTTATCGATGGCGTGCTTGTGCCTTGGATTGATCCGGCCTCCGGCATCTATATCGGATACCTGGCACCGGGCGCGGTTATATCCATCCGGGTAGCTATCCGGCTTGCCGCAATGCCTGCCGAGACGCGTGTGCCGTTCCAAGCGACTATCGAGTATACCGTTAACGGCACGGTGTACCGCGCGCTGGCCAATCTGCTTATCTTGAATATTACAGACCCTTCCTTATCCGTTAGCTTAGCAGTAGATCCTGCAATGGCGCCTGCTTGCTCCAGTCTGACTTATACGGTTACCGTTAACAACGAGAACACCTTTGCCGTTGACCTCTTTCTGATTCGCCTTATTCCGCAAGGAACCGATTTTCTTCCGGATAGCATAATGGTGGACGGTTTGCCCCGCAAAGGAACGAATCCGTCTTCGGGTCTCCCGTTAGGTACTTTATTAGCCGGATCAACTGCCGTCATTACTTATCAGGTCACCATCCGGACGGCAAATTCTCAAATTCCGAATCAAGTAGAAGCCATCTACACTTATAGACTGACCGATGGACGGTTAGTCAGGCAAAATGCCGTGTCCAACCCTGTAGTTACCCGCATCTTTGCGGCGGTTATTTCCGTTCAGGCAACAGCAGAGCCCATGTATTACGAAGCGGAGCGCTCGGTCCATTTTACCGCCTACGTGCAAAATACGGGGAATCTCGCAGCGGTCGTCACCTTATACCGCACGGATTATCCGAAGGGCTTCTACCTGCTTGATCCTCAAATCAACGATAATCAGGTTCCTTCCTTTACCGTTGCGGAAGGCGCGAGTCTAGGCTTAATAGCACCCGGTCAAACGGTTAAGGTTAGCTACTGGATTTACGTGTCCGACTCGGAGGAAATAGAGAACGAATCCCTTACCCAAGTAGCTACGCGATACACAGCCCGTTTCAACTATACCTATGATGACAATACCTGCAGCGGCGAAAGCCAATCCAATGAACTGATCCTGCCGGTTGATCATGATATCGAATAAAAAAAGCAGAGGCTGCGGCAGCCTCTGCTTTTCCTTTTGTTATTCCGCTGTAGGATCAATATTGCATTCTTCAAGCTTTAATACTTTGGTTTTGTACTTCCATTTGTATCCGAGCCAAATCGCAAGGAAGAACGGAATTCCGATATAAGAAGCAAGCATAAACGTCCAGTCTACCTTGCCGTCCGTAAAGGCGCTGAAGCTTTGACCGATAATGACGATCATGCACATGACGCCTGCCAGAATCGGACCAAACGGATACCAAAGCGAACGGTACGGCAGATCCTCCACTTTCCGGCCTTGCGCCACATAAGCTTTGCGGAACCGGTAATGGCTGATGGCAATGCCGAGCCATGCGATAAAGCCTGACATACCGGATGCGTTAAGCAGCCAGATATACACTTGTCCATCGCCGAAAAAGGAGGCCAGGAAGGCCAGCATGCCAATCGCTGCCGTAGCAAGCAGCGCATAAACCGGAATGCCGCGTTTGTTCAGCCTCGCGAAGATTTTCGGAGCTTTTCCTTCTTTCGCGAGTACCCATAACATACGGGTCGAAGCATACATGCCCGAGTTGCCTGCCGACAATACCGAACTCAGAATGACCGCGTTCATGACGGAAGCGGCGATGCTGAGGCCGGCCTTTTCAAAAATGATAGTGAAAGGACTAGCCGCTACGCTGTCATCCGCAAGCGTGTCTGTCGAGTATGGAATCAACATGCCTACAATAAAGATCGCCAGGATGTAGAACAAGAGAATTCTCCAGAATACGCTGCGGATTGCGCGCGGAACGTTCTCGCGGGGATTCTCGGATTCCCCTGCCGCAATTCCTACAAGCTCCGTTCCTTGGAACGAGAAACCTGCTGCCATACAGATCCCCAGAACCGCAAGCCATCCTCCCGAGATCGGAGCGTCGCCCGCCGTAAAGTTGCTGAAGCCAACCGCGTCGCCTTTCCAGATCCCAACGATCATTAATAAGCCGATACCTATAAATACAATGACGGTAACGATCTTAATCATGGCGAACCAGTATTCGGATTCCCCGTACCCTTTGACCGACAACAGATTAAGACCAACCATTAAAGCCAGGAACAGCGCACTCCATAAGAAGGAAGGACTGTTCGGCAGCCAGAATTTGATAATCAAGGTTGCGGCGGACAGCTCTGCCGCAATCGTAATAGCCCAGTTATACCAGTAGTTCCAGCCAAGCGCAAAGCCGAGGGATGGATCTACGAATCTTGTTGCATACGTACTGAACGTACCGGATACCGGCATGTAGGTCGCCATTTCGCCAAGGCTGGTAACAAGGAAGTATACCATAATGCCTATGATGAAATAACCAAGCAATGCGCCGCCCGGACCAGCGTCATGAATCGCTCCTCCGCTCGCCAGGAACAACCCCGTCCCGATAGAACCTCCCAGGGAAATCATCGCCATATGCCTGGACTTTAGGCCTCTGCGTAATTTGTTCTCTTCTTTCACGAACTCATACTCCCCTTATCAACGTTTCCAATAATGTCACATGAATAGCAGCCTTATAAAGGCAAAAAAAGCCGCCTCTCTTCGCAAAAACAAGAAAGACCGCTTCATCTTCCTCACTTCCAATATCAAGATAGCACAACATATTGCCGTTGATTACAAGCAATATGACAGTTCCGTTCCTGTTCGGAAACGGCCCCAGCCTGCCACGGTCAGTATACCGGACGGCTTCGGCGATGCTGCCTTTCAATCGGGATCGGCGGTCTTACTGGACCTCCCCTGATCTACTCATCAACTACGCGACCTCTACCTCATCGAAATGGATGAGGATTTACTATTTAGTTGGACTGACATTGTCTTATAATAATGACCTCCATCCAAGAAAGCAATGGATAAACGAACCAATTTTCCGCTTTGAACAAACGTTTAAGGTTTACGAGAGAGGAGTTGGCAGACAGTTTACATAATTTCACTTTACGATACCCAAACCTATGAAAAAGGCAGCCTGGATCGGCTGCCTTTCGCTTCTCTTATCCTTTAAGAAGTTTTCCGTTAAACAAAATATTCAACGTGCGAACAAAGAGCACCAGCAATACGATGCTCAGCAAAGCGAGTACGATTACGGCAATCACGGTTAACGGCCATGCATCCGTATATAGCGCGTATTTTAAAGCCGCATTGCTAAGCGCCGCCATCGGGAAGCTTACCCCCCACCAAGAAGCGCCAAACGGTATCGTTTTTTTGAACACTTTAAAGAACAACACAAGGAATAAAAACAGACCGAAGTAAAACAAGACGGACGCAAAAGAGTCAACCCGCTGCTCGAAGTTCGTGTAACCAAGAAATCCAACTTCGAATGGCGCAATCATAATAATCATGGAAGGCGTTAAGCCGGCCGGCAACGGAGCGTGAAGAATCAGCCTGGATAGAATCAAGGTGAAGTAGACTAATGCCACAAACCCGCCGATCGCAAGGGATAACAAGTTAATCTCGTGTGCCCAGTGAAAAGGCATTTGCCCGCCGGCAACCGAAATATCCAAGGTTCCCACCACGGGAACCAGCAAGGCTGGAACCATATTTTCCGGGTTATAATTTCCGTTTAGCAAGCGCGCAACGAAAACGAAACTTAGAACGAAAGCAAGTACCGCCCCTATCACCCAAATCACTTGCCCAGCGGTTTGGCTGTAGCTTCCAATAACCGAAGAAAGCAGCAGAATGGCAATCGAAATCGTACCGAAGAAATTTCCCATTACGGGATGGAGAAATTCATTTTTTACTTTCTGCGGGTACAAGAGCCCCTTTACCAAATAGCTGATGCTTAACACGATAAAAATGGCTATGGCCAGAATCCCGCATGCGTCAGCGATAACGGTGGAGGTACCCAGCAGCTTGCTGGCTTCTCTCCAGGCCAGAGACAAACCGGATATCCCCATAACCGATGCAAATAGATTAACGGGCAAAAACTGTATGGAACCAAAACTTCTTTGTTTCTCAACGGCAGTCATGGATTGCATGAAACGGACACCACTTTCTAATGATTTAATGCGGAGTGCAATCTGCTACGCCGATCTCGATCTCCTATTGGCTCATTTTATGAAAATCGCAATGATTGATCAATATCGTTGTTTCTATCGTTATGATAGATAAAATAAATGATTGGTATAAATCCATCATGCGCCGTCAATACTTGGAACACCTTTGCCAGGAAACGGAGAATACAGCATGCAAGGAACCGAGAAAATTACGGGAAATCAATTAGGCTTCTTAATATTTACGTTCATCATCTCCACGAACTTATTAACCGTACCTTCCTTTATGGTTATGTTTGGCAAGCAAGACGCTTGGTTGTCTGCCCTGATCGCGCCTATTACGGGAGTTGTTTGCATCTTCGTTATGATTGAACTCGCGAACCGATACCCGGGACAAACCGTTACGCAATACAGTTCGAAGATTCTAGGTAAAGGCTTGGGAAAGTTGGTAGCGGCCAACTACGTTTATTATTGGTTTGTATCGATTACGACCATTACGATGCAGCACACGGGATTTATCAGTACGTTACTGCTTCCGACAAGCCCTACCCTTATCATTAGTCTGACGTTTCTCGTCATTTGCGGACTGGCTGCTCAGCTTGGTATTGAAGTTATCGCCAGAAGCACTGAATTCCTAACCGTACTGCTACTCGTTTTTTTCATTCCGCTCTTGATTCTGACTATAAAAGAGGCTAATTTTAACGAAATTAAGCCGATATTAAGCGGCGGCATCTATCCGGTCCTTCAAGGTGCAGTCAACCCGGCAGGAGGGTTTATGAACCAGCTCTTTATATTGGGATGGCTTCTTCCCTATTTAAATCAGCCTAAGGCTGCCCGCAAGGTTTCCTTTATAGCGCTCTCCGGCGTTACTCTGCTCTCCGTAAGCATCGTATCCCTTACGATTATGATCTTTGGACCGCTAACGAGCAAACTGACCTATTCTTTTTTGAGCGTTGTCCAATATATCGGAGTCGAGGGCTCTTTCGAGCGGCTGGAGGCGATTGCGGTTTCCACGTGGGTGATTGGTTGTTTCGTAAAGGTTTCGGTATCCATGTTTATTTTAAGCCTCTGCGTGAGCCAGTTATTTGGGCTGCGTACTTACCGAAGCTTGATTTATCCGCTTACGCTGCTATCTTTGGTCGGATCCGTCTGGATTTTCAAAAATAGCGCCGAGCTTCTCAATTATCTCGCTTTCACTTTTCCTTTGTTGGCTTTCATTAATCAAAGTTTGATTCCTTTAATGCTGCTCTTGGTCGATTCCATTAGAAAAAAAGCGGGGCGCTCAATGGTTCAATAGACGCATTCCGATAGGCTCTAGCCAGACTTGAAAAGCGAGGATAAAACTCGGCACCTTTGCATGAGCAAGGAGCAAGGAGCCTATCAGCATGGAAATGAATAAAATCCCTCCGCAAACAATAACTTCCATTGTCTCTTGTTTTCCCCGAAAGGATTTTATAAGGTAAATTAACCAAACAGTCACAAAAAGCACGTAGACAATTATATAGGCAGTCAATGTTTAATCTCCTTCTCGCTTAATTGCAACGGAGGTCCAGCCATTCCGGCTCCGCCAATCGAAAGCTTCACGTCAACGGTGATGTCCGCTTCGGAAAACTTGCTGTCCCATTGCGTTTGAATAGCTTTCCATTCCTTCGGCTTATTCCGGTAAAGCTCCCGCCCTAATCCTACGGCATCCGCGGAAAAGCGCTTCTGAAGCTTCATAATCGCTTCCTGAATTTGTTTTTCCGCTGCCTTCTCCAATGCCTGTTGTACCAGAATTAGATTTTGCGGTCGTGTAACGTCCAGATCCGAATTATTCTCGACAAGAGCGCCTTTTGCTTGCAATAGGATCTTGAATTTTATTTTGTCTCCTGTTAGATCCGATTTGATGGAGCGGTTGGCATGAGTAACAATTATCCCCACATTCCCTTTGCCGTCAGGCAGTTCGGAATTGATTCTGCCATCCTCCATATGATCTCTAGCCCAATTTAATCCATCCGTCTCGTAACTATTCAACAGACCGACTAATTTCATATTTTTATACACGGCAGTCCCCGACAGCTTGAACACACTGGTTTTACTTTTTCCGGTACCTTCCGAATCCGTCTCTATAACCCCCATGATCGGATGAATCCCCTGACTGGAAGACGCCATGAAGAAATCCCGCAAGGTTACGGCGATTTCGCTTTGCTCGATTTCCATCTCTTTGACCGCTTCCATTGGCACTTGGTCAAAAGGATATTGCGCTTCCAGAACCTGTCTTGCTTCTCCCCCTTTTACAGCCATTATATACGTTCTCAGACGTTGGCGCGGATCATGCGCGAATACGTCAAGGACATCGTTAATCCCTTGCCGGCCCAGCGATTCGCCAATAAAAATCACGCTGCGGTGAGAGGTGAACA
Organism: Paenibacillus sp. ATY16; assembly: GCF_003399985.2. Lineage (NCBI taxonomy): Bacteria > Bacillati > Bacillota > Bacilli > Caryophanales > Paenibacillaceae > Paenibacillus > Paenibacillus sp. ATY16. The sequence goes on along the minus strand of NZ_NMOK02000037.1, from coordinate 107,869 downwards.
GCCTTCGCGAGCTCTTCTTCTGAATCTTCACAAACGCTTCGCTGACATTTTTTCCAGTGGCGGACAAGACAAAGAACTTTTTGGGCTGATCGCTCATCCCTGCCGACTGTGAAGCGGAGGGTATCGCAAATTGCAGGGTCAACAGACTTTCCCCGCTCTCAGTCAAATCAAACGCAGACCCCGTAATAAAGGCAAGATCGTTGATTTCCGTACGGTCCCAACAACCGCTAGTTAGGAGGATGGGCAAGATCAAGCAAATTCGCAGCAATCGTTTCATATCGGATCCTTTCTCTTTCTTCGCGACTTGCTAGCAGCTATTTGCGCTTATTACGGTCGGGACTTGGCTTTTGTCCGGCCGGTTCTCGAACCGGATCGCTCATTCCTGTCGCCCGAGGCCTGATTCTTCTCGCCCAGATAGGCGCTCGAATAAGGATATCCTTCAGATTGGCCATCGTTATCGGGCCAAGCGGCGTCATATACGGAACGCCAAACGAACGGATCGAGGCGACATGCAATACGATGCATAGAAATCCGAGCACAATCCCGTAAAGACCAAGTGTTCCCGCTAAAAACAAGATCGGAAATCGCAGCAGCCGGATACCGCTCGAGAAATTAAAGCGAGGGATGGCAAATGTAGCGATACCCGTTATGGACACGATAATAACGACGGGAGCGGATATAATCCCCGCCTGCACGGCAGCCTGTCCGATAACTAATGCTCCTACGATACTGAGCGCTTGTCCGATCTGCTTGGGCAGACGAATGCCCGCTTCCCGCAGCGCTTCAAAGACAATCTCCATCGAGAGCGCCTCGAACATGGCTGGGAAAGGTACGGCCTCCCTGGAGGACGCAATACTCAGCACCAAATTTGTCGGAATCATTTCTTGATGAAAGGTTGTTATCGCCACGTATAAGGAAGGAGCAAAGATAGCGATGAAAATGAACAAGAAACGAATCCAACGGACAAAAGTAGCGATTGGCCACCGTATGTAATAGTCCTCGCTTGCTTGGAGTCCTGTCCAGAATGTCATGGGAACGATTAATACAAATGGGGTGTTATCCACAAGAATGGCTGCTTTTCCTTCCAAAAGCTCGGCAACTACGACGTCCGGGCGTTCGGTGCTATGGACTTGCGGAAAAGGCGAGTACGGCAAATCCTCGATAAATTCTTCAATGTAACCGGAATCGAGAACGCCGTCTATCTGAATTCGGGTTACCCTGCTGCGAACTTCTTCAATGAGAGAATCCTCGGCAATTCCAACGATATAAGTTATGACAACTTGCGTTTGCGTTAATTCACCGATTACGACGGACTCCATCTTTAGCCTTGCCGTTTTGAGTCTACCCCGTATCAAGCCGATGTTCGTTGCTATATTTTCAATAAATCCATCCCTAGGACCGCGGATAACCTGCTCCGAGGATGGCTCTTCGAGACTGCGATGTTTGACTCCGTTTGCCTTGACCAGCAAGGCCTGGCTGTCCGAATCCGTTAAGACGGCCGCGTAACCGTCCAATAGTTGACGAACAATCTCCTTCACATCGGAAGATAGCTTTGTCATTCCCGCGGAGATGATCGAGTTACCCAGAGCCTCCGCTCCGGAAGGTTTACGACCTTGCTCTTGCTCAATATCGCTCTCGAACAAAGCTTTCAGGATATGATCGTCAATCAGCTGTTCGTCGGCAAGACTCGCGAGATAGATAACAAGAGACTCTTGTCCGGAGTAACATACTTTGCGGAAAACCATATCGGAGCAGTTCTTGAATATGGCTTGGAACATCGCCTCGTTTTGATCCAAAGCAGAGGACAGATCGACATGCTCGTTATCCTCCGGAGATCCTTCAGCTATGAATGGATGCTTTGGTTTAGCCTGCATCCATTTCTTGAACCGTTTCACTCCAATGCCCCCTTCGCAGAACCTTCGTTTGGTTATATCTTCCCAATTATTGCCTCGTTTTATTCGATGACAAAAGACAAGAAACCATAAAGCTCTGCTCCATGGTTTCTTGTCTTTTGTCTTTCGCATAATAAATTAAGTTCGTGCGGCAAGTACCGCATGCTTGTTTCTGAACTGGCGATAAGCAGCCGAAAAACACATTAAAAAGCCTGTCGTAACAAACACGCCAACCGGAAATGCCCATGTCCCCCAATCAGGGACGATAAGCGGCATTAAGGAAACGCCGAAGGCAACAGGTACGGGAGTTTTGAACAGTTTGCAGAGAATGAAGGTAATGAGCACGTTTATTATTCCGACCCCTATAATGGAACCCGGCATTAAATGATAAACGCCAACGGATAGAATAGCCGTAACGGTCAATACGGATAAACGAGGCGATATCATCTTCCAATGGAACTTCTCCGTATGGAACAGCTCGAAAATGAGCGCAAATACAGGCGGAATGATGAGTACATTTAATTGGGTCGAAAAAGCCAGTCCAATCCATAGAGCCAGAATCAAGGTTATAATAACCGTATCCTTTACCTTGCGAACGTCACTCCCGGACAATTTGTTCGGATCTCTGAATTTAAAGGCGGCAGCCATAATCACAAAGGTAAAGATGGCTGTCGAGATTGCAAATGTATAATTGTGCAGCCCAAGAAAAATCGGCAATAGCGCTGCGGGAATCGTGGGTCCAAAGTTAACGCGGAATACATGCATCAAAATGACGATAAGAATTAATCCCAGCCAAATCTTGGGCAAAGGCGGCATCGACAAGAAGTTCATCGAAGTTCCGATAAAGGCGCCTATTGTTGGAGAAAGCCACAAATGAACGGGATTTTTAACCCAATGCGGTACCGGAAACACCATAACTCCCATAGCCATGCCGGCGATTTCGGGGAAAAGAATATCCCGCTGATGAGAAGCCACGGCAACCGCTAGCATTAGAAAAACTAATAGGTATGCCGATACAAAACGTCCGGATTTAAATGCCTCCCAAAACATCTCCATTCCTCTCCTTTTCAATATCGCTTGCTTTCGGATTCTCCAAGGCATAATTATTCCTTAATATCCGCCAGCTGTTTACATCCTATACTAGTTCGGAAAATCCACATCCGGCGGCGGCATTTGAATGAAGGAGCAAAGGGCTCGAGAATGTTTTTTGCCTCTTATCCATACATACTCTTGATCATATTTCTCCAATAATCCTCCACCGGTATATTTCTCATTCCGAATAACCATCACGTATTGACCGAAGAATAAGGCGTTATCAAAATGAACGTCAAATTGAAGGTTATTAGAATTCATTATATCCCATCCCTTTCGTTTGGCTCCTGCCTGTCCTGCAACCTCATTCTATGAAAGATATTAAGATTGATCAATATCGGTATTTCTATGAAAACGATAGATCACTTCAATCATTAACCACGGAGCATAGCCGTCATCCCCGTGCGGGTTAACTCTACAATGCCGTATGGCTTCAGCAGCGTAATAAAAGAATTTATTTTTTCTTGGTCTCCAACCACTTGGATCACTATATTTTCCGAGCCTATATCGACAATGGAAGCCCGGAAAGGTTCAACGATGCTTAATATTGCCGGATCAGCTTTATTAACGGAACTTACCTTGATGAGAGCCAGTTCGCGGTCAACCATCGGATAGGCGCTTAATTCAACGATTTGTACGACATCGATTAATTTATTTAATTGCTTTTTGACTTGCTCCAGCGTGTTGTCGTCACCGTAAGTCGCAATAATCATTCGTGACAGCTCCGGCGTCTCCGACTGGCCAACCGTAATGCTGTCAATATTGAAACCGCGACGACTAAATAAGCCCGTGACTCTCTGCAAAACACCTGGATGATTGTTTACCAGTACCGAAAACGTGCAGCGTTTCATGCTTCATCCCCCATAATCATCTCATCTATTGTCGAACCCGGGGTAACCATCGGATAGACATTCTCTTCCTGACTGATCGTAAAATCTATAACGACTGGACCGTCGATTTCCAGAGCCTTATTCCATACTTCAATAGCTTCCTCTTTATTCGTTGCTCTAAAGCCTCTGACACCGTAGGCCTCGGCCAGCTTTACAAAGTCCGGACTGCCGGATAGGTTCATGCTGCTAAACCGGTTATCATAAATGAGCTCTTGCCATTGCCGGATCATGCCCAGAACCTGATTATTCAATATAACGATCTTCACCGGAAGATTGTACAAGGCGCAAACCGCAAGCTCCTGCGCGCACATTTGAATACCGCCGTCACCGTTAACGGACACTACGAGCCGGTTCGGATTGCCGATCTGCGCCCCTATTGCCGAAGGCAGGCCAAAGCCCATCGTACCAAGTCCGCCTGAAGTTATGATCGAACGCGGATGCATATATTTGTAGAACTGGGCGGCCCACATCTGGTGTTGGCCGACATCCGTCGTAATAATCGCTTCGCCGCCGGTCGATTCGCTAATCATTTCGATAACGAATTGCGGTTTTAAAGTAACGTCCGAGTCGGTGTAACGAAGCGGAAAGCTGTTTTTATTATCTTTAATCTGTTCGAGCCATAATTCTGATTTGGCAGGGGCGGCAGTTAGGTTTGCTTGTTGAAGGACAGCTTTCACGTCGCCAATGCATGGAATCGCCGTCGACAAAATTTTGCTAATCTCTGCCGGATCAATATCGATATGCGCGATTGTTTTGGCCTTGGGAGCGAATCCGCTCGTTTTCATCGTTACCCGGTCATCGAAGCGTGCTCCGATACTGATGAGAAGATCGCAATTTTGCAAGGCTGTATTGGCCGTATAGGTTCCGTGCATGCCTGGCATGCCCATCCATAGCTCATGCCCGCTTGGAAAGCCGCCTAACCCGAGCAAAGTCGTAGTTACCGGTATCCGCGTTTTTTCAACAAAAGCAAGCAATTCTTTCGATGCATCCGAATAAATAACCCCTGCCCCCGCCAGTATGACAGGCCGTTCCGCTTGTTCAATCGCTTTGAGCAGCTTGTCAATCTGATTGGAATCAGGCTGTATATCCGGTTTATACCCTCGAATTTGGGGAGTATCTAACGAATATTGAAAAGTCGTCAATTTGCTTGTTACATCCTTGGTAATATCGATTAATACCGGGCCTCTTCGCCCCGTCGATGCAATATAAAAGGCTTCATGAATGATTCGTGGTAATTCTTCGATATCCCGAACTAAATAGCTGTGCTTCGTAATCGGCATTGTTATTCCGACAATGTCCGCTTCCTGAAACGCATCCGTACCGAGTAAGGACGAAGAGACATTACCTGTAATCACAACTAAAGGAACCGAATCCATATTAGCTGTTGCGATTCCTGTAACCAGATTTGTCGCGCCGGGTCCCGATGTCGCAAAACAGACGCCAACTTTACCCGTTGCGCGCGCATAACCGTCTGCGGCATGAATGGCGCCTTGCTCATGACGCACTAAAATAGATTTAAACTCCGGAATATCCAAAATCGCATCATATATATTTAAAATGCTGCCACCTGGATAGCCAAAAATACACTCTACCCCTTCAATCAGTAAACTTCTAAGTAAAACCTCCGAGCCTGTCACCCTATCATTCCTAAAAAGCTCGCCCATGACATTTATCCTCTCTCCACGCCTTTGGTGGTATCCTATAAGTTTACTAGCAGTACTCCTGTTGCCTGATTGTATGAGATTCAGAATCATTGATCAATATCGTCGTTTCTATCGTAACGATAGATAGAATTAATCATTATTTCGTTGAACAACAAAAAACCGCCCCTGAACAAGGGCGGTTCGATTTAAATAGATTAGACGGAAGGCTGCTGATCCCGGAACGCCTGCTTCACGCGGATTAAGGACGCCACATTACGCGTGGTAATGGATCGCACGCCCCATTCGGCGTATTGGCGCATGAGCTCTTCATCCTCAACGGTCCATGCGTATACGGGCATTCCAAGTCCCGCGGCATATTCCACAAACTCTTGCCGCAAGATTCCGTGATAAATATTCACTCCGGTGCAGGAAGCTTCGCGGGCATCCGCGCAGGTTTGAATCATCGCTTCCCGATATGGCAGGGTCTTAAACAATTCCACGTTAGTGTTAAGCAGCTTGCTCATTTCCGGCTGCAGCCGCTGCGCGAGAAGCGCCCGCTCCCGCTCGCAGCCGGAGAAGAAAGCCTGCTGCGACAGGCCGAATTTGCGGACCAGCGCCGCAACGGGCTCGATCGCCGCATCAACCTTCAAGTCCAAATTCACGATTTTACCGGAAGCTTGTACGAGGGGCAGAATATCTTCCAGCTTAAGGAGCGGCGGCACGGTACCTTTCTCCGACTCGGCATGCCATTCGGTCAGCTCCGCGTAACTTCTGTCCGCTATATTCACATTAAACCGTTCAACGGTAAACCATTCCTCATCATGCGCCAGCACGGGAATCCCGTCCCTGGTCACCCGTATATCCTCTTCCACCACGTCGGCGCCAAGCTCAAGCCCGATTTGGACCGATCGAAGCGTATGCGCTTCCGTGTTCATGCTGCCTGCATGAGCCGTAATCAGCGGAAAGCTTTGCGTCATTCCCGTCACACTCCTAATTACCGTCTTTCGTTCATCATAAGCTTATTCGGATTCCGCGTAAATCGCATTCGTAAAAGCAATCATCGTACGCATACCGCGTACGTTTCCTTTTAGCTCTGCCCGAACCCATTTTAATCCCTTACCGGTAATTCCGAAGCGATATTGCTCCTGCTCCGAGCTCGCCGGCTGCTCGCCAATAACGCCGAGGTTGCTCATCAGCGAGATCGAATATCGAGCTTCGGGAAATGCCCAATGGCCTGCCCTAACCTGAAAATCAATTCCCACAACAGCCTCGTAGCTATCGCTTCGTTCCTGCGCCTGCACGCAATCACCGATCGCGTAAACCATCCTTCCGGAACGCAGCTCCAGCATCACCAGCGGTCCCATTGTCACTGACGCTCTCCCTGCGGCAAGCGCACGGACGGCTTGTTCCGTTACGCTGCCTTCGCTTCCGTCAAGCTGCAAATACGTAACCGATAAGGGGTCGTTTGTCTGTTCCTGCGCATGCCAATCCCTTCCCGATGTTGCCGCAATCCGGAATCCGTCGTTCAACCGATCGGTCCATAGACGAAACGCGCGGGCATTATCCGTCTTAATCGACGGGAATGTACCCGACCATACCTCGATATAATCCAGCTGGTTCCAGTCTCGAATTTCAAACTCCCAGAAACAGCCCGTGCACATCGGATTACCGATGCGATAAGGATGCGCCATGCCGGCAATCCCGCCAAACGCATGAACCTGTTCAATCCCCTCGTGAATATCGCCCGGACCTGCGGGACGCCAGTCCACGAATTCCGTTAGACCAATCGTCACCATATGTCCGTAGAACGTCGTCCATTCCATGCCTGAAATAATGGTCAAGCCGGTCTCCTGCTCTACACTCTCCCTATCCTTCAAACCCGTCATCGTATTATGGTCGGTCAGAGCAACGCAATCAAAGCCAAGCGCCTTTGCTCCTTGCGCAAGCTCCGGCAAAGACTGCCTGCCGTCGCTATGATTCGTATGACTGTGCAGCTCGCATGCCATCCAGCGCATTTTATTAAGCCTCCTCATGATGAATTCGCAGGCGGTATCGGCAATGATCCGTTACAATCTCATGAAGACTTAACGTAACGCGCCACAGCCCTTCGCTCAATTCGCCGCTGACGAAACCCGGAGACGCATCCTCGCCTGCGATCAACAGCAGCTGCTTCGGATCATGCCGATGACCGGCTCCGCGGTGCCGCTTGGGGTCGTCGACCGAAACGGTAATCAGGTTTTTAAGAGGAAGAAACGATTCCCACTTTTCCAATAATCGAGCGCGCTGCGCCTGCTCCGTATACTTGTTGATGCCGGCCGCTATTAACGGATGAGCTTGCTCGCGGTCCTCGAGATTTTTAGGTTCGTAAGAGAAGCCGATCCAAAGCTTGCCTCCCTGCCGATCCAGATGAAAGCTGTAGGCAATATGCGTCTTGGAGCATACCGGAGTCACCTGGCCCTCCGCTTCGAGAACAAGACGTTTCATTAAGAACGCGCCCCCTCTTCCTTAATCATGCTGCGAATGTAGAAGTAGCCCATAAACGAGCAGAGCAGGAAGGTGAAGAATGCGAGTGCGGAAGCCTGCTCTTTTTCCTGAAACACGCCGAATATTTGCTCCATCGATACGCCAAGCATTTGCGGTGCGTTAGGTCCAAGCAGGAACGGCGCGGTAAACGAACCGATTACGCCCATAAATACGAAGGTTACCGCTACAAGCAGCGTTTTGTAGGTAAGCGGCACGATAAAACGGGTGAAAATGCGAAGCTTCCCCGCACCTACGTCTTTCGCGCTTTCCATTACAGAATCCGGTATAGCTGACAAGGCAGACCCAAGCAGCATCGTCGTGAAGGGAATGTTGAACCACAAATTAGCGATAATAATGCCTTTCATATCGAAAATAAGGCGCGGAATTCCGCTTCCGCCAAACAACAGCACCCACCGGGCTACCCAGCCGTGGTTGCCTAACAGCTGAATCAAGCCGTACGTCGCAATGACCGACGGAATAAACATCGGGATCATGTACATATTCCGAATCCAATTGACTAACTTGCCTTTGTTGAAGCGCATGTAAGCTGCCAGCGCATAACTAACGGTCAGCACGATGACGACCGATATAACCGTTACTTCCAGCGAAAATACGATATTGGAGCGCATAAGCTTGTCGGTGAACAAGAACTTGTAATTCGACAGGTCCATGCCGCCCTCTTTGTTGGTCAAGCTTTCTTTGAACGAGACCGCGATTGGGATGACGACCGTGAGGAACAGCAGCAGAAAAGAGGGGATGACCAGAAGCAAGCCCAGTATCCCCATTTTCACTTGTTTGTTCATCATTGCGCCGCTACGTCGCTTTGCCAGCGTTTGTTGATTTCATTGCCCAAATCGCCAATGTTGAAGGTCCGGAAGCCTTCAGCCACGCCTTTGAAGGAATCCTGAATGTCCTGCGGCATGTTCGACAGCTCGATGCCAGGGAACCCGTGCATCTTGGTCACCACAACCGCTTGCGCTTCCGGCGACAAGACGAAGTTCAGAAACTCGTTAACCGCGTCTTTCTTATCGGACAGCTTCGGTACCATCAAGTAGGTCGGGCCACCGTTGAAGCCCGGGGTAATTTGCGCGATTTTCGTCGAAGCCGGAAGCTGGCCGTTACCGATTTGCTCAAGCGCCATGTCCGACCATGCCGGGATCATGTCTACTTCGCCGCTGATGAGCAGATCCAGCGTGCCTTGGTTTTTCTTTGGATAAATGCCTTTACCGTAAACGTATTTGCCGAGTTCCTTCAGCGTATCGAATCCTTTGTCCCATTCCTTCTCAATGCTTGGGTCGGAATTATGAATCGCATCCTCCGGAAGCTTGTCGTATAGCGTTGTCGTCACAAACGAGCTGCCAGCGCCGCCCGTGGAAGGATCATTGTAAGCGAAGCGTTCCGGATTCGCTTTAATCCAAGCGAACAGCTCGTCCAGCGTCTTCGGAGGCGTCGGCACCTTCTCGCTGTTGTATGCGAGTACCACGGCGGACGAACGATACGGAATTGCCAGGTTGGATACGTCCTTCATCGTATTGGCGTCAACGGAAGCAAGGTTGCCGATTTTAGCCGGATCAAGCGTTTCCCACAGATCGTCCTTTTGCCCTTGGGTTACGTTGCTTAGCCCGTCCTCGTACAGATCGATTCCGCCGGAGCCTTTGCCTGCCTGCTTCGCAGCAAGAATGCGGTCATACGTCGGCTGCGCGCCTGTGCCGGATGGAATATACACCTCTTTAACCTTAATGTTTGGATGATCCTTTTCGAACATCGGTATAATCGTATCCCATAGATTTTTTACGTTCTCGGAGCCTGTAAAGTAAAAGCTGAATTCGACTTGCTGGGCAGACGGATCCGCCGAGGCGGTATTCGTCGCTCCGGCGTTTGTTCCGCCGGCATTGCCAGTATCCGAATTATTGGAGTTCCCGCAACCCGCGAGAAGAGCAGCGGTAACGGTTGTTGCAGTCAGTAAAGTAAAGGTGGATTTTTTGCTTAACATGCTTATTTGCCTCCTTGGCATTGAGGAATTTTTGTTCTCGTTCGAGATGCGATTTGCTTAAACTTCCGGATACGCAATGACTTTCTTGAAGCTGATGTAAACCTGGTCGCCTGAATTCAGCTCCTTCACGGCATCCCGCGGCTGAAACGCCCGAATGACGCCATATTCCGGTAATTGGATCGATACTTCGGCATAATGGCCTAGAACCATAATCTGTTTGACGATACCGGGCAAACCCTCTTGGCCATGACTTGACAGCATGACATCTTCAGGCCGGATTGCCAGCCATACCCCGCCGGACAACGATTTCGAATTTGGAAACCTCAGCTTTCCTACCATTACTTGACCTTCCGAAACCACCCCTTTCAAAAAGTTCATTTTGCCGATAAATTGGGCGACATACAGCGTGTTCGGATGATCGTAAATTTCTTGCGGCGATGCGATTTGCTCAATGTTCCCGTGATTCATAACGACGATCCGGTCGGAAATCGACAGCGCCTCTTCCTGGTCATGCGTAACGAATACCATCGTAAGGCCGGTCTCCGCCTGAATCTCCCGCAGCTCTTCACGCATCTCATGCCGAAGCTTCGCGTCCAGCGCCGAGAACGGCTCATCGAGCAATAAAACGGCGGGTTTCAAAAGCAGCGATCTGGCTAGAGCAATACGCTGCTGCTGACCGCCCGAAAGCTGGCCGGGGAATTTGTTTTCGGCATCCGGCAAACGTACGAGCTTCAACACGTCCGTAACTTGCTTACGGATTTCGGCTTTCTTCACCTTGCGTATTTTAAGGCCAAATGCCAGGTTATCGAAGACGGTCATATGCGGCCATAGATTGTAGCCTTGGAATACCATTGAGGTCGGACGTTTCTCCGGCGGCGATTTAAGTACGCTCTCCCCTTCGATGAGAATATCGCCGGAATCCGGCTCTAGAAATCCGCCGATGCTGCGCAGCACCGTCGTTTTGCCGCAGCCGGAAGGACCAAGCAGCGTAACGAGCTCACCTTTATGCACGTCAAGCGAGATCGAAGTAACCCCTTCGCCGGTGCGGTATCGTTTCGAAAGCTGCTGCACGGATAGCTGGATTTCCCGGCTGTCCCGAACCTGGTGATTTTCTTGCCTGCCCTGCTGACCTTGAATGCCTTGATTTTCTTGAACGCCTTGAATGCCTTGAACCATACCCGTAATAGCCTCCCTTGTCTTGCGATAAATGCCTTGTTACTTCAATGTGAACCCGCTGGACATGACATCCGCGCTAACGAAACGTTTGGCTGCGAGCAGCAGAATAATCGTTGGTGCCGTCAAAATGATGGAAAACACCGCGCCAGCAAAAGCGGGATAATCGCTGATAATCGAATACATGACGATCGGCATCGTTTTGTAATTCGGGATGCCAACCAGGAACGTGCCCTGCGCTTCGTCAAGCGAGTTAAGGAAAGTGAAGATGGAAGCGACGATGATGCCTGGCAGTGCCATCGGCAAGGTGATTTTAAGAAATACGCGGAACGGACCCGCTCCCACGTCTCTAGCCGATTCCTCCTGTGCTTGATGCACATTTCGGAAGGCGGCCGTCGGAATCCAAGTCATAAACATAAGCACGTTGATCATATGGATCAAGACAACGCCAAGCAGCGTATTCATGAGTCCAAGCTTGTAGAAGAGCACCGCGATCGAGACATACAGCCCCATCTTAGGGAAGGCATGGGTCAGCAGAAACGAGAACAGGAAGAATCGGCTGAACGGAAACCGGATGCGGGCGAACGCATAGGCTGCCGGGATGCACAATACAATTGACAACCCGGTTACAATCGCCGCGATCATAAAGGACAAGCCGATTGACTGTGGGATGTCCTCCTGCTTGAAGACGAAAGCCCACCATTTCATGGACCACTCCGTTGGCATAACGTCCGGATAACTCCATTTTCCGGTGAAAGCTAGAATAGCCAAGTTCAGAAGCGGTCCTAAAAAGAAGATGACAAAGATGACAAGCACGATAAATTCAATGATTTTCCTTGTTCCAAGTGCCTTGAAATACCAGCGCATGAAGAGTTATCGCTCCTTTCGGTATGGATCTATAGTGATCGGGTAGACTGTCTGACGATCAGCCGGGGCACCAGTTGGTTGGGATGCGCAACATTCTGTTCCTGCCGGATCAATTGATCGAGGAGCCGAACGGATTGCGTACCCATATCCCCGGTATCCACCTTGACCGTCGTCAAGGATGGCGAGAACATTGCCGCGAAATCAACGTCATCGAATCCTACCACCGACATTTGCTCGGGAATCCGGACCGATTGCTCCAGCAAAAATTTCATCGCGCCCATGGCAAGCATGTCATTGGTGGCGAAGAGCGCCGTATACCCACCCTCCCGGAATTGCTCCCACTCCCGGCTCATAATCTCGTATCCTTCTGCAAAGGTCGAAGTAGCCGCTGATTGGATTGCCGCATAGGCTTCTTGGATACCAGCCTGCCTGATAGAAGTCATAAATCCCTTTAGGCGCAAATGATGACTGCGATGACTTTGCGGCCCCGCGACAACGAATATTCGCTCATGCCCGGTCTGCGTCAAGAACTCGGCGACCATTCTGCCGCCTTCCTCATCCTGGTTGACGATATGGATAACGCCATCCACATCCGTCGAACCGTTCACCATAACGAATGGGATACCGAAGCTCGTTATGTGATCAATCACGTTCTGTTGGAGCCGGCTGATGAGAATAAGCCCGTCCACCCGCTTCTCGATCATAAAGTCGGCCGAACGATACGACATATCGGGATCCGTTGTAACGAATATCGAATAATTCAACCGTGCCGCTTCCAACAAGACGGCATCGACGATTTTCCCGTAGAAGGGATGCGAGGCTATCGGAAGTTCTCTTCTATACAAGAGCACCCCGATGTTATGTGTTCTTTGCGATACCATAGCCCTAGCGACAGCATTGGGTTTATATTGCAATTCCTCGACTAAACCAAGAACCTTGTCGCGCGCTTCCGGACTGGAATAACCATTCCCGGAAATAATCCGCGAAACGGTAGATTTGGATACCCCGGCGCGCCGGGCGATTTCTTTGATGGTCGGATTGTCCACGGTGCACTCCCTTTCATAGCTGTGAGACCGTTCCCATATGGGATCGTTCCCATACGTATAGATTAAGGAGCGGATGTTTCTTCTGCGTTAAACCGAGCCTAAGGAATTGTAAATCCAGCGCTAAAAATATCCAGAAAAATGGAAAACCACCGAATCATGTCATGATTTCGGTGGTTTTGTGTAAAATGTAAATTTTTCGGGACTTAATTATATGTCCATCCCTTGGACAAATTCATTTTATATTTTCGTAGCTTGATAAACCAACTTCTGATTGCCGTTTGAAGGTTTTTTCCCATCCACAAAATCAGCGCAAACCGTTACGTCAGAGAAACCAATACCCTCTAGAATCAATTTGAACTCTTCTACCCCGTACCAGCGCATGGCAAAACGTTGTAATTCCGTTTGGATCAATACCCCTTTTCACCACTTTTCATATTTCAAATAGCTGACACGGTACTGATTGAAGAACAAATCAACTTCCGCATTCTTGCCTTCCATCGTAATGAGATCACCATTTGGCAAGTGATAAGTTGCCATACCGTCCCAACGCCCTAATTCCGAACTGTTGTAATTGTTGTCAGGCAAAAACAGATCAAGGATCAACCTTCCGCCTGGTTCCAAATGTTCATAAAGCCGATTTAATACCTGTATCGACTCCTCCCGTTGTTCAATCAACAAAAACGAGCCCCCAGGTATAATGATCGCTTCATAGCGATAATACTCTATATCTCCGCTGAAGGATTGCCCGACTTTTTTAGTAAGGTCATAGACCTCTGTGCAAAGTTCACCATAATAGCTGAAAGACATATGTACTTTTTCCTCCGAGGATATGGATTTTTCGGAAATAAGTGCGTCATTAAATACCATATTAGTCGGGAGGAAAATTCTGGACAATGGATTTTTTTCTTTTAACTCAACTGTCCATATAACCTTCGTATATTTTTTTGGCCAACTCGTCAACTTCACAGAGTTTTTCGTTTTCAGTAGGGGCTATAGCTATTCTTAGTAAATCTGGAGCGATTGCTTTTTTTACTTCAGGCGATAAACGCGGTATAAGAAATTGAATGCATGAAAATTGCCAAGTATCATCACCACTGTTAAGTATCATTCTTATTTGAGGAATGATGTCCTCTGGTTTAAAACCAGCTAAAATGATGCAAAGTTCTTCTGCAATAGGCCAGTTAATGTCTTGAATCCATTCGAACAGCTCACCGATTATCGGCTTCAGATTGATTATTAACGGATCAATTGCTTTTAACTTTACTATGGCTTCCTCGTCGAATTTATCTTTTGGTACCAGTTCATTTATGGAGTACACGTTTCCACTCCTCTATCCGATTTCTCTATAGATGATTTCTACTGCTGTTTTATTGTTAGGAACTTAAAAACCAAGCAGCAAAAGACTTCGACATGCAGCTCCTGACTCTTCATATATATCCGTACTTACATTTAATTCATTATATTCAGGGCTTTCGTTTTTTATGGACAGGATGTCCGATGCTTTCAAGACATCGAAAAATCATTCTTATGATTACTCGAATATACCTTTTTCTTCTCGCCCCAGCTCGAAGTACGCGTCAAAGTGATTGGTTTCCTTCTATACCCCTTACCTCCTTGCTATCGATAGTGACATACTATAATTTCAACTTCCGTATCTTCAAAAACTTCCGTTATAATTTCTCTTACTTTTCCCCATTGAAGCTTATCAAGCCCGCATCCTATCTGCGGCATAGCAAGCTTGGTTATTCCTTCAGCTAAGCACAGCTCTTTCATTGATACAACAGCCTGGGTAAGAGATTCGTATGTGGGTTTATGCCAGTATTTCGATTTGGTAATTAGATTCAGAGCTCTTCCCACTCTATAGCATTTCCCTATTTCTAATGGACTCTTGTTTGCCATATCTTGAAGAGATTTAAGCTTAAACCGTTTTCTGAACTCAACTGCAATTCCTGCACCCATTTTTGCATCCGCAGAAATGCAATGCGCTAAGTAATAATCCTCCGTCATAGTGAACAGGTCTTTCTTTATTTCTCTAAAATCCACAATATGCCTTCTTCCTTATAATGAATTCAACTCGGAACCTCAATCATATAACCTCTGGCTTAATTCCCAATCCCAGCCACATCTATGTTACCACATACTGGAACAGGACTTATTTTTATTTCAATAAAAAGGGCAGCTGATCCTCTGATGTGATGATCAACTGCCATTTCCACTCTATTTCCTAGCTTTTCAAATACCTAGCTGCTTCTTTAATACGAGCAGTTGCTTATACTCTTCATCAAGCTGCGCATACCGGATGTCGGTTGGCTTCAGCATGCTTAGTTCCGCAAGTACAAAAACGATTCGATTCGCAATAACCAGCTTTTCCTCCTCCAATTGCTGTTCGTTCTTGTCTCCTGAACCAAGGATACTCTGTGTCCGCTCGCGAAACGCTTCGTAGCCGGATTCAATCCGCTTTATATTGCCATCTTCAAAAACAAGCAGCTTCGTGCAGATTTTATCCATCAGATATCTGTCATGCGAGACTACGATAAGCGTTCCGCGATACTCCGATAATGTCTCTTCCAGCTGCTCGCGGCTTGCCAGATCGAGATGGTTCGTTGGCTCATCCAATATGAGCAAATCTTGCTCGCGCATCATTAGCAGCGATAGCTTGATCCGCGTGCGTTCGCCAAGACTTAGCTGAGCGATCGGCTTTTCCAGCATAGACGCATCGAACCCCATGTTGGCCAGCAATGTCCGTGCTTTCCCAATATCGCTCCGGATTTCATGGCTCTCCTGTAAAAGCTCGAGAACGGTTTGCTGCTGATTAAGATCCGATACATCCTGCGTTAAATACGCAACCTTTGCAGTCGGACTAATCCATAGCTGACCGGAGTCTACCGATTTTTTGCCCAACAGCATCTGAATAAGCGTCGTTTTTCCGCAGCCGTTAGGACCAAGCAAACCGATTTTCTCCCCGCGTTGCAAATAAAAGGAGCTATTCTTAAACAAGGAGCGGCTGCCATACGACTTGCTAATCTGCTGCGCTTCCACGATTCGCCGGCCGCGTTTGTCTGGGTGATCCCAGCCGAAGAATACCTTTGCTTCCTCATTAGGCTTCTTCACGCCTTCTATCTCAATCTTTTCCAGGCGATGAATGCGGGATTTAATTTGCTTATCCATGCTTTTGGCTTTGCTGCGATAGAATTCCTTCACGCCTGCACGCATCTCAGCCATTTTCCCAACTTTACCGGCTTCGCGATGCGCTTTCTCGGACCAGCTTTTCAACCGCTTGATTTCCGCTTCAATCTTCTGCTCGTATTTCTGCTGTTCTTCATACTGATGCAGTTGACTCTGAAAGCGGCGGGACTTCTCCTCCCGATAGAACGTGTAATTGCCAGGGAATGACGTCGAAACGCCATCTTGCAGCTCGATAATCCGGTCCACCGTTTGATCGAGAAAATAACGGTCATGCGATATTACAATTGTTGTGCCGTTATACCGCCGTAGCTCTTGAACGAGACAATCGACGCCTTCAAAATCCAAATGATTCGTCGGTTCGTCGAGCAGAAGAATATCCGGTTTGGAGGACAAAATATGGGCAATCGCCAATTTCGTCTTCTCTCCCCCGCTTAATCCCGCTAAACGCGCTCCGTCCCACTCTTTCACCTTTTGCAAGCCGAAATGGCTCGTAGTCTTTAGAAACTGCTCGGTTTCATGGGACCCATCGGAATGGTCCATCATGTTGCTGAAGGTATTAACGGTATACGAGGTCGATTGCAGCAAATAACCGATTCGAAGTTGATCCTTATGGAAAGTGACCTTACCGTTGTCAGGTAGAATCGTTCCAAATATGAGATTGGCGAGCGTTGTTTTGCCTGCCCCGTTCATCCCGACCAAGCCAATCCGCTCTCGGGATGCCAGATCGGCGTCTACGTTCACGAGCACATTCGTGTCGCCGAAGCTTTTTTTAATTCCGCGTAAGGTTAATATTGTCATTCCAATCACCGCTTCAAGTTTAGTTGAACAACTGACAAGGGTTATGATTGTCGAAGACAAAAAAACCGCAGGGCGCGCCTGCGGCTAAGGATATGCGGATATAGAAATAGCGTGAAAACACCCTAAATAGACGCCAATAAATGGCATTCACCAAGGTGGTAGGAGTACTCTCCAATAGACACACGTATCCTAATCCGCTCCGCGCATAGGCTGAGCTCTTATCGCTTATCGTCATTTTCGAAAATCATGATCGACAGGAAATTAGGTCCACATGATGTCTAATTAGATACCTCCAATAACTTTCAAGTTAACCCATTATAGCATGATAACCTCTCACTCGCATTCCTTTATTTGGAAAATAAAAAAAGGGGCATGAATCCGACATGGGATTATGAAAAGCAATTGCAATTATGGAATGGTCGTTTCAAAAAATGCAAGGTCAATCATTAGATCTTGAAGCTGTTTTAGGTGAACTTCGGATATATGCTCCAAGAGATTGAGACCTTTGTCCGTTAGAGAAATTAGAGTACTTCTCGCATCATCCGGATTTCGCCGGCGCTTTATTAGTCCGGACTTCTGACAGCGGGATACTAATCCGACGCAAGCATGATGCGTTATTTGCAATTTCTCTGCTGCCTCCGAAATAGTCGCGTAATCACGACCGGGGTAACCTTGTATGGCTAGAAGCAGTTGGTGTTGCTGAGGAGTTAAACCCACTTCCTTTGCAACGCTTTCACTAAAATGCATAAATACCCGTAACTTGTATCTGAAGCTAGCCAATCGCTCGTACAAGGATTTTGTAACAACCGGATTTGACATTAATACATGCTCCTCTACATATTTATATCGTAATACGATACATTTTCTAAAAGGATAAGCCTGTAGTCAATGAAGGCATTTGGAATCAATTTTAGATTGGGGATGAGTTTATGAAAGCAATGGAAATTTTCAAATCCATTTCGATCGGAATATTGATTGCTGTATTTGCTCTTGGTCTTTTACCATTCTTAGTCGTATTTAGTTTAGCAGATATGTACGGTATCACGGAGAATTACGAATGGCTGGAGACATCGTCACTATTGTTCATGTTTCCGAGAAAGAAAAAAGATGAGGAAGAATAGTTGTTAAGCCTTATTTAGAGAAAGCCTTCTCTCTATATATAATATGCCTGACGTTATTTCAGTAATATAGATTAATAAGGCGCATACGCCACCAGCTTTGGTATTGGTAGTTTTTACATCTTAATCTACATTCCCGTCTTTGTTAAAGTGGATAGGACATGTGAAGACGAAGACAGGAGCTTACTTAAATATGAACCTTCTTTCCAAAGCCATCATCGGTTTGCTCGGAGCAACAACGATTGCGGGCGCGATTTATGGCTATAAAGAACATCAGCACTCTAGGCAATGGGAACAGCAACAGTATCGAAACATCTTGTATTTGGTTCAAATGCAATCCATGTACTTGAACGGTTTTGACTATTCACTTGCGGAGGCACTTGCAGCCAACTCTCCTAGCAAGCGTCAAGAGGCAATAGAGGAAGCCATTCACGACTCAGACCTCATCAAAAGCGTACTTACCAACGGATCTGCGATGATCAACTTCCAAGGGTTATATTGGCCAGCCTACGAATCATTTGCGATCGATAGCAGTCGATACCTGCCCTATCCTGCCAGCGAGAAAGGACCGGCGCTCCTCTCGGATCAATTAGAACAAATTAGTCGGATGCGTAAATATGCCCGCACTGCGATGCCCTACATAGATCGAATGAAAGCAAATGGCATCTCTCTCGCCGAAATTCAACGTATCTCGTTAGAGATGGAGACGGCACTCAGTCAACTCAATGGGATTTCAATTTACGGCAATAAAGATTTCAATGACTTCCAGTACAATCTGAATCCTTACACGCCGTCGAAGAAAGGGACTGTGTTTGCAGGCGAGCCAACCTATAAAGCAACGGAACTGGCGGCTAAAGCCAAAATCTTCATGGGCGATAGCTGGGACAAGGGCCCCGGCAAACAATTCGTTCATATGATATCAGGCGGTAGCAGCCCCGATTTGGGAGAGGTCATGGACTTTACGTTATCGGATGCCAACGGAAAAAGGACCAGCCCGTATATCGTTACGCTAAGCAAAAGCGGACACGTCATTCGGGTGACGCGCAGCGACATGCAGAAAGAAATTTCTACGCAGACGGTAGACATGAAACAAGCCGTTGCTCTCGCAGACGAATGGATGAAACGTTGGTCCGATGACCGCCTGACACTCGTAACGAAAGAGAAATCGACTACCTCGATTCAACTCGTGTATATTCCAGTCCGAGAGCAAGTCCCTATTACGCAAATGAAGGTTGTATGGAAATTCGATGCGCAAACGGGCGATCTGATGAAATTTGATGCATCCAACTATTTCAGCGATTACAATAAAAGTTTTCCTCTTCATCCCAAGCTTACAGCGGAGCAAGCTGCCGCGGCAATCAGTCCGAACTTGCGAGCGACCGGCTCGCCTATACTCGAAATTCACGAGAGCAAGCTCGTGTATAAAATACCCGTGTCTGGCGTAGAGGGCATTGCGCTAGTATACATCAATTCACTTACTGGCGGCACGGAAAATATCGCTTATACTCCGTAAGTCAAGCATTCATAAAATACTGTAGTCTATTCTCAGTTCAACATTATAAACACCTCTGTGCGCCAACCGGAATAAGCTTAACGATAGGCATCTATCCCATATGCGCTTATATCACAGGATAGGCGCACAAAGGAGTGTTCAGGTTGGTTGAAAAGGCATCTCACTATTTTGCCCGCGGCAATACGGCACACGGAGCTCATATTCTGTATAAATCAGCTTTCCAAGGGCTTGATCGAATTCTCGTCCTAATGGGTCCCCGTGGTACAGGCAAATCCACAATCATTCGTAAATTAGCCGATAGTCTGTTGGACAGCGGGCAGCAGGTGCAATGCTTTCATTCCCCGCTTCGACCTGATGAGCTGGACGGTATTATTGCAACCGAATTAAAGGTTGGCATTGTTGACGGGCAAGCTTGCGACTGGAACATAGAGAGCGGTGCAGGTGCAGTGATTGAGATCGATTTCGGCGTAGCACTCGATAGCAGAAATTTCTCCACGAATGCTATTGGTATAATCGAAGAGCTTAAAGAAAAGCTTAGCGATGCTTATTCCAAAGCCTATGAATCTTTTGCAGCCGCCCTGCGAATTCATGATGAATGGGAAAAATTTTATATCGAAAGCATGGAATTCGATAAGGCGGATGAAGTCACGCAGGAATTGATTGAGGAATTGTACGCTGGTCATGAAATCGGAACGCCAACCATTGGACGCCATTTGTTTTTGGGCGCAGCGACTCCGAAGGGTGCTTTTGATTTTATTCAAAGCTTGACGGCTCCATTAAACAGGAGAATCTTTATCAAGGGTAGACCGGGTTCCGGTAAATCCACGCTTCTGAAAAAACTTGCCGCAACGGCCGAGAAGAATGGCATCGAAGTTCAACTGTTTCATTGCGGTTTTGATCCAAACAGTCTGGATATGCTTATCTTCCCGAAACTTAGCATAGCTATATTCGACAGTACCGCTCCTCATGAATACTTTCCGGACCGGGACGGGGATGAGATCTTGGATATGTATGAACGTACGATGATCCCAGGAACGGATGAAACGTATGCAGCGGAAATAGCGGAAATAAAAGAACGTTATTCGGCGAAAATGAAGGAAGCCACCTCCCATTTGGCGGCAGCGGAATCCATAGATTCACAGATTAAATGCTTTTACACGGCTGCGACGAATTTTTCAATTATTGAGAAACTACGCCTTCAGCTGCAGTCGGAACTAATGAACCACAGCCTATAGCAACAGGTGAAAATCGTTAAGGCCATCCTTTCGGGATGGCCTATTGCGTCGTTAATCAAATTTTTCATTTAGACGTATTCAATCTCTTCTCGGTCATCCGTACGATCGTAACGAATCCAACTCATTTCTTCAATGCCGAGCAACTCCTTAAACCTCTCTACCGCGACAAATCCTCATCATTAAATCCTAGATTGCCGGCAAGGAGCCCTTCCATCGATTTTATCCGCCGTTCATTATTTATTCCGAATACCTTAAAAGCTTCCGCATCGGGATTTTGCTTCATATATCCTTCAAAAAGCGAAGCTTCTTCTTCGTCATATTCGTCCATCATTTCCTCGAGCTCTCCGTCCATTAATTCATAAAGCACCTGAAGGCGTAAAAAATGCTAACCAATCCTCGTTCAACTTCATAGTAGGCGTTCCTGTAGGCAAAAACTCATAGAGCTTAGGCTTATCGGCCATTCGAATGATATTGCCATATGTAAATTCACTCATATTTGCACCTCTCTTAACTGTTCGTTAATCCCAAACTTTAGGCCGTTTTATCCCGGCTGTTCTTAAATAATCTAAAAGTTGACCGGAATGTACTGCTTCGTGGTATGCAATCCTCATGAGCATGTCTCCTAATGACCGAATGTACCCTACGTCTTTTCTATCAATCTGGATTCTTGTTAGATCCTCTTCCGTATAAGATTTTACTGTATTCATAAATTCATTTCGATAGGGTTCTGAAAATTGGAGTTCGTCTTTGAGCGTTGTGAAAGCACGCGCCTCATAGGGGGATTCATATGAGGTTAGACTTCCTTCATTCAGCAAGGCAAGGTGGTAATAATGTTCGCTTTCCAAGACATGGCGAATCATCTCTTTTATGCTCAGCGCTTCCGAATCCGGTCTCCAGTCCAAAAATGTATCCGGAACACTCTCCCAAATAATCAGGCTTCTGCGTCTAACTTCGCTTAAATTCTGTACTATAACTTCAATAGCGTTCATAGCTGCTTCCTTTCGACTTCAATATTTTTTACATTATACCAGAACTTACGTTCGCGAAACATCTAAAAATATTAGAATTACATGGAATTTTCTTATCGTAACTAAAAACAGACGGACTATTTTCGAGCTTTTACTTGTGAAGGCCTGCTAATTCAAGTCGGAATTAAGCCTATCGTCAGGATGCGATAACAGTCGAGACAATCCCTTAAGACTATGAACCCATACATTATAAAATGGCACCCGGGCGATGTCCTACCATCGCCTCAATTCAGGAAAGCGTGTTCAAAATCGATTTGGATGCGTCTATAATGTTTCGTAAGACGAACGCGTCTCAAGCATTCAAAGAGTGGTGGTGATGCTGCCGCAGTACCAAAATGCCGCAATGGGAGGCCGAAAACGATGGCTAAATACCGAGCATTATTAACGTGTTTATTGCTTCTGGTTTTCATGATTAGCGGATGTTCGAGCGGGACCTCATCTAACAGCAGGACGAAAACGCTTACCCTTTGGTACTGGAACCGGAGTCTGGACGATAACCTGATCCACGAGGTCCAGAAGCAGTTTCCGGGAATTCGCATCAACGCCCAAAAAATTGGGGGCGACTTCAAATCCAAGCTGAAAACGACTCTCGCCGCCGGCAAAGGCGGCCCGGATATCGTCGCCTTTAACGACTGGGTTACCGAGCTGTTCCCAAGCGCCGACCGTTTCTACAATTTGTACGAGCTCGGAGCGAAGGACATCGAGGGGGACTATCTCGACTGGAAATGGCAGCTTGGGGTTACGCCGAAGGGCGAAATGATCGCCATGCCGATTGACACTGGCCCAACAGCTTTATTTTACCGAGAGGACTTGTTCGAACAAGCGGGGCTGCCAACCGACCCGGTAGAGGTTCATCGGATGATGGGCACTTGGGATGACTACTTCGCCGCAGGGGAAAAGCTTCAGAAGGCGCTTGGCGGCAAGGTGAAGCTGCTTGACAATATCGGACAGGTGTATAACCAGGTCAACGCGCAGTCGGATAAAATTTATTTTGATAAAAACGAAAACTTCATAGGCGAGGATCCCTCCTCTTCCATGAAAAAGGCGTGGGATCTCGCGGTAAAAGCCTCGCAGATGGACTTGCTTGCCAATGCGGGCACCTTCTCCACCGAGTGGAACGCCGCGATGAACAACGGCAAGATCGCATCCTTCGTAGGAGCTGTATGGAGTAAACAAATCCTGATGGACGCGGCTCCGGATACGGCGGGCAAGTGGCGCGTCGCGAGAGCTCCGGGCGGAGACGGCAATAACGGCGGCTCTTTCCTTGCCATTATGAAAACGAGCAAATACCCGAAGGAGTCCTTCGAGGTGATGAAATGGCTGCTGAATGCAGAGAATCAGGTGACAAGCTTCAAAGAGCTCAACCTGTTCCCTTCCGCCTCCAAGGCGCTCGATTCGGATGCCATGAAGATGAAAGAGGCGTTTTTCGGCGGTCAAGCTACGGGCGAGATTTTTACGGAGTCCGCCCGCAACGTGAAGCCCTCGTATTTCGGAACGAAATACTCCAACCTAAACGGAATCGTAAACCGTGAGCTGTCATCGGTTGCCCTTGAAGGCAAAAGCCCGGATAAGGCTTGGAATGACGCGCTTTCCAGAGTAAAAAAGGAGCTGCTGCGTTAAAGAATCATACCATCCCGGCAATGGAGGTAGAATCTGATGGCTCAACCCTTACAGAACCGAACTCAATTCGATGGCGGAAGCTCCATGCAGCTCTCGGAGCGGAAGCGAGGTTTAGCGTCTGAAATATGGAAGCACCGAAAACAATATCTGGCCATTTCTCCCTTTTACATCTTGTTTGCCGTCTTTGGCTTATTCCCCATATTATTCTCGATGTATCTTTCTTTCCAGAGATGGGACGGCATCGGCGTGATGTCCTATAACGGTCTCAACAATTATCAATTTATGGTCACCGATCCCGAGTTCTGGAAAGCGGTAGGCAATACGATCCTGATCTGGATCTATTCGTCCATTCCGATGCTGTTCTTCGCGCTTATCATCGCGTTTTTGCTGAATGCGTCGTTCACGAGGTTCCGCACCTTCTTCCGCATCGGTTATTTCTTGCCGAACGTCACATCTCTTGTAGCGGTTGCCATTGTGTTCAGCACGGTATTCTCCAATAATTACGGGCTGCTGAACTATTTCCTGTCCCTCTTCGGACTTTCCCCCGTGGAATGGCTGAACAAAACCTGGGGCATCCAGCTGGCCGTGTCCGTCATGGTCATCTGGCGCTGGGTCGGATACAATGCCATCATTTATTTGGCGGGACTCCAGAGCATTCCTACCGTTCTCTATGAGGCGGCCAAAATTGACGGAGCCACGGGCATCCAGTCCTTCTTCCGCATTACGATCCCGAACTTGCGGCCGATTATTCTTTTCACCGTCATTACTTCCACCATCGGAGGCATGCAGATCTTCACCGAATCGCAAGTGCTCGTCGGTAACGACGGCGGCGTCAGCGGCGGGGGGCTGACCATCGTTCTCTACCTGTACCGGGAGGCATTCGTGAACAATTACTTCGGCTACGGTTCCGCCGTAGGCTGGGGCATGTTCCTATTGATAGCCCTCTTCTCGGTCTTCAACTGGCGGATCGTTCAGGGCGGCGGTGCCAAAGATGAATAAACGGGGTGATACGCATGGTTAAAAGGAAATCTGCCATCCTGCTCTATCTCGGGCTTATTATTGGACTTGTCGTTTCCGTCTTTCCTTTTTACTGGCTGGCCGTGATGGCCACGCGTACGACGGCGGAAATATACAGCTTCCCTCCAAAGTTTTGGTTTGGGACGCATTTTATAAGCAACATAACGCGGGTGTTCGATAACGTTGATTTCTTTGGCGCGTTTCTCAACTCGCTTTTCGTGGCCTCCTGCAGCACCTTGCTGGTGTTGTTCTTCGATTCCTTGGCCGGCTTTACGTTCGCTAAATTCAGTTTTCCGGGCAAAAAGTGGCTGTTTGTCCTTCTGCTCGCAACGATGATGGCGCCGTCGCAGCTCTCGCTCGTTCCTTCCTTCGTCATTATGGCGAAGTTCGGGTGGGTAGGCTCCTTCAAGGCGCTGATTATTCCCGGTATGGCCAATGCGTTCGGCATTTTCTGGATTCGCCAATACGCGCAGGAAGCCGTTCCATCCGAGCTGCTGGATGCCGGACGGATCGACGGCTGCGGTTACTTTCGTCTCTACTGGAACGTCGCCATACCCATCCTTCGCCCGGCGTTGTCTTTCCTGGGGGCATTTACTTTCATCGGTTCCTGGAACGATTATCTCTGGCCGCTGATCATCCTTAATGATGAAAGCAAATTTACGCTGCAGGTGGCGCTCTCCTCTCTGAACGGAATTTACGTGACCGATTATGCGATGGTCGTCGCGGGCACGCTGCTGGCGGTAATCCCGCTCATCGTCTTGTTCCTGTTTGTCAGCAAGCAGTTTATTTCCGACATCGCTGCCGGCGCGATCAAAAGCTGAACATGCCCGTCTGGAGAATACAAAGAGCTATCCAAGAAGCAGACGCTTCGAGGATAGCTCTTTTCGTTCCTTCGCGTAAACCTGCTGCTACCGGTGAATAATCGAAGTCCGGTGGCTTCCGCCCGCGATTTCGGTTATCAACTTATGCAGGGCGGCGTTCAAGTTGGCGCCAAAATGTCCCTCTCTCAAGAAAACGATCAGATCCGCCTTCCCAATAACGCCGTCCGCGTCAAAATCGGCTCTGGGATCATAATGAAGCTGACCTCGCTCCGTTCCGTACGAACGCAGGAATTCGATCGCATCCAGCCAGTCAACCTGGCCATTGCCGTCGAGGTCAGCTGTTGGCACAGGATCCGTGCCAGGGTCTGTTCCTGGATCCGTACCAGGGTCCGTACCTGGATCCGTACCAGGGTCCGTTCCTGGATTCGTGCCAGGATCCGTGCCTGGATCCGTGCCTGGATCCGTACCCGGCACCTCGTACCAAGCGGTGCCGAGATAGACCTGCCATCCGTGCTTCCATTGCATCTTCGCTTTATCCGTGACGATCCGCTCGGATGGCAGCCTGCTATCCTCTTGCAGACGACTCAGCCAAATACCGCCATCATAGGTGTAAGCGGCTTCGCCAGCAGCCGAAAGCGCAATGAAATGGCTGTCGGCCGTGCTGGTCGGCGTCAACCGCTCATTCTCTCCGGCAGGCGACCGCAGCCATAGCTGCTTCTGACCCGCCTCCGTATATACCGTATAGGCAATCCAGCCGCCTGCCGTCAGGTAATCCCCCGTCACGGTAGATGCGCCAACAAGCTCCTCCGTAACGCCATTCCGATCGATAATAAGCTTGGAGCTGTTCGTCGATTGGTCATCCCGTGCATAGAGCAGCACGTCGCCGTCCATGACCGGTGAGCGGTAGGTGAACCCGTCGTTTGGCGTAATTTGCGCAGCCGCGCCCTCCGCGTACCGGAATGGCCGTTGCGCCATACGAAACGCGAATAGGTACCCAGCGGGTCGAGACCTTTCCGATAATAGCCGTCGGGCAAGTCTAAGCCGGTTGCATCAAACGCGCTGCCCATAGCGCCTCCGGGGATTAGCCGTACGTTCATCTGCGTCTGTTCCGCTACGAGCAGCGGCAGCGTCTCCACTTGGTTCGTATCCCGGTGGTGAATGCGAAGACGATGATCGTAGGCATTCCATAGCAGCGTGCGCGACGCGTCCGTATCCAGCACAAGACCCGCTTCCTTCGAGACGGTCGTCAGGTTCGAGACGTTCTCGACGTAGATCGGATACGACTGCGTGCTGGTCAACCCGCTGGAATCGGTGGCGCTGAGCTGTACGGTAGCCGGCTGACCGAGCCACTGCTCCGCGGAGATCGTCTCGGCAAGCGTATTCGTGCCGGATAGCAACAGCTTTCCGTTGATGCTAAGCTTCAGGCTGCTGCAGCCCGATCCGGGATTATCGTCGGTACAAGAAACGTTGACCGTCAGATTCGGGTCAGCGACTTCGAACGGAAGAGGCGCAGCAGGATTAATCACTGGATTTTGGTTGTGCTTGAGCGCGATGGCGGTCGGAGCGCTGGAAATGCCATCAACGTCAACCGCGGAAAGCGTCAAGGTGAAATTCCCCCAAGGTAGCGAAGAGACATCGACCCAGCCGGTGTATTCGCAGGACGATCCGCAGACGCTAGCCTGCTTCGTTAAGCTGACCGTCGGTAGACTTGCCGCCGTGGCCTTTGTTTCGGCAATGGGCACCTGAGAATTGACCGTAACGCGGACAAAGATGCGATCTTGCACGAAGGAATCGGCCACCGGACTCGTTACTACTAGTCGCGGTACCGAAGCGGCGCGGGCGGGCTGGACATGGATATAGACGAGGCCGAGAAGCAGCAGGACGGCCATCGCCGCTTTCGCGAGCTGCCGTCTATGATTGATCCTGGTGTTCGAATTCATCATTTTTTGACTTTTCCTCCTTATCGTTCGGAACATCGTCCCGTATGTAAAGCGCCGCAAACGAAGGCTCGAACAACAGGTAAACTTTTCCTTTTGCTTGCGCAAGATTATTATGCCTGTCCGATCATGGCACGTACATAGGGAGATGCCCCTATATAGAAGGACTATTTTAAAGGGCAAAATCGTCACGGCAGCGGGACTATTCGGATGCACGAGATAGCGACATAATTCGACAGTTGGTTAAAATAATGAAAAACTCCCCGGAAATCATATATGTATCTAACTTCCTATAAAAATAAAAAAGCCGCAGTATATGCGACTTATCTATTACTGGTTTTTCATTTTATCCAGCGTTTCCAGGTACAGCACTTGAAGAAATTTCTTGATGTTGACTTTGCGCTTCTCCTGCGGGCATTTCTCGTCGATTTCTCTCATCTTGAGACGCACGTCTTCGAAATCGAAATAAAGCGGTGCGTAATGCTCGAACTTTGGATGACTGTAATCCGTGAGCCCAATGCTTGCCAAGTTGGATAAAGCGGCAATGACAGTCCGGCGGACGCGCTGCTCGACCGCCTTCCCTTCCTTTTCCATATCGCAGCCCTCCGGCTTGCTCGCCCGGGCTCCAACCTCGTACAACAATTTCAGTGACGGGAAGCCGCCGCCTTGCTGCCGCCCAATCAACCACGACGTCATCTCGATGATGTCGTGACTTCCGCTCTCCCCGACGATACCCATGTCCATTAAGATCATCCGCATGGTCTCTTTGGCGTCATGCTTCTTCCGGATCCCCGCAGGCTCTGAATTCAGGTCATCCAGCTTTGCGATCGACTGTTTGATTTCCTTCAGATAACGGGCCATTCGCCATTGCTCGCTTACTTTGCCAAGCACGGCTTTTACTTCCACCCGGTTAATCGGCTTCTGGATATAAAATTCAATGCCCGCTTGGTACGCTTTGCTGATCATTTCTTTGTTCTCGATCTGCGAGATCATGACGTACTTGCCCCCGTAACCTTCCTGCTTCAGCCGCGCAATCGTTTCGATTCCGTCCTGGTCCGGCATCAATAAATCAATGACCACGACATCGGGGTTCTCGTCCAGTACAAGACGCTTCCCTTCAACGCCGCCCGACGCCATTCCCAGCACCTCTCCCACGCCGCCTTTCTCGATAATGGTCTGCAGCATACGCCTGCTGACCGCATCGTCGTCGACAATACAGAATGATAGCATTGCGCCTACACTCCCTTCTTCAACTTAACGGTCGGAAAGGCCGCGACAAACGTGGTTTCTGCTTCCCGTCCCGGTTCCATTAGGAGGAGTCTGCCCCTGAACGAGCCCACGATATCGCGAACATGCGAGAGGCCGATACCCGTCGCAGCGACGCCTTCCTGATTGAATTTGGTCGTAAATCCGGGCTCAAACACCATTTCTTTATCCTGTTCGGCGATTCCCGTTCCCGTATCGCTGACGATAAACATGGTTTCGCCTTCGAGTTCGCTTACGCGAATGCGAATCGTTCCGAGCCGCTCTATTGCTTCGACCGAGTTGGCGGCCAAATTGTTGAGTACGGTGATTAGCGGTATGTAGTGCGCGGTCAGGTAATCGATTCCGACTTCCTTCTCGATCCTCACCTCTTTTTTCAGCATCCGGCTGTATTCGCCGTTCGACTTCATCACAAGCTCAACAATCTCCGCCAAGGTCATTTCCGGGGCGCTCTCCAAGTCTGCCAGCTTCATCAGTCCCGCAAGAATTCGCTGCGAATCCTTCTTCACCTCGTGAATCTGCTGGGTAATCTCGAGAACGGACCGGGCGTAGTCGTTCAGTCCTTCTTTGTTCAGTAGACCGTACAGATCATGGCTCTTTGCGGTAATCCGTTCGATTACATCCATCGATTTGCGCAAATAGAACACCTCGCCATAGAGCCCGCTGCCGACATTAATCATTTGTTCGATCCGTTTTTGCTGTTCGGCGTGAACGCTCCGCATTTGGTGCACGGCGATGCTGCTGTAGATGCCCGTCGTAAAATAGCTGCGCACCACGGCGATGACCGGAATCAACAGCCACTGATTGGTTTGAAAATACGGCAGTCCGAAAGCGAAGCTTCGCATCAGCAGCTCCGCTTCATTGGAGACAAAGTCGATGAGGGACACGCACGCGCCGAGAATAAGAGGATTCAATTGATGCAATCTGCGTTGAATGAGAGCCATTCCGGCCGCGAAGACGATGTAATAGAGCATGGCGGAGAAGTGCGTCTTCAAGCTGCCCAGAAGATAGAAAGCGCTCTCCAAGCCTGCTCCGTCAAAAGATACCCGAAACAGCAGTACCGTCGCGCCAGCGGCAAGTCCCGTCCGCAAATAAGGCAGATGGCTCATCAACAGAAGCAAGAACAGAAAGGCGCTGCTGCCAAGACCGATGCGAAAGACCTCACCGCTGAACGGGTTGATTTTGAATTCCCCGGCAACCGCTACAACGATGGCGACGACGGTCATTTGCATGCTTTCGGATTTGTACCAATTTGTAATGGTTATAGGAATGACCCCCGTCGGGATCTAAAGTCCGAGGATGCTTAGCCCCATTTATTTTCCAGGCGCCTAGCCGCGAGCGACAGCGCATAGTTAATTGCGAAATATAAGACGGCCACGAGTGAAAGAATGGGAAGGGTATAATTGAAATTTTGCGCGATGACGATCTTGGAATTATGCATCAGCTCAGGCAGGGATATGACGATGGCTAGCGACGTGTCCTTGAGAAGGGAGATGAACTGGCTTACGATTGGCGGAACCATGCGTCTCAATCCCTGCGGGAGCACGATATGCCACACCGTTTGCGTATAGGTGAGACCCGATGATCGGGCTGCTTCGACCTGTCCTTTCGGGATGGAGCTTAGTCCGCTGCGCACGATTTCCGAGATCATGGCGGCTTCGAATACCGCCAGACCAACAATGGCCGAGCTCATGACCCCCAGCTTGAGACCGACGTCCGGCATCGCGAAATAAGTGAAAAACAAGATCAGCAGCAGCGGCAAATTGCGGATAAACTCGACGATTACGCCGAGGATGCGGGATACGACCGGAATTCTCATATAACGAAGCGTTCCGGTGATGCTGCCCAGCACGAAGCTCAGCACGATCGCGATGAAAGCAACCCAGAGCGTGATGCCGAAGCCTTTTATGATGAAGATGAGATTATGGTATGAAAAAGCGCCAGCAATGTCCATCCGCCGATCCTCCTAAAAGTTATTCGCGAATTTTGCGGTTCACGGTGTTCAGTGGCGTAAAAACGAACTCTAACCGTTCTTGGCTAACCTTCGCTCTAGCTGCAGCGCCGCTAAGCTCAAAGGAATCGTAAGAACGAGATACAGCGCCGCAACAAAGAGGTAAGTATCAAAGGTCGCGTACGTCTTGCTCGCCACCTGATCGCCGTAATACATCAAGTCGAATCCGGCGAAGACGCCAAGCACAGACGAGTTTTTCACGAGGTTTATGAACTGATTGCTGAGCGGCGGAATGACGATTTTAATGGCTTGCGGAAGCACGACATGCCGCATCGTCTGCATGTATGTCAAACCCGAAGCTCTGCCCGCCTCCGTCTGTCCGGCCGGAATGCTCATAATGCCCGCCCGGATCGCTTCGGCAACGAAGGAAGCGGTATATACCGTTAGTCCGACCGTGCCGCATATAAATCCGCTTAATGTCACGCCGAACGATGGCAAGCCGTAATAAAACACGAAGACGACTAGCAAAAGCGGTATATTCCGAACAAACTCGACGTAAGCCGTCCCGATCCACCTGAGCGGCTTGACTGACGAAATACGGAATACGGCGATGATCGTCCCAAGAGCGAAGCTGCCGAGTAATGCAATGACGCTCGCCCAGACCGTGTTGCCAAACCCTTTCATGTAAATTTCGAAATTGTCTGTGAAAATCGCTATGTCCGGCATGCTACTCCCTCCCTCTATTCTCGATATGCAAATGATGGGTGGCCAATCGCCACCCATCCTCTTGTTCGCAGACTTCTATTCCCCGGACGGCGCTTTGCCGATCCATTTCTCGTAAATCTTGTCGTATTCGCCGCTGTCATGGAGCTTCTTCAATCCAGCATTTACGCTATTCAGAAGATCGGTTGCGCCTTTCTTGATCGCAATGCCGTACGGCTCATCGGTGAACGGCTCGCCGACAACCTCGAAGTTCGGATCCTGAACCGCCATGCCGTACAAAATCGCGTTATCGGTCGTCAGCGTGTCGCCTTGACCGGCTTTAAGCGCGCTGAACGCGTCCTGGTAATTATCGAACTCCAGGATGGTGGCATCCGGCGCTTTCGCTTTAATGTTGTCGACCGAGGTGGAGCCTTTCACGGCTAATACTTTCGTACCCTTCTTGATGTCGTCGATGCTCTTGATCGGACTTCCTTTCTTCACCAGAAGGGACTGGCCAGCTTTAAAGTACACGTCGGAGAAATCGACTTCCTTCTTGCGCTCTTCCGTAATCGTCATCGTGGCGACGATTATATCGATATCATTGTTGTTCAACATCGGAATGCGCGTTTTGGAAGTAACCTCCTTCAGCTCGATCTTGGTCTCGTCGCCAAGAAGCTCCTTGGCGAGCGCCTTGGCGATGTCGACGTCAAATCCTTCGACGTTGCCGCTCGCCGGATCCTTCAGGCCGAACAGCTTCGTGTCGTACTTAACGCCGACAACGAGTTTCCCTCGGCTTTTGATGCTCTCCAGCGCCGAAGCCGTTCCGGACGCTGGCTCCCCGCTTGCGCCGTTGCCGTTCCCTCCTTCTTTGCTGCTGCATCCGGCCAACCATACAGTGGCAAGAAACGTCAGTGCGACGCCAAGCGTCATCCAGCTTCTTTTCTTCATAGCTTGAAACCCCTCTCCATTATAGGATTGCATGATTTTGGCAACATGGCGCCCTAACGTAAAACGTTAGTGGCGCAGCACGCGATTAAGAAACAACCGCGCCCTTTCTTCCCTAGGCTGCTCGAAGAACTCCTCAGGCGGAGAGATTTCGACGATTTGCCCTTTGTCCATAAAGACGACGCGGTCAGCCACTTCCCGCGCGAAACCCATCTCGTGCGTAACGACGACCATCGTCATCCCTTCTTGCGCCAAGGTCTTCATGACGTCCAGCACCTCTCCTACCATTTCCGGATCAAGCGCGGAGGTAGGTTCATCGAAGAGCATGATCTTAGGCTTCATGGCCAGCGCCCTGGCGATTGCCACGCGCTGCTGTTGCCCCCCGGACAGCTGCGATGGAAACGCGCTAGCTTTGTCCGAGATGCCGACTTTCTCCAAATACATCTTGGCTGTTTCCACCGCCTGCGGCTTCGGCACGCCGAGCGACTTCATTGGAGCGAGCGTAATATTGTCGACCACTTTCATATGAGGATAAAGATTGAAGTGCTGGAACACCATGCCGATTTCTCGCCGCAGCTTATTGATGTCGGCTTTTTTGTCGGCGACATTGACTTCATTAACGGTCAAAGTGCCGCTCGTGATCGCCTCCAACCGGTTGATGCAGCGGAGGAGTGTACTCTTTCCCGAGCCGGAAGGCCCCACCACAACGACGACTTCACCCTGCGCGATGCTAAGATCGATGCCTTTTAGCACATGAAAATCGCCATAGTGCTTCTCCACTTGCCGGAATTCAATCAATGCAATCCCCCCTTTCCGTTGCTTGCAACGCTTTGATGGACAAGCCGTGTTAGGTTAGATAACATACTGTGTAGACAACTATATGGAAAACCTACGCAATCCTAACGAATCCGACATCAAAATTATGATTTTTTTACAAACGAGTGCGTTTCCAACCATGTGAATGGCGATAACCATCTCGCTCTATTACTCAATAAAAACGGCAGCAGATCTTAGATCTGCTGCCGTTTGTTCGCTATATTCCTCAATAATTTAACATTGACTCTTTCAAGTAATACCATTTCATCCTAGCAATTGTGCAATCTCCCATACATGCCCGTCCGGATCGGCAAAACAAGCCGTCCGCCGCCCCCAGGGGCGCGTTATCGGACCGTTCAGCAACTTAATTCCTAGCATGTCCAGCTCTTCGCATACCTTGTCAACGTCCGACACTTGGATCGTGAACTGAAACCGCGCTCCATCTTCGCCGCTACCGACCTGCGCGGGTTCAATCAACTCGTGGGCATTCGATTGTTTCAACAAATTGATACTTGTATTGCCAAAATCGAACACCGCGCAGCTTTCATCCTCATATAGGATTGCAAGCTTGAATGTCTCTTGATAGAATGCCTTCGACCGATGCAAATCTTCTACAAACAATGTGATTTCGGTAATTTTTTTCGTCCAGTCAGCTATCGCCATCCGCCTCCGATCCCATTTGCAATTTTTTACAGTTCTAGTTTGATCATACGAACCGCCTGTACCATTGTCAATGTAAATATGGAGGCTGTATTCCGTCGTTCACGAAAGCTTGTCTTCCCCGTAGTGCAAATGACACTCAGCCCACCGGGCATTCCCGGCAGGCTGAGCTAAACGGATTAAAGCATCAAATTTTAAACATGTTCATTAGAGGCATAATCGTCTTCACCATATTAAGTCCAACTTGAATAGTCGGCAGCATTTGTTTAAAAGATCCGAAAAAACTGCTCTGCTGCTCTCCAGCTGCTTGCCCTGAAGTAGGGCTCTTCGTATCTTCTTGTTTGGTTTGTACTCCCGCTCCTGATTGACCCGAAGGTCCCGATAACATTGGCTTAAATAAGCCTGTCGCCATTGAACCAAAAGAATTGATCGTGCCGATTCCGCCTATCAAGGAATCTAGCAGTCCCGATACTTGGATTTCCGGTGTTCTCGAACGATCAGAAAAATTTACAATCCCGCAGCTTCTGGTTTCGGAAAGGATCAGTTGATGGTCATGAATGGCTTGAACCGTTCCGACATAGCAGTTACCGTCATTTAACAGCACGCAAACGGGCTGCCCGATACAACGGCTTGCTTTTTTGACCGCAAGATTTCTTCCCTCGGGTTTTCTTTTTTTAGGAGCTTTCCTGAATGCCATCGTGAGCCCTCTTTTCCGAAATCAAATAAAGAAGAAAGGCAAAATGAAAAGCGAAGCAAGTATGGCAAACGGAAAAAAGAAACAATCGCCGCCAAAACCGCAGCCTCCGCCGTAACCGCCATAACCCCCGCCGTAACCGTCATAACCGTAACCATAATTGGACAGTCTGGCTTTATGCTTGGAGCGCGTTTGTTTTTTTGAAGGTTTTCCGTTCCGAACGGACGACAAAGTCAAAGGCTTTCTATCAAAAGTACAATCCTCCACGATTAACTTTCCGTCTTCTACTCCCTTAATCGTTCCGATAAAATGCCTTCCGTCATGCGTAACCGCACTAACCCTCCGTCCGATGTACGGATATACCGTATGATGGCTAATCGGATAAATTTCCTGCATAACTTCATTCCTCCTAACCTGATGCTCTTATATCTTAGACTATGAAAAAATCTGCAATAAGGTCTGTACGATTGTCTTCTATTTAGAAAAAAATCGAATTTTACTCCATTCTCTCTAGCAATGAGATTATGAAAAGATGGGGGAGCGAGCATTCAAAAAGCAGCGAAGAATGGGTGCAGTCATAACGGAGGATATGCATAGAATATCGGAAGAGGTGAGAAGGCGTTGGATTACCATTCATTATTAGCCCGGCTCGGCGAAGGCAGCGCGCATCCGGGAGGCTTTCAAGCAACCAAAGAATTAATCGGACAGATCCATTTTCCGCGCGGCACGAAAGTGCTGGAGGTAGGATGCGGAACAGGCCGGACGGCATGTTATTTAGCGAGCTTAGGCTGCAGCGTGACTGCCATTGACCGGAACGAGAATATGATTCAAAAAGCGGCCTACCGTGCGAAGATAAGCGAACTCCCCGTCCGAATCTTACAGGCAGATGCCGCTTCAATGCCTTTCTCGGATGAAACGTTTGATGCCGTTTTTACGGAGTCGGTAACGGCTTTCACCAAAGGAAGTTCCGCTATAAGCGAATATTGGCGAGTTCTGAAGCCAAAAGGAGTCCTCTACGATCGAGAGCTGGCTTTTGCCGTAAAATTAACTACGGTGCAAAAGAAAAAGCTGCAGTCGTTTTACGGACTTCATCATCTGCGAACCGTTCCGGAATGGCTGAAGCTGATGAGCAAATCAAAGTTTAATAAGCACTCCGCGTCTCCTTTTTTGCAAATGAAGCAGCTGGCGGGCGATGATGACCCCTTACGGGTAATCGATCACGAACTATTCACGAAACCGGATGTAATTGCCATGATGATGACAAACGAGCGCCTGTTGAGCAACTTCTCCAATGTGATGGGCAGTGTTGTAATTACGGCTTGGAAAGGTTGAATGCATATAAAACGACAAGGCAGACGATCACGCTGATCGTCTGCCTTGTCTCCATGCAACTTGTCATTCGTCAGAATGATCACTGGATGCATTTCGTTTATTGCTAATGTTTGTTAATTCAAAATCCTCCTTGGAAATCCCCAAATTTAAAGCCAGCTTTTTCTTAATGACCATTGCCTGCTGTAAACTGGTGGCTCGAAACTCAATAGTAGTTCCGGATGGATCTTCGAAGGAATAGTAGTTTTTTTTATTGGACATAAATGTTGATCCTCACTTTCGCTGTCAGCACGCTGTTTTTATTCTTGTTCGCGATCCATATTGGCTGCGTCATCAAACACATTGGACTCGGTAGCTTGTTTCATTTCTAACTTTTGTTCTTCCCAATGCCCGATAGTCCGGTACCATTCTTCAAAAGAAGCATCCAATTGCAACTCACGCCCACGGTCCTCATTGACATCTGAATCTAGTTCGATATTTTTATGGAACCTGCTTTCGCTCTCGGTCGGTTCATTCTGTGATTTTGATTCCATTGCTGATCACCATCCTGCCTATTAGGCTGGATTAATGCATCCATAATTATGTATGAAGGTTTGATTTTACCAGGCGAACGAAATCGGATTCACTCCGTTGGCATCAATGAGTGGTACAAGTAAAAAACCGCGATTTTCGCGGCTTTTAGCGAGATTGGAATAGGCTAGGCCGGTTGGCTAGCGACGGGCATTCGTTATAATTGGGGCGAGCCCGGCAGCCTGCCGCCCAGCTTCTCCAGCCTTTGGCAAATCTCGTGCTGCCATTCCACATCCCCTGCCATGGACGCGGCCAGCGATAGATTATACAAATTGGCGATTTGTCTGATATGCATAGCATTTACCGCTAGACAATGCTCGAAGTCTGCTTGCTCTTCCCCGGTCAGATGCCGGCTGCCGCGTATGGTCCACAACTCCGCAAGTCGTTCATGTATCGGCAAAATGGTCATGCTTTATGCGCCTCCTTCTGTCGTCTTACCTTACTAGCCAGTATGACCCAAAAAGAAAGCTTCCAAGCGCAGTCTGGACGGCAACTCCGACAAAAGAGAGCAATTTTCTCCCGGGAAAAGTCGTTCGATTCCGGCGGAGGCTAGTCTTGATCGATGTAAATCGGATTTGTCAGACAAGTCACCGCCGACTGCTTAAGCCCCTCCACGCTGCGTCGTGCTTCCAGCCGGTAAAATAATCTGTCGCTCGAGCCCTCGAATGGCAAGCGGACGTGACCGTTCTCCGTTTCTATCCATTGAGGCGCGGCTTCGACTGCAAGAAACGCTGCTTCCGGCGCCCACAAAGCGCAGTCTTTATTATCCGCCGCATCGAATTCGAGCATCGCGGCGATTTCCCGCTGCACGGTCCGGCCGCTTGCCTCCATGCCATCCGATTCCCACTCCTTCGCTCCGACGAATGCCGGCACAACGGCAATGTCCCATGCCGCTTCAATACCGCGGTCAGACCATAAGAGCACGCGGTCACCTTTGGCGCCGCAAACGTCGATTGTCAACGGGATGCCATCCATCTCTTTGATAGCCGTACGCGGAATGGTCTCGCCAATACTGTATTCGCCGGCGGTAAGGGAAAGGCAGGTCTCATCAGGATCGAACTGCAGTACGACACGGCCTTGGCGGATGCCGGCCAACACGCCATGCACCGTGTCGGTTTCCGTCCACACAGAAGCTGTCGGACGTCCATGTTTGACAAACCTTTCCTCCCGGTGGGCATCGCTTCCTCCGAGGGCGATCACGCGGCGTCCTTTTGCAAGCTGCCCTTGCCACCAGGCAAGCGCGCGCTCATTAAGCCCGCGCCACGGGCCGTTCCACACCTCGATTGCATCATATGGCACGTCAAAACCGAGCTCCCAAGGACAAGAGGGACAGAATGGATGATTCAGCGACACGAAGCCGCCTCTCTCGCGTGCATCCCCAAGCACCGCGTCCGCTTGCGCCGCCGTCGTCACGCGAAAATCTTGAAGCGCGTCCGACGCGCCAAGGACATTGGCATGGCCAAAATAGCTGGTCATCTCAACGCCGGGAATAAGCAGCATCTCTTCGTCAGGGACAAGCGCCGCATAATTCTGTGAGGACGTATTATGATCCGTCAGCGCCATGAATTCCAGACCGCGGGCTTTGCACGATTCCATCGCCTGACCGATCGTGTAGCTCCCGTCGCTATGCACGCTGTGCATATGAAGATCACCCTTCATCCAGCGGCCGTGCGGCCGGGTCAGCTCCACTTCAACGATAACCTCCGCGCCGCCCTCGGGGATCTTGTAAGCACCAAGCAGCACGGCCCATTCACCTTGGGCGATCGGTCCAGCCAGATAGCCCGGGGTTGCTTTCTCCGTGCCGACGAAGAATGCTTCGCGAGCGCCGCCGCTCCAGCCGACGATCCGCTTATGCGAGCGAAGGCCGATATCGACAACCGTCCCGCCGTTTTCACCGCGGTCGTAACGGTAGGCGATATCGATACGCTCCACAGCTCCTTCCACCGCGAAAGGAACCTCCAAATAGGAACGCTGCTCGTCTTTGTTGATCCATCTCCGCAGCACGAGCCGTTGTTTCTTTATGACCATTTTACTTCCTCCTATTCTTTGCTGGCACCAAGCAGGATGCCCTTCATGAAATATTTCTGCACAAACGGATATACCGCGAGCAGCGGAAGAATGCTGATGACGATACCTGCCATCCGCACGTTTGTCGTGACCATATAGGTACCGGAATTGCTGCTCGTATCGATGATCATCGCTTTTAGCGCAACCTGAAGCGTGTACTTCATGGAATCGTTAATAAACATGACCGGAGCGGTGAACATGTTCCACCGTCCAACGAACTCGAACAGTATAACGGTCGCAAGACCCGCAGCCGCAAGACGCATATACATCGTCAGGAAGATACGGAACTCTCCGGCGCCGTCGATCTTGGCCGATTCCGACATCTCGTAAGGAACGTTCAGGAAGAAGCTGCGCATAAGCAGGATCGAAAAGCCGGACACGAGACCCGACAGCACAAGCGAGCTCAGCGTATTGATCAGATGCAGGTCTTTGTTGACCACATAAAGCGGAATCATGATCGCTTCCTGCGGCAGCATCATCGTAATCAGAATGAACGTCAACATTACCTTCCTGCCGGGAAGACGAGGATAGATAAATACATAGCCGGCCAAGCTGGACAGCAATACGTGCAGTACGGTACCGGCCACGGTCACGATGACGCTGTTCATCAGGGGGCGCCAGATGTCTAGGCTTTTCCATACAATGGAGTATCCCTCCGCGCTGAACTGCTTCGGCCACAGCACGATTTCCGGCCTCATGGAGGCGATACCCGAAGAGAAGGACAACGCCAGTACGTTAATAAACGGAATGATCATGGTCAGCATGAGCCCGAACAGAAACAAGACGTTTAGCATGTCGAACGCTTTATTCTTCCACCCGAGACGTTCAAATCGATCGGACATTGTATTTACACCTCATCAAATCGCGTGATTCGCCGTACGACGAGTGTCATCGCAAGAGTTAGTAGCAGTATGAAGAAGCTGGCAGCAGCCGCAGGGCCAAGCTGGATTTCGAGAATCCCCTTCTGGAACGTGTACATCATGAGCACGTCCACTTTCGCGGCGATTGTAGGGTTCCGCAAAATAAAAACTTCGTCGAAGATTTTCAGAATGCCAAGCGTATTCAGCAGGAAGACAACCTTCATCGTGTTGCTGAGCTGCGGAATCGTGACGTAGATTAATTGCCTCCAGCGCGTCGCGCCATCCATGCGCGCCGCCTCGTAGAGCGACGGATTAATCGATACGATCCCTGCCAGGAACAGGATACAGGTATAGCCCATTTCCTTCCATGTTGCAAGTAGAATCAAGATCCAGCGCGCCCATCCGGAGTCTGCCATGAAATTAATCGGCTTCATGTGGAACACATGAACAAGGATCATATTAATGATCCCGCTGTCAGGCGATAGCATGAAGATCCAGATTCCTCCTACAACGACCCACGAGAGCAGATGCGGTACGTACAAAATCATCTGCGCCGCCTTCTTGAACCAGGTCCTGAGCACTTCGTTAAGCGACAGCGCGATCACGAGAGGCGCAACGAAGCTGAAGCAGAGAATGCCTCCTCCAATGACGAGCGTGTTCATCACCGCTTCCCAGAATAACGAGTCATGAAGCACCGCGGAGTAGTTCGCGAATCCGACGTATGGTCTGTCCCCCATCAGTTTGTAATCCTGAAAGCTGGTCTGAAGCCCTTTCACGAGCGGGTAATAGGCAAAAACAAGAAAATAAGCGATCACCGGCACCATCATGACGTAGAGGGCGCTGTATTTCTTCAATAATCTCATCCTTTTATTCACGTCCTTATCTGGTAAAGGGAACCATTATCGGGATGAAAAGCACGCAAGCAGGGGAATTCAAACTCCCCTGCCTGCTTGTATTCCATTCATTCGGATCGGGTTTACTCGTCGATCAGTTTCTTCCCAAGCAGCTCTTCGTGCATCTTCTTTACGGCTTCCGCAGCGTCCATTTGACCGGACATCGCTTTAAGCGCGTAATTCTTGACGATCTTCTCCGCGTCAGGCCAACCCGGCAACGATAATTCAAGCGTCGCGTCCTTGTTCACGAGATCCTGCGCTTCTTGTACGCCCGGCAGTTTGCCGAAAGGATACTTCACGTTTTGGTTGTACCAGAAAGGTACCCCGTGGTCCATGTTATGCTCGGTGCCGGTCTGGGTCAGCTTATACGCATCGCCTTCCTTGGTGTAATCCTCGTTCTCGATGCCCAGGCTTCCAAGCATAATGCCCGGCTCCGTATGCCAGAATTCGAGGAATTTCTGCGCGGCTTCCGGATGCTCGGCATTGGACGGAATGATCCAGAAATCCGGATCTCCTCGTCTCATTAGTTTGGTGCCGTCAGCTCCGGGGATACTTTCAAGAGCTTCTGCGTTAAACGTCGTATTCGGATCCTCTTGTTTGCGCGTGTTGTTGAACATGCCAACCCAAGCATCCCAATAGGTAACCATTCCGACGCGGTCGGTGAGGAACAGATTGCGCATTTTGCCCGTGTCGTTCGTTACGAAATTCGGATCCATGATTCCTTCCTTCACCAGCTTGGCGAACCATTCATAAATCGGGATTGCTGCTTCCGTCGCGTACGGAATGGTGCGCTTGCCATCCTTCATTACGTAATGCGCCTTAACGCCGGCGGCGCTCATGAAGGCTTGTATATCGTAAATATCGGCCGTGCTGAGACCGTACGTATCGTTCTTTCCGTTGCCGTCAGGATCCTTCTCCTTGAACGCCTTGAGCACGTTATAGTACTCGTCAAGCGTCTTCGGTTCCTTCAGACCAAGCTTGTCCAGCCAATCCTTGCGTACAATCGGCATCGTACCGCCTTGGAATTTGTTAAACACGGCAACAATTCTGCCGTCCTTATCCTTCAGCTGCTCCCATTCGCTAGTTGGGACGACTGTCGGGTCCGAGAGCACTTTGGAGCCGGTGACGAAATCCGTCAGGTCCGTGACAACCCCTTGATCGACGAAGGTAGCCAGCTTGCCGAGGTCGCTGAGCTCGATCAGATCATATTTCTCGCCGGAGCCGAGTGCCGTCAACACCTTCTGATCGTAATCGCTAGCCGGCTTCTCAATCGTCGTATCAATGCCGGTCAGTCGCGTGATTTCGGCTGCGAACTTCGTAGTCTCCTCCGGTGTCTTGCCGCCGACGTTACCGTCCAGAATCCGAAGCTTCATATCTGCCGCCGGTGTATTGGCCGGCGTGTTCGCGCCATTGCCGGTTTGCGTATTATCAGCTGCCGGCGTATTGGCGGTGTTGTTCGTTCCATTCTCCGAACCGCAGCCGGACAGAAGCAGCGTTCCGAGAGCTGCAACGGTCGACATCGTTAACCATACTTTTTTCATGGGTTGTTAACCTCCTACATGCACAAGCGTATTGGTATTCTAAATCAGAGCGATTAAGGTACAACACAACAGGCTGCCTCTACTTCCTTCGTGCGCCAGGCGCAGCGCAAGAGCCGCGAATCGCAAGCTCCGTCGGAACAAGCACCCGTTTGGCGCTCTTCTGGGTCGCGTTCAACTGCTCAAGCAAGAGCCGCAGTGCTTCAATCCCAAGCCGGTCGGCATGGAGCCGAACGCCGGTGAGCGGCGGCGACAATTCAGGGGAGAGCACGGTATCGTCGCTAAACGCGAACACCGACAACTGCTCCGGAATGCGCAGTCCTAGCTGCTCCGCGGCCTTGTATACGCCAAGCGCCATCATGTCCGTATCGGCGATGACCGCTGTAATACCAGGCGAAGCCGTTAGCTTCGCCAACGCCGCCTCATAGCCAAAGGTATGTGCGGTCTCGCCTTTAAGCGGCTTGTGCAGGATCAGCTCAGGCTTCGGCTGCATGCCGGCATGCTTGAAGGCAGCTTTGTATCCGATACTTCGATCCTCGGATACCGTTCTTGATATCGGCGCATTCAGAAACAGAATTTCCGTATGCCCAAGACCGATCAAGTAGTTTGTGGCCTTTGCAGCCATGCCGATATTATCGTTATCGACATAGCTGACCTGCGCCTCGTAGGGCACAGGCGGGCGGCCGATAATGACGATGGGCATGCCGTTCTGAAGCCGCTCTACAATCCTGGCATCCGATTCTATGGGGTCCAGTAAGATTTCGCCGTCCACCGGATCCGAAGAGATATTCTCGACTTGACTGAGATAGGCAGGCGACAGCGCATTAACCAGCAGACGGTAGCCATTCTCGTAACAGACGCGAAGAACGCCGTTAAGAAGAGAATGGTGGAACTGGCCGAATTCGAGCGATTCCCCCCTGATATTCAATCCGAGTATGCGCGTGGAGCGGTTCACTAGGCTCCTCGCCCAATAATTCGGCTTGTAGTTCAGCGATTTAGCCGCAGCAAGAACGCGCTCTGTGACCTCTTTGCTGATTGGGCGTTTCTTGCTGAACACGCTTGAAACCGTTCCTTTGGAGACGCCGGACGCCTTGGCGACGTCATCAATAGTTGCCAAAATCGTTAAACCTCGCTTTCTTCCGTGATACCGGACACGAGATTAAGCTTAAACCGGTTTTGTAAAATCTATTTCAGAATGATAATTAGTTATTGTAAAAATAGAAAATTCGTCTAAAAGTCACGTATTATCGCAGAAATTCAGGTGAAATATCATGAAGTTAGGAAAAAAGCAGCATTAAACCGTTTTAATAGGGGAATGATTTTCAACGGGGAATAAAAAAACGACAGCCGTCAGCTGCCGTTTTAAAGTTTCCAGAATCTCCTCATATACTCCCCCTCAAATTATTAACTGTCTTCTTAATTAAAAGGGGGTTATCGTACCTAATTCAGAATGAATTCTGGAGCATATTTTTCAGGATAATTGAGCATCGATGCGACATCGCCATTAAAATACAGGTTTCCGTATAAGGGGCTATTACTATCCATCGTTAGCCTGCACCACGTTATCGGCTTTTGACCAACGGATATTCCGTCCTTCATGGGATCATCACTTATCTTGAATCCAAGATTTTTATAGATCTCTTCCACTGCTGCTTTCCACGTTTTATTGTTTTCCAGTAATTCGTCTTGCCAGGTTACATCGGTTTTCTCATTCTTACCATTATATTTATAAATTCCTGTTCCACGCTCTTTCGTTATCGCTTTTTCTACGTATTCAACATCCTCCGGTTTAAAATGTGCTGTAAGTCCAATTAAGATGTGATAGGAGAAGGTAAAGCTGACCTCAGCAGAGCGGTCATATAATTTAATTGAATGATTTAAATGAATTAGATCATTGTGAGCAAGCCCTGTATCTATTTTTGTAATATCTTTTTCGGATAGTTTTAGAGCATTCATTACCTCCTCCTCATTCATACCCCATTTCAATTTCTGGATAGGCGCGGGCGTACCATAGATCGATGTCTGACTGCAACTGGCAAGAAGAAAAGCAAGTATCCCAAATAGCATTAAACAAAGACTATATTTACGCATATTACCTCCTAAACTAGGTTATTTGTTGTATCATTTTTCAACTCCATAAACAATTATTACCTATAGACTATGCGTTTTCTTGCAAATTGAGTTTCCTTCATTTTAAACGCAACTAAAATTAATGGTGATGCTCAATCGGTCAGGGATTTAATGGATCTGGAGCATCGACCATATTAAATAACAACCAAAATGAAAATAAGAGGATACAACAAGTTATTATTATTAAAATAACAGCAACTTTACCTTTTAATTGATTCTTCATTAAATGCCTCCTCCTCGAATAGCGTTTAGGCTATTCGACTTTCATTTGCTGTAACTTACTGAAAAAGCAGCATGCCTCTAAATCAAAAAAAGTGGCACAGGCATAGCTGCCTGCACCGCTTTTATATTCTAGGCTATGCTTATTTCAATTTAATTTCAAACTTTGCTCCCGCCTCGCCCGCGAACATAATGGTGCCATTCTTGGGAAGTACAGTTGCTTTGTCCGGTTTGACGATACCGAGACCGACGCATGCTCCGTTCT
Organism: Paenibacillus sp. ATY16; assembly: GCF_003399985.2. Classification (NCBI taxonomy): domain Bacteria; kingdom Bacillati; phylum Bacillota; class Bacilli; order Caryophanales; family Paenibacillaceae; genus Paenibacillus; species Paenibacillus sp. ATY16. The sequence goes on along the minus strand of NZ_NMOK02000037.1, from coordinate 63,575 downwards.
CGTCATACACGGCATATGAGCCCTTGGATGATGATGATACCGCCATGGTCTTGCCGGCGGCACGGTCCGGAATCGAGTACCACTTGGCATAACCGGTTGCTTGAATGGTCGTTGAAGAGTGTTTGCCCGTGTAAATCGGTTTCAAGGCATCTTCGCTTACTAACAGGCTCCCCCCATAACGAAGGTACTCAACGCCATCCTGCTCGTAGAAATCAAGCGGCGTAACGTCTCTGCTGCCCGTTGTAGGAATCTGATGGTCTGCGACAGCAGTATTCAGACCCGTTATTTTCTGGTCTATAACGTAACCAGGTGCTTCCTTGAACAATCGAACTTGTAAGGAGCCGAGGCTCAATAAGGTGACGGAAGTATATTTTTCGTTGATGACATAATAACGTTTGCCGTCCCGTTCCTTCCATGCATGAAGCACCTCTTCAGAGACATCGTTAGGTTCGAGCTTCTCGGCAGCATACTCCGATAAGGCTAATTGTCCGAGTCCCGGTAACGATAGATATTGCCGAGTCCACAAGTAGGTACGGCCGTTGTTATCCTTGACGAAATTAATTTTCACGTTTCCGTCCGCGCTCAAGAATGAACCATCTGACGAATACGCGTATTTCTCGGCTGGATAATTCGGAACTTGAGGCGTCGCAATCGACAACTCCCCGTTCTTGGCAATGTTAACCGTAAGTAATTGATTCGTTGCACCATACATCCCTGCAGAATCCAGCAATTCCGCGGGCATGTCGGCTTTAACAGGTGCTCCGTATGACTTCTCGGCCTTAATTTCATCTATGGTTCCTTTTTCCTTCAAGGCATGGAGCAGAATCTGGTTAGCCAGCAGTTGATTGGTTGTGCTGGAGCCTCCCGATGACAGCACGGCCGCTGCCATGTTTTCTCCGGGAAGAACGACTAGCGACGCGTGATACAGAATCGTATCTCCACCCTTGGTCAATGCCTGAATGCCATAGTCGCCGAACGGGAACAGGTTGACGCTGTCCCAGCCCAATCCATAATTGACTACAGTATCCGCATCCTCCGGCCAGAAGCCCTTCTTATACTCGGCTTGCGCCATCGCATCCACCGAGCCGGATGATAGAATGCCGGCAGCTTGCCCGGTAAAAATCTGAGAGAATCGAGCCAGATCTTCCGCCGTGGAGTAGATTCCTCCCGTTCCAATAGCGTTTACCGTTTCTCTTGGCAGTTGAGTTTGGGAATTAGGGAAATAAAGTGCAGCAAACTGGGATGTATTTAGCTGATCCTGGGGTGTTTTCGTATTCATCATCCCCAGTGGTTCGGTAAAATTCTGATGGATATAGGAAGTAAAATCGGTACCGCTTACTCTTTCAACTAAAATTTCTGCTAGAGAAAAACAGTCATTACAATAGACCGAATAGGCGCCAGGCACCGCTTTTAATTGCTGTTCGGCCAATTGCTTAAGAAGCGTATCATGCGCGTAAGTATCGTTATCCGAGAATAAGAATGCATTCGTCAGTGATGAACCGTTAAAACCCGCGGAGTGATTGAGCAGCATGCGGGGAGTAATTTGCTTGAATCGGTCGTCCTTCATTGTAAAATCAGGGACGTATTCCGTAACAGGATGATCCAGATTAATCTTGCCTGCATCCACCAGCTTCATGACTGCTGCCGCCGTGAACATTTTGCTTGTCGACCCGATACCGTACATCGTGCCTGCCGTTAATGGCTTTTTCCCAGCAGTATCGTTAATTCCGGCTTGCCCGGAAACAACGATCTTCCCTTGATCGATAAGCGCGTATTGAACGCTTGTCGTACCGTATTGGCCCGTGAGGAGCGAGGCTTTCTCGTATGCGGCCTTCTGGGTATCCTTGTAAGCAAGTGCCCCCTCGCCAGAGGCGGCTGCAACTACGCCAAGCGGTGCCAGCATCGACAACATCAATGTCATAATAGCTAGCATTAGAACCATTCTTTTCGTTTTCATAATACCTCCTAAATAGAATTATCATACAAATGGCTATATTCAGTCCATTTGTGATGATTCTTGCTACGTAAGCATGAGCTTAAGATCGTAGTCACAGGTATTACGTTAAATCTCTCCCAAAGTTCCTTTAATTTGGAATAAATTCAGGTAAATTAAAAAACGAATAGGCAAGCACACCGGCTTATTCTTTTCCTTATTGGAATCTTGCTAGACGGATGCAATATCGTAGATCGATTCCGTGAAAAGATCAGAGCCAGCCCCTCCAAGGGGGCTGGCTCTGATCTTTTTCCATATTATCAAACTCGCAAGCAGCTCGGCCGGTATGATCGTTCATTTAGTTGCCGAAGCAGCAACGGGCAGCATGCCTTGAGGCTCCAACTGACCAAGAAGCACGCGGGCGGCCGCAGCCGTATTAGGGGTTTCCTTACCGTATACCGCAAGACTCGATTTCACGTTTTTCACGTAAAGCATTTCGTACGGATTGCCAAGCGACAGCAGCACATAACGCTTATTAAGCTTGTTCAGCCCGTCAATAAGCGCTTGGCTGTCGGACCAGTTGAATTGGCTAGCCATGTTACGGAATTGATAAGACGAGACTATTACGTAATCCGCTCCGTTGATCGCCTGCATCGCCGCATTCGCCATGCCTGGCTTCAGAACGATAACTTGCGTCTTCAGCTGCAGCGACGCGCCTGCTTGCTTCACTTGGTTCTCCAGCTGCTTCGCCTGCTCTATGTCGACCGCGACTATAGCGATGTTATCCCCCTGCCGAATCTGGTCCGGATGCTTCCCGTCCCGTCCAGCTAGCAGCGTCACCGCGCGCTCCGCGATTGTGCGCTCTACTTGCCGGTGAGCGTTAGATCCGATTATCTTCCTTAAGGATGCAAGCTTGGCGGACAGGCTCTCGTCTTGATCGAATAGCCCATACTTATCCTTGAGCTCCAGGATCCGCTTCACCGATTCATGAAGATGAACCAGCGGAACGGCGCCGTCCTTCACCGCCTTTACCAGCACCCGCTGCGCGTCTGCCGGCTCCTGGGGCATGAGTATGATGTCCACGCCCGCATTCACGGCTCTCACGACGGCCTGCTCTTCCCCGAAATGCTCCGCGATACCCTTCATCGTAAAAGCGTCGGAGATGATAACGCCTTTAAACCCAAGCTCCTCCCGCAACAGCCCCGTCAACACTTTCTTCGACATTGTCGCTGGAATCGGTACGCTGCTGCCGTCCTTCTTGGAAGTGACATGCGTGTCGTCCACTGCCGGGAAAGCTATATGCGCGGTCATAATCATGTCCACTCCGCTCGCAATGGCAGCTTTAAACGGCAGCAATTCCACCTCGTCCAACCGGTCGCGGTCATCCATGAGCACCGGCAAACCCAAGTGGGAGTCGACTATCGTATCCCCATGTCCCGGAAAATGCTTCACCGCCGCGATCACGCCTGATTCCTTCAGTCCCTTCATCGTCGCAACACCAAGGCGAGAGACCAGATACGGATCGGAGCCGAATGACCGCTTGCCGATGATCGGATTATCCGGATTGCTGTTCACATCCAGATCCGGTGCAAAATTCAGCTGCAGTCCGAGCGCCTTCAATTCTTCGCCCGTCAGCTTCCCAGCCTGCTCGGCGAGCCCCTCGTCTCCCGTTGCGCCAAGCGCCATTTGGCCAGGCAAATTCGTGCCGCTCGGAATGCGCTGGATGACGCCGCCCTCCTGGTCGACGCCGAGGAAGAGAGGAATATCGCCTGCCTTCCTTTCTTCCGCCTGTAGACCGTCGGTTAGCGTCACGACTTGTTCCGCGCTGACTATGTTTTTATCGAATAATATAAAGCCACCTGGCGCCTGCTCATGGATAATCGCCTTCAGTCCGTCATGGACGGTCGTCGTTAACGCTCCGTTCCACATGCGGATATCCGGCATCAACATCTGTCCGACCTGCTCGTTCACCGTCATATACGACAGCAGCTTGTCCCAATCCTTCTCCTCAATCGCCATCTCGCGTTCGAAACGGATTACCCGTGTCATAAAAACCGCGAACTCTGCCCGCGTCACGGATCGATCCGGACGGTACGTGCCGTCCGCGTAGCCGCCTATGAGGCCATTCGAGCTCATAACGCGAATCGGATCGGCTGCCCATGAAGCCGCTGCATCGGTAAGCCGCATCTCCTGATTACCGGCCTCAAGCGCATACGCTCGCGCGAGGAACGCCGCAGTCTCCGCACGGGTGATCGGAGCGTCCGGACGGAAGGAGCCGTCCGGGAATCCGCTTGCCAACCCACTTGACGCCGCAGCGGCAATTTCCCTATAGAATGGATGCGACGGCGAAACATCAGAATAACTAACAGCGTTGGCGTCAGCTTCGGGAATCCCTAGAGGGTACTGCTCCCTCGTCATGAAAGCGACAGCCTGGGCGCGTGTAACCGCCCCGTTTGGGTTAAATCGACCGCCGCCGTAACCGGCCACCGTACCCCGATTCGATAAGTATTGAATGCTATCCTCGGCCCACTGCGCGTGCTGCAGATCAGTAAACTTTTCCGCCGCAGCTGCGGCGCTCCCAAAAAAGCATAACGAACCAAATAGCCCGGCGGCTATCCCGACAGACAATGTTTTGAATCTCATTTCTCTTTGTCACTTCCCCGATATGATTGTCGATAGTAATACGTCATTAAGGGTGAAATGTTGCTCGTAAGCAAACCATCGCCTGTATGGGATGTTCTACCAATTAAACATGAGGGCATGCCAAAGTGCCGCAGCGGCATTTCGCTGCGGCTTTTGCTCTGCCACTATAGCCGGCCAACTCGGCGTGATTACCATAGTAATCATCTCCGAACCCCAAAACTGGAAGTGACACTGAGATGAATGTGCTGATTTTTGATTAGTTATATAGAAGGCTACTGCTGATCATTGTATTTCAAATGTAAAATGGGATATGGGCGGCCTGCTCCATCTGTCAAATCTTCACCGGTTATTCCGAAACCGCTTTTTAAGTAAAATCTTGTCGCATTTTCATTTTGTTTATTCACATCTACGGAAGTGATCCCAAAATCATTAACGCAAGTTTGCATAATTTGTTTCCCATACCCTTTGCCAATTTTTGCGGGATCGAGAAACAATGCTTCCAAGTGATGTTCATTAATGGCGGTAAAACCAAGGATGGAGTCTTCGGTAAACCAGAGACGTACATCAAGATGAGGAAAATACTTGGGTAGTTCTTTTTTGATTTCCTCTTTATCCTTGAAACTCAAAAAGTGATGAGTGGCCATTACCGATCTTTCCCAAAGATTTATGATCATATCATAATCATTAACGGTTGCTTTTCTGTTTTGTATCATTTCGTTCTGCTCCTTTTTTTTATTTAATTTATCACGCTCCTTCCATGCTTTTCTTGTAGATGGTGATCGTATATCTCCAATTGATATATGGCTTCATTCTTACCTCTCTTTTCGGATCTTTTATATTCGACATTTCTTAAGTTCTACAGATTATTTACTTTAAGATCAAGGGATTCTTAGACTGGTTTGCGATACGGGTATGACTTCCTTTCGAATCTCATTCGGAAACACGAACGAAATCATTCCAATGGACTGCGTCTCATCTTTAAATCCAGTTTCAGTAAACTTCCCATCGACATCGATGCGACCACAGCGCCAGACCGAATTTTCGTACCCCGAATAGTATCGGTAGAAAAAGGGTTTATTAATTTTCGGAGTCGGTCCCGTGCGTTCCTTGAACTTGTCTGCGTACAATTGATCAATGGCGTTGCCTGCCTTGTCTTCCAACCGCCCTTGCCAAGTGGCTACGAGGAAATCATCCTTATACTCATAATACGTAATGATCTCATTGTCTTCGATCATGAAAAACCGCAGCGCCTCTCCCTCTGGGAACAGGTAGGCTTCGTTAGCGACAAATGCTCCCGTTTTCAAGGGAGGAAGCTCATAATTGCGTAATCCGTATGCACTATTATTAGCCGTTATGATGCTTCTGCTTCTCCCCAAGTCACCAGAGAGAATCTGGGCGAAGAAATTCTCTTTAGGCAGACCTTCATATGGCGATCGGATCGAAACAATATTGTTTTTATAGTCCACCGTATATCCGAGCTGCTCCGAAATGAACCTCAAAGGTACGTAAACGCGGCTACTGATCAATTGGACCGAAACATCTAATGATTTGTCTGCTGACAATTCAGGAGCTGCCAAATTCTCAACCCTTGCTGTCTTTTTTCCGACGGTCAGCGAAGCTTTTTTGGACCATTTAGATACGACCGCGGTTTTCTGTTGTTGATTCCACTCGACTATTGCGCCAAGCGATTCCGAGACGGCGCGAAGGGGAATCAACACCTTGCCCTGAACGACAACAGGAGCGCTATCAGTTTGTATTTGTTTGTTCTTTACCATGATGCTGATTTTGTCAGCTGCTACAGCGGAAGAACTAAAACACATCATAACAATTATGGCAAATGCGAAGACAATCTTTTTCATACCGTTCACCTTCATAGATAATAGTTGATTTAAATTTCGATAAAAGAGTGCTTACTCGACCAGAAGCAAGAAATGGAAACTAAATTCGACTTAACTGCGCATTCAGCTGGAAAAGGATATTCGATCTTGGTGATCTATCAGCTAGCACAATGACGATAACACAAAAGCGGTACGAAGTGGAATTACTTAATAAATTTTTATTAGTGTCTTCCGCCGTTTCGAGCATTCACGTAAGTGATTTCAGTAAGAAAATCGAACAAATCTGGCGATTTCACCTGAATACTTTTAGAGCTGAAAGTTATTAAAATTTCATCCTGTATATAGCTGCTTTGTGAATATCCACTCCCGTCAGCATGGTTAATAAGAAGCCATTTTACCACACGAGTTCAAATGACACTCGCCCGAATTGCCCATTTACAACGGCTGTTGAGTTGTGCTATTGTTATTTCCATAGTTTTCGAAATACATTTGCAAAGGCGGTGAGAACCCATGGTCGAGGATAACGAGGAAGTTAAACAGGCAGTGAAAGTATACAAAGCACTCGGAGAACCGACCCGGATCAAAATAGCGATGCTTCTTACGGAAGAGCAGAATCTCTGCTGCTCCGACATCGGCAGCAATCTGGAGTCCGTTGCCGGTTCAACGCTGTCTCATCACTTGAAGCAGCTTACGGAATGCGGCCTGCTCACGCTGCGCAAGGACGGCACGTACATTTATTACAGTGTCAATAAAGAAGTCGCGTTGAAATATGCCCCGTATCTTTTGGGGTAGCCTTTTTTTGGTCTATATTTCGATAGATTTAGAAATATAAAACTATAATACAGAGAGATACGGATAAGGAGCTGGAACATTTGTCTTACAATTTAAAAATATATATGCTGGCTTTAGTCAGCTTTCTCGTCGGCACGTCCGAATTCATCATTGCCGGCATTCTGGATAAAGTATCCGACGACATTGGCGTCTCGGTGGCAGCGGCAGGCCAGCTGATCACCGTGTTCTCCCTTGCTTACGGATTCGGGACGCCATTCCTGATGGCCGCCGCTGCCAAAGTCGACCGCAAAAGGCTGATGCTGTATGCTCTTTCGATATTTATCGTTGGCAACGTCGCAGCTTACTTCTTCACCGGCTTTACCGCCCTCATCGTTTCCCGCGTTATCGTTGCACTCAGCAGCGGCGTTTTCGTCGTCACGGCACTCACGGTCGCCGCAAAGCTCGCGCCTGCGGAGAAGCAGGGCAGTGCTATCGCCACGCTCGTTATGGGCTTCAGTACGGCATTGATCGTCGGGGTACCGCTCGGCAGGCTTGTCGCTTCCGCCTATGACTGGAAATTGGTCTTCGGTGGTATCGGACTGCTCGGGTTGCTTGCGCTATTGCTCATTGCCTTAGCGATTCCAAAGACGGATGGCGAGCAGCCGGTACCGCTGCGCGATCAACTCAAACTGCTCAAGAATCCTAAAATTCTCGTCGCGCTTGGCATTACGTTTTTCTGGCTTGGCGGCTATTCCATAACGTACACGTATATTTCCCCCTTCCTGCTTGATATTACCGGCATGAGCGAGAAATTCGTCAGCATCGCGCTGCTTGCGTTTGGCATCGCTAGTCTAATCGGCTCCAAACTTGGTGGCTTCAGTACCGACCGATGGGGGTTCAAGCGAACTTTGGTGAACGGCATGCTGCTTCACGCGGTCTGGCTAGTCGTGATTTCGTTAGCCGCACATTCGCCAGCGCTCATGTTCCCGCTGCTCATGCTCTGGTCCTTCTCCGCATGGTCGTCCGGCCCGACGCAGCAATACCATCTGATCTCACTCGCTCCCGAAGCAACCAGCATCATGCTTAGCCTTAACAGCTCTGTTATACAGCTGGCCATGGCTGCAGGCGCGGGTATCGGAGGCGTCGTCGTAGAAGGGGCAACACTTGCTGCCATCACTTGGATCGGCGCTGCCGGCGTCGCCATTGCCGCACTCATTTCAGCCGCTTCATTCGGTTACCTTCGCGTCGGTGCGGCTTCCCGAGCAGCGAATAAGGAGGCTCGCGCAAGGAAGTTCAGCGCGTAAAGTCATTCCATTCAAGCCAATCGGGCATAAGGTACAACATCATAGCTATTACCGGATACAATGATGCAAAAACGACCCTGTACCGAAGAAGCTTCGGTACAGGGTCGTTGTTATTTACTAATTGAACTTGGCCTTGTCGCTTATTTGCCCAGATTCGCATTCCACGCTTCAATGAGTGCGTTAACGCTCCGATTGAGCGTCGTCCTTGCTTGTTCGGATATCTCTTCCTGCTTCTTCTCTTTGTTCAGCTGCTTCTGTAAATTCTCCAAATGCTTAATACCCTGCTTCCAGTCCGGCTTCTTCTTGCTAACCGCATCGGCTGCATGCTCAAGCTCCTTATCCAGCTGCTTCCGAATCTTCTCGTCCAGCTGTCCGGCTGAGCTAAACCAATCGAGCAGCTTTCCGACGGCAGGAGCGTTTATGGGAGCTGGAAGAACCGTGAAATTGTCGTAGCTTGTTTCATTCATGTACGTCCGCATGCCGACCTTGCCGTGCGTGAATGGATTTCCGCTGCGGTCCGTATAGTCGATAACCGGCTTGCTCATATCATCCACATATACCAGGATACGCGCTCCCTGCGCGACGACTTTCACATGCTTCCATTCGCCTGTCTTTATCTCGAGCGGCACTCCCGTCAGATAGGTCCAGTTGTAATTCAGCTTGCCGAGATGAACGCCCTGTTTATTCAGATACGCGACGTATCCTTGCACGAAGTTCGCATTGTTCTGATTCAGCTCCTTGCCGTGAGCCGGATTATTTGCCCGGAACAGAATACCTCCGTCACCTGAATCGTTAATCAGCTTGATATCGGACTCCACGCTGTAATCCGACCAGTTGGCATCGCCGATCGTCGTCTTTGCGAAGCTGCCAACCGCCGCCTGGTATTCGCCGGTATGAGCAACATTCGGCTCGACCGGGTTCTGATGAATCCGGATTCCTTGAAAGTCGAATTCACCTTTCACGGTTTCGACCTTCAAGGTATGTTTCCCAACCGGGAGATAGATGCCTTGCTTCGTTGTTGTTGCCCAGTTCTCCCAGGTAACGGAATTCGGAATATCGACCTCACCGGTTAGATCGGTTGCATCGTCCAGCCACAGCCTGACTTTAGCACCGTCCATCGATGTAGCTGTTACGAAATCGACGTTGTACACGCCGGCTTCGGTTATATCTACGTTGTAGGCCAGCCATTCTCCGGTTGCGTTCCAACCCACATTGTAGCTGCCCTCCGCATTCTGGCGAATATCAACCGATTCATTCCGGTATTCCGTACCGATGTTAGCGGGAGTCAGATCATGGTAGCCCGTGCCTTCGCCTCCTGTCTTGTAATCAACCGCCTGGATAAATCCGGGCAGCACGTGCGCTTTATCGAATTGGGTAAGCGACAATCTTGTCATATCGAACTCGCCTTTGACAATCTCGACCTTCAGTTCATGATCGCCGGCCGGCAGCTGAACACCGGACTTCTTAACCGACTTCCATTTATTCCAGTCTCCGGAAGCAGGAACATTCAACACGCCGGTTAAATCAGTTGTGTCATCCAGCCATAACCGGACTTGCGCATCCGTGAACGTCGTAGCTGCCCATAAGTGTAGATCGTACAACCCCTCTTCCGCGACGTGGATATTGTACTTCAACCATTCGCCTGTTTGATTCCAGCCTACGATCTGATCGCCGGATGCAGCGGAACGAATATCTACCTGATCGCTGCGGTATTTGCCTCCAATGTTCGCGGGAGTTAAATCATGATAGCCTACGCCTTCACCGCCGGGCTTGTAATGCTCGGCTTCGATGACGCCGGGTACTGGTATTGGCTGCTCCATCCTCGTCAGCGCTATACCCGCAAAATCGAATTCTCCGCGTACCGTCTCGGCTTTCAGCGTATGCTTGCCTGCCGGCAGCGTAACGCCGGATTTACGCACCACATTCCAGATGTTCCAGTCACCGGTCTTCGGAATGTCAACGATGCCGGTAAGATCCGTCGTATCGTCCAGCCAAAGCCGGATCTGACCTCCGTCCAGCGTAGTAGCTACTTTGAATTCCGCGTTATAGGATCCGGCTTCCGCCACATCAATGTTAAACTTAAGCCATTCGCCTGTCTGGTTCCAACCGACGTTATACCCGCCTCCAACCGTATTGGAGCGAATGTCGACCGAATCTCCCCGGTACTGGCCGCCAATGTTCTCGAGTGTATTCTCATGATATCCGACACCCTCGCCGCCGGAGATATAATGGACCGTTCCAATCGAACCCGGGATCGAATGATAAGCATCGTAAGCCGGCTCTTCTTCGGCAATGTCGCTCTTTACGCTCCAGAAGCCTTCATACCGTTTCCAGCCGTCATCCTGGCCATCATCGAAGTTATCATAGAGAACCGGAACGTCCACGTGCTTGTGGAAAGCTAGCTTATCCATAGACACAGTGCCTGATAAGGCAGCGACCTTCAAGTCATGTACACCTGCCGGCAATTCTACCCCATTCAGCTGTGCGGTTTGCCATCCTTTATTAGCAGTATCAACGTCTCCTGTCAATTCGAACTCGCCCAGCGGTTGTCCACCATCCAGAGTGAGCTGTACCTTACTGCCGATGGCTGCATCCGCATAAGAAAGATCGATATCGTATTTGCCTGCTTCCGAGATGTTTAACCGGTACCGCAGCCATTCGCCTTTCTCGAAAGCGGTAATATGCGAGGTGCCATTCTCTGCTTTGCCCGTATCCATCCCTTCTCCTCGGTAATCACCGATTGTATCCGGCGTCAGGTCGTGATACCCGGCTCCTTCGCCGCCGGACAGGTAATGAACGACCTCGACTTGACCCGGAACCGGTTTCGCAGCGTCAAAATCGCTGCTGCCGTTCACGTCGTTGCTAAAAGCAGCATACCCGAAATTAGCCTTCGCGTTCTCCGTGACGTAGCCGATGCTGCCGCCGCCAAGCGTCACGCTGCGTGTCTGTTTTAGCATGCCGTCGACATAGATCTTGAACGTGTCTTCCGCTTTCTCAACCCGGATATTGTGAAGTTTTGTATAATCGTACCCTTCCGGCAGCGTGCTCGACACCCATCCCAGATCGGACCCATTTACCCGGAACTGCGTCTTCACCGAATTGCTCGCCGGATCTAACAATGCCGTTCCGAAATCATTATCGTCCTTGTAGGAAAATACGACCCCAAGCTGCGAACTTCCGGTATCGCTAGACTCAGCCAGCTGCAGATTGAATTCTGCCGTATAGCTGTTTTCCGTCGCAGCTGCAGTTACCAGTCTGCTTGTACCGGCGGTCTGCTGCCTCAGAATACCGGAATCAACGCTCCAGCTGCCACCGTCCGCATTCGTCCACGCCGCGCCGAGCTCCGCGCCATTGAACCGGTCCTCGAAATCTGGCATCTGCGGATCCGGCTGCTCGGATGTCGTTGGTCCAAGCACCGACATTTTATCCCCGTTGAATACGACCCGGTCCATACCCATATGACGAAGAGGTCCAACAATGCCCGGTCCTTCGAGATTGTGGTAGATGATATAGCGGGCATCCAAGTTCGGTCCAACGACTACCGTATTATGGCCGAGGCCAACTGTCGAGCCTTCCGTACTGATCAGAATCGGGTTATCCGTATCAGTCACGAAACCCGTGAGCGGATTTGAGCTGACCGCGTAGTCGACCCGGTAACCTTTGCTGAATACATGGTTGCCGGTATACGTCATATAGTATTTTCCGTTCCGCTTGAACAACGTAGAGCCTTCCGTCCAACCGTTCATGTTCGCGCCTGTGTTTACGCTGTTGCCGATCGTTGTTGGCGTAGGCATCGCAGCCGCGAGAATTCCCGCTCCGTTCGCATGATAGAAATACCACTTGCCGTCATCGTCAATGAAGACATTTCCATCGATCGAATGGCCCAAATTACCCGTCTGCACGGTGAATGGACCGGTCGGGCTCTCGCTGCGCAGCACGTAATGGCCATTGCCGGCAGGTGAGGTATACATGTAGAAATATCCGTTCCAATACACGACTTCAGGAGCGTAGGCTCCTTTTGTAACCGGATCGGTTGCGGCCAATCCTCCATAGCTCCAATGGACAAGGTCTGGCGAGCTCCACACCTTGACCCCTATATCGGTATCCCTCGTGCTCACGTACAAATAATAATTACCGTTAAACTTCAGCACGTAAGGGTCGCCAAGCCCATATTGTCCCCATTCGTCCGGCAGCGATGTTGGATTCTTATAGGCGAATGCCGCCTGGGGGGCAAACAATAGCAGTACGCACAACAGAGTCACTATACTTCGTTTCAACATCAAACCTATCACCTCATCAATTTATTTAAAGCGCTTTCATCAATGACTGACTATGATGATCTTCCCTTTACACCATTGTCCCAATCACCTCATTTCATTACTTTAATCCAATATATCGAGAGTATATCGACACTTTCTAGAAATTGTCAACGCTTTATTACAATTTATATGAATCATTCAGTGAAATTTTTGATTTTTAACTTTTCATTACAATTTTATTGTATCATTTGATTTAATTATGAGTTATGGAATCGCTAGGTTAAAAACTGCAGTAAACATAAAAAAAGAGCTGTCCGCGACAGCTCCTCCACAATCATTGTTAGTAAAGCCCGAAGGTTTAATGGCCAATTCCGTTCAGACTCTTGTCGTTCATCGGCTCTATAATATAAGGGTTTAATCCAATACCGAATTCTCCAATAAATCTTGAACCCTCATCTATCTCCAATATCGCCAAGAGCTTTGCTGTGTCATTAGCCGAAGCTTCCGTAATTCTGCCATCTTCAAAAACGAATGCGATATGCTCAAAAGTTGTTCCTCTAAAATTGACAGGAGTATTGAATGTGATCCATCCGTTAACGGAATGTTTAATTGGAACACAATAAACCTCACCATCAGGCAGATTTTGAAGACCGGCATCTTTTCTGACAGGCATATTTTAAACTGACAGTGTTAAATCAGTGTCTTTTCCGACAATTCTCACTTTATCCGTTTTGCATCCATATCATTCATCCCAACAATATCATATGACGCTAACCGTTCTAATTGTTCGGACGAACCATTTATTAATTGTGTTCGAAGGATTTCTTTATCCGTAAACACTACAAAAGGTAATGCCTTTACTTTATAAGCTTCTAATACTATTGCTTGGCTAATAAATTATCGTGCCCTTCAACTTCAATTAGTACCTTCTCTCCTTTTTGTAGATTTACAGAGTATGTAACAACGTTTTTTGCAAGTTGTTCTATCCTAATGTCTTTCATGATACACCACCAAAAGTAAATTCATCGAATTAGACACTTCAACTCGTTAAAAAGCCACGAAACAAATATAAATTTATCGTTTATGTGGCTATTTTCAATTTTGTGGTGTCTAATGTAAGTGAAAGCAAAGGAGGTTCGCTTGTGTCTGGGCCCAACGACGAATTCGATCAAATCTTTGAGCAATATTATAAAAAAAATTTTTCGATTCCTCTCCCTTAAAGTGGATCACTAAACCGCAGAGGACGCAACTCAGTTAGCATTCGTTAAAGCCTTTGAAAATTGGCACACCTTTCGAGGAGATTCCAGCGTATTCACTTGGATAAGCCAAATAGCCTACAACCTATTAAAAAATGAGTTTAGAAAAAGAGAGCGAAGCTTAGAAACTTCGGTAAATTTTCAAGAAATGGAAAATCGCTTTATCACGTTTGAGTTCACTAAAAATGTTGAACTACGAATAGACGTAACTACGGCGCTGCTTAAACTTAACCCGCTTGACCGCGAAATAATCTCGCTTCATTTTGATGTAGGCTGCACATTTAAAGAAATATCGGAGCTTGTCGAGATGAGGATGAGTGCGGTAAAAAACAGACTATATAGAGCACTGGTAAAGTTAAGAAACGAACTTGATGATTGGGAGGCTCAAAAAATGATGTCCGTCCTGGATACCATATCGATTGTGAGTAAAGATGTCGGGTCAACCCGCACAACCACACCGGATCATAAGATTTACCGGGATATTATCGAACATCTTAGAGTTAACGTTGATCGTATTTGTTCAAAATTAAAGCATCATCCTTCAAAAAGAATAACCATTGAGATCTATCCGGATCTTAACTCTTTCCACCAAGGACGTTAACGAACCCGAGGCTCCGAATTGGTTTATGGGCATGATTGAAGCGGATACGATAAAAATCACATCCCCTTTAAACCCCGGCCCGGAGCACACTTATCAATCCATACTAAAGTCAACCGTGCACCTCTTTACAATATGGTTAGTTAAAGATATAAATCCATTGGCACCGAAGTGGCTATATCAAGGAATAGGCGGTTATGAAGCTGGACTAATGACAAGAGATTATATAAATGAATCCATAATGGACTTGGTTACGCGAGGTGAAATCCCCACGTTTTCAGAACTGGAGAATGACACTTGGGATTTCGAGAGTATGAGAGGCTTTCAAATAGAACACCAAACGATTTTGAAACTGTTTTCTCTTCCCCTTCGTCGGAAGTACATCAACAGTGGGCAACACATTTAAGAACACGGTTAAACATTGGATAGTTTTAAAACTCCGCCTCGAAATAGTCAATAAGAATTCGCTATTTTGACATCAAAGCTTGATTAATGATCGGCAAAACCCGTCTATAATGAAGCCATTACCATGTGGTTGGAAAGGAGTTCTTCGGTTGTAATGAGCAAAAAACAGAATGTAACGCAGCAAGCCAGCAACAAAAACTATACGGCTGCTATCGTCACGATCTCGCTGATCGCAAATATCGTTATTTTACTCTTGTTCTTCTCGCCGATTGGCTACAAGGGAAATATCGATTTCGACCTTACCATCTTCCCCAGAATCAATGGGCTGTTGAACAGTTTCACCTTCATCTTCCTGCTAGCCGCGTTAATCGCGATCCTACGGAAGAACGTAAGGCTTCACAAAGGGTTCATTCTTGCTGCCTTTTCTTCAACGCTGCTGTTCCTTGTCTCCTATTTAACGTTTCATTACATGTCCTCGGAGACGGCGAGTTTCGGCGGAGAAGGCATAGTCCGGCCGATTTATTTCTTCATCCTGATCACTCATAGCTTTCTTGCGGCCGTCATCGTGCCATTAGCTTTGTTCACTCTCGTATGGGGATGGACAAACCAGCTGCACAAACACCGCAGAATCGCCCGTTGGACGATGCCGATCTGGCTTTATGTCAGCTTAACCGGGGTAATTGTGTTCCTAATGATGGAACCCTATTATTAAGGTGATCTTTACGAATAGAGGGTTATTGAAGTTCAATCTTCAATAACCCTCTTTTTTTATTTTCCGTCATATAAACGTCCGGGTTGCCGTATTCTTCGCGATTTAGAAGGTGCTTCGTTTCTTGTCCATACTCATCATTCTTACCTTCGCCGAATCACTGTTTGCCACATAATCTTCCCATCCGATGGCTATAGTAAGGAAATCAATGGCATAGGAGGAGATCCATGTGAACCCGTCCGTCTCGGCATCAGAGCAATTTTTCTACGAGCAATTCTCCGGTCAAAGCGATTTTCAATCAAAAAAGCTGTTGATTGGCGGAATCGAGTACAGACTATTTTATTTGGACACTTTGATTGATTCCTCCCATGTCCAGGAATTCATCTTGAAACCTCTGCTTTCTAAGCCTTTGAATGACGTACGCGAGGTTATATCGATACTCGACTATGAGGAAACGGATCACTTCGAAGAAGCGGTTCAAGCGGTTGTATGCGGCAAGACGGTGCTGCATCGCGACGGAGAGAGCAAATTGTATTTGCTTGGCGCGGATTTGAAGAAAGAGCGCACCATTAACATTCCGTCAAATGAGCGTATTCTTCGCGGAGCAAATGAAGCGTTCATTGAGAATCTGGATACCAATCTGAATTTGATGCGCAAGCTGATTCCTTCAACCGAGCTTGTCGTCAAAACGTATACGATAGGCCGTTTATCCAAGACTAAGGTAGCAGTCATGTACATAAAGTCGGTCGCGGATCCGTCATTATTTGAGGAGCTGGACCGGCGTCTCTTGAGCATCGATAGCGATTATACGGAATCGCCCGGTTTTATTGACGAACTGATCCGGGACAAAAAATTCAGCCTGTTCCCGCAGCTCTTAATTACCGAACGCCCAGACCGTGCACGCGCTTATTTAATGGAAGGCAAAATGGTCATTGCAACCTCAGGTTCACCGGATGCGATTATATTGCCTGTAACGTTCTGGTCCTTTTTTCAAAGCCCTGACGATTACCATATTAGCTGGCTGCTTGGAACCTTCTTCCGGCTTCTTCGTCTTGCCTGCTTTCTGCTGACCATTGGGCTGCCTGCCTTTTATGTGTCTGTCAGTTCCTTTAACCCCCAGCTGCTGCCGATTAATTTCGTGAATACGCTGCAAAGCTCGCTGAAATACGTGACTTTCCCGCCGTTAATCGAGACGATTGCCATGATGCTTTTGCTTGAAATCTTAAGGGAATCCACCATACGGCTTGCCAGTCCAGCCGGCCAAACCATAGGCGTAGTAGGCGGTATCGTTATCGGAACCGTCATTGTGCAGTCGAACCTGGCTTCCAACACGATGGTTATCGTAGCCGCTTTAACAGGTTTGGCTTCTTTTATTATTCCATCCTACGAAATGAGCAGCGCGGTAAGACTACTCGGTTATCCGGCGATTCTATTGTCCTCTGTCTTTGGGCTGCTGGGTCTGGCGTTTTTCTTCATGATCATCTTTATTTACTTGTGTCAAATGAGCACAATGGGACAGCCTTATTTTTCTCCTCCCTTCTCTTTGAGCGGGATAAGAGATACGCTGATCCGTTCACCTATTTGGAATCTGAAAAAAAGACCGGCAGGAACCTCGCCATATAATCAAACCAGGCTGAGGCATCCGAGGAGTTGGAAAAGATGATGAGGGAAGAGTCTATCAACGGAAGACAGTTGATCACGCTTACTATAATGGCACAGCTCGGTACCGAGGTTCTATCCCTTCCTCACGTAGGAGCAGAAAATGCCCGGCAAGATACGTGGCTTGCTGTGCTGATTAGCGGTGTAGCCGCGCAAATCGGAATCTTGTTAATCTGGTGGCTCGGCAGCCGGTATCCGAATCGGAACTTCTACGCATATACCCGGGAAGTTGTCGGCAGACCGATTGGTTTTGTCCTCAACCTGCTGTATGGATGCTACTATTCCTTCTCCGGACTGCTCATTACCGCGCTGTACACCGATATTTTAAAACGATGGATGTTCTTGCTTACGCCAAGGTGGCTAATTTTCCTTATGCTTATGATCATCTGCGGATATGCAGCCACTTCTTCACTTAAGAGACTGGCCTTCATCTCGCAGTCCTTTATAATCTTTCCCGTTATCTGTTTCCTGCTGATTGCGTTTAGCGGGATATACGGACTGGATGCTAGAAATCTTCTGCCAGTGTTGTCGCATGGCTGGGCCCCCGTCATAAAAGGCGTGTATGTCGCCTATAGCGCTTATATCGGATACGATCTGCTTCTATATGCTTACCCCTATGTGCAAGGTGGCAGCAAAAAGAAACTGCTGATTGCGATGTCGATTGCCAATGCTTTCACGATCGTCTTTTATGTAACCGTCTGCCTCGTCTGTACAACGATGTTTGGCCAGAAGCAGCTGATTATCGTGCCGGAGCCGATTGTTTTTATTTTGAAAAACTACCGCATTCAGGTCTTGCAAAGCCTGGATATTCTGTTTCTTGTCTTTTATGTCTTCGTCGTCTCCACCACGATCTACGTGTACTTCTTTCTGGCTTCCAAAGCCTTTGTGCATTTGCGCACCGCGGGGCTCGGCAAGTCTTATCACTGGGTCTGGGCTATTGTAACGATTTGCTTTGCTGCAAGCTTCTTTCTAACAAAGCGCAATGATATATTGCGAATCGCCGCCTTTCAGGATCAGCTCTCGATTCTCGCCGTTGTGGCGTTACCCCTTCTCCTGCTCCTTATTTCCGGAATTCGGAGTGCCGGGAGGCATCGGGTATGAAGAGAACAAGAACGGTTGTAGCCCTGGTGCTTTGTCTTTTTCTGACGGGCTGCTGGGATCAGCTTCAATTGAAAAAGCTGCTTTTTGTCGATATTATCGGGATTGATTACGAGGGAAACAGCAAGCAGCTTAAAGTGGACTACGTCATCTCTTCCCTTCGGGAAGCAAGTCAGGGCGGCGGAAGACAAACCTCCTTGCATATGAAGACAACCGGAACCAACCTCTATGATGCTGTTTCCAATACAAACAAGGAAATGCCCGGTATCCTTTCGGTTCTTGAGACGAGGCTTTATCTGATAAGCTCCCGCTTCGCAAAGGATGAACCATTGCGGCATCTGGACATTGCCAGTCAATTTGCTTCCAACCCGTTATACGCTTATTTAGCCGTTTATGATGGCAATCTCTCGGAGCTGCTCAGCAAAAAAAGCATGAATGATCAGACCGTATCCAATTTCCTAATTGGTCTTCTTGATGATGAAATCCGCAGGGGAGAGATTCCTTCCAATAAATTGCTTCATTACATCCTCGGGGGTAACCAGTTCATGAACGATTTCGCCTTAAACCGGTTCGAGCCCTATCGGGACGAAGCACGTCTGGCCGGTACAGCTTTATTCAGCGATGGGCGGTATACCGGGAAAAATTTGAATAATGAAGAGACTCAGCTTGCCACCTTGATCGAAAATCCGTCCGGAAAGAACCAATTGCTATCCAGCCAACGGGATGGAAAGCAGTATTCGGTACTTATTCAATCCGCCAAACGCCGTTTTCATGTGTTGACGAATGCGGATAAGCTCAATGAGATCGAAATCTCGATGCAGCTGCAGGTTAAATTGGTTGAGGACGGCTCCGAGTTCAAAAGGCATACGGATAAAATGCTTAAGGATATGGAGATGTTTATCGCAGCGGATCTTACAACTAGAACAACTAAAGTCATGGCAGCTCTCCAGCAGGCGAACTGCGATTTCTTGCAGCTGGGCCATGAGGTGGCCGTCTTTCATCCGAGCCTATACAAAAATCTCAACTGGCGGGAGCAATATCCCACACTCCGCATTAAGCCGAAAGTAACCGTAAAAATTCTGAACACGGCGATTCTGGAGTAAGTGGAACAAGTCTTTTTTGCATAAAAAACCCAACCGGGAACATAATATTGGAAAAATTTAAGGAGAGCTGCAGATCATGAGGCCGACGCGGAATTCTTATTCCTATCCCCGGGAAACGATTAGTACCGATATAGCCGGAAATGAAGCCCTGTTTCGGCAATTGTTCGAGCATTGCTTCGATATCGTCTTCCAACGGGTTGAATTGTCCGGCGAATGTAGCATTCTCATGGTCTACATCGATGGAATGATAGACAAGAACGTCTTCAATTCGTCGTTTTTTCAATCGTGGCTAATGGAGAAATCCAGCGAAAGCAGCCATAAAACGATTGACTTCTCGGTCTTGAAAGAGCATTTTTCAGCCTTACGGCCAACCCATAACGAACATCGATTAAAAGAAATAACCGAAGCGGTTCTTCAGGCCTCCTTAGCCGTCTTTGTTGACGGGCATCCGGAAGCCATCCTGATGGATACCTCCGGCTGGGAGCACCGTGGAGTTGATGAGCCCGCATCGGAGATGGCTATTCGAGGGCCGAGGGAAAGCTTTTCCGAGACCCTTGTCATCAACACGACGCTCATTCGCCGAAGAATTCAAACGCCTGAACTAAAGCTTGATCCCGTCGTGCTTGGCACATTTTCCAAGACGAAAGTCGTCATCGCTTATGTGGATGGCGTGGCCCGTCCAGATTTAATCGAGCTCGTTAAACAACGGGTCTCCCGCATTCGAATGGATATTATCCTGGATACCGGCTTTATCGAAGAATTTATTGAGGACAAATCATTTACCCCCTTCCCCCAGGTTATGAACACGGAACGTCCGGATATCGTCGTAGCCAACCTGATGGAAGGTAAAATCGCCATATTAATTGATGGGACGCCATACGTGCTTCTTGTTCCGATCACATTCTGGACAGCCTTTCAGGCTGCTGAAGATTACTATGAGCGGTTCCTATACTCCACGCTGATCAGATGGACAAGGTTTATCCTGTTCTCCGTGTCGTTGTTCTTGCCTTCCCTGTACGTGGCCATTACGACGTTCCATCCGCAGCTGCTGCCAACGAATTTTTTGCTAAGCATCACCTCAGCACGTGAAGGCGTGCCATTCCCCGCCGTCATCGAAGCGCTTTTGATGGAATTTCTATTCGAGGGCTTGCGTGAAGCCGGTGTCCGCCTGCCCAAAGCCGTCGGCTCTGCCGTCAGTATCGTTGGAGCTTTAGTTATTGGAGAAGCCGCGGTTAACGCGGGAATCGTGTCGGCGCCAATGGTCATCATCGTATCGATTACCGGAATCGCTTCCTTCGCAATTCCCCGTTACAACATGGGCATCGCCTTCCGTATTTTACGGTTTCCGCTTCTTCTTATTTCGGGAGCGCTGGGATTGTTCGGAATCGCCATGGGCACGATCATCATTATGATTCATATGGCCAAGCTGGAATCATTCGGAGTCCCCTTCTTGTCTCCGATCGCCCCGTTTCAGCCTGACAAAATCAAGGACGTTCTAATTCGCGCCCCTTGGGAGAAAATAACTGCACTTAAACGGAGGTAATATGCGTATTAAACGACTTGGATTAATCGCCTCTATTCTTCTGTTGCTTCCGTTGTTCGGTTGCTGGGACAGGCGTGAATTGAACGACCGTTTATTCGAACTTGGCTCCGGTGTCGATCTGATCGAAGACGGTAAAATACTGATGGTTGGCCAATTCATGATTCCGGCGAAATCCGGTGACACTGGAAGCGGCGAGAAGCAGTCCTATTTTATTGAGACGGGAACCGGTAAAAATGCGTTCGACGGGTTATTCGACATGCAGCTGAAGCTGTCCAGAAGAATAACCCGGGCGCATCGGCACAATATCTACATTGGAGAAAAGATGGCGGAGTCCGGTATATCTAATTTATTGGACTCGGTAACCCGGGATCCAGACAGCCGGATTCGATCGGATATTTGGGTTGTCAAGGGAGGAACCGCTCTCGAGTTTATGCAAATGACCTTTCCGCTTGAGAAGATGCCGGCTATCGCCCTCTCCAAATCCAGACAAATCATCGGCAAAAAAATCGGCAACTCGGTACTCGAAATATTGATAGCGGAGAACGTGGAAGG
This sequence comes from Paenibacillus sp. ATY16, assembly GCF_003399985.2. NCBI lineage: Bacteria > Bacillati > Bacillota > Bacilli > Caryophanales > Paenibacillaceae > Paenibacillus > Paenibacillus sp. ATY16. The sequence goes on along the minus strand of NZ_NMOK02000037.1, from coordinate 41,904 downwards.
AAACGGTCCGACCCTGCCGACCGTTGAGCTTTTCTACGACCGGAAGCTGCGAAAAAAAACGTTCCATGTGTATGGCCGCGCGATTCTTAACCGCAAACAGCAGTTAGCCGGCTATTATGATGCCATGGAGTCTGCTTACCGGTTATGGGTTATTGGTGAAACCAAACGGATTCCGATTACCGTTCAGATGGCTAACGGACAAGGAACCTTCAGCGTGGAGATCCAGCGCACGACATGCCAGATACGCATGGAAGCCAGTAGCGGGCAAGTGAACATTGAAGTCAAGTTGAAAGGCGGAGCTATCGTCCAAGAGAGCAATACGTCATGGGATCTTCGCCAGACCAATGATTTGCAAACCTATGAGGCCGAATTGAACCGTCACGTCGAGGCGGCTGTATCGAGCATTATTCAAAAAGCGCAAAAGGAGTTTAAGGTGGATGTGTTTCTCTTCGGGAGAACGCTCAGCCGGCAGCATCCAGAACAATGGACAGCGTTGAATTCAAGGTGGGAGCAGGCTTTCTCGGGCGCGAAGGTCTCGGTTCATTCCCATGTAAAGATCAAGCAAATCGGGCTTCAGGGTCCACCGCCTAATCACGATAAACCGTAAGGAGATTATGATGAAGCTTACGAAATATCAATTATTTTGGCTGCTCTTCTCCATGGAGCTCGGGATGACTTATTTGCTGACCATTACCCCTACTTTCAAAGAGGCAAAACAAGGTGCGCCGCTTGCCATGCTCCTGGCCGGTCTGGCCGCCATTGCCGTCACCTTTATCGCAGTCAAGCTGAGCCTGCTCTTTCCGGAGGATACGTTTGTTGAATTCGTTCCGAAGATTATAGGCAAATGGCTGGGCAACACCGTCGTCTTCGCGTATCTGCTGTTATGGATTGCCCATGCCGGCATCATGCTGCGCGAGTATGCGGACTTTGTGCATCTAACTTTATTTTCCGCCACTCCGTTGTGGGTCTTGGTGTTATTCATGGTGCTGGTTATCATCTATGCGGTACACGGAGGTATTCACATCGTTGGCCGCTGCAGCGAGCTCATCGGTCCTTTCCTGCTTCTGAGCATCGTTGTGATTCTGCTCTTCAGCATTCCTAATTTACGGCCATCGAGACTGCTTCCGCTAATGCCGGCTGCCGGAATAATGCCCGTGCTGAAAGGAAGCGCGTCGCCGGCTTCTTTTTTGAGCGAATCGTTTCTCATCGTGATGCTGGTTGCCTTTCTTGCGGATAAGAAAAAAGCAGTATCGAGCGGGTTATGGGGCGTTGGCGTAACCGGAATTCTCTTATTAAGCGGTATCATTAACGTACTGATGATATTGGACAATACCGTTCCCGCCAAGCTTAAATACCCGATTTATTCCGTTATTCAATACATTTCCATTATGGAATTTATTCAGAATCTCGATATTCTGATGGTAATCGGTGCTATCTTCAGCATTTTTGTCAAGCTATGCATTTACTTGTTTATGGCGAGCTATGGAACAGCTCAATTAATCCGCATTCGGAAATGGAGGAGTATGCTTTGGATCATTGGCGTACTCATATTCGCTATCGCCTTCCTCCCTCCTCGTTCGGACGATTCCGAAATGATATTCCCGCTCTTCTGGCAGAACATCGCCTTCCCGATTTTTCTGTTCGCGATCCCTCTGCTGCTATGGATGATTGGGAACGTTCGGGTTCGCTACACCCGATCCAAGCAGACCTAAAGACAAAAGGTCCCCATTACGGGGACCGGGAAATTCCGATATATTAAACATGCTGGATCAAAAGTCCTTCCGTCGAATAGCAAACAAACCGGCCGCAAGGAAAAATACGAAATAAACGGCCGTGTAATATAAGAAAGCGTCTGATGGCGGATTTACGATTGAAAAGTAGCCTAAGGAATCTCTGGAGGTAAACGACTGTCCCAGGTCCTTAACCTGGAATAAGTCCGATAACATACGCTGCTGCAGGGCATCGGTTGGAATAAGAAGCCGGATCAGACCCGACACCATTTCCATCGTATCGGATGTTTTCGTCGAATCGTTGGATGCGAACATGCCGGCTGCAATAACCCGGTCGAGCATGGTACCAAGCCAGCCCATCCCAAAGAGCAGCACCATTGCAACCCCGTTGCCTAGCGGCGCAAGCCAGCAGGACGCAAGCATCGTCAGCGTAACCATCAGCAACACCGGGCTGACGAACAAAACAAGTGCCGGCCCTATGGAGGACCAATCCGGGTGAACACCCGTCGCGTAAGTTACGATACCAAGTATGGATATGAATAAAATAAGCGCATAAACAAGACAAAACGTAACAAAACCGAGCCAACGGCCTAAATACCAGTGCGTGCGTTTAATCGGCCTTGCGAATACCGATTGCAGCACCCCATGCTCCGCTTCACCGGTTACGGCAGCCACGGAGCTGAATATAGCCAAAAATCCTGTCGCAAAAGAGGCGAAGAAAAAGCCGATCCACAGCAAAATAGCGCTTCCCCTGAAGCGGTCAATTAAATTATCCAGGCTTATGATGCCGGATTCGTAATGCGATACCGACGCTCCCGCGCTTCGCGCGATAAAATAAAAAGCGATCCAAAACAAAACCGTAAGCAGCAAAGTCATCAAAGTGACTTTTTTGCGTATCAACTCTTTCCAGGTTAACATCCACACGGCAATCACCGGTTTTCCCCCCTATGCTCCAAACCCGATACTGCCTGCAGAAACCATTCATCCAGGCTTGACTTCACTTTGCGCGTCTCGTATAAAGTCAGTCCCTGCTCCATCAGCAGACGGTTAAAATAGCCTACCTGCTCGTCTTCGGCAAGCTCGGCTTCCAGCCAATGCTCTCCCCAAGCAGGCGTTTCGCTGCCCTCCCAAGGAATGATATCGACCGGTGCGATCATCGTTTCGCGAAGCCAGTCCAGCAGCTCCGGAGTCATGCCCCCTACCCGGAAGCGCCAGCGGGTCGAAGCCCGGAGTACGTCCGATACGCGTCCGTCAGCCAGAATTCTGCCATTGTTCAGCAGTGCCACATGATCGCATAACTGCTCCACATCCTCCAATAGATGGGAGTTCAGGAAAATCGTTTTGCCTTCCTTGCGCAGACGCTGGAGCAGCTCACGTACTTCATGTCGGCCAACGGGATCCAAAGCGGATGCCGGTTCGTCCAGAAATACGATGTCCGGATCGGCCAACAACGCGCAGGCGAGACCCAGCCGCTGCTGCATCCCTTTGGAATAGCCCTTTATCCGATCCTTTCCTCGCTGCCCGATCCCAACCTCGTCCAGCAATCGGTTAATCCGGCGTTTGAGCTCCGTCCCTTTCATTCCGCAAAGCTTGGCATGGAAAACCATCGCCTCTTCGCCGCTTAGCCATCCCGGGTAACGGAATAATTCCGGCAAATAGCCGATTCGCCTGCGGGCTTCCACTGAACCGGCAGGCTGGCCGAACAATAACGCTTTCCCTTCCGTTGGCGCGGTTAGCCCTACCAGCATTTTAACGATGGTACTCTTGCCGGCCCCGTTAGGGCCAAGGAAGCCAAAGGCTTCCCCGGCAGGAATGCGGAGCGAGACATCATGACAGCCACGCCCGTTCCCGTAGTTTTTCGTTAGACCGAATGTTTCGATGGCATAACTCATTGCGCAATCAATTCCTTCACGATCTGCTCGGCCTCTTCGCGCGAATCGGCATCATACATTTGAACTTGCGTGACTTTTCCGTTCTTCAGCCAAGTGGCGTTCCAGCCATTCCAAACGTTTTTGCTGTTCTCGAAATAGACATCCACACCGTTCACTGCCGATTTCGTCACGTTGCCGTTCGTAATAATCGGGAAAGGCACCTCCCCTTCGGACATACGCGTGCTCTGCATCAATACGTTTTTCAAGTTAGTCGGCAGAACGGGGAATCGGATCAAAGCTTCATAAGCGTCCTCCGCCTCAATAGACGGGTCCATTTCGACCATCGGAACAGGAATGACGTTGACTCCGACATAATGCGATTTATCGTTTAAATCCACAAAGCTGTAATCGGCGTTTATTCCCTCGCCCATCCGCAGCGTGATCGCTTTGCCGTCAACGGACGCCGGCAGCAATTGCTGCGCTCCGAGTTTTTTCATCACATCGTTTATCTTATCCACGTCTAAACGAAGAGTAATAGCCTGCCCTTGCTGTGCGTAAATATGAAGCTCGGCTTGCTTCCCGTACGTCGGCAGGTCCAGCTTCTCCTTAAGCTCGATCCCGTACTTCTCGCGTACTTGCGCAACCGTTAGATCGGAGGCGTCTTCACCGGAAAAGGTGCGCTCGAATTGACCAAACTTGTTGCTCGATTCCACGGACGCATTGGCTCCGAAGAAGCCCTCCAATGCCGTATTGAGATCATCCTCCTGCACAACCGCAACCTGATTCATCTTAAACTTGCCGAGAATGGAAGCCAGCGCTTCATTTGTAGACGGTATCGCGATTGCAGCGCAGATAAGTACGGCAGCCGCGGCAACGCCGGTCTTCACGCCATGCTTCTTCAACCAGCTGCGATAAGGGGAAGGCAAAGGTTTCGCTGCGTAGCGTTCCTTCTCCTCGACTTTCCCGGTATAAGCGTCTTGTTCCTCTCCGAGCATGGGAGCTGGACCCGCGGCTTTATGCTCCGTATCCTCCGCTGTAACGCCCTCCCTCGTCCATGCTTCCCACACCGGAGAACCTTCTTGTTCTTTCAATTTAAGTTCTAGCTTTGCCCAAGCATCGTTCGTCTCTTCCGAAGCCCACAAGTTCGCTTGCTTCCGTTGATCCATTGGATAATTTGTCATTTGCTCTCTCTCCTTACTCTTGCGACCATTGATTTTCATGCTTTAACGCTTGCTTTCTTAATCGTTCTCCCGCCCGCTTCAGCAGCATGCCTACTTGAGGCTGCTGCACGTTTAATTCCTGCGCGATTTCCGAATAGCTGTATCCCGAGTAACGGAGCAGCAGCAAATCTCTGTCCCTTTCGGGCAACGAGTTCAGCCAGCCTTGAACCTGCTCTTCCTCGTCCTGCTTGATTACGGCCTGTTCCCCGGATTGAAAGGTCTGCGGCTCCGTCATCTGCTGCTTTTCCTGCCTCTGCACCAGCATTCGTTCTCTTGCCTTCTGATCCAAGTAATCGTAGGCGCTTCTCGTTAGAACCTGATGCAGCCAAGCCCCAACGGCCTCCGGCCTTGACGGCGGATTCTTGTATAGTTTCAGGAATACCTCCTGGGCCAAATCCTCTGCAGCCGATTGATCCCGCAGGAGTGCTATTAATTTTCGAAGTACGGACGGATAATGCTTATGAAAGATATCTTTAAACAAATCCGGCGCCGGATTGGATAGGTTCATTCTCCATTGCCTCCTTGATATTCAATTGCCTTAACGCTTGCCCCGGGCTTAACGTTGACATGTATAAGACGGCTATCAACTCTATTTTGTAACACCTTGAGCCCAAATATGAAAAAAAAGATAAAATGACTCAAAAAGAGACTCTACCAATCGATCTGGTAGAGTCTCCGGAATCATCTTATGCCTTAACGGTAAACTTGTCGCGCGCCAGCTTGGTGGCTTCGACCATGTTGCGCAGCGAAGCGATGGTTTCTTCCTTGCCGCGCGTCTTTAATCCGCAGTCCGGGTTAATCCAGAATAGCTTCGGATCAAGAACTTGAAGCGCGCGTTCAATCATATTGGTCATTTCCTGAACATCCGGTACGCGAGGGCTGTGAATATCGTAAACGCCAAGGCCGATGCCATGCTTGTACGTATTCACTTCAAAGCTGTGGATCAGCTCGCCGTGACTGCGGGAAGTCTCGATGGAGATGACGTCCGCATCCATCTCTTCGATCGAATCAATCATGTCATGGAATTCGCAGTAGCACATATGAGTGTGAATTTGCGTCGTGTCCGAAACGGTGCAGGTTGTCATGCGGAACGCTTTAACCGCCCAATCCAGATAAGGCTTCTGCTCTTCTTCCTTCAGCGGAAGGCCTTCTCGCACGGCCGGCTCATCCACCTGAATCATGCCGATGCCGGCATTCTCAAGCGCTTCCACCTCCTGGCGGAGAGCATAGGCAAGCTGATAAGCAATTTGCTCGCGCTCGATATCGTCGCGGACGAAGGACCAGTTCATAATCGTGATGGGACCCGTAAGCATGCCTTTTACCGGACGGTCTGTTTTGGATTGCGCATACACGGTTTCTTCGACCGTCATCGCATCCTTGAAAGCGACGTCTCCGAAAATAACCGGAGGCTTCACGCAGCGGGAGCCGTAGGATTGCACCCAGCCGTTTTGCGTGAACGCAAAGCCTTCAAGCTTCTCTCCGAAAAATTCAACCATGTCCGTCCGTTCAAACTCGCCGTGTACCAGTACGTCAAGACCGATTTCCTCCTGATAGCTGATCCAAGCATCAATCTGGTCTTGAATAAAGCTCGAATACTGCTCGTTGTTCCATTCGCCTTTGCGCCAAGACTGGCGCGCCTTGCGTACTTCCGTCGATTGCGGGAAGCTTCCGATCGTTGTGGTCGGGAACAACGGCAGCTGCCATTTCTCCTGCTGAGCCGAGTTGCGTTCCGCAAACGGGGATTTTCTTGCCGGTACTTGCGATTCAATGCGCGCTACCGCGGATTGAACATCCGAACGGTTCCGGGAAGCGGACTGCTCCAATGCCCCAACGTCCGACTGGTTCGACGCAAGCGCTTCGGCAACGGATGCTTCGCCATTGTTCAAGGCTTGGGTAAGCAGAACGACCTCGTCCAGCTTTTCATCCGCGAAGGCAAGCGCATTCTTCAGCTCAGGCTGAAGCTTGGTCTCGGGCTTTGTCGTAACAGGGACATGCAGCAGGCTGCAGGAAGTTTGAACAAGCAGCTTGTCAGCCGGTACAAGACCTTTCAGCTCCTTCAAGAGCTCCAGCTTCTTCCCAAGCGGTGCCTTCCAAATACCGCGGCCGTCAATCACGCCGGCGCCAAGCACTTTGTCTGCCGGGAAGCCGTATTGGCGAATCGCGGACAGGTTGCCTTTCAATCCGTGCACGAAGTCTAAGCCAACGCCCTGTACAGGCAGGTTAACGATTTCCTTGTATTGGTCAACCGATTCGAAGTAAGTCTGCAGCATAATATTCAGACCGGGGACCGCTTCGGCGATTTTGCCGTATACCGTTCTCAGGCGGGCCACGTCGTCATTGCTCAGCTTCGTCACAAGCACCGGCTCATCGATCTGCACCCATTGAACGCCTTCGGCGGCAAGCTCTTGAAGAACCTGCACATACAGCTTAAGAAGGATCGAGAGCCAGGAGTCAACCTCGGAGCGGCCGTATCCCTTCGACAGCTTGAGGAAAGAGAAAGGTCCAAGAATAACCGGTTTGCCTTCGATGCCGAGCTTTTCTTTCGCTTCGCGGTATGCGATAAGCGGTTTATTTTCCGTAAGAGCCGGCTGAGCGCCATAGAACTCCGGGACAATGTAATGGTAGTTCGTGTTGAACCATTTCGTCATTTCGCTTGCAGCAGCGTCTTTCGTGCCGCGGGCGATACCGTAATAGACGGAAATCGGAACCGGACCGCCGTTATAAGAAAACCGTTTCGGAACGATTCCGAACATAGCAGCCGTATCCAATACTTGATCGTAGTAACTGAAGTCATTCACCGGAATGAAGTCGATGCCTTTGTCCTGCTGTTTGCGCAGATGGTTCAAGCGAATTTCCTGCAGCTGCTTGTGAAGCTCGGATTCCTCCAGCTTGCCTGCCCAGAATGCTTCCAGCGCTTTTTTCCATTCGCGGTTTTCACCGATTCGAGGGTACCCCAATACACTGCTCTTTGCCATCTTGCAACAACTCCTCAATATTTGTTACAAGAAAGATATCATGGATTTCGAGTTATAGTGTAACTGTAAAATGCTATATCTAGTTATAGCCAATAGCTATATCATGGAGCCGGCGGTATCGCCTGATGCAAGGCTTCGATATAGGCGGTTCCCAGCTTGGACAACGCGGTGCTCCTGTGAGCAATCCAGCCCACATTAATCGTCTCGTCGGTATCAAGCGGCACCGGAATAATCTCGTTTCCGTTCAGATCCGCGCTAAGAACTCCGGTCGAAATCGTATAACCGTTCAGCCCGATCAGAAGGTTAAACAACGTCGCGCGGTCGTTGACCCGGATGCTTTTCTTATGCGATAACGTACTGAGAATCTCCTCCGCGAAGTGGAAGGAGTTGTACTCCCCTTGGTCAAAGGACAGATACGGAAACTCGTCCAGCTGGTCAATCGATACCTTGGCTTGCTTCGCCAAAGGGTTCTTGATGCTGATGAAAATATGCGGCTTGGCCGTAAACAGGCTCGTGAAATGCAGGTTCGAGTCTTTCAGCAGCTTATTGATGACTTTGCCGTTGAATTCGTTCAGATAAAGAATGCCAATCTCGCTTCGCAGGCTTTTTACGTCTTCGATAATTTCGTAGGTCTTCGTCTCCCGAAGCGACAGCTCGTATTCCTCTTGTCCGTATTCCTGCACCAGACTAACAAAAGCATTTACGGCAAAAGCATAATGCTGCGTGGATACGGAAAAATGCTGCGGAGACGGCTTTTTGTTCAAGTATCGGCCCTCCAACAGCTCCGCCTGCTCCACCACTTGACGGGCATAGCCGAGGAACTCCACTCCTTCCTTCGAGAGGGAAATTCCTTTATTCGAACGCTCGAATATCGCCAGCTGCAGCTCTTCTTCCAGATCCTTAATCGCGTTCGACAGCGTTGGCTGCGAAATAAACAGCCTCTTCGCCGCTTCGTTAATCGAACCGCGGTTCGCGACTTCGATAATGTATTTTAGTTGAGTTAACGTCAACGTTGTCCCTCCTCTACTTATCTGTCTCGCCCGGCTGCCAGCCTGCGCTTTGCGACCAGAGATGCGCTTTATGCAGAATGTCCCATACGATAGGACCTTTGCCTTCAACATACTTCATCCGTTCATGCTTGTACTGCTCCATTAACCTATGCTTCTCTTGCCCGTAACGCAGGCAATCCTCCGGATGCTGCCGCAAATAATCGCGGAACAGCAAGTTCATCTGCTCCGAAAAGCTCCCTGATTGCCTTACGTGAATATGGGTTCTGCAATTGCCGGGAGCTTCTCTGAAGTATCGCTTTGACAAGTCGGGATTGTCATCCCTATACACGTAGCCAAGCTGCTCAAGCCCGGGTTTATAACGGTCCATCTCGGCCAACCGGGAAACGGAAATTTGAATATCGATAACAGGCTTTGCATCCAAACCGCTGATGGAGGTTGATCCGATATGATCAATTCTTAATGCAGTGTCGCCTAGGGTTGCTCGCAGTTTTGCGGCTGTTTCCTGGAACCTGTCATGCCACAGCGGATTATGTTGGGCAATTCTCCATTGGTCCTCCACGAATACAATCTCCCTCCTGAAGGTCATTAGTCTTCAAACAATTCTTTGAGCACCGTCTTCCGGTTCTCGAGAAATCTGCGTGTCACAATGTAGTGCAGCGTATCTTCATAAGCGATTTCCTCAATGGGCTGCTCATCGAAATTATAAATTTGCGCTTCGGGATACCCGAGCAGAATCGGGGAATGCGTCGCGATTATAAACTGGGCGTCCTCCGATAAATCTTTAATAACGCGCATAAGTGCCAGCTGTCTAGCCGGGGATAATGCCGCCTCGGGCTCGTCAAGGAGATAGATGGCTTTTTTGCCGAACCGGTGCTTGAATAGCGACAGGAAAGCTTCCCCATGCGATTGCTTGTGCAAGGAGCGGCCTCCGTAATGGCTTAACACATCGGGATCAAGCGTATCGATATAAGACGCAAAATGATAAAAGGTTTCCGCGCGCAGGAAGAACCCGTTCGTCACCTTTGGCATCCAAGCCAGCCTGATGGCATTGCCCAGTATCGCCGATGAAGCATCCACCTCATAAGCGTTGTTCCTGCCTCCGCCAGCCGTATGGAAACCGCATTGATAAGCAATGGCCTCGAGCAAGGTCGATTTGCCCGAGCCGTTCTCGCCAACGAGAAACGTTACGTTTGAACGGAAATGCAGCCTGTCCATCGACTTGATCGCCGGAATCGTGAACGGGTATTCCCGTTCATTTACATGCTCATCCCGCCTGATCTCCACGCTTCTTAGAAACAAAAGCTTCAACTCCTACTGCTCTAATATTGTTGATCTGACTACCTTAAGATCCTTCCCGTATTCGAGCTTAATCGTAAACGGGCGTCCAAGTGCCGGCGGCAGATTTCGCGTAGTCCTTGCTATAGGTTTGTCCGTCAACTTCAATCGTGACTCTTACCTTATCGCCTATACTCTGAATACTGGAATGAGAATGCTTGATTAATTATAATTTCATTATCGCCGTCCTCATTCAGATCAGCAACCTCTATTGCCGGATAATACGCTGGGTTGCTTACGTTGGACCAAGGAAACGACTTGGACCCGGCCTTTATATGGAAAATAAAAAAATATACCTTGAACGGTTCATGGTTTCCCTCTGTTTCATTCGCCATAAAAAAATGACTATCTCATCACGAGATAGTCATTCCAGCGTCAGGGTTGAACCCTCGGTTTATCCGCCTCGCAGTTCGGGTTCGGCACCAGTCCAAGCTGGGCCAGCTTCGTAAGGTAATAACACTCTTCCCGCATCATATGATCGGGCATTAACGGGCTGATCCGGTCAAGCACCTCATCGGTTACCTCAAGCTCCTCGAGCTCTTTGAGAAAAGCCACAAATAGCTTCATCTCCACATCCACTTCTTTATGGAGCCTGCGGAATGCGGGAAAATCCTTCAATTCCGTTCTCATGTACCCTGCCATTTCGATACTTTTTAAGTACAGCTGATTAAAGCGCTCCTCGAATAGTTGAGTCTGCTTGATCAGCGGCTTCTCTACAAAATCAAGGTCACTGCCAATGGCAGCCGCATGACCTGCCGCATCCGGCAGCCACAAGAAATCATGGTGAAGGGCATCAAATACGGGAACGGGCTTACCCGCAGCAAGCTCCTTCAATATGCGAAGATATTCCTCCAGCTCATTGACCATATGGTTCAGAAAAGTCGGAGTCAGCATGATTTTTATTTTTCCCAACAAGGCTCTCTCCAGCAAACTCAGCTTGAACGACCGCAATTCGATCGTCAATTCAAGTGCCTGTCTGCTGATGGACAGACAATCCGTTTCAGACGAGGATTGTCTGGCATACTCGAGCAGCTGGTCAAAGGCCGTTATGAAATAATTGGCAAGCTTGATATCGTTGATCTCGACAGGCGACAAGGTATTTAGAATAAACCTGCCATGATCGCCCAAAATTTGCAGCCAGAAGCGATGCTCATACCATTCAGACTTGGCCAAAACGCTGATCCCTCCTCCGATACCGTTCCTTTAGAAGGTATGAAGGGATCCGCCCGGATATAACGGCCTAACCTTTCTTTGGCTTAATCGTAAAGAGAGCGATAAGAGCAGCGGCAACGCAGCAGCCGGTTAACAGCCAGAATAAGGAAGATTTCGAATGGGCGATTAGCAACGCGGCTAAGGGAGGGCCTGCCGCAACACCAAGGAATCGGATACTGCTGTAAATGGACGTGATCGTGCCGCGTTGATCCTTCTCGATTCCTTCCGTCAACAAAGCATCGAGACTCGGCAATGCGGCCCCAAGGCCAATAGAGCCAACGAAAAGGAGGATAATAATGAACCAAATAGAGTCCCTTCCTCCAAATGCCAAAAATATTAGGCTGCCAGCGGCCTCAATAAAGCCGATTACGCTGATCCATTTCATCAATTTCTTATTCTGTCCGATCCATTTGCCAATCGCCCATGAGGTGGAACACAAGGCTGCGAGCGGGATAGCCACGAGACAGCCCTTCAATATACCGTGACTTCCCCGTTCCTCCAGAATCTCCGACAAATAAAACAAGGAGGCAAAAATAGCGAACATATTGATTCCGCCCGCTACGTACACGCCCCAAATCCACCTTCCCTTTTCCCGAAACAAGGAAATAACATCCCGAACAAATTGGCCAAACGGAACAGCCGGCTTTTTGTCTTTGGGAGCCTTAACCCATACGGCTACAAGAATAAACGATATCAAGCTGAATACCGGAATAAACCAAAATGGCATATACCAGGTCCACATGGCTAAAGCAGAACCAATGATTGGGGCCAGCACTTTGCCGAACGTATTGGCCGTTTCGACAAGGCCAAGTCCGTTGCTTACATCCTCTTCCTTCTTGAATAAGTCACCGACAAGAGGAAGCACGACCGGGAAGCAGCCTGCCGCGCCTAATCCCTGAAACAACCTCCCCGTCATAACAAGAGCATAAGGTTTATCGAACGATATAGCGGCAAAGCCGCAAAAGGCGCCTGCCGCCGCAACCAGCAGCAGCCCTGGCAAAATCACTTTTTTCCTGCCGATGCGGTCAGAGAGGTATCCGGCAATGGGAATAAACAAGATTGCGACAGCGGCATAAGCCGTAATTAACAAACTGGATTGCACCGCGGTTATTCCCATTGCTTTCTGCATGGAAGGAAGGACAGGAATCAATATCGAGTTCGCTAAAGTCATCGTTAAAGGAATCGTTGCGATGGAAGCCAGATCTAATTGCTTCTTCTTCTCCATTACTTCCTCCAAGTAAACAAGTCGGGATTAAGTCGAGCACCGCTTATTAGAATGACCCTTTCCCATTCGATTTATGTCGGCGAAAAAAATTGAATAGTAATGGCGACGAAAGGGATTCTATACGTGTTCGTCAAACCAAAGGAGGAATTTCAGAACATGCAATTTTCTAACAACAATCAAGCAAGCCAATCCCTTCATCAATGCGAGCAAGTGATTCAACAGCTGGTTAACCAAACGCAGCAAGCCAGCCAAAATTATCAAATGCTGCTTCAGCAAGAGCAGCAAAATGCGCAACGTCTCGAAGAACTCGCGGCACGCGAACAAAAAGCCGCTCAAATCATCCAAACCGCTCTTCAAGGCCATCAAACGGCAATTCAACAGCTTCAGCAAGTATCGCAAATTTGCAGACAAGTGGAGAGCATGATTCATACGCAATTCAACTCCTCGGTTTCGCAATCCTTTAACACCCATACTCCGTCCTACAACACGGGATATGCATCGCAGCAGCCGCAACATTCTTATTCGAACTTCAACTCCAATAACGATGGCATGCATTCGACGCCATACCGCTCGATGCAATAAGACACAAACAAGCCCGTTGCAGGCTGGTGCCTGCAGCGGGTTTGCTTTATTATCTGATTTTCCCGTAATCCTTCGCTTTGAAACGCAGCTTGCATTCGATTTCTACCTTCGGAAACTCCTCGCGCCAGTCCAGCTTTTTCCATGCCTCGTAAGACATGTAGTTGCGGACATGGATGCCGATGCCAAGACTGTCCACCTTGTGCAGCTGCAGCTGCTTTACAAGTCGATTCGCGCTTTCGGTCATGATCTCGGAGACTTTACTCTCCACCTCATGCCTTTGCGCGTCAACGCTAAGTTTTTTATTCCCGATGTATTCGTGTACGGAGCCTTTGAAATTGGCACTGATCGTTACATGCATGGTACCTCCGGCTCTGCGTTCCACATGCACCTTGCGGTCGCTGAGTACGGAAGTGAACATGATATATTCCGATGAACTGTCTTCGCCGCTGCTCAATTCCAAGCTCATGTCCCCTTTCTTGAATTTTCCCCGCAAAATGGAGAACAACAAAGCATCTCGATTAGGGATTTTAGCGATGTATTTATAATCCTGAAATAATGCAATGCCATCAACCGTAATATCTTCCCCCGTTTCTTTCAGAATAGGCGCAATCGGGTCAATCCCGTCATCATAATAATCCCGCTCGAACTCGTACAAAGTGGTTTTCGGAATGCGGTTGTTGCTGCTTGATTTCTCCAATAGCCGATTGATGTATTTGTCCGTAGACAAATGCTGCTTGTAGTTTTTGGACAGGAGTTCCTTCGCGTTCCCGTTTACTAAAGCGATCTTGACCAATGGGGAAACCGAGGTGTCTCTTAATACGCTGTTAATTTCATTCGACAGGTCTTTGCGCGCAAGCGCCTCGGAGTACAGCAGAACGCGGATTTGTCCGTTAACGAGGAGTAAGTCTGTTTCGTTGGCAAACTTAACTCTCGCATCCTTTGAGCTTTTTCCGATTGCGGAATGGATCTCCCGTTTTACTTTTATCGTTGGCTCGGCTCTCGGTATGCTGACGGTAATTTCCACCTGGTTCTCCGGAGCCGTATCATAGCTGGCCGCGTAAGTAAATCCAATGCGCTCCAGGATCCGATAGTCGCAGCCGGGAAGAACGGCAAGGATCAATATCGCCAGCAAGCAAATCGGTAATCTATTCATGAGCAGGACTTCTCCCCGTATTCTGAAACATAAGAACGATTAATAACAAAATAGGCAGACCAAATGCAATTCCGCATTCGATCATGCTAAGCGTGCTTAACCAATCCCCTACCTCGTTTAGCGTATCCGGTATATAAGCGACTAGAAAGCATGTCAACATAACGATAAAAGCAAGGAAGTTCGCTTTCAGCCTGGGAAAAATTTGCTTCAGCATCTCCAAGGCACACCATTCGTACATCAGGATCGAGAAAAGGACGGTAAACAAAACAAACCCGTAAAGCAAATTCTCCATCCGCTCCATAAACGGAAACCGGATATAGGCTAACATTTCAAGCACGGGAAACGCCTTATTCTTTAATTGCTCGAGACTATAAACCCCAAACGTAACGATCGAGAGATAGGAATAAGTCAGAGTGGTCATGCCATTGCCGATCAAGACCGATTTTACGAACTTTGTCTTCCGGTTTGTATATGCAAACATGAGAAGAACAACCTCGTAACCAAGAAGCGACGAATAGATATCCAGGCTTTCAAGATAAGTGAAATGTCCTCCCTTGAACAAGAATGGCGTAAGCCTGGACCAGCTGAAATCCGTATAGAAAAAGAACAACAGAAAGAACATCCAAACAAACAGCCCAAAAAATACGGTAGATGCTTTCGTAATATTGTACAAGCCTTTAGTCAGCAGCCAAAAAACGAGGAGATCCATGATAAACTTGAATTCCATCGGATCCGTAGTCGGGAAGGCGTACATCTGGAAAATAAGAATATATTCCTTCCCCGCCATGCAGCCAAGCATGATCCATACAACAGCCAGAGCCAAATAAACGGGTACCAGCATAAATTTGGGGATCGAATGCTCTAGAATCTGAAAGATCGAGCGCCCTTTGCCAAGCTTATATACGGCCGCTATCAATAGAATATTAATTGTAGCTATAAGACCAAACCCCAGCACCGTAATCCATCCGTTTGTGCCGAAGGTCTCCGCGAGCAGCTGCGGAAGAATTAAAGCCATGACACCCGTTTGAATCATGTGGACGAGGATGGTGGTATGGAATGGAGAAAGCTTTTCCTTCGTCTCCGTATTCATAGCGGTCACTCCTTGGTTTTATTGCGCACCTTATTCGGGGAAGAGCTTTGCGATGGTCTTTCCCGCAAGGCGGTAAAGGGAGCTCGGATAAAGATATCTTTCCAATCTTTTGGCTTAAACGGAGCTACAGGGTTTAGATAAGACGTTCCCATGCTGGTTAAACCGCTTAAGTGAATGACAATAGCGGCAATGCCGAACACCAGTCCGAGATTGCCCAAGAAGCCCGCCAACATGATGAGTCCAAACCGGATTAACCGGATCGATGCGCTCATTACGTAACTCGGAATGACGAAGGAAGCAATGGCGGAGGAAGCAACGGCAATGATAAGAATGTTACTGGTCAACCCCGCCTGTACGGCTGCCTGACCGATAACGATACCGCCTACGATGCCAATCGTCTGGCCGATTTTGGTTGGAAGCCGAGCTCCCGCTTCGCGAAGCAGCTCAATGGTCACTTCCATCAATAAAGCTTCGTATAAGGGCGGGAAAGGCACCCTGCTCCTGGATTCCGTTAACGTCATAAGCAGGTTTTCCGGAATCATCTCGTAATGAAACGTCGTAACCGATACATACAAAGCGGTAAAGCTGATCGTTATAACAAACGCGATGAAGCGAAGCAGCCTAATGGCGCTGCCGAGTATCCACCTCTGATAGTAATCGTCCGATGAAGAGAAAAATTCGAAAAACGAAGTAGGCAGGGTCATTACGGACGGGCTGCCGTCCACAATTCCCGCTACTCGACCGGCTACCAGCTTCGAGACAATCGCGTCCGGCCGCTCGGAAGTCAGGTACTGCGGGAATATCGAATATTTATTGTCGTCCATGTATTGGATGAGCATATTCGTATCGAGAATGGCATCAACCTCGATTTGCTGGATGCGCTTTTTCGCCTCTTCAACGAATTTCATGTTGACGATATCCTTCACGTAGAGCAGGTACACGTCCGTCTTGGAGACTTCGCCGACTGCGAGCTTAATGACCTTCAAATGGGAGCTTTTTAGCCTGGAACGAATCATCGCGAGACTCGTATTGATCTGCTCGGTGAAAGCATCATGCGGGCCTGTAATGACCGTCTCCGTCTCGGATTGGCTGATTGCCCTTGCTTCAGGGCTATAAACATCGAATACGTAAGCATCCGGGCCGTGAAAGACAGCAATGCCGCCCGACAAAACATCCAAAATTAACGTCTTGCTGCTGGTAGTTTTAAAAGGCTGCAGATGCTTCACCATCTTGGCTACATCCTCGTCGCTGCCGCTCAACAGCGGAGACAAAATATGCCGGCTGAGCTTATCCTTATCCGTCAATTGATCGAAATACACGAGATCGGTTTGATGATCCGGAAACGTACGGTGCGTAATATCGCTGCAGTCTACGAACTCCTCCATCGTGTGGGCGAGCGTCGGCGGCTGGGAGTCTTGTTCGGGCGGAGACTGCTTATCCTGATTGGTCTGGCTCGCCGATTCCTTAACGATCATGTATCGCAACGCTTTAGAAAATGTCATCCGCACTCACCTGCCACAGATAGAATAAATCTTAGTTTGCATAATCTTCCTGAAATTTAACCAAAAAAAACCGCGATCGAAAGATCGCGGCTTCTAACTATAAAATGATGCAGCTTAATAAAGATGATCTTCTGTTTTAACCGTAGCCTGAAGCTCACCATTGTCCGCTAACGAAATAATCGTGACATCGGCTTTTCCCCTATAATTATTTTCGATATAGCCAAAAATCGTGATTTCCTGATTCGTTAGCTTATCCTCATACTGCAGGGTTATGGAGCCTTCTCCAAAATGTTGGGGATAAACGTGAAGCTTTTGGTCCGAATGAGCCTTTATTTCGAATGTTTGCGAACCTTTGGGATAGACAAGAGTCAGCTGAGAAATCTCCTGATCCAATTGATTGTGGACCGTAATCCGAAAACCTTCCTCACTCTTACGGGATAAAACCATAACTGCCAGAACGAACAAAATAACCGCGGCAACAAAAACTTTACGCATGAATACCTCCTCTTCTCGCTAATTTCCAGTTTAATCCGATAGGCTGCCCTTGTAAAACAAACCAAAAGAAAAAGAACGGAGGCTGCCCGTTCTTGTGTATTGACTATTATTTCGCAGGTACAGAGAAGCCGTATTTCACGAACACGTCAAGCGCTTCCCGCGATTGCAAATACGCGTAGAAATCTTCCGCTTCCTTGCTGTGCTTCGTCGCTTTCACGATTCCGATCGGATACTGAATGGCCGTGTAGGTTGCCGGATCTACGTTAAACGCGATTTTCACTTTGCCCGAAGTCAAGGCATCCGTCTTGTACACAAAGCCCGCGTCCGCGTTGCCCGTCTCTACATATTGAAGCACTTGCCTAACGTCCTTGCCTTGCACGGATTTGGATTGCAGCGAATCCCACAGCTTCGCATTCGTTAACGATTCCTTCGCGTAATTGCCGGCAGGCACGCTCTCCGGAATGCCAATCGCTACATGCTTCACTTCCGCTTTGGTCAGATCGGCTTCCGATGCAAGCTTAGCATCGCCATCAGCCGGAACGACTACAACAAGCTCATTGCTGAGCAGGTTCGTTTGATTATCCGTATCGATAAGCTGCTTGTCAACCAGCGCCTTTAGGTTAATCGCGGCAGCGGACAGGAACAGATCTGTCGGAGCTCCTTGTTCGATTTGCTGCTGCAGAGCCCCCGAAGCGCCAAAGTTGAAATTCAGCTTCACATTCGGATTTTTTTCCTCGTATATTTTCTGAATGTCGTTAAGCGCATCCGTCAAGCTGGCCGCCGCGGATATGGTCAGCTCAACCTTGCTGGCTGCGTTATTGCCAGCTGTATTGTTATTGCCGCAAGCCGTCATAACAAGAACTACAATAGCCAGACCTAATAAAACCAAACTGCTTTTAAACTTCACGCTCATCCGGTCTCCTCCAAATATATCTTTTTATATCTATTTATAACTAGTTTATATCATGCATCATGATACAATCCAATAGAAAATTGACTTTTTGTTGCCGGGGCACAATAGAGTTGTCTGTTATGTTACAATATGGCCAAACCGTTGAATTGAAGGTGAAGTCTTTTATGGCCGATGATATTTCCTATACAACCGAAGAAATCGCCCAGATTCTTAAAGTATCCAAGCTTACCGTCTATGATCTGATTAAGAAAGGCGATCTGCCCTCCTACCGTGTCGGCAAGCAGATGCGGGTAGACTCTTCCGATCTTGAAGCTTATAAACTTAAAACAAAAAACGCGGGGAAAGGAACGGAATATGCTGCACCCGCACATCCTGCTGCACAGTCCGTGCCTAGCTTCCCCGTTGGCGGAAGCCGCCCAATCGTCATTACCGGTCAAGATGTCAGTCTTGATCTTCTAGCGAAGCATATGGAAAAACAGATACCCGGCATCCGTCCCCTTCGCTCGTATGTAGGCAGTCTGGATAGCTTGATTTCCATGTATAAAGGAGAGTCTGATATTGTAAGCACTCATCTGCTGGATGGCGATTCGGGCGAATACAACCTGCCTTACATCCGAAGATTACTGATTGGCTCCTCCTATAAAGTGGTTCATTTGCTCAAGCGCCGCGCAGGCTTATATGTCGCCAAGGGAAATCCGCTTCAGCTTGGCAGCTGGGCCGATCTTGGACGACCGGGCCTCCGGTTCGCAAACCGGGAGAAAGGCTCCGGCGCCCGGGTTCTGCTCGACGAACAGCTGCGGCTGCACGGAATTAAGGCAGATCAGCTTTCCGGCTATGAACATGAGGAAAGCAATCACTTCGGAGTCGCCGGGAAGGTCGCTTCGGGGGAAGCCGATGTTGGGGTTGGCATCGAGAAAGCCGCTACTATCGTGAGCAATGTAGACTTTGTTCCGCTCATTCAGGAGCAATATGATCTGGTGCTGCTGAAGAAGCCCGAGAATAGGGCATGGATCGCAGCCGTGCTCGGCATCCTCAACTCCCCTGCTTTTCAGAACGAGCTTCGGTCCATATCCGGTTATGATTTGTCTTTGACGGGGCAGGTTTTGTTTGAAACTTGAGGGGAAAAGCAAAACTTCTCATTCGAATGTTCTTCCGATCGCCATTCCTCGAGGATTCCTTTGAATAAAGAAAGATTGTTGGAATCCTCGATCAAAAGCGAGCGCTATCGCTTCTCCAGAATCATTCGAAATGCTCCGTTTTCTTTTCAAGAAAAAGGCGGCTGTGCAGAATTACTACTGCACAGCCGCTTTTTTTGTTAGGGCAAGTCTTCTTGTGTGATTGCAAATAAGAGATGGTCTTCCCATTGCCCGTTTATTTTCAGATAACGCCGGGCTAGTCCTTCTTGCCGGAAGCCGGCTTTTTCGAGGACGCGGAGGGAACGCCCGTTTTTCGGCATTACGCTTGCCTGAATGCGATGAAGACGAAGATCGTTGAAGGCTAGGCCAACCATTTCCGCTACGGCAGCGGTGGCATAACCGCGACCATTATGAGCTTGATCGATAAAGTAGCCCATATACGCATTCTGAAACACGCCGCGGGTCACGCTCGTGAGGGCAATCCGGCCAATCAGCTCATCCGTTTCCGTCAGAAATACGCCGTAAATATAAGCCGTTCCCTGCTGCGCCGCCGAAATTCCGTTGCCGATATCCTTCATCTGCTCCTCGAGCGTATAATGCTCATCCCCTTTGATCGGTTCGAATGGCTGGGAAAAATCACGGTTCCTCAACTTCAAATCCACCATAGGCTTGGCATCTCCGGGCTCAAGCATACGCAAATAAATCCCGCTCTTATTCATGCCGCTATTCCTTCGAACGCTCGATTTTATGGATGAATTTATCCATTAATTGCTGCAGCACCTGCAAGATGGCAAAGTCCGTTAACCGGCCGTCATCGTCGAATTTCATATGCGCCTGGGCAAGCTTCAGCTCGGGACGGTTCACCGGATCCATATCCAGGGCGAAAATGAGCTGGCGCAGGTTTGTTTGCGCGCGTGCCGTGCCGCTCGGGCCTGGTGTAGCACCCATAACCGCAACCGGCTTTGTCGCAAGCGGCGCGCCGATATTTTTCCGGGATACCCAATCGAGTGCGTTCTTGAGCACGCCGGAAATCAGGCCGTTATATTCGGGAGTACTGATCAAGAAGCCGTCCGCGGAGCTGCACAGCTCGGCGAACTGCTTGACGGATTCCGGCAAATCCTCCTCGAGATCCTGGTTATAGAGCGGCAGGTCGCCAAGCTCGGCGTAGGTGTATGTATAATTTTCCGGTAGAAACACCGCCGCGTTTTTTAACAACGTTTTGTTCAGGGAAGCCTTGCGCAAGCTGCCGGTCAGGCCAACAATATGATAGGATTGCGTCATGGTGTGCATCTCTCCTTCAATCTTAAGTATACTGTGCAAAATAGAGCACAACTTTAAGATTAACCGATTTCATCCTCTTCGTACATAGCCGCCTCGCGGTCCCGGATATGCCGACGCAGATTCGAAGCCAGCTCCCGGTCGATAGTTCCTTTCTCGTACAAGGTTTGAACCTCATCCCTTTCGGCTTGAATCGCAATCCAGTGCAGCTCCTTCCGCGCTTCGTTGAAGTCCTGAGTCTTGTTCTTCGTATGAACCGGCATCGCCTTCATTCGCTTGATGATCTGATGATAATACGCGGTTACGCATTCCGTCGGATCGTCTTTCGTATCGGGCTGGCATCTGGCATCCATCTCTTCAAGGACCGCCTCGGAGCATTGAAGCCTTAGACCGCGGAGCGTTGCAATATCCGCTTCGGAGAACGCTAATTTTCGCCCCGCGCTTGTAAAATTCGCTTTTACTTTGCTCCATAGCCCTTTCAACACCATTCGCCATAGGTGAAGCCGGTTGGCCAAAATCAGCTCGATCTGATCCAGCATCTTATAGTAGAAATCCGCATGCTTCTCGCTGATCGATCCGTTCTCAAGCTGCTCGTTTACGTATTTCCGCTCGATATCGAGCGCCACAATCCGCATTTCCAGCTCCTGCTGACGGCGTCGCGGCAGCGGTCTGTTCTGGTTCTCGCGCATCTCCAGCTCCAGGATCATCCTGCGGTACTCGGCAATAACGGACTCGATCGCCTCTTCATTCGCCTCATGGGTGACGCGTTCCAAATGCCGGATCGCTGCCCCCATCACTTTCATTTGCCATTCCCTCTCCTCATGGGCCTTCTCGGATTCATCCGCTACAATCCGTTTTTTCGCAATAAGCGGCAGCAGAATGCTGGCCGACAGAAGCGACAACAGAATAATAAAGGCGGCGAGAAAAATAATTAAGTCTCTTTGAGGGAACGGATCGTTGTTGTTCAGCACAAGCGGAATCGAGAAAGCACCGGCAAGCGTAACGGCCCCCCGCACACCGGAAACCGTCGTAAGTACGATGACTTTAAGACTAAGCTTATCTTTGCCAATCCAAGTGAACAGAAAAGTCCAGACGAACCGCAGTACCAGCAGCAACACAAAAATAACGATCGCATAACCAATGACGACCCCGTTATTAAAGGCCGGATCCTTAAAGATTACCGAGGTGACCTGCGGGATTTGAAGACCCAAAATAACAAAAACAAGCCCGTTCAAAATAAACAGGATTACCGACCAGGTATTGACGGATACCGCCTTCAACCTTGGCATGCTGTGATCCACCCGGTCATCCTCGATGGCATGGACAATCCCGCCGGCAACCGCCGCAAGGATGCCCGATACGCCTAGCTCTTCTGCGATAAGATAGAGGAGAAACGGCGTAACGAGCTGCAGCAGCATATGCATCGTCTCGTCCTCCAGTCCCGCCCTTCTGAGCAGCTGCCGGATGCCGATGATCAAAAAGGCTAGCACAGCCCCGACCAGAAGCCCGCCAACGGCAATCACTATAAAGCTGAACGTTGCTTTGTGCAGCGAGAATACTCCTGTCATCGCCGCCGCGACGGCGAATTTGAAAGCAACAAGACCGGAGGCATCGTTCATCAGGGCTTCGCCTTCCAACAATCGCATCAAGCTTTTGGGCAGCTGGATCCGGCCGGCCAAGGCTCCTACGGCAACTGCATCCGTAGGAGACAGAATGGCAGCAAGACCAAAAGCCGCGGCAATAGGAATCGTTGGTATCATCCAGTGAATCGTGTAACCAACCACTACAACCGTTGCGAACACCAGCCCTACGGACAGCAGCAAAATAGGAGCACGCAACCTCCACAGTTCATCGCGCGGCGTGTTTCTTCCGTCGTTGTACAAGAGCGGAGCGATGAACAGGATAAAGAATAATTCCGGCTCCAGATGCAGATGGAACCCAATCGGAATAACGGCAATAACGGCTCCGAGCGCAATCTGGATAAGCGGAACCGGCACGAATGGAATAAAGCGATAAAGGACATTGGACACGCCAATCAAGACAAGCATGACGAGTACGATAATAAAAATTTCCAAGCGGGTTCCCCCTTCCTTTTGTATTACAAAAGGGATCAGCCGCTTATTGCGATCGATCCCTTCCGTTCTTCCTCTCTACCTGCCCATGTCCGAAAGTCCGGGAGCATGCTCATTAGGCAGCTCGGGATTATAGGGTACCGGATAGCCTTCCGGAGGCGGAGTAACCTTCAGCTCACCGCCGTTTCGGCTAGGCGATTTGCCGCTGTATACTTCGGCAATTCTCGTATCGTCCAGTCTGAAGTTGAATTGGGCGTTATAGAAACCCATTTCGACGTATTTCCGGCATTCCGGATACTTGTTGATATCGTAATTCGGTACGGGGAACAGATTCCCCCAGCTTACGCCAAGCGTTTCAAGTGCCTTGGCAAAAGCATTCTGGTGGGCGTTATCCCTGACGATCAGAAATGCGATGGTTTCGCGGAAGGCTTTATTGGAGCTCATTTCGTAAATCCTTGATTTTTGCAGTACCCCTGTTGATTCAAGCACCAGATTGTCCAGCAGATCGGCAATCAAATTACCATGATTATAAACATAATTGCCAAGCCATGGATTGCCTCCCGCATCAACCGGCAACGAGCTTTGCGCTCCTACTATGTAGTGATGCGGGTTGGCATGCTTAACCGCTTCGTCGAGCGGAGCATGATCTACACCAGCATTACCCGGAATTTCCTCACCTGAACCAGTCAAGAGTTGATTTATCGTTGTCTGCACCAACTCGACATGGCTGATTTCCTCAAGAAAAACGCCTCTGATCAAATCGCGGTATTGCGTCGCATTTCCTCTAAAGTTCGTGCTTTGGAAAAAATATTGCATCATCGTGCGCATCTCGCCGTAATGCCCGCCCAGCGCCTCCTGCAGTACCTTAGCGGCAGCCGGATCCGGCTTGTCCGGTACGATCATGTTAATCAAATCCTGTTTGTAGAAATACAAGGGGAAACCTCCTTAAGTTGGCTTAAGCGCTAATAGCATGTGTATCAGGAGAGTATTTCATTCGATGGTAATGATATGCCGGGGAATGGGACAAATTACGGGCAATAAGGAAAGAGAGGGATACCCATGCACGAGCATGAAGATATGTCCTACGGCGAGGATTATCATTACCTCCCGGTTACTTCAATTAAAAGCGGCAAGGGCCAGGAGGTTCTGCCCGACTTGCATTGTCTGACCGTCCAAATCGTAAATGTCTGTTTTATAGGTATGCCAAGGCAAAAAAACTGGGTCCTCGTCGATGCCGGCATGCCGCATGCGGCCGATACCATTATCGGGGAAGCAGAAGAGCGCTTTGGTTCCGGCGCAAGACCTGAAGCGATTCTTCTTACTCACGGTCACTTCGATCATGTCGGATCGATTGTGGAACTGGTCGAACATTGGAACGTGCCTGTTTATGCCCATCCTTATGAGCTGCCCTACCTCACGGGCCAACGCGATTACCCGGATCCTGACCCTTCCGTGGATAGCGGACTGGTAGCGAAGCTCTCCCCCTTGTTTCCTGTAGATGCGATCAACTTGGGCCATCATCTAACGACCCTGCCGGAAGACGGCTCAGTTCCCCATCTGGCGGGGTGGCGTTGGCTTCATACCCCTGGTCATTCACCCGGTCATGTATCTTTCTTCCGGGACAGCGACCGAACCTTGCTCGCCGGAGATGCTTTCGTAACCGTCAAGCAAGAATCGATGTGGAGCGTTATTACGCAAGAGCTTGAAATAAACGGTCCACCCCGTTATTTAACGACGGACTGGAAGGCGGCTGCCGAATCGGTCCGCAAGCTGGAGGCTTTAAAGCCAGCCGTTGCCGTCACTGGGCACGGGATGCCGATAAAGGGAGACTTGCTCGCGAGCGGACTGGATAATCTGACCCGCAATTTCGATATCCTTGCGGTTCCGGAGCATGGGAAGTATGTTCAATAACGGAAAGAAACCGTGGACTTCAGCCCACGGTTTCTTTCCGTTATTGACGTTTAATCCAGCAACACCTTATCCCCTTGCTTGATTGTTCCGGTCTTGACGACGGAAGCGTATACGCCAAAGTGCAAATTAAACTCTTCATTCACTTTTCGTAGCAAAGACGGGTCTTTTACCTGGGTGTCCGGATTCATCGTAATGAGCACGCATCGCTGACAGAAGCTGTCCACCTGCAGCTGCGCATCTCCAATCGTCAGCCTGCGACCGATCCAATCTCCTTCGGTAAACGAATCCTCTGCGACCTTAACTACGAAGTTGGCACGGAAACGGCGCTCGTCAAGCTCCTTGCCCCAGGTCTGCTGAAGCTTGTTCAAGGAGCTGTCCGTAATGATCAGAATGCTCGCTCCGTCCACGGACAGCAGCTGCGGATGCTCGGGATGCGCTTCTTTCATGGCCGACATCGTCAGCCTTGTCTTCGTCTGGCTCTGGATTTCTTCCAGCAGCCTTTCATCCCAGCCGTATTCTTGTCCGTCAGGTCCCGTAATCCGAATTATCCCGTTCCGGAATGTCGCCCGATAGTTCAATAGATTGGGTATATTCCTTGCGGTTATGTATTTATACCATTCCTTCTTCGTCTCATCGTAAAAGGCGACAAACCTGTCTCCGAGCATGCCATACTCTTCGATTACGCAATCCTCGAGCTTTTCGCCTGCAAACGATTTCACCGGATAACGGTATATTTCTTGAATTTCGCCGATCTGCACGTTCTAATGCCCCTTTGTCTAAACATTGTAGATTAATAATTGAAGTCTTTATCTTAATTGTTCAAGCAATTCAAGAAGGCGCATATATTGCCATTCCCGCTCCTGATCGGCAATCAGCTTGGCCTGCGCTTTATCCGCCAGATCCCGGATAGCCGAAGCCGCATAAGAAGCGGCATGCACCGCGTGGCTGGCAACGTGGGCAGTAGCGGCCGCATGGCCGGCGGCACGGGCTGCGCGGGAAGCCGCGCTGCTCGCGGCAATGACATCGCGCGCTGCGGTATGCGCGGCAGATGCCGCTTTGCGCGCGGAGGACATCGGAAGCTCGCCGCGCGACCAGGCGCGGGCTGCAAGTATAGCCTCCTGCATCCGATTATCCTCCGAGAGGACAATTTCGAAGCATGGACGGGCCCGATCCGCACAATCCGCCGCCCATAAAGCCAGGACGCGATGATCGACTTGTTTGACCAGGTCTGCGATACGTCTGTCCGGACCAATTAGCCCCTTCATATTCTGCTCACCTGTCGACTGTCACTTTGTTCCATCGTTCTTCGATCTCCTTTATTTGTCGTAGATGATGACGGGAATGCATCTCAATCAGATCATGCCACTCTCTGGCATTCAACCAGCCGAATCCGCCATGCCTCACCTTATATAGGGGATGAATGCCTGCAATCCGCAAATCCCAAGCTCTCATGTTATCTATTAACCGATTCAAATCATGAAGATGATCTTCTTTATTGTTCGCATCGTTTGGGCTGTATTCCATGCCTTCAGGCAATTTGATCTTGACCGGCGGAAAAGCGCCCTCTCCGAACAATCTCTCGCCTGCTTCCGTTTTGCCAAGCGGCTGCTCGACGCCGGACTCTTCGCATTGCCTGATATTGTCCAGATATTCGAGAGCAACATCAACGATATGCGAGTAGACCTGGCCAATCGACCAGGTTCCGGGCTCGATCCGGTAACGTAATTGTTCTATTGTATACTGATCAAGCCTTTCGGTATAAGTATAAATAACTTCCAGACCTCTCATTGGTCACCTCTTTATGCATGCCCTACCTACATTATATACCGTTCGCCTGAGATAATCATCTCTATGACCTGTTCAATAGAGCGGCTGTTGTTAATTACAATATGCCGATTCTCAACTCCCGATTCAAGGAATTCGTTCATTAATACAAGGCAGCGTTCTCCCATCCGATGCTCGGGAATCCGTGATTGATCCCGGGCAAGCAGCGTTTCCCGATCCGTCCATAGAACAACATAGGATACGTTCGCCAAAGTCTCTCTCAGCTGTTCCTTCAACCATAAAGCTTCATTCGGAAAAGTCACATAGTCGATAACGACATCAATGCCTTGAGCAAGAAAGTTACGGGTCAAAGCCAATAGGTTTGTCCAAATAAGCGCAAGTTCTTCTTTGCTCTCCCAGGGCTTTTGCCTGCCTTTTACATGCAGATGGCTAATATAGTCACCGGAAATATAACCAGAATTCGAGAAGCGCTGCACAAGCTGCTTCGATGTCGCGGACTTCCCCACACCAGCCGGACCGGAAATAATATAAACATGATTCATGACGACTCTCCCTCCTAGAAAAAGAAAACGCACTTTCCATAAGGAGAAGTGCGTCTGTCTTTTTAAATTTTAATCGTTGGCTATTCTTGGAGTCAATCCAGCTGCAGCGCAGCTTCAGCCTTCGCTTCGGCTATGGCGGCAAGCGCTTTTCTCCAGCCTCCATAGGAGGTAATGTCCTCGGCATCAACCGTTCCGTAAGCCTCGCATATAAAGCCTGGCACGATGCTTCCTTCCGAGAGCTCGACTTTGCCAATCCCAAGCGGCGCCGGTATAGCAGCCGTAAAAGCACCAAATGTCGCAATCGGCATCTCCCATACTTCTACTTCAATGGATGCTCCGCCCTGCGGGAGCTTCAGAAGCCCCGGCTTGGGCGGTACCGTCCGCAGTTTCATCAGCTTATAGGATGGCGACGTCCGGTCCTCGCGGACAAAAACGGCTCCATGCTCCAGCATCTGGCGTTCTAGCGGCAGACCTCTCATATGCAGGCCGCAGACGGCCACAAGCGTAGTTGGCTGTGGTTCTTGCGCCGCACGAATCGCCTCGGCCAATTGGAACAGCCTGCCTTCTTCACCAGATGCGGCAAACAGCGTAATACCAAACGGCAAATCCGTAGCCGCAGCGCCGGAAGGAACGGCAAGCGCGCTCAAATCGAGCAGGTTGCAGTGGTTTGTATACAGCCCCATCGCGCTATTCGTGCTGATCGGGTCAGCCGCCACTTGTTCGCGCGTCCACGTTCCTCCTGCTGTCGGCATGACGAGCGCCGCGTCTTGCAGAAGCTTTTTAGCCGCCAGTTTGTAGCCTTGCAGCTTGTGAAAGGCGGTGAACACGGATGCCGCGTCAAACTCCGGCTTAGTCGCGCCGCGGAGTACCTTTTCCGTTACCGGGAACGTAACACCCGGATGGGCTTCAATAAAGCTCCCCAGCGCCGACCAGCGCTCGGCCACCCACGGACCTTCATATAATAAGGCGGCCGCAGCTTGGAACAATTGAATATCTACATATTCAACGGGAAGCTTAAGAGCCTCCAGGTTGTTTACGGATTTCTCCCAAGCCGCCCGGTAGGAGTCGGCAAACGGACCATAGAAGGTCAGGGGACCATCAGGAAGAAGCAGCTTCGCAGGAAGCTTGCGTTCGCCAACCGTTATCTCCTTCGACCAAGGATCATCCGGCTGAATACCGCGGACAACCTGGTCTACCAGCTCCGCATCTTCGAGAGTATGGGCAAATACAGTCACGCAGTCCAGACTCTCGCAAGCCGGAACAACTCCTTTGCTCGGCCATGCTCCAACGCTTGGTTTTAGGCCAACCAGATTGTTCAGCGCGGCAGGCACTCTGCCGGAGCCGGCCGTATCCGTGCCTAGGGAAAATACCGCTTGCCCCAAAGCGACGGCTACGGCCGAGCCGGAGCTGGAGCCGCCGCTGATGAGCTCCGGACGCAGCGCGTTATGCGTATCGCCGTAAGGGCTTCTGGTTCCGACCAGTCCGGTTGCGAACTGGT
Organism: Paenibacillus sp. ATY16; assembly: GCF_003399985.2. Classification (NCBI taxonomy): domain Bacteria; kingdom Bacillati; phylum Bacillota; class Bacilli; order Caryophanales; family Paenibacillaceae; genus Paenibacillus; species Paenibacillus sp. ATY16. The sequence goes on along the minus strand of NZ_NMOK02000037.1, from coordinate 13,369 downwards.
CGAGATTGGTTTTGCCGACAGGGATTGCGCCTGCATGGATAAGACGTTCCACGACTGCCGCATGCTCCGAAGGCAGATACGAGTATTCCTCGCAGCCGGCCGTTGTGGGCATGCCGGCAACGTCGATGTTGTCTTTTACCGCAAACGGGATCCCCCACAGCGGCAGCAACGCCATGTCCAGTTCATTCAACCGGTCCAGGTAGCGCTGGATGTATGCGAGCGACGGCGGCGTGATCCAAATATGTTTATCTCGATCGGCCTCGGCACGATCAATAATGGATTGAATGACTTGCGAAGGCGTAAGCGTACCGTTCGTATATTGCTCGCGCAGCCATGAAATGGTCATTACCGATTGGAATTCGCTCATATGCGGGTCAGCTCTCTTTCCGCTAGTTTCGAAATGCCAACAATCAATTGGCCGGCATTAACGCCGTCACCCGGCTTGACATGCACGGAATGAATGATGCCGTCAAACGGAGCATTTTGCGAGAACTCCATTTTCATCGATTCTACGATAATAAGGGAATCGCCTTTCTTGATGGAATCGCCCGGGTTTACAAGCACTTTCCATACGCTGCCCGGCATGGAGCATTTCATCGCATCCACGTCGGAAGGCAGCTCTTCGTCGCTAACCGGCTTCGCCGAATCCTGTTCCGACACGTACTCGGCAAGTCCAAGCTCCTTCCAGCGATCTCTTTCTTCATTAAAAGCTGACTGCTGCTGGCTTCGGAACTTATCCGCGCTCTCCTCGATGCTATCCAGGAATTGCAGGTATTCGCCAAGGTCAAACGTTGTTTCCGTAATATCCGCTTCGAATCTGCCGCGCGGGAAATCCTCCCTCAGCTGCAGCAGCTCCTCGGCCGTAACCGGGTAGAATTGAATCTGGTCGAAGAAGCGGAGCAGCCAAGGCTTGCCGGCTTTGAAGCTTTCCGTCGAGCGCAGCTTATTCCACATTTGGATAGTACGGCCAACAAACTGGTAGCCGCCTGGCCCTTCCATGCCGTATACGCACATATAAGCTCCGCCGATGCCAACGGCATTCTCCGGTGTCCAGGTGCGGGCCGGATTGTATTTCGTTGTAACAAGCCGGTGACGCGGGTCGATTGGCGTAGCCAGCGGAGCGCCGAGATAAACGTCGCCAAGACCAAGCACCAAGTAACTGGCGTCAAATACAATGCGCTGAACATCGTCAATGCTGTCAAGGCCGTTCACGCGACGGATAAACTCCAGGTTGCTCGGGCACCAAGGCGCATCCGGGCGAACGTTCTGCTGGTAACGGTCAATCGCGAGCTGCGTAGCCGGATCATCCCAAGACAACGGAAGACGGACAATACGGGACGGAACGCGGATCGATTCGAGCGGCGGCAGGCTGCTGTCAATAGCAAGCAGCTGTTTGGCCGCTTCGCGGACGCTCATCCGTGCGGCGTCAATATGCACCTGCACCGAACGGACGCCCGGCGTCAGATCTAGCACCGGAATAACGCCGCTCTCCCGGATAGCTTCTACAAGGGCATGCACCTGGAAGCGAAGCAGAAGATCCAGCTCCAAGGAACCATACTCGACAAGCAGATTCTCGTCGCCGCTGCAGCGGATGGTAATCGGGAATTTGCGCCCTGCTTCCTCGCGGTACAGAACCGGATACTCCGGCGAGAAGGCCGCATGCACCGCCGGCAATCCGCCAGCTTGAAGCTCGTTGGCATGACCCTTCTCAATCGCATCCAGCAGTTCCTCCTGCTGCTTGCGAAGCTCTTCGGCTTCTTCCAACGTAACGAGCTGGAATCGTACTTTGTCGCCGGGATGGAGCTGACCCAGCTTCCAGAACTCGGCGGATGCCGTCGTTACCGGGCAGACGAAGCCTCCAAGGCTGGGACCGTCCGGGCCAAGCAGGATCGGCATGTCGCCGGTCAAGTCAAGGGTTCCGACCGCATAGGCATTATCGTGTATGTTGGACGGGTGAAGCCCCGCTTCCCCTCCGTCTTCTCTCTCCCACAGCGGAGCAGGACCAATTAAGCGCACCCCGGTTCTCGAGCTGTTGAAGTGAACCTCAAAGCTTGTATTCGCAAGCTGCTCCAGATATTCCGGCTTCAAAAACTCGCTTGTGCAATGCGGCCCCGGAATAACGCCGATCGTCCATTCGCGGGAAATAGCCGGCTGCAGCTTCGCAGGAAGCGGCTCCTTCACTATGCTCACAGCCGTTCCTTGTTTACGGTTCACGCCAAGAACGTCCCCGGTTCGCAGCGCGCGTCCGCCATGACCGCCAAAGCCGCCTAGCGTAAAGGTTGCCGCGCTGCCCAGAATAAGCGGCATATCTAATCCGCCTTCGATCAGCAGGTACGTGCGCAGACCTTCCTCCGACTCTCCGAAGCTAAGCACTTGTCCGCGTTCCGCTCTTACCGGTGTGTACATTGGAATAACCTCGTCATCCAGAACCGGCTTCATATCGGCGCCGGTAACGCAGAACAGCATGCTCTCGCGGAATTTATAGGAGCCGCCGCGCAGCGTCAGTTCAAGACCGCTCGCCTCATCGGCATTGCCAAGCAGCTTGTTGCCGATCCGGAAAGCGAGCGGATCCATCGGTCCGCATGGCGGCACGCCTACATCCCAATGGCCAACCCGGCCCGGGTAGTCCTGAACCGTCGTCTGAACGCCGCCGTCCAGTACTTCAAGCGCGGACTCCGCCGGGGCAAAACCGTTTAACAGCTGGGTATATACATCGCCTGAAACGAATTGCTTCTCGTCAAGCAGCGCCTGAACATACTGCAGATTTGTCGTAATGCCATAGAAGCGTGTTTCGTTTAATGCCTGCTTCAGCTTGGCAATGGCATCCTCGCGGTTCTCGCCATGCACGATTACTTTAGCGAGCATCGGATCGTACAGCGTCGTTACTGTAATGCCATCGCGAACCCAAGTTTCCGTACGCGCTTCGCCGGAAAATAACGCCTGATCCAGCTGGCCCGCGCTTGGACGGAATCCTTGCAGGCAATCCTCCGCGTAGATACGGGCCTGAATACTATGACCCTTGGACACCGGAACAAGGGCTTCCAAGCCGTTCAGCTCTCCCGCTGCTTCCTTCACCATCCACTCCACGAGATCAAGACCAAGCACTTCCTCGGTAACGCCATGCTCAACCTGCAGGCGGGTATTTACTTCAAGGAAGTAGAATTTGCAGCTCGAAGGATCGTACAGGAACTCAACCGTTCCTGCGCTGCGGTAACCGGCCACGGCCGCAAGGCGCTTCGCGCAGGCAAGAATTTCAGCCCGCACCTCCTCCGGGAATTGCGGAGCCGGGCTTTCTTCCACAACCTTCTGGTTGCGGCGCTGCACCGAGCAATCCCGTTCGCCGAGGGCTGCAACTTCGCCGTTGCCGTTACCGAAGATCTGCACTTCCACATGGCGCGCTTTCGCAATATATTTCTCGAGGAACATGCCGCCGTTCTTGAAGTTTGCTTCCGCTAGGTGACGCACGCTATCGAAGGCAGCGCGCAGCGCTTCTTCATCGTCGCACACCCGCATGCCGATTCCGCCGCCGCCGGCCGTGCTCTTCAGAATAACGGGATAGCCGATCTCGGCTGCATGAGCAACAGCTTCATCCAGCTCGGTCAGAAGAGGAGTACCCGGCAGGAGCGGAACATGGGCTTGCTCGGCCAGCTCGCGTGCGGAATGCTTCAGGCCGAAGGCTTCCATCTGCTCGGGAGTAGGTCCGATAAAGGCAATGCCGTTCTCGCGGCATGCGCGGGCAAAATCCGCGTTTTCGCTCAGGAAGCCGTAACCGGGATGGATCGCTTGCGCACCGGTGTCTTTCGCAATCTGCAGAATGAGATCCGCGTTCAGGTAGCTTTCCTTCGCCGGCCCTTCACCCAGAAGCACCGCTTCATCCGCCATATCCACATGGAGGCTGTCTTGGTCGGCTTTCGTATATACGGCAACGGAGGCAATGCCCATTTTGCGAAGGGTTCTTTCAATTCGAACCGCAATAGCTCCCCGGTTGGCAATCAGTACTTTTGTAAACATCGTAATCTCTCCCCTTCTCCCAAGATGGCTATTCGTTCCAGATCAAGACGCGAATCGGCGTCGGATTATAGGCATTGCACGGATTATTAAGCTGTGGACAATTGCTGATCAGCACGGCAGTCCGACCGACGGATTGCATTTCCACGTAAGCTCCCGGCGAGGAGACGCCGTCATCGAATTTCAAGCCGCCTTCCGGCGTAACCGGCACATTCATGAAAAAGTTGACGTTTGGCGCCAAATCGCGCTTGTTGTACGGCTCGCCGCGTTGTGCAAGCTGCAGCATAAACGTATCCCGGCAGTTATGCATGTGCAGCTTTTCATGGGCGTAACGGACTGTATTGCTCTGCGCGGAGCAGGAGCCCCCAACCGTGTCATGCCGGCCGCATGTATCGGCAACAATCCTCACCAGCTCTTTGCCCGATTCGGCAAGCAGGACCGAACCCGTTGTCAGGTAAATGTTCTGCTGATTCGTAATCGTAGCAACCGCGCTGTAATGATCCTCCGGATTATCCGCATCGAAGAACAACGTATCAGCCGCTTGATTCCCTTCCAGATCCACGATGCGGAGCACTTGACCAGGCTCCAGATCATGCATCCAGCCATCCCCTGCCAGTACTACCTCGTTATATATCGCCGCCTCAGGCAAGCGCGTGCTTTCTACCCGGTTAAAGCTTCCCATTGGTGTATCCTCCTCAACTTTTCGTAATATTCCGTCTATTAGAGTTCCAGCAATTGATAGTAGCTCCATGTATTCTCGAACGCCCTGCGGTTCTCCGATCTGAAGTTCAAGCAATAATCATCCTCGGTCACCGGTTCGGCTGCGGATACTTCAATGCCAACCGGTACGGCCGGGTATTCCGTTCTTGGATCCAGCGGGTTAGGAGTATTCGATACGACAATGAGAACATCCATTTCCGTGCGAAGTACAACGGATGCACCGGCCTCGCAATGACCAAGCTCATAATGCATTTGCCCATCGTCATCCACATAAACCTTGGAAAACAAATTCACAACAGGCGACATATCCCTTAAGCCAAGCCCGTTACGCGTCAGTTCAACAGCGAAGTTCTCTTGCCCGGACCGAAGCCATTCATTCCGGAGCTCCTGGTAGGTCGTCTTGCCGTACTTGCGGTCGGTAAGAGCTCTTGTCGTGTAGCCGCTGATCGTATCATGCCAGCCCAGGCTGTCTTCCACGATGCTTGCAAGCACTCTTCCGTTATCGCTCATAAGTGTATGGCCTTTCGTCAAATGCGCGGTGTATTGCGCCTTGAGCGAATCCGGCATGTTGTAGCGCTCCGTCAAATCCTTCGCGTTAAAAAGCATAATCGACAGGTTCGCGCCTGCTTCCTCAGCCGTAAAACGAATCCGTCTGCCTTTGCTTACCGTCCCAGACCATTTCTCCCCGGCGCGAATCGATGTTTTCCAAATGCTGCTCATCGTTATGTCCCCCTTTGAATAAAAAAAGCCCGGGAGAATGATCTCCCAGGCTTTTGTCCTTCCGTGTCATATGGCCGGCTGCTTCGATAAGCTTCCGCCATACGCCGTCTCTCGGACCAGACTTGACGTTTACCCGTCAACGGAACCCTAGACAGCTTTTTCGCTCCGGCTATTCCGGAACTTATTCAGATGTAATGATTTCTAACATAGCCCAAGTATAAGTGGATTGATTTTCCCTGTCAATATACATTACATAAAAATTATTTGAATTCCGTTTCGATCGCTGCTGATGAAGGAAAGATTGGTGCTGAAGGCTTCATTTCCGCCGCGCGCAGCTTTCTTGTGCGGAACAGATAATAAGTAACGCCGAAAACGAGCCAAATGCAGCCAAGAAGCAGCGCTTGAGAATCAAGCAGCGTGATCAGCCAAATAATGAACGACGCTCCGATTAGAGGGAAAATCAAATATTGGAACGTTTGCTTAAGGGAACGCTGTTTGCGTTTGATGAAGCATTCCACAATGACAGAAAGGTTAACAAAAGCAAACGAGGTTAATGCGCCAAAGCTTACGAACTTAACGGCCATATCCAGACTGATAACTAAAGCAAGCAGAGAAATGACGGATACGAGCACGATATTGTTAACCGGCGTGCGGTATTTGGGATGCAGGGCTCCGAAAAACTTTTTCGGCAGAATCGAGTCGCGGCCAAGCACATACATCAACCGGGATACGCTCGTCACGGAAGTCAGCCCTTGCGTGAAGATGGCAAATATCAAGACGGTCGTAAATATAGCCCCTAACGCCGCCCCGCCCGCAAGCTTCATCAGCTCAAAGCCTGCTGCATCCAAATTATTAAAGGTCAGGTTAGGATATCTCACCTGAATCAGGACGGATGTTGTAATGTAGAGAATGCTCGCAATCAGAATGATGAGCATAATGGCTTTTGGGATCGTCTTTTTCGCGTCGATCGTTTCCTCCGACAGCGTCGATACGGTATCGAAGCCAAGGAATGAGAAGCAGATCAGCGAAGCGCCGGCAAGCAGCGTCGATAATCCGGCATCCATGTGGGTGAAAGGCAGCACAACGTCATGCACGCCATTCAAGCCTTTCATCAAATAGCCGCAGAACAAAGCGATAAATATGATCTGGAAGAGAACAAACAGCTTGCTTAAGCTGGCGGAGAATTTAATGCCCGCGATGTTGACGACCGCCAAAATGATGTTCAGCAGTATGATCCACACATAGGCCGGAACCGCTGGGAATTGAGCATTCAGGTAAATGCCGAAGGTCAGGCAGGCAATGATCGGGGAGAACAAGTAATCGAGCAGAATCGCCCATCCTACCGTAAAGCCCGGAATAGGATGCATCGATTTCTTAACATAAGTATAAGAGGAACCGGAACCCGGGAAGATCTTGGCCATAATGCTGTAGCTGTACGCCGTGAAGAAGATCGCTACTATGGACAGCGAGTAGGCTTCCGTAATCATCCCTTTCGAAGCGTCATAAGCGATTCCGAATACCGAGAAGTAAATCATTGGCGTCATCCAGGCCAAGCCAAGCGCGACGACCTGAACAAGCGTAAGTGATTGGCGCAGCGTAATTTCTTGTTTCATCTCCATACTCCTCCCTTTCTCTGGACAAACAAGGTAAAACGGCTTGCCGTCCTTAGGCGGCAGAACGCGTTTCGATCCGGAGAATAAAAAAAGCCGCGGGAAGATATTATTCATATCCTCCCGGGCTTTTCTCCCTCCGTGGACACAGCCTGTTGGCCGTGCGTCCTCTCTCGGACCAGACCAGCGGAATAGATTGCTGCGGAACCCTAGAGAACAATGGCTATTCAGTTGCTCGCGTAATGTAAGCTTACATTCTTCGTTTCAACTTGATGTTATTTAATATAACATGTAAATTTGGTTTTTCAAGCCCCTTTTTCAAATTTATTTGAGATGATGTTCGATTTGTTCACATATAAGCATTTTCTCTTCGTTTTAATATAGAAAAAAGAGGACTACTCTTCGATAGAAGAGCGGCCCTCTTTCTATTTCCTACCACGTTAATCGCCAATTCCTATCTTCCGAGGCCGTCAGCCGGCCTTTCGACCGAATATACCCAACCGCTAAATCGGCCATATCTTCCGCCCCTTCAAAGAGAACGGGCTTCCCTCGGAACATATCGAAGTTTCCTCCGCCCCCAGCGCGGTAACTGTTCATAACTACCGAGTATTCAGCCGTCATGCGGAGTTCCTCGCCACTCCGGGAAAGCTTAGTAATGCGTTTGCCAACAGGAAATGATAGATTAATGTCATATTCAATCCCCGACCACATGTCATAATTGTAATGCTGGGCTTTAGGCTGAAGATACGCATCGCTGATGCCTGGTTTTCCATCCGTGCCAAGATCGAAATAAGCCGCAGATTGTTCAATCGCCATGCGGATATCCTCCCCGGTTAACCGAAGAACCGTTAACGTGTTTGGGTATACGAAAGCCGACAGCACATCCCTGACCGTAATGACAGCTCCAAAGCCCTTGGACTCTTCGCTAAGCAAAGCCGCAGCTGATATTTCCGCGCCTGTCGACTCAAGCTGTACCTGATGAATAAACTGCACAAAGGGATGCGGTGCCCTGCGGCATTCAAATGGATCGCGTACGAACAAGTCCCCTTCCGTCGTTCCAATGGGCTGGTCCAGCCATTCCTGCGTCTTTCTTTCCATAGCCCCGGTTAGGGCCTCTACCTCCCTATCCGCCGCAGTATCCGCTTCCGGCTTGAGCAGCCGGGCCGCCTTTGAAACAATTCGCCAGCCGTCTTCGTTATGCTCAAACTCAATTGCAAGATGTCCAAGGGCTTGTCCATTGCTTCCCGTCTGCACGACGAGCACTCCGTTCAGCTCCTCCGCGATCAAGCGGTGCTGATGCCCGGTAATCAATACATCAATGCCCGGGACCTTCGTGCACATCGCGTAAGCCTGGTTCTCCCCGGTTAACCGCTCGGTAGCTTCGCCATTAGCCAAATCGCGTTCGAAGCCTCCATGATAGCTGACAATAAGAAGATCCGGCTGCTCATGCTCCCGTATGTAGGCGACCCATGCTTTGACAGCTTCAAGACTATCCCGGAATTGCAGTCCGATAATATGACTTGCTTTCTCCCAATGAGGAATATAATGCGTCGTAGCCCCAAGAATGACTACCTTCAGCTTGTCCTCTACCCGCTTCACTAAATATGGCTGTCCGAGAGCCGTTTCTCCCGACTCCTTCGATAAAATATTGGATGATAACCATGGGAAACACGAGGCAAGAGCAGCATGCTTCAGCGTCTCGAATCCATAATTAAACTCATGATTCCCAGGTACGGCCGCATCGTATCGAAGACGGTTCATCACTTCAATGCACGGATGAATGCCGGAAGCATGCGCTGCGGCGTAAGCGGCGAATGGCGAGCCCTGCAGCATATCTCCGTTATCGATAAGCAACAGATTCGGACACTTCGCTCTCTCTTCCTTAATAAGCGTAGCCAGCTTGGCAAGTCCGGAATGAATCTCTTCTCTTGTCCGGTAATCGACCGGTTGAATATAGCCGTGAATATCGCTGGTAACCAGGATGACGAATCTCATTTTCTCACTTTCCACTGTCAGGTCTTCCTCTCCTTTCAATAAGCGCTATTGTAACAGAGCCCTATTCGCCAAGATATGCCTTTAGGCGTATTTACAAATACTTATCCCGCCATTGACCTTCCGTTAATAGAGATTACCTATAGTGGACAAGTATTAAAAATATAGAAATTTTTGGAGGGTTTTGGAAGTGAAGAAACTGCATCTGATCGTTTTACCACTGTTATTGCTCGCTTTACTCGTTAGCGCCTGCGGTAACAACAGCAATTCGAACGCAAGCAACAACGCTGCGAACGCTGCAAGCCCGTCGAACGAAGCATCAACCGATCCGTCCACGCCGGAAGAAAGCAAAGCTCCGGAAGGTTACGTGCCAACGGAATTGACTGTCCAATTCGTTCCTTCGCAAAACGCGGATACGCTTGAAGCGAAAGCAAAGCCGCTTGAAAAGCTGCTCGGCGATAAGCTTGGCATTCCGGTAAAAGTCAGCGTATCGACCGACTACAACACGATCATCGAGGCTATGGCTTCGAAAAAAGTAGACGTAGGCTTCCTGCCGCCAACAGCTTACGTACTCGCGAAAGAAAAAGGCGCGGCTGAAGTTATGCTGCAAGCGCAGCGCTTTGGCGTAGACGACGCTACCGGCGCTCCTACTACGGAGCTGGTAGACAGCTACAAATCCATGATTATCGTGAAGAAGGATTCGCCAATCAAAACGGTTGCGGATCTGAAAGGCAAAAAAATCGCTTACCAGAACGTGACTTCCTCCGCAGGTTTCGTATGGCCGGCAGCCGCGCTGATGGACGCGGGTCTTGATCCGTTGAAGGACGTTCAACCGGTTACCGTAAAAGGCCACGACCAAGGCGTTCTCGCCGTTCTGAACGGCGACGTGGATGCAGCTGCGATTTTCCAGGATGCACGCACGCTCGTGTCGAAGGATTATCCGAAAGTATTTGAAGATACCCGCGTTCTTACTTTCACGGAACCTATTCCTAACGATACCATCAGCGTTCGTTCGGACATGAATGCGGATTGGGTCGCCAAAATTCAGCAAGCTTTCATCGACATCGGCACTGACCCGGAAGGTCACCAAATTATTTTCGACGTATACTCGCACCAGGGCTATGTAAAATCGGATGACAGCGTATTTGACATCGTACGCCAATACAACGAAAAAGTAAAAACCGAGTAGTCCTCCGGTCTTCGTCAACTGACGCCAACTAAGGCATCGAACAAGCCAGTACAACGCCGCCCGCGGCTTGTGCTGGCTTGTCCCGTTACCGAAACTTTCTAAAAGGATGGGTTCCCATGATCGAGCTTCGCCAAGTATCGAAAATTTACCCGAACCAGACCAAAGGGTTAAACCATATCAACTTGACCATTCAAGAAGGAGAATTTATCGCGATTGTCGGTTTGTCTGGCGCCGGCAAATCCACCCTCCTCCGCTCGATTAACCGGCTCCATGATATTACCGAAGGCGATATCTTGATCAACGGCCAATCGATTACGAAAGCGAAAGGGAAAAAACTGAGATTGATCCGCCGGGATATCGGCATGATTTTCCAAAGCTTTAATCTGGTCAAAAGATCTTCCGTCCTGCGCAATGTATTAGCCGGCAGGGTTGGTTATCACTCTACCCTCCGGACCTTAACCGGCAGATTCCCGCAGAAGGATATCGATCTAGCCTTTGAAGCGCTTGGCCGGGTCAATATTATGGAAAAAGCGTATTCCCGCGCGGATGAGCTGTCCGGCGGCCAGCAGCAGCGTGTCGCGATTGCCCGCGTTCTGGCCCAGGAAGCAACAATCATTTTGGCCGACGAGCCCGTCGCTTCCCTTGATCCTCTAACGACCAAACAGGTCATGGACGATTTGAAAAAGATCAATATGGAGCTTGGCATTACGACGATTGTGAACCTCCATTTCATCGATCTGGCCAGAACGTATGCCACCAGGATTATCGGCCTCCGCGCAGGCGAGGTCGTCTTTGACGGTCCCGTATCGGAAGCGACGGATGAACGGTTCGCCGAAATTTACGGCCGTCCGCCCCAGCGGGATGAACTGCTTGGAGAGGTCGTCGTATGAGTCTTCGCGTGAATACGAAGCCCCTCGCGTCCGAAAAGTCCGCGCGTCCGAAGCCGCCAAGCCGGATCAAGCATTATTTGACCATCGTTCTGATTCTTGTTCTGCTCTGGGCAAGCAGCAAACAAACCGAAGCCTCCCTTCCCGAGCTTATTACCGGCATGCCCAATATGTGGGATCTGCTGAAGGAAATGTTCCCGCCGCGCTGGAGCTACTTCGACAACATTGTTCACGGCATGCTGGAAACGATCCGCATGGCCCTGATCGGCACAACGATTGGCGCCATATTGTCTATTCCCGTTTCCCTGCTTTGCGCGGCTAATCTGACGCGTTCCCGTTGGCTTTATTATCCGTCCCGGTTTCTTCTTAATCTGGTTCGCACGGTACCGGACCTGCTTCTTGCCGCGATCTTCGTGTCCGTCTTTGGTTTGGGTCCCATTCCCGGGATATTGGCTTTGACCGTATTCTCGGTTGGCCTCATATCCAAGCTGACCTACGAGCTGATTGAAACAATCGACCACGGACCGCTTGAAGCCTTAACGGCCGCCGGAGGCAACTTTGCGCAAAAAATCGTGTACGGCGTTGTACCGCAAATCCAGGCTAATTTTATGTCCTTTGTGCTCTATACCTTCGAGATTAACGTCCGTGCCGCCGCCGTATTGGGTCTGGTCGGAGCAGGCGGCATCGGTCTATATTACGAAGCAACGCTTGGCTTCCTGGAGTACGACAAGACAAGCGTCATTATCCTCTTTACGCTTGCGGTAGTTCTTGTCATCGACTATGCCAGCACGAAGCTAAGGGAGCGACTGTTATGAATAACATCATCCTTCAAAAGCCGAAAAAAAATCCCTATCGCTGGCTGGTCTATGTCGCCGTTCTCGCCGTATACATCTGGGCTTTTAGCGGCGTGCCTTTTACAGGCATTAAAGAAACCGCCGGAACCATTATGAAATCCATCTTAACGGGACTTTTTGAGCCCGATTGGGATTATGTTTATTTGCCGGACGGGGAGGATTTGCTGCGGGGATTGCTGGATACGCTCGCTATTTCCGTTCTGGGAACGATTATTTCTGCGGTGGTCAGCTTTCCTTTTGCCTTCTGGGCGGCCAGAAATATGAGCAGGTTCCGGACGGTCTCCGGATTGGGAAAGATTGTTCTGAGCTTTGTGCGCACCTTCCCCGAGCTGGTTATGGCCCTCCTCTTCATCAAAGCCGTAGGTCCGGGCTCGTTCGCAGGCGTTCTTGCTCTTGGCATTCATTCCGTCGGCATGCTTAGCAAGCTGTATGCCGAGGAGATCGAGAGCATCGACCGCGGTCCTTCCGAAGCCCTGCTTGCATCCGGCGCCAATCGCTTCCAGCAATTATGGTTTGCCGTGCTGCCGCAAGTGCTTCCAAGCTTTTTGTCCTATACGTTGTACCGGTTCGAAATTAACGTCCGTTCGGCGACCATCCTTGGCTTTATCGGAGCAGGAGGAATCGGTACGCCGCTCATCTTCGCTTTAAGCACGCGGCATTGGGACCGTGTCGGCATTATTCTGCTTGGGATAATCGTCATGATTACCGTCATTGACCTTATCTCCGGCGCGATCCGGAGAAAGCTTGTGTAATTGGCTTAGCCCGGCTTTTGTACCCGAGGGGCATATACCCAAGCATATCTCCTCCACCCACATATATTGAAGAATACTCCAGACGTAAGGAGGTGTTGTGAATTATGTCAGGATTTGGCCATGGTTTTAACAGTGTTGGTTCAATTCTTGTGCTGTTCATCTTGCTGGTGATCATCGTCTGCGGTTGCGGATTTGTAGGCGGTTGGGGTGGCGGCTGCGGCGGCGGTTACCCGGGAGTTGGAGGCGTAGGTACAGGTAAAGGTTACTACTAATCCATGCAGTTACTGCCTCCATGCATGCTGATGAATGTAATTCTTTAAATAGATGCAGCAGACAGAAGACCCCTCTGCGGGTCTTCTGTTTGCTGTGCATGGCGATTATCCACCCGTTACCTCTGTACCGGAGGGGCAAATGGAATTGGTTAAATGCCTCCGAGGCAAATACCCAAGCACATCCGCTTCTCGCTCATATAGTAAAGTATATCCAGACGTAAGGAGGTGTTGTGAATTATGTCAGGACTTGGCCATGGTTTTAACCATGTTGGTTCAATTCTTGTGCTGTTCATCTTGCTGGTGATCATCGTCTGCGGTTGCGGATTTGTAGGCGGTTGGGGTGGCGGCTGCGGCGGCGGTTACCC